>JAPSLL010000102.1 GCA_031180805.1 Bacillus sp. (in: firmicutes)
GAAAAAGAAAAAATCAAGCTAGAAAAAACGCGAGAAGAGTGGATGACAGGTATTTCCCATGACTTACGTACACCTCTGTCTTCCATTCAAGGATATGGTCATTTACTAGAAAGTGGACAATATAATTGGACAAAAACTGAATTGGTTGAGATTGGGAATATCCTCGTAGAGAAAAGTGAACATATGCTAAGACTTGTCGAGGACTTTACATTAACTTTTCAAATCAAAAACAAAGCATTATCTCTTGTTATGAAAAATTATAGTTTAAACCAATTGGTTCAACAAATAACAGCTAAGTATTTAAAGGATAGAACTTATAATCAGTATCAGTTTCATTTTATTAATTCTGAAGAACAATATTCTATTAATGCTGATGCTAAATGGTTTGAAAGAATGCTAGATAATATCATAATAAATAGCATTAAACATAACCCTCCAGGTACGAGAATTACACTCTCAATCAATAAGCATGAAAATGACAATCAAATTATTTTACAAGTCAAAGATGATGGAGTTGGAATGGATGAAAATACTGTTCACCAGTTATTTGAACGGTATTATCGAGGTACAAATACAGAGGAAAACACCGATGGTTCAGGCTTAGGGATGAATATTGCTAAAGGTATTGCCGAACTCCATTCGGCAAAAATTACCGTTACCTCTGAGCTTAATCAAGGAACAATTATTAACATTTCCTTTCCACTAATGAATGAAAACAATAAATAGAGAAAAAGAGACTGACTTTTAGCTATTTAAAGTCAGTCTTCTCTCTTAATGAACTTGTTTCATTTTTATATACTGGAAAATACTTTATCAAACCCATTTTTACTGCGTTTCATTAGCTCTACTACTGATTCTGTAGGTGGATTTGGTGTTAATACCTCTTGAGAGATTGCTCCATTGTACCCTGTTTGTTTGATACTATTTAAAAACAAAGGTAAATCAATTACTCCCTCTCCTGTATACAAGCGATCATTATCTTTAATCTCTTCAATTGGTAAACGATATGCATCGTTTATATGAACATGGACAATTTGTTTTTCGTTTAACCTTGTAATATCCTCACTTGATAAGCCTGTTGTATACCAATGATAAGAATCTAATAATAATCCAACGTTCGATTTGCCAATTGCATCAATAAGTTCTAACGTTTCATTTTGTGTCCAAATAAAAGGATATTTCCCTAATTTCTGAAGGTGATGTGGGCCAACATATTCTAAACCTAAACGGATCCCATATACATCTAATATCTCCGCACAAGCTCTTAATCTCTTAATTGCCGTAATCATAAAGCTAGCTGGCTTTAAATCTGTGGATGGTAAAATATATGTAAAGCAACGTGTACAGCCTAAATCAAATGCTGCCTTAGCAGAGCTTATAAGATTTACGATATCTGATTGAAATTCCTCGTTTGATTTTCTCCATTCAACAGGAAGTGAAATTGCCCCAATCACAATTTTATTCTCTTCTAAAATAGCTTTTGCATGAGGTAAACCATAGTTCTCAATAAATTGTTTAGCATCTATATCAACAGATTGAAAGTTAAAATCAGCTGCTAATTCAATAAATTGTTTATCTTCAATACTCGTACCAAATCCCGCCTTTGTCAATCCTCTTAACATAAAAATACCCCTTTCGGAAATATGTAAAAAGTAAGGAGCTTTCCCATAAGTATAAATCTTAGTGAAAAGCTCCATTTACATAATCGTCAATCAATATATCTATATGTTCCAATCCAATTCAACTTCACGACCTGATTTAGATGATTCATAAATTGCATCAAGGATAAGATTGTTTGCTAATCCGCTCATTGCTGAGGTGATTGGCTCTTTTTCTTGGCGAATACACTCAATAAAATGTTTACTTAAGTAAATACGCTCATCTATTTCGTTTTCATTAGGAAATAATTCAATATCAATTGGACGGTCAAATTGTTCAGTTAAGATTTTTGCTTGATTTCCATTAATAGATGCTCCACCATCTGAACCCATGAGATGAATAAATGGGTCATTACTAGTTTCCATATTAACAGCCCAGCTTACTTCGAGTGATAAAATCGCCCCATTATCCATTTTAATTAAAGCAGTCGCTAAATCCTCAACATCATAAACTCCCTGCCAATTTGGTGTACCCCAATTTCCAATACCTTTTTTCTTTGGGCCAAATTCCGCATATGTTGCTCCGTAAACAGAGATTGGCTTTGGATTTCCCATTAAATACAGTGCTAAATCAAGCATATGAACACCAATATCAATTAAAGGTCCGCCACCAGATTCAGATTTTTGCGTAAACCAGCTTCCCCAGCCTGGTATCCCTTTTCTTCGATACCAACCAGTTTTTGCGTGATAAATTTTTCCGAAAGCACCCTTTTCAACCTGTTCTTTTATTTGTCTAATTTGCCACTGCCATCTCATTTGATGGGCAACCATCACTATTTTTCCAGTTTCACGCTGTACCCTAACAATTTCTTTAGCAGCATCGCTATTAATACCCATTGGCTTTTCAACTAAGACATGCTTTCCAGCCCTCAGAGCAGCAATCGTAAGTGTAGCATGCCACTTATTAGGTACACCGATAATAACTGCATCAATATTAGCTTCATTAAGTAACTCTTCCGCAGTATGATAAACTTTTTGTATGCCATGTTCTTTTGCTCTTTGTTCAGCCAAAGGTAAATATGTATCTGTAATACCAATAATTTCAACTTCATCGAGTAGCTTTCCGAATGTTGTTAAATGTACATTACCGATTGCTCCGGCCCCAATAATCCCTAATCTAATTTTTCCCAAATGATATTCCTCCAAATAACAGCAAAATTATAAACTAAAGACTTAAACTTTGTTGATTTCCACTTTAGGCATTCGCTATCAACAGGCGTTCCGGGAGCCTCCTTATAGCAGGCTCCTGCAGAGTCTCCCTTTGACACACTTCTAAGCAGGAGTCTCATGCCTTACGCTCAAATCAACAATAATCTCAAACATAGTTAAACTGGAAAAATATTACAAAATTGTTTTTAAATATTTGATACTTTGCTCAATACTTTCAAAAGGAGAACGTTTACATTTATCTTGTTCAATAATGAACCATTCTACATTTTCAAGCTTGCACTTCTCAACAATTGCTTTAATATCTACTCCACCTGTTCCAAGCTCAGCAAACGTTTTTTCTTCGTCAGTTGTCATATCTTTCAGGTGAATTAAAGGCAAACGATTTGAATATTTTTCTATCCATTGTAGGGGATCTTCCCCAGCAAATGTTAACCAGAATACATCTAATTCTGCCTTAACGAATTCTGGATTTGTTTCATCAAATAAAATATCCAAATAAGTTTTCCCTTCACTTTTTTCTAGTTCAAAATCATGATTATGATAACTAAGTGCGATACCTTCTTGCTGACACTTCTCACCGATTATATTCAATCTGCTTGCAAGATCATAATAGTCATCCCTTTGATTTTCAAACAAGTATGGACATACTATATTCTTACAATCTAAAATCTTTAAATATGCTAATTCAGCATCTAAATTATTTTCTAAGTTTTCTAATGACACATGGCTGCTAATAGCTTTTAATCCAAGGTGATCAAGAGTTAGTTTTAAGTCTTCAGCACCCTTCCCCCAATATCCAGCAAGCTCAACCCCATTAAATCCTAATTCTGAAACTTTTTCTAAAGTACCATAAAAATCCTTTTCACATTCACTATGTAATGTATATAATTGGACTGCTATTGAATTGTTCATCTATGATTCTCCTTTTATATGGAATATTCTTTCACTTATTATGATACCAAAAAAAATGTCGCGCTACATCACTTTTATGAAATCGGTTTCTTTATTTTCGAGAAACTTTGTAAATCCCCTTATTTTTACCTCTTTCCATTCCCTTTTTACAACTAACATAATGCATCGCCGAACTTTGCTCTATAATTTCTCCAATGTTCACTTTAAAAACAAATTTTAAATGAATAGCCATATCGTAGCTGCCTTTGAATTTCGCTTTCGAATTAGTTTAAAATCTATTGTAAATACTTACTTGTTTTTAAAAATTAATTTACAGTGTATAATTAAAGTGATCCTTCCGAAACATTCGCTTGTTGCGGGACACTTAACCATGTACGGATCGGAAGGATCACTGTGTCTGATATAATATCAGGCACTTTTTTCTTTTCATTTAATTAATAAATAAAGTGAACTAATAACTAATTTTTGATATTATTAAAATAACTATAGTTGATCGACACTGTAGCTTCGTATAGTAAAACTATACTTATTAAATTGTTCAATTATCATTAATATTTAATGGTTAATAGGAGGAGCAAAAATGGGACATTCGTGTGAATTTGTCTATTTACCAACAGATGTCGGAACCATCCGACTTGATATTTATCATAAGCATTCACTATTCCATGTACAAGCTGAGCTTAACAACATACTCGCATCTTCATATGACCGAGTAAAAGTAGAAGCAGTTAAGAAAGCAATCCTCCTACTTGCTAAAGAATACCAAGCTTATGGACGTCCAGAATAGATAATTGTTTAAACAGATTATTGATGTTGAAATGATAATTTTTAGTTTATATACCATTCTTCACATGAAATAATACATAAATAAAAGTTGGGTTAAGAGAGGTGATTTACTTGTTAGAAGGTTGGTTTCTCTGGTTCATTATGTTTTGGATTGTTTTTCTATTCTCGATGCTTGCAATCGGTGGGTTTTTTATGTTCCGAAAATTTTTACAAAGGCTTCCTAAAGAGGATGGTAAATCTGATTTAGATTGGCAGGAGTATTATTTGCAAAAAACGAAACATTTATGGAAGCAAGAAGAAAAAGATTTATTAGAAGAATTAGTTGAGCCAGTCCCTGAACTATTTCGTGATGTTGCCCGGGCGAAAATCGCTGGTAAAATTGGGCAGCTTGCTTTAAAGGAAAACGCCAAATATATCACTGTAGATTTAGTTATTCGAGGCTATATAATTGCAACACCAAAGCGTGATCATAAATTTTTAATAAAAAGATTAAAAGAAAAGCAAATTGATTATTCACCATATAAAGCCCTATTTTAAAAAACTGTCTCCAATTGTTCGATATCT
>JAPSLL010000103.1 GCA_031180805.1 Bacillus sp. (in: firmicutes)
TCGTCTAAATCACTTGCTACATTAGCAGAGCAATTAAGGGAAATGGTGGAGCAGTTTCGGGTTTAATGGGTTAAATAGACGGTTCTTGCGCTTCAAATGCGGAAGCGTGAGAACCGTCTCTATAATATAATAAGGTTCCTTAATAAAGAAGTTCCATCTTCGGTTATCAATTCATCTCACGATTATTCCCACTTACGTTATTTTCAGACCTTACAACCTCTTGATTTGTTATATCATCGCTGTACCCTACTAAGGCTAAAAAGGCTGTTGATTTTTTTCCTTTAACAAAGCTTCTTGTGAATATGCAATGCGATAGTTATAACGAATAACAGTAAATAAAGTATTTTTCTTGCTTAGTCCCACCATCAAGATACTTACATCAATTATTCAATTAATCTTATGGTTCCATCGTATTTAATAACATAATCCCCAGATCCAAAATATAACTTATAACTAAAAATGAAAAGCCCAAGGAAATAAAAAGCACCCTATAGAGTAGACACTTAAAAATGACTACTTATAGGATATTTTTTAAAATCCGTGGGCATTTTCTTACTAATCATTTCATTAAGGATAATACTTACGATATTGAGAGCTATAATATATCCAATACTCTCTATAAGTATCATGTAAGAAACCATCATCTATTTTAGTCGATCTAGTAGAGTTTAGATAAGCAGAACTCGGTACAGTAAAATAGACGTAATTAAACGAATTTCCCCTACTGCCTGTAAAATTATTTTTTTTGTAGTCTACAGATTTAATGACACTCTTAGCAGAAGTACTTTCAGCACCTACGGCCATTCCACCAGTTATTATTAGACTTAAAACAAAAAATACTTTTAGGCAATTTTTGATTGAAGTTCTCATAATATCCTCCCTTTCAATATATTCTCAGGCTTAATATTTCTATTTACCAAACCCTCGCAATCTATTATACTAATATTTGATAAAATGGCAAATATATACATAAATACCATCCAACAACTAGAAAAGAGTGATCAAATTGATAGAAATAAAAGGATTAAATCTAGTCACACGAGAAACATTACTCTACGAATCTAATATGAAAGTTGAAAAAGGAACTGTATATGGTTTATCTGCTAGAAATGGTAGTGGGAAAACAACCTTATTGAGGACAATAAGTGGTCTCAGAAGTGAATCAATAGGTAGTATTTCTATTGAGGATGATAATAAAATGTTTAGTTTATCTGCTAAAAAGAATTCATTATTCTATTTTGAGACAGTCGAGTGGTTTGACTCAAACTTATCGGGTTGGGATTATTTAAAATTTGTTCAGTCTACCTGGAAGAATCATAATCAAAAAACAATAAAAGAGATGATTTTATTTTGGGATATGAAGAATTACATTAAACTTCCAATCAAAAAATATTCTCTTGGTATGAAACAAAAGGTTTTACTATCAATGTATGGTGTCAGTGGTGCAGATTATTGGCTTCTTGATGAGCCAACGATTGGTTTGGATACAAACAGTGTAGAAAAATTTAAAAGTTTTATTTTAGAATCAAAAGAAAGCGGGAAGAGTATATTATTTTCATCTCATCAAAATGATAGTTTATATGCTGTTTGCGATTATATATATGAAATTGAAAATCAATCTTTACATCTACTTCAAGAAAATCAGACGGAGGAATAACAATTGAGCTACTATCGTTTTATATTTAAAAAAACAATCAAAAATCGTGGCAATATTATTTCCTTATCTATTTTATTGTTACTTATTATAGCTCTTTATACTATGAATATTACATCCGGTGATTCATTCAGTTATACAAGCATGGCAAAAGAGCGATTGAATGAATCAAATGAATTAATAGAATATTATACGGAAGAATTAGAAAATAATAAGGAATTTACTGAAGAAGATAGACAATCGTTTGATTTCGCATTAAAGGATATATCTGAACAAAAAGAGTGGAATAAACAAATCCTACATTTATCGAGCGAAGGAAAATGGTCTGAAGCTTTAGCGTATTCAATCAACGTAATCGATAGACATATAGAGGTTCATGAAAGCTCAGGTGGAGATTTATTTCCAGCTGAATACCTATTACTAATGGAAAAAGAAAAAGTTTTATATGAAAATCTCCGCATTCTTAATAAGGAACCAGATACTGATGAATATGAAAGGTTTGGCTTTAATTATGTTTATCGCGTGATGGATTCAACCTTTCCAATGTTTATCATTCTTATTCTATCTGTGTTCGTAACTGAAATTTTCCTGGGTTCATATAAAAAAGGAACTAATATTGAAATACTTCTTCCGAACAGTTTTATAGGAACGACAATGAAAAAAATTGTATTTACTACATTCCTCACCGTAGTTATATACTTAATTACATTAATTGTGAGTTTCGTAATGGCAAGTATCGTTAGTGGTACAGGAACACATCAATATCCGATATTAATTGAATTTGATGGCAATTTAAAAACATTACCAATTTGGACAGTCATCGTAAAAATGTTTCTTTCACAATCATTGTCTATTTTTAATGTCGTATTATTCATTTGTTTTGTTAGTTATCTCACAAAAAACAGACTTACCACTCTACTTATTTCGATTGTCGTTATTATTGGGTCCTCATTTGCGTTAAAGTCTATTGCTGCTCTACACCCATTTGCTCATCTTAATCCATTTACATATTTATATAGCGGAGATGTAATAGCAGGCACAATAATAAGCGAAACAGAGAATACAAATATAACATTTGGAAATGGTCTTTACATCCAAAGTCTCTTGTCGATTATTCTCATTGCGTTCATGATCCTCGCAACACATAAAAAGGAAAGGAAACAGATGATAGCTGCTTAAACTAATAGATTTGTTCACTTTAAAGTTTGCAGTGAATTTTTTATATTACAGAAAAACATTTGGCAGTTGAGTTCGGTTATTCAATTGAACGTGTTCTCTCGCTATTAAAACGCTTATTAAGTAATATAAGTTTATTTGTTACAACCCAGAAACGGAAGAGCTCGTCATTAATAACTGGGAAAGAAGACCTTTATAGGGACGGTTCTCATTTTTCCATTTTAAGAGAACCGCCCTTTTGTATCCTTTTCTATTGAAGGATAGAGCTGGCATTCGACACTAATGAAACAACCCCGACTCCTCTGATTTCTTCATAATTCGTTTGACTGACTTGTTTAAAAGCTTCTTTAGAAATGTACCAATGATGAGAAAGAGCACGCCAAATAATGATAGGAATAGGACATCCCTCATCACCCGTTCAGCAACAATGCCGCCAACTGCTTCACGCATGAGATCGACACCATACGTAAAAGGTAGAAACGGACTTATTGTTTGAAAAAACTTCGGTAGTAATGCAATTGGATATGTTCCACCTGAACCGGCGATTTGTAAGACAAGAAATACGATCGCAACAGCTTTTCCAACATTACCAAGGACGGAAACAAGTGTGTACACAATCGTCATAAACACAGCGCTAATCAATAAGCCAAATAGGACAAATTGAAGCGGATGGACGATGTTTACCTTTAAAATAAAGATGTCACCAATCGTTACGATGAGTGTTTGTGCTAGCCCAATACTGACAAAAGTAAGGAGCTTGCCATAATAGATTTGTGTTTCAGTATAGTCTTCATGATGATGTACCTCTGTTGTTAGCAAGGAAACGAGCAGCAATGCACCAACCCATAACGATAATACTGTATAAAATGGAGTCATCCCTGTTCCATAGTTTTCAATCGGGAACACACTATTTTTATTTAGAACGACAGGCTCTGCAAAAAAGCCCTTTTCAGCACCTGGATCATTTTTTAAAAGATCGATAATACTCCGTAAATCAGCATCCTTTTGAAATTCACGAATCCGATCGGCTAATTCATTCACCTTAGCATTTACATATGGGTACTCATTTAAAACATCGACTAATAATGTCTGCCCTTCTGATAATGTTCCCTTCGTATTGGAAATAAGCTTATCGACAGCAGGGATCGTTTTTTGCGCCTCAACTAATAGTGCTCGTGCATCTGCCATTGTCTTTTTTGCTGAGCTAACCTCTGCTAATACCCTTGGCTCTATCGTTTCATGATATTCCTTTAAAAAGGCGTCAATTTGTGTTGCGGTTTGCTTTGATTTTTCATTCAGATTTGTGATGAACTGGTCGATTACTGTTTGTTTGTCAGTAAGAAAGCCTTTGATATCATTGCTTTCTGTTTGAATCAATTGCAGGGCAGTCTTCAACGACTGTAAATCATTTAGTGCCTGGTTTAATTGGTCACTTGACTCGTTATTCGCTTCGCCCTCTTCCTGCTGCTCCCCGTTTTGCTCTTGAAGTTGCTTAATTGCGGCTTCAACAGCTCCAATTCGCTCGATAGACTCTTGCACTCGGTCATCCAGCCGCTTGGCTAACTCCTGACCTGTGCTCATATCGATGTCTTTTCCTTGCAGGCCTGAAGTAAACTCATTGATATCATGTGCGATTTGCTGCGCCCTTTTTAAATCAGCTTCAACCTTTGGGGCGAGCTGATTAAGTCTTTCCTCTGCTGCTTGAAGCAATTTGGTTGTTTCATCAATCGTATGTAGGCTACCCCCCACAACCTCCGTTGCCTTCGGAAGCATTTGACCAGCCTTATTCAAAAGTGCCTGTCCATCCTTTGATTCATCGTAAGCATCTGATACAAGCCGATTGATTTCAGGCAATCGTTCTTCAAGCTGAAAGACATATCCCTCAAATCGTTCGATATCAGATTGATCCTTTTCAAGCGTCACACCAATCTCATTAAAAAGGCAAAAAATAGTCCCATTTACTTCAGAAATAAATTCACCTGTAATTTGTTCAACAATTGCCGAAGCCCCCTTCTCGGTAATTTTCGGGGAAATCGCATTTACCTTTTCGTTTACGTAGTATTCGATTTCAGCCTTTTTCGGCTCATCGTTAAGAACTGTAGCAAGCTGTGCAGAGAAATTTTCCGGAATGATGACAACAGCATAATAATCACCATATTCGAGTCTATCTAAAGCCTT
>JAPSLL010000046.1 GCA_031180805.1 Bacillus sp. (in: firmicutes)
TCTCCCTTTGAAATTTTATTCGCTTTAATGAGTTCAATAAGCTTTTTACTACGGAGAACATACGTAACAAATAGTGAGATAATGAAAAACAAGACAATAAATGAAACAAATGTCATAATGATCGCTTGTGTTGGAAAATAAAATGGCAGCGAGCTTTCAATAATCAATACATTTTCGGCAACTAACAAAATTCCTTTTGCAAACACAATGCCTAGTAAAATTCCACCAATTGTAGCAAATAAACCGATTAGCATATTTTCTAAAAACACCATAAGGCGGATTTGTTTCATTGACATCCCTTGAATCATCAATAGCCCGAATTCTCTTTTCCGTGATTGTAAAAACGAGCTCATCGAATAAAGAACGAAAAAGAAGGAAAAGACATAGATGATTCCTGCCGAAATATTCATCCCTTGTGTCACATTTGAATTCATATCACTTCCGCTTAATCCCGGATGAAAGGCAAAAATCGAAAATGTAAAGAAAACCATAACGGTGAAAAGGCTACTAAGAAAGTATGCAGCATACAACCTTTTATTTCGAATAACATTATTAAATGCGAACTGACGAAAGGTCATGTGCATCCCCTCCCAGTAAAGAAAGTGTATCAATAATCTTTTGGAAAAAGGCTTGGCGATTATCCCCACGATGGATTTCCGAATAGAACTTTCCATCACGAATAAAGACAACCCTGTTACAATAGCTTGCAGCTTGCGCATCATGAGTTACAAGCATCATCGTTGTCCGTTCCTTTTTATTAATGTCCTCGAGCATTTCCATAACATCCTTTGAGGATTTTGAATCAAGATTTCCTGTTGGTTCATCAGCTAATAATAGCTTTGGTCTATGAATCATCGCTCTTGCAACGGCTGCTCTTTGTGCTTGTCCCCCTGAAATTTCGTAGGTACGCTTTTTCATAATTCCGCTAATACCAAGCTTTTCAGCAATTTCATTCGCTTTTTGCTTCATTTCCTTTACTTTTTTCCCATCTAATGTTAACGGAAGAACGATATTTTCCTCGACGGTTAACGTATGGAGTAAATTAAAATCTTGGAACACAAAGCCTAGCTCACGCCGTCTAAATTTTGCTAATTCCTCTTTCTTTAATTTATGTGGGTTATTTCCGTTAATTAAAATTTGCCCTGTTGTTGGCTCATCAATTGTTGCGATCATATTGAGTAACGTCGTTTTCCCACTTCCTGATGGCCCCATTATCCCGACAAATTCACCTTCATCAATTGTTAAATCTATATCTGTTAACGCACGGTAGGCAATATTACCTTCATAAACTTTACTTACTTGTTTTACATTCAGCATCACAAGTTCTCCCTTCAATTCAAATTTCTTTAACTTGTGACTAGTATATCCTCTATTTGATTAGTAAAAAATCGATTTTTCTTTCACTTTCCTTACACGGCTGTAAGGTTTTGTGTAGAAGTAAAAATAATTCTAAATGTTGACCCCTCACCGACCTTTGACTCAAGTTCGATACGATGCCCAAGATGCTCTATAGCCTCTTTCGTCAAGTAGAGACCCATTCCCGTTGATTCTCTGAATTTCCGCCCATTTTCTCCCGTATAAAACGGGTCAAAGACACGACGCTTATCTGTTTCAGGTATGCCTACTCCATAGTCTTTTACCTCTAAAATAGCTTCTCCAGCTTTTTCATAAATTGAAATGTTAATGGTCTTACCTTTTCCTTTCGAATACTTAACGGCATTATTAATAAGCTGTGAAAGCATAAAGAACAACCATTTCTCATCAGTCTCTACCGTAATCCCATCCTTTTCCTGCGAAAAATTTGGATATACCTGATTTCTTATATAGAAGCGTTTATTTTCACGATTAACTTCACTTACAAGCTTTGTAAGATTAACGGGTTTAATATGAAAATCCTGTTCAATCGTCCGCAGTCTTGCCATATAAAGAATCGTATTTAACCCTGTTTTCATCCTGTCCGTTTCCTCGCGAATATTCGATGAATCCGGTTCATCTAAGTTTTGTGCAATTAACTCGATGACAGAGATGGGTGTTTTCATTTGGTGGACCCATTGATCCATAAACTTCAAATGCTCAGTTTGTCTTGACTCTAATCTTTTAATTTGCTCCTGATAATGTTTGTATTGATCCTTTAAAAGATTATCAAGCGCCTCAGAAATAGGGGTTTGTTCTGTTTTTTGGAGAGATTGATCCAAGGATTCAAGTTCATTGCTGAGTCGTTTGTAAAAAAGTCGCCGGCTATAATAGTGATAAATTAAATATCCGCCAAGAAAAAAGAAACCGAGAAATACCGCATATAGTGCTGGTAATAGACGAGGGTAGCCATCAAGAAAATAGATTGATAAAATGACAAAAAATTGAATGATTTGAATAGCAATAAGTAGAGCATGCTCCTTTAAAAATAGCTTCATTGCTTCTCAGCCTTTGACCAGGAAATATTCAAGCGATAGCCTGCCCCTCTAACCGTTTCGACTGCCCCTTTAATCCCTACTGCTTCAAATTTCTTTCGAACTCGGGTAATGTTAACATTCAAGGTGTTTTCATCAACATACATTTGGTCGTCCCATAATTTTTCAAGCAAATCCTCACGTCCCGCAACACGTGGATATCGTTCAATTAAGCTTTCGATAATATCAGATTCCTTTTTTGTTAGTGTAACTGTTTCAGCATTAAAAGATAGCTCTAGCCTTTCGGGATATAGCTTTAAGCCTTCTGTTTCTAATACACGCTCCTCAACATGTGCAGCATATTCCCCGTAAGCACGACGAAGCTGACTGCGAATCTTTGCCATAACTATTTCGGGATGGAAGGGCTTAGTAATAAAATCGTCGCCGCCATTTTCAAGCGCCATTACTTGATCCATTTCACCGACACGTGCTGATATGAAAATAACAGGACAAATTGATTCCTTACGAATTTGCCGACACCAATAATAGCCATCAAAGCTTGGTAAATTAATATCTAAAAGAACGAGATCAGGATTAAATGCTTGAAAGTCCTTCATCACATGTTCAAAATCAGTAACAATATTCGCCTCATATCCATATTTATTTATGTAAGATTGTAAATGCTCCGCAATTTTCGGATCATCCTCAATAATTAATATCCTTTGCATCTCACCCACTCCTTTATCTGTGAAAATTATGCCATATAATAGAAGATTAAAAAAGGCTATCTCCACAACCTTACAAGATTGTAAGAAAAATGTAAGACTATTCAATTTCTTTTAACTAATGCCATTTATAAAATGAAATAACAGGATTTGAAAAAGGAGATAAGCAATGAAAAAAGTTATTTTTGAAATGCTCGCTATTGTTGTTATTTTAATTGGTGGCTATGCTGTTATTTAAATTTGCACAACTGGTAACCAAGACTTTTGCAGCTGTACTGTAGGAGTGTGGACGTTTTAAAAGGTAGTTTAAGTTCGTGGTTATCAAAAATTAGTGTAGTTAGAATACTTAAGTGAAAAGATAAATAAGAAGTATCCAATAAGGGCTGAATATAAAGCAAGCGAAAAAAATAGTGCATTTTCTTCACTTGCTTTAGTATTTGATACCTCGTCCAATTTTCATTTTTCAGTCGTTTAGATACCTTACTTTCAATAATACTCTTCGAACTAGACATGAAAAGGGGAAACAAAGTCAATTATCTGACTTCTTAGACAGCCTCGTCATTATTTAAGCTCACATTAAATTGTTTCGAAGTACTATATAATGAATTGGATAACCCTTTTAATTGCAAACCAATTTGATGAGTGCTTTCCATCTGCTTTATTTGAATATTACTTGTTGAAAGCATTTGTTCTGTACTAGCAAGGGTTTCTTGTGAGATTGATGCAAAGCTTAATGTTTCTTCTTCTAGGTCCGGCAAAATCTGTTTTAGACTTTGAAGCTCTCCTTGCATTCCTTGAAGCTTTTTACTAACCGTATCAATTTCATTCATTAATTCATCAAAGGAAGCTTTAGAATCGTTTGCCGTTTCTAAGTAGCTTCTAATTTTCATAAGCATATCGTCAAATTCATTTGTAGCTCGAATCGTTACATCTTCCATTTCAATAATTGATTTTGAGATATCTACAGTAGCAGACGAGGATTGTTCTGCAAGTTTACGGACCTCGTTAGCAACAACTGCAAATCCTTTTCCCGCTTCTCCTGCTCTTGCTGCCTCGATTGTTGCATTCAGCGCTAATAACTTCGTCTGATCAGCGACACCTTTAATTAAACCTACAAGATTTGTTATGGAAGATGAATGCGCCTTTACTTGTTGAATAGTTGACGTCATGTGCTCAAACTCTCTCTCAAAACTGTGGATTGTATTAATTAAATATGTATTGTTCTTTTCTCCACGCTCTGCGGATATATTCATATCTTCTGCGCTTTGAAATACTGTATCCATCCCCGAAATTAACAATTGAATTTTTTGTTTCATTGCCCGGAAGCCCTGTACACTATTATCCGAGCTACTTGCTGTTTGTTCAGCACCGTGCTTTACGACATTAATAGCTTCAATTAACTGACGGCTATAAGACAGTGCATCTTCAGAAGAATGACTCAATTTTTCTCCGGTTGTTTCTAGCTCTGTTGTTGTTTCATTTATGTCATTTATAACGTTTCTCATCTGTTCAATCATCATATTAAAGCTTACTTTTAGAGATTGTAACTCTGGAATCGTAGTTTTAATTAAAGCTTTTTCATTTAAATTCCCCTCTCGTACCTTTGTCATAACATTTCTCAGGTCATTAAGAGGTTTTGTTAGACTACGAACAAACAAGATTATAAGAAGAGTTGAAATGATTATGCTAACAGCCATTACAACGATCATAAATTTTGCCATTTCATTCACTGGTCCCAAATAAGATGCTGTCGGAACAACCAATAGGGATTTGCCATCAATTTCCGGCACTTTTAAAACAGAAATTGTATAGTCTTCACCATTAATTTTTTGCTGAAAGACATCTTTATTTTCACTTTGTATCTTTTTTATAAAAGAGTCTGTAAAAGATATGTTTGCTTTATTACTTACTTTAAATGGTTTGATTTCTTCATCTGTATAATAGAATATATGTGCTTTAATTCCATCTGTTTCTAACTGGCGTTGCTGATCACGAATACTAATCTCTAATTGCTGCATAAAATAGGAGTCATCACTTACATATAAAAACTTTAAGTTTTTAGCAACATACGCCATAACCTCTGATTCACGACTTATACGATTTTCAATCGTCTCAATTGTCGTATCCTTTGCCTTTAAATAGGAACTAATTCCTACAGTGGTAATGGAAACGACTAATAAAAAAATAAATAAAAACAATAATCGGCTTTGCAAGTTAACGTTTGCAAATACTTTATCCAAAAGTCGATTAGGCGCTGATAGATTTTCCCTTTCAGTTTTCTTTGTCTTTCCAGGCTTTTTCAATTTATTCTTTACTTTATGTATGAGTCTATTTTTTAAGTGGTACGCCCATTTCTGTTCCAAAACTGAGCCCTCCATATCTCGAGTAATTTTGACTCATTATAACATTTAAATATTAAGCTAGTGTTAAGAATGAAAGCCTCGTCAATATGGCATTTTCCTTATTTTCCAGAAACGACTAGTAGTTATCTGGAACTATTTGCATGTCACCAAAACTTAAAATTAAGTATAAATCCCTAAAAAATTGTCCGTTGAAAACTGTATCTATTATAAATAAAAGATATGTTAAGTAATATGATGATGACCTCCAGAGGTTAAAATCAATATATTAAGTGGTTAATTCGTGAGTATGAACCTAACTCATCCTTGTAAATCTTTGCTTTATAGGCTTGTTATTATAATAAATACTAAAATATTTCTCCAAATTTGTGTCTATATCCTAAAATACACAAGACTTACTCGAAAATATAAAAATAAAAGGCAACGGAAAACTATATTATTTTTCCATTACCTTTTAGAAACGTATCGAGCAACCATTTATTGAGCCATTATTCTTCCGGATCTACAACATCAACATACCTGTCATTCATACAATTATCGCAAACACCATAGATGTCATACACCTCTTCCTCCTGATGTTCCTCTTTTCTTCCGCAAACCTCACAAATCTTTGGCATACTATCACCTCTTATTGTTTAATTGGTCCTTCTTCATTTTTCACTTCAAAGCCGTTATCAACAATTGCCTGTTGAAAGTCTTGGATGGAGGCTGCCTTTTCATCATAGGAAATCGTTGCCTCACCCTTATCAAGCTGAATCTCGACATTGCGAATTCCCCAGACATCATGTAACGTTTCACTTACTCTTTTCGCATCCTCTGGTGTGTTCATATCTTTTAGGGAAATCGTCTTTTTCACTACCATCTTTAACACCCCTTTGTCTACGTTAATGGAACGGCTTTTGATTCGTATTAAATTCCTTGCCCATGCCTTGAAGGAAGCCTGTCATGGTTGCGATAGAGGCAAGAACATCCGGATCATTCATTGATTTAATGAGCTTCCATTTGCTTACCTTACCGTCTTGTTCACCCATTTGGTCTAAGCCTCTCATAACAGCACTCATCAATATATTTACCTTTTCTGGGTCTATTTCACCAACGAGCTTTACCATGTTAATTGCATTTTTGATCGTGTTGTGCATATTCGGTTGATTTAATTGTCCCATAGCAAGGACACCGACCTTTTCGCGCGTTTTTAATAGTCCCTTCACTACATCTAATACACCTGTGCTATGCAACTCTTGAAGGATTTCTAAGCTAGTTGTAATTGCCTCGCGATTTTTTGCAATTAACGAGATAATTTCACCTATTGCTTCAGCCTGTTCCTCCGCTTTAGTCGGTACCCTTTTTTCAATGTGATGAATAGGCTTGGCCATCATCTGTTCCCTCACTTTCCATCATCTCAGGGATTTGTATGAAATCTCGGCGATTCCACTTTTTCTCAACCTCTACACCAATATGCGGCTGACGATTACCAAAGCGATAGTTTTCTTTAGCAATCGGTGAAGGACCTTCAGCCTCAAGCACCTCCATCTTGACGTGCATCTCTTTGTAGTTAGGTGTATGAGTAATCTTATCGTGGTAGCTACTTGTTAATTTGTTCACCGCAGACTCATCGCTTCGTGTATTCATTGGTAAATAAAGTTGTTTTCCTTTTACAAGATCAGTTACCCAAACTCTGATCTTCACTTCACCATACGGAGATATTAATTTTACCAATGCCCCTGTCTTTATCCCTCTTTCCTCTGCTAGCTCAGGAGACACCTCAAGCCAAGGATCTGGAACCTTTTTCGCAATCCCTTCGACGCGATACGTCATATTGCCTTCATGGAAATGCTCAAGCATCCGCCCGTTATTTAAATGCAAATCATACTCTTCTCCTACCTCAAGCGGCTCCGTCCATTCAACAGGGAAGAGACGCGCGAAGCCATCTGGGAAGTTAAACTTATCTTCATAAAGAAGCGGTGTGTCTGTTCCATCAGTAGCAACTGGCCATACGAGACTATTCCAGTTTTCAAGACGTTCATAGCTTACTCCTGCAAAGATCGGAGCAAGACTAGCTGCCTCTGCCATAATTTCACCCGGATGTGCGTAATTCCACTTTGCCCCTAGTGCATTTGCAATCTCTTGAAAAATAACCCAGTCAGGCTTACTATCACCGAGTGGTTCAAATACCTGGTAAAGCCTTTGAATTCGACGTTCAGTATTTGTAAACGTTCCTTCTTTTTCTAGGCTTGGGGAAGCTGGAAGAACAACATCTGCATACTTCGCCGTTTTTGAAAGGAAGATGTCCTGAACAACGAAGAAATCAAGCTTTTCAAACGCATCTTCTACATAATTAATATTTGAGTCTACTAGCCCCATTTCTTCACCGAATAAATACATCGCCTTTACCTTTCCATCCATAATCGCCTCTACAATTTGATGGTTATTCAAGCCAGGCTTTTTCGGGATTTCTGTCCCCCATTTTTTTTCATAACGAGCTCTTACCTTATCATTTTCAACTGGCTCATAGCCTGGCAACCATGCAGGCATTGTTCCAAAGTCACAAGCCCCTTGAACATTATTGTGTCCACGCAATGGATAAGCTCCAGAACCAGGCTTTGCATAATTTCCTGTCACTAATAAAAGATTCGAAATTGCGGTACTTGTATCAGATCCACCCATATGCTGAGTAACACCCATTGCCCAAAGAATACAGACAGTTTTTGCCTCATGAATCATTGTTGCGAGCTGAATAAGCTCTTCCTTGCTAACACCTGTTTTTTCCTCTGCATATTCGAGAGTGAATCTATCTAATGATGAAACATATTCCTCATAGCCTTTTACCCGTTTATCTAAAAACTCTTGATCCTGCCAACCCTGTTCGATAATATACTTCGTTATCGCATTTAACATAACTAAATCACTACCAGGGTTTGGGTGGATTTTAAAATCAGCCATTTGTGCCAGCTCATGCTCACGAATATCAGCAACAACAATTTTTTGTCCGTGAAGCTTATGAGCGCGCTTCACCCGAGTTGCAAGCACAGGGTGTGATTCAGCGGGGTTTGCCCCAATAACAAAGACAAGTTCAGAACTTGCAATATCCTTCATCGTTCCAGAATCACCACCATAGCCAACCGTCCGCATTAAGCCCGTTGTTGCAGGTGATTGACAATACCGTGAGCAATTGTCAACATTATTCGTTTTGAATATTGAACGGGCTAACTTCTGGAAAAGATAATTTTCTTCATTTGTACATTTGGACGAAGCAATAAACCCTAATGATTCAGGACCATGCTCATCCATTGTCGTTTTAAGCTTTGAAGCAACAAGAGCAATTGCTTCCTCCCAAGTTGCTTCAACAAACATATCCCCCTGACGGATAAGCGGCTTCGTCAAACGGTCCTCACTATTAACAAAGTCCCAGCCGAATTTTCCCTTCACACAGGTAGAAATTCCATTCACTGGTGCTTCAGCTTGTGGCTGTATTTTTAAAATATCGCGATCCTTTGTCCAAACCTCAAAGCTGCAGCCAACTCCACAATAGGTACAAACTGTTTTTGTTCGTTTAACCCTATCCTCCCGCATCGTTGCTTCAATATTTGATATCGTAAATATCTCTTTGTAGCCTGGCTCTACCTCTTTCGTAAGGTCAATCATCGGTTCAAGAATATCCTTTGGAATCCCTGTCATATAGCCTGCTTTTCCAAGCATCGATTTTTCCATTAATGCATTACAAGGGCAAACCGTTACACAATGGCCACATGATACACATGATGACTCGTTTATCGGGACATCATTATCCCAAATAACCCTTGGGCGTTCCCGTTCCCAATCAATACTTAACACTTCACTCACTTGAACATCCTGACATGCTTCCACACACATTCCACATAAAATACATTGGTCCGGTTCATAACGATACATTGGATGTGAGTTGTCAGCAGGATATGGTTTTGGTTCAAATGGATATTTTTGATGCTCTATGCCGAGATGCTCTGCAGTATTATGTACTTCACAATTCCCATTGTTATTATCACAAACCGTACAATAAAGCTCGTGATTTTTCAAAATTCGGGACATCGCTTCATGCTGCGCAGCTTGTGTTTTTTGTGAATTTGTATTAACCTTCATTCCTGGCTCAGCCTTTGTTGCACAAGCTCTTTTTAACTCTCCATTTATCTCAACCATACAGGTATCACATGTTTGCAATACACCAACTCCAACCTGTGGCTGATATGAACAAATTCCAGGTATGTATAAGTCACTGTGATTTTTGGCAATTTCAAAGATCGATTGCTCAGAGCTGGCCTCATATGTCTTCCCGTTTATTTCAATCGAGAATGTTTTCAAATATTCATACCTCCTTCTAATGTTTATTTTCTAATACTATTTTTCACTATTTTTTAACTGATATACTCAAATTCTCCTTGTCTCTCTGTCTTTATACTCATTGATACAAAATAAATGGAACCCATGACATAATGAATGTCTTATTTCTAAACTTTGTTGCTTTTTATTAGCAGTTGTTTTGGTTGTTTTTCTAGTGCAGTGCTTACTTTCTGCACCAAATCACCCTTTAAAAAGCAATAACAAAAAGACCTTCCAACTAGGAAGGCCTTTAACACGAACTATTTCGCTTTTGCCAACACCATAAAGCGATGTTGTGTAAAATCAATATAACCCTTTTGCTCAATTTTCTGATGAATCTTATATAAACTAGGTAGGAAAGATTCAACATCAAAATTCGGGACTTGCCAAGGAATCGCTTTTAAATAATAAACCAATGCTCCAACATCATAAAACCGTTGAGCTGGATAATCCTCACAAGCTTTAATAACTTCAAAATTATATGTCTTTAACTCTTTTAAAGCTGTTTTTAAGCTCCAATCAGCATATTCATCGTTAATCGGGACACCTAACATCTCATTAATCCCTTTGCAGTCAAGACCACCAACCTGTTGCGTTAAAAACATTCCATCGTTTTTGAGAATCCTTCTTACTTCCTTCGCTGAAAAGGATTCATGTTGATTCAGAATAAGGTCAAACTGTCCTGTCTGAAACGGAAGCCTATTATCCTCTTCTATCTGAACCACCTTTACTCCTAATGGTGTTAAACGAGCTTTTGCAATCGATACATTAGGCAAATAGCTTTCTGTTGCATAAACGGAAGGTGGAAAAGGTCTTAACGATTCTAAAAACTCTCCACCACCTGTTCCCATATCTAACATAGATGATGCCTGTTGAATCGCTCGAATAGCCATACTTCCATATGACCATGACAATGGCTCACTATTCATTCTGTCTGATTCTGTGATATATGAAAAATCCCAGCCGACAAATGGTTCATCAGCCTGTTTAATAAAAGCACGAAATATATGTTCCATTATGATTCCCTCCAAATTGTTATCTTTATAAAAATCTGTCTATTTGGAGGAGCTCTTTGTGAAACGAAAAATTGTTATGTATCATGTTCTTTTCTGTTCATTTTTCATCTCCGTTTAACATATTTTAATTAAATTTAGTAAAGTGGGGTTTTATAAATTTGGTTGCGGCAACATAACTAAACATTGCCAAACCAATTAGTAAAAAGCAATAGTGGAAGCTTTTTAATCCTACTGTTGGAGAATTTGCTATTACAGTACTCCCACAAAGAAGAAGAAGCCCAAGAATAGCTAAAAACACCGTGAACATGCCATTACGCTTGAATAGTATAGAGCTTAATAAAACGATAATGTACATACCACTAAAAAACATCAGGAGCGGGAATAGCGGTAGAAACTTTGCTGCGTATACAACATGATCAATAGGTAATATATCATTTGCTTGTTCCACCGAACCGTTCATCATACGAGAAAATATTGCTGAATATTTCCATTCCGATGGATTATCTAAAATCTGACTACCTTCATACCAAGCTGCAGCAGTTGAGATAAGGAATAAAAGAAAAGCTGCTCCTAATTGAGTCCATTTACTTAACAACACGCTCAAGTCCCTCGATTCCATTTGCATTTATATTCTTCTTAATATAAGACGAATCCCATCGAACAAAGTTCCTTTTTCTAACAAATTTATTTGTGCTATATCTGTAATATTATTACAATTATTTTATCATCTAAGTATATAAAACTTAAGTTTTTTCCTATACAATCATTCGAGCTGTCTTAGGTGAGCATAAATTGACAGGATGGATTTAATTTATGCTGCTACAATTTTGTTAGGAGTTGAGAAGCATGGCACTAGTTGAATCATTACAAAAGGCAATCGATTATATGGAGGAGCATTTATTAGACGATATCAAAATTGAAGATATCGCAAAGGAAGCTAATATTTCGCCGTTCCATTTCCAGCGTACGTTTATGATTCTGACAGATATATCAATCGGAGAATATTTACGCCGGCGCCGTTTGACATTAGCTGCTCAAGAATTAATAAGCACAAACAGAAAAATTATCGATCTTGCCTACCGCTACGGCTATGAAACTCCTGAGGCTTTTTCAAAGGCTTTTCGAAAGCAGCATAAGATTACACCCACTGAGGCGCGAAAAGGGTTTGGAAGGCTACAAGCTTATAATCGCCTGACAATACAGGTAAGTCTGAAAGGAGCAGATCCAATGAAATACCGAATGATTGAAAGAGACGCCTTTCAAGTGGTTGGCGTCAAGCGTACTTGCACTACCGAGACAACAAATGAAGGTTTACCAGGCATCACAGATTTTTGGGCTGATATGCATCAACAAGGTGTAATCAAACAATTACTTGAGCAAAATGATGGGCAAGTAAAAGGATTATTAGGCATTAATGACTGCTACAACGATGAGCAAAATACGCTTGATTATTGGATTGCAACTGAACATAAAGGAAGCGTACCAGAAGGCATGAATGCGTTTCATTTTCCAGCTTCAAAATGGGTCGTGTTTGAGGTACGCGGACCCGTCCCAGATGCTTTTATTCAAACATGGCGAAGCATTTATTCAGAATGGTTCCCTTCGAATAGATATGAGCCAGCAGATATCGCAGGTTTTGAGCTTTATATAAGCGAAGACGTTTATCAACCAGATTCGATAAATGAGATTTGGATTGCAATTAAATAAGCTGTAAATAGCTAAAGGCAGGTTTTGTTAACTTGCCTTTAGTTCGTCCTTATCTTTCGTATTACCATTGATTTTGCTCTCCTTAAAATCCTACTCCTACCAAACTAAACTATTTCTGACGAGAAATTTACCATCAAATCGGATCGGAACTCCCTTACCATCCTTTTCTGCATGAATATGTAAATGTGGTTCGGTTGTATTACCCGAATTGCCGACCTGACCAATCGGTTGACCTGTTTTTATAGCATCACCTGCTTCCACAAGAACACTTCTTTTTTTCATATGAGCAATAAGGATAGTTGTATTCTGATTTTCACAATTGATTTTGACATAATTCCCTTCCGGATTTTTCGGATCAGCCTTCGGTGGAGCTAAATCCGGTAAATCATTTCTTGATGCGATAATTTCACCAGTACAAGGACTATATAATGTATCCTCATATATTTCATATTTAGACAGTTGCTCAGGGTATATTCCCGTTGCTCTCATCCCAAATTGATTCAGCTTCAAAACATCTAGTGCATACTTTTGATCTGGATATGCATTATGATAATTCAATTGCACATGATTCCCACCTTGACCAACATAATACCACCCATCCTTCAATGGGAAGTCAAGTTCAATTACTTTCTCATTTGTTGAAAATCCACTAAATACCCACACATTATACATACCGAAGATACCGATTAACAAAATACTAATTCCTAGAGAAAACTTTTGCTTACCTGTACAATTCAGCAAAAATGATAACTCACGAGCCTTTCTCCATGAAATAATTAAGACAACAATGAATAAAAGAACCCAAACAAACCGCAAGTAATAACTAAACCAGCTCCATGGCGATGAAAAAAATCCCCAGCTAATTACTAAAAGCGCCAGTAACCCCTGTAATATCCAATCAAGCTTACTTTTATATTTTCCTCTCCATAACGAATAAATAAAATAAGCTGGCAGAATTAACTGGATGACAATTAATTGTAATATAGCAACTATCATTTTTTGTCTCCTTTATGTGAATAAATCTTACTAATTCCTACGGGTGAAAAACGGATAAGTTCCTTTTAAATCCATCCTATATCTCATTTTAGTAAAAATGAATGAATTCAAACTCTCAGGATACATTAACAAAGAGGTTATTAAAGGAGGATTCACATGGAAAACACACATGAATTTGTAGAAAAATTACACGAAGATCAAGCTAAGGCAAGACAAAACGAAAAACGTCAAAGCAAAGCGCAGGCTAATCGCAAATTACCAAATAAACAGCATAGCACGAATAAGTAATGTCAATTTTGGCTGCTAAACTGCAGCCTATTTTCTTATCTTATATTTTAAGAATCATACGATTTCAACTTCCCATACTTCCAATAAATCGATTATGAGAGGGTGAAAACAGTGAAAAAGCATTTTCTGCTTATCATTTGTCTCATTTATTTTCTATTCATTGTAGCTTCTTCATCTTATGCTCAAAACCAGAGCAATCTTTACGAGGTAAAGCCTGGTGATACGTTATCAAAAATCGCAAAAGAATATCATACCTCTATAGCTGAGCTTAAATTATATAATGGATTGCAAGCAAATACCGTTTCACAAGGACAAAAGCTACTTGTTCCAATTACGTATACGGTTCGCTCTGGAGATACGCTAAAACGATTGTCATCAACCTTTCAGCTATCAAGCGAGGCAATAAAAAAGATAAACCGACTTTCATCAGACCAACTACAAAAAGGGCAGCAATTAAGGATTATTCCTAAAAAGCTAAACATGCATGGTCAGCATATTGTTATGACAAGAGAACAATTTAAAACGTGGCTAGAAAACAACACATTTAACCGTAAAATCACACTCATTCAGCACCATCACACATGGCAGCCATCATACAAGGATTTTACTGGAAATAACCATTTCGCAATGCTCGAGAGTATGGAAAATTTCCACAGAAAAAATATGAACTGGAAAACGATTGCTCAAAATCTTACGACATTTCCAGATGGGACCATTGCCATCTCAAGGCCATTTAATATCGCCCCAGAAGGTTCAATAGGAAATAAGGCGAACTATGCCGGACTAATGATTGAAAATATCGGTAATTTTGATATCGGACATGACGTAATGACAAAGGAACAAAAGGATACAATCGTTTACATGACTGCACTACTTTGTCTCAAATTTGGATTAACCCCATCAATTGATAGCATTACCTACCATCATTGGTGGAATTTAAAAACTGGTGAAAGAGTATTAGACAATGCCAAAAGCTTTGAGGTTAAAACATGTCCAGGCACCGGGTTTTTCGGCGGAAACACAACCACCAGTGCAAAAAAATACTTTTACCCACTTATCCAAAAGAAAATGAACGACATCTCCTCTACTATGGAATAAAATAGGAAAGAGACAGCCCCCAGTGGGGACTGTCCCTAATAAATCATTCTTAACCTGCCACTTGTTGCTCGGAAAATTGACTATTGTATAGGTCAGCATAAAAGCCCTTTTTCTCTAATAACTCCTCATGTGATCCTTGTTCAATAACCTTTCCTTGGTTCATAACGAGAATTAAGTCAGCATCTCGGATTGTTGAAAGACGATGAGCGATGACAAAGCTCGTTCTCCCTTCCAACAAACGATTCATAGCTTGCTGAATAAAAATCTCTGTTCGGGTATCAACACTTGATGTGGCTTCATCTAAAATCATAATTGGCGGGTTAGCTAAAACAGCTCTAGCAATTGTTAACAGTTGTTTTTGCCCTTGAGAAATATTCGATGCCTCTTCATTTAATACAGTGTCATAGCCATCAGGCAATGTTCTAATAAAATGGTCGGCATGAGCAATTCGTGCTGCCGCAAATATTTCCTCATCTGTTGCCCCTTCCTTGCCATAAGCCAAATTCTCTTTAATCGTTCCATTAAAGAGCCAAGTATCCTGAAGAACCATCCCGAAGCTTTTTCTTAACTCACTTCGAGAAATTTCCCTCGTATCAATTCCATCAATTTTAATCTTTCCGCCGTTCACCTCATAGAAGCGCATCAATAGATTAATCATTGTCGTTTTCCCAGCACCAGTTGGCCCAACAATTGCAACCGTTTGACCAGGTGAAACATGAAGATTCATATCGGTAATTAATAAATCATCACCATAACCAAAATCAACATGCTCAAAATCAACCTCACCTTTTGCATTTGTAAGAGTTGCTGTTGTAACTTCCTTCACTTCTTCCTCTTCATCTAGAAGCTCAAAGACACGCTCAGCAGCTGCAACCGTTGCTTGAACAATATTTGCAATGTTTGCCGTTTGCGTGAGCGGTTGGGTAAACTGCTTTGAATACGTAATAAATGCCTGAATATCCCCGATTGTAATCGCACGTTGGGTAACTAAAATCCCACCTACAACACTAATGACAACATAGCTGAGATTTCCGATAAAAAACATGAGCGGCATAATAATCCCTGAAACAAATTGTGCTTTGCTTCCCGCTTCATATAATTCTTCGTTAACGGCATCAAACTTAGCCCCTGCTTTTTTCTCATAGCCAAACGCTTTAACAACCTGATGACCGGTATACATTTCTTCAATATGACCATTTAGCTCACCAAGTGTCCGTTGCTGATCAGAAAAATGCTTTTGCGACCGTTTAAGAATTGGTCCAATCACAAAGAGTGAGATTGGCAATGTAATAACAGTAATTAATGTTAACAATGGACTGATTGTAAGCATCATAATGATAATCCCAACAATCGTAACAATCGACGTTATAAATTGTGTTAAGCTTTGCTGAAGCGTGCTACCGATTGTATCGATATCATTTGTTACTCGGCTAAGAATTTCACCATTTGTTCGTCCATCAAAATACTTCAAAGGCAATCTTTCAAGCTTTTCATTCACATCTTCCCGTAAATCATATACTGTTTTCTGTGCAACACTAGACATAATATATTGTTGAACATAAGTAAATAAACTGCTAAACACATATAATCCAGCTAAAAATAACGAAATTCGCCCAATCTCAGGAAAATCAATTGCCGCTCCTGGAACTCCCTGAAACTTCGCATAGGCTCCTTCAAACAGTAAGGTAATCGCGTCACCCATGATTTTCGGACCAACAATCGTAAAGACCGTACTTAAAATTGCCGCGATAAATACTGCAATTAATTGGTTTCTTCTAGGTTTTAGATAGGTTAGAAGCCGACCAAGTGTCCCTTTGAAATTTTTCGGCTTTTGTCCCATTACCATCATGCCACCACCTGGACCATGACCAGGATGTCCGCCTTGAGGCTTTTTATGCTTACTCATGCAATCTCCTCCTCTGACAGCTGGGACTCGACAATCTCTCGGTAAACATCATTTGTTTCTAGCAGCTCTTGATGTGTTCCCATTCCTGCAATTTTCCCATTATCTAAAACAATAATTCGATCTGCATCAACAACTGTACTTACACGCTGAGCAACTAATAGCATCGTCGCATCACGTATCTCATCCTTCAATGCAGCTCGAAGCTTTGCATCTGTTTTAAAGTCTAGCGCAGAGAAGCTATCATCAAAGATATAAATATCCGGTTTACGGACAAGTGCTCTTGCAATCGATAATCTTTGCTTTTGGCCTCCAGATAAATTCGAGCCACCTTGTTCAATTTCAGAATTATAGCCATCAGGCATTTTTTGAATAAAATCATCAGCTTGAGCAATTTTTGCTGCATGAATAATCTCATCCTCTGTTGCATCCTCTTTCCCAAACCGGATATTATCTGCAATCGTCCCTGTAAATAACACGGCTTTTTGTGGAACAAAGCCAATTTTTGAACGGATTTCTGCTTGAGAGGCATCGCGAATATCAACACCATTGACACGAATAACACCACTTGATACCTCATAAAATCGGGGAACTAGATTAACTAGCGTCGATTTCCCTGAACCCGTACCACCGATAATAGCAGTTACCTCACCTTGCTCAGCAGTAAAGCTAATGTTCGATAATGCAGGCTCCTCCGCTCCCGGGTAACTGAATGACACGTTTTCAAATTCAAGCGTACCTTGCTTCTTATTTGCGTGCGATGTTCCATTATCTTGGAAGGATGGCTTCATTTCAAGAACATCATTAATTCGCTTCGCTGATACAGCAGCTCTCGGAATCATGACAAACATCATCGATGCCATAACAAGCGCAAACATAATTTGCATCACATATTGGATAAATGCCATCAAATCACCAATTTGCATCGCACCGTTATCGATTCGAATTCCACCAAACCAAATGATTGCAACAACCGTCAAATTCATCACAAGCATCATCACAGGCATCATGAACGCCATTACTTTATTCACCTTTATCGAAACATCTGTTAAATCTCGATTTGCCCGCTTAAGACGTTGCTTTTCTTGTGTTTCTTTATTAAAAGCACGAATTACGCGAATCCCTGTTAAATTTTCTCTAAAAACAAGATTCAATTGATCGAGTCGCTTTTGTACAAGCTGAAATAGCGGCATTCCGATCTTGAATATCAAAAGTATCGCACCAATTAACACAGGCATTGTAACAAGTACAATTAGAGAAAGCTTCGGATCCTTTGATACCGCCATAATAATGCCCCCAACTAACATAATTGGTGCACTAACGACCATACGCAGCATCATAATGACGACTTGCTGAACTTGGGTAATATCATTTGTCGTCCTCGTAATAAGTGAAGCTGTACCAACCTCATCAAATTCCTGTAAAGAAAAATTCTCGACATGATAAAATACCTTTTTTCGAATATCTCTGCCAAATCCCATTGCTACACGGGACGAATAATAGCTTGCAATGACTGATGCCAGCGCACCAATAGCTGAAACACCAAGCATCAAACCACCGATTTTCCAAATGTATGCCGTATCACCTGATACAACTCCTTTATCAACGATATCGGCCATAAGTGTCGGTAAATATAGCTCAGCCATCGATTGTAAAAAGATCAAGCCTAATACAGCTAAAATCATCCATTTATATGCTGTTAACTTCTTTAATAATTTGAACAATTTCAGTTTCCCCCCTTTTCATTACCTTGCTGCTCCAAAAAATCAGCTAGTTGACGATGTGCCTCAAGAAGACTTTCATACTGCTTCTCAGATAAAGTTTCGATTGCAGATTGAAAAATCTTAAACAATCCATCCTCATGATTATGAACTGTTTTTAAAAACGCTACACCCTCATCTGTGATCATTAACTGTATCTCACGGCGATTCCCTTCCATCTGCGCTCGGCTTAAATAATTTGCACGAACGAGTCCATCAACAGCTTGACTTAATGTACTTTTCGGAAAAAAAGTTACCTCTCCTACCTTTTTTTGTGACATTTTCTCGTTTTGGGCAACCGTCGTCAAAATTGTATACTGTGGGACGGTTAATCCACTCTCGACAGCAGCTTTTTGAACATATCGCATAATGTTTTTTTGGACATGATAAAAAGATTGCAAAAGTTCGATTGCTCGCGGTAATTCTGAAGTTTCCTTTTCCATCATTATCACCATCTTCCATTTTCAGATAGTTCCATTTCGAACTGTTTATATATGAACCTTAAACCTTTTTAACTATTTAGTCAATCTATTCTCACTAATTCTTCCTAACTTTTAACCTAAAACTTATAAGTCTAAAATCCTATCAAATCAAGGATTTCAGCCCTTCCCCTCTAAAAATGTCATTTACATCCAGGAAAAACTTTATGTAAAACGCTTGCAACGAAAATCATTTTCGGTATAATACTTGTATACAAGTATACTTGAATAATAAGCAGGTGAAATAAATGTCAGAATCAAAGGAATTACTATATCCTTCAAAATGGCTTGCAAAGGCTTCCGCTGGCGACCGTGTTGCATATGAGCTAAGAATGCGAATTATTTCTGGCTTAATTGAAAGCGGTACCGTTCTATCTGAAAATAAATTAGCTGCTGATTTTGCGGTGAGTAGGTCTCCCATCCGGGATGCACTTAAAATTCTTGCCTCTGAAAATATCATTCGTTTAGAAAGAATGGGTGCAGTTGTAATTGGTCTATCTGAAAAGGAAATTGAAGAAATTTATGATGTTCGCTTACTTATTGAAACATTTGTATTTGAACGGCTTGTCAAAATTGACACAACAGAGCTCGTTATCGAGCTTAGTAAAATATTAGAAATGATGAAAGTTGCGATTAAATATCACGATGCTGACGAATTTTCCTATCAGGATGTCCTGTTTCACGAAACGATTATTCGCTCAGTTAACCACTCATACATCCTCATGATTTGGGACAATTTAAAGCCAGTTATGGAAAGCTTTATACTCATTTCAATGCGAACTCGCTTCAAAGAGAAGTATGAGGATTTTACAAGAATTATTAACAATCATGAGCTCTATCTGGAAGCGATTAAAACTAGAAATCGAGATCTTATGATTAAATCTTTACATGAAAACTTTGATGATGTTCAAGGAAAAGTTGAAGACCTATGGATGTCACAACAAATGTATTCCAAAGGAGTCGAACAAGATAATGACTAGCTATATGTTAGGTATTGATATTGGTACGACAAGTACAAAAGCTGTTTTATTTACTGAAAAGGGTAAGGTCATTGCAAATGAAAATATCGGTTACCCGCTTCATACTCCGGATATTTCGACGGCAGAGCAAAATCCAGATGAAATTTTTCAGGCAGTTTTACAAGCGATTACATCGATTACGAAAAAACATCCAGAGAAAAAGATTGGCTTTGTTTCATTCAGTAGTGCCATGCACAGTTTGATTGCAATTGGTCAGGATGATAAGCCGCTCACACCATGTATTACATGGGCTGATAATCGGAGTGAAGCATGGGCACATAAAATCAAGGATGAGTTACACGGTCATCAAGTATATAAGCGAACTGGTACACCGATTCATCCAATGTCACCTTTAACGAAAATTACTTGGATTGAGAATGACCGTCGTGAAATCGCTAACAAGGTGAAAAAGTATATCGGCATTAAGGAATATATTTTCTTCAAATTCTTTGGCCAATATGTTGTTGATTATTCCCTTGCCTCTGCTATGGGAATGATGAATCTTAAAACGTTGGATTGGGATGAAGAAGCATTAAGTATTGCGGGAATCACAAGCGATAAATTATCTGAGCTCGTACCAACTACAAAGATATTTAGCGACTGTCAACCTGAGTTAGCAAAGCAAATCGGAATAGACCCTGAAACACCATTTGTCATTGGTGCAAGTGACGGTGTTTTATCAAACCTTGGCGTAAATGCAATTCGAAAAGGTGAAGTGGCCATTACGATTGGAACGAGCGGAGCGATTCGGACAATTATTGATAAGCCGCAGACAGATGATAAAGAACGAATTTTTTGTTACGCCTTAACTGAAAACCATTGGGTCATCGGTGGACCTGTTAACAATGGCGGAATGGTGCTTCGCTGGATACGAGATGAGCTAGCATCCTCTGAGGTGGAAACAGCGAAAAGATTAGGCATTGACCCGTATGAGGTATTAACAAAAATTGCCGAGAGAGTTAGACCAGGCTCAGATGGGCTACTATTTCACCCATACCTTGCCGGTGAACGTGCCCCTTTATGGAATCCAGATGTCCGCGGTTCATTTTTCGGATTAACGATGTCCCATAAAAAGGAGCATATGATTCGAGCTGCCTTAGAAGGTGTCATTTACAATTTATACACTGTGTTTCTTGCCTTAACAGAATGTATGGACGGTCCTGTAACACGGATTCAAGCAACAGGAGGCTTTGCAAGATCAGAGGTATGGCGCCAAATGATGGCCGATATTTTTGAATCTGAAGTTGTCGTACCTGAAAGCTTTGAAAGCTCCTGCCTTGGTGCTTGTATTTTAGGACTTTATGCAACTGGAAAGATTGACAATTTTGAAATCGTTTCAGAAATGATTGGCAGCACTTACAAACACTCTCCACAAGAGGAAGCTGCAAAGGAATACCGAGAATTGATGCCAATTTTCATTAATTTATCAAGAGTATTAACAGAAGATTATACGCGTATTGCGAATTATCAAAGAAGTTTACTCAACTAGAATAGACATTAGGAGGATTTATCATGCCATTAGTTATCGTAGCTATCGGAATCGTAGCATTACTCATTTTAATTATGGGATTGAAACTAAACACGTTTATTTCATTAATCATTGTTTCCTTCGGTGTTGCTTTAGCACTTGGAATGCCACTTGATCAAATCGTTAAAACGATTGAAGCTGGATTAGGCGGAACACTCGGACATTTAGCATTAATCTTCGGACTTGGTGCGATGCTCGGAAGATTAATCGCTGACGCTGGTGGTGCACAACGAATTGCGATGACCCTTGTTAATAAATTCGGTGAAAAAAATATTCAATGGGCTGTCGTTGTAGCCTCATTCATTATTGGTGTTGCCTTATTCTTTGAAGTAGGACTAGTATTATTAATTCCAATTGTTTTTGCAATCTCGAAAGAATTAAAGGTTTCAGTCTTGTTCCTCGGAATTCCGATGGCAGCAGCATTGTCAGTCACACACGGATTTTTACCACCACACCCTGGTCCAACCGTAATTGCTGGTGAATATGGAGCAAACCTTGGTGAGGTATTACTTTACGGCTTTATTGTCGCAGTTCCTACTGTAATTTTAGCAGGTCCAGTTTTTACAAAAATTGCGAAAAAGCTCGTCCCAAACTCTTTCACAAAAACAGGTAGTATTGCATCTTTAGGTGAACAAAAAACATTTAAATTAGAAGAAACACCTGGATTTGGTATTAGTGTATTTACAGCAATGCTTCCGGTTATCTTAATGTCAATTGCAACGATTATTAATTTACTTCAAAAAACAATGGGCTTTGAGGATAATAGTTTACTTGCTGCAATACGTTTTATTGGAGATGCTTCAACATCTATGCTAATCTCATTATTAGTTGCTGTTTATACAATGGGCTTAGCAAGAAAAATTCCAATCAAAACAGTAATGGAATCTTGTACAACCGCAATTACACATATTGGAATGATGCTATTAATTATCGGTGGTGGCGGTGCCTTCAAACAAGTGTTAATTGATGGCGGTGTTGGTGACTATGTTGCAGATCTATTTAGCACAACAAATTTATCACCAATCTTGCTTGCATGGTTAATCGCTGCAATCCTTCGTATTTCATTAGGTTCAGCAACCGTTGCAGCATTAACAACTGCAGGACTTGTTATTCCAATGTTAGGTCAATCTGACGTGAATCTTGCTTTAGTTGTTCTTGCAACAGGAGCTGGTAGTGTCATTGCATCACATGTAAATGACGCGGGATTCTGGATGTTTAAGGAATACTTCGGATTAAGCATGAAAGAAACATTTGCCACATGGACATTACTAGAAACAATCATTGCTGTAGCAGGATTAGGATTTACTTTATTACTAAGTTTATTTGTATAAGTCCATACTACTTATAGGTAAGGCAGTAATCCCCGCTTTTTATGTGAGGGTTTACTGCCTATTCATCTGAGAGAAAGGGAGTCATAAAATGGTTAATACGATTGGTGTTATCGGTCTAGGAGTTATGGGAAGTAATATCGCACTAAATATGGCGAATCATGGTGAAAAGGTTGCAGTCTATAATTACACGAGAGATTTAACAGACAAACTCATGGAAAAAAGTGAGGCACAATCACTTCATCCATATTATGAAGTTCAAGATTTTGTTCAATCTTTAGAGGTTCCACGTAAAATCTTTGTCATGGTTACTGCCGGAAAAGCAATTGATTCTGTTATTAGCTCTGTCGTTCCGTTCCTTGAGGAAGGGGATGTCATTATGGATGGCGGTAACTCCCACTATAAAGATACCGAGCGTCGCTATGATGAATTAAAAGCTAAAGGAATCGGCTATTTAGGCATCGGAATTTCTGGTGGTGAGGTCGGTGCATTAACTGGACCTTCCATTATGCCTGGCGGAGATAAAGACGTTTACGATAAAGTAGCACCTATTCTAACAAAAATCGCTGCACAAGTTGATGGAGATCCTTGCTGTGTTTATATCGGTCCAAAGGGTGCTGGTCATTTTGTAAAAATGGTACATAACGGAATTGAATATGCTGATATGCAATTAATTGCTGAAGCATACACATTTTTACGAAACAGACTACATTTACAGGTTGATGAAATTGCTGAAATTTTTGAAACATGGAATAAAGGTGAGCTTAAGAGCTATTTAATCGAAATTACAGCTGAAATTTTAAGAAAAAAGGATGAATTAACTGGCCTTCCATTAATTGATGTCATCCTTGATAAAACTGGTCAAAAAGGAACAGGAAAATGGACAAGCATGCAGGCGATTGATAATGGTATTCCTTCTTCCATCATTACAGAATCGTTATTCGCTCGCTATATTTCTTCTTTAAAAGAAGAACGTGTTCAAGCAGAAGACGTTTTATCAGGTCCAGATGCAGAGCTGCAGGAGCTTGATAAGGAGCAATGGATTGAATATATTCGCCAAGCATTATATATGGGAAAAGTTTGCGCCTACACTCAAGGCTTTGCCCAATATAAAATGAGCTCTGACCTATATAACTGGAATTTACCATTAAAGGATATCGCTCTTATCTTCCGTGGTGGCTGTATCATTCGTGCAGACTTTTTGAATGTTATTAGCCAATCATTCAGTAAGCAAGATAATTTAACGAATTTGCTTCTTGCTCCATTCTTTGCTGAAAAGGTTAAGGAATACCAAAGCGGATTACGTAAGGTTGTTAGTGATGGAGTTCTTTCTGGCATCTCGTTCCCATGCTTTAGCTCTTCACTTACTTACTATGACAGCTATCGCAATGGTCGCTCAAATGCTAGTCTGCTTCAGGCTCAACGCGATTACTTCGGCGCTCATACTTATGAGAGAATTGACCGTGAAGGTATTTTCCATACAAACTGGCAATAAGAAGCTTGATAAAAAAGCTCTTATGAAGTGTTTAAGCTTCATAAGAGCTTTTCTTTTTATGTTTGCTAGCGGCAACAATTAATCGATTATAAGATATGGCCGCATCATATCATAATCCTCATGCTCAAGAACGTGGCAATGCCACACATATTGACCTGAATAAGGATCAAAATGGACAATAACACGAGTTACTTCACCAGAATGTGCAGCAACTGTATCCTTATATCCCCGTTCATTAAGTTCCGGAGGTCGCGCTGGTCCTGTATATTTGATTACTCCGGTTTCATTATAATGCGCCAAATCAAATGGTCTCCGATCTAAAATTTGAAATTGAATTAAATGGAGATGTATCGGATGAGTAAAGCCCATGATATTAATAAATGACCATATTTCTGTCGTGCCTAAACCTGGCTTCTCTGTAACTGGATCCGCCCATTTTTTCCCGTTAAGCAATGGAAGTGGACGACCATATTCATCCGTTGTACCAGTTAGCTTTAAATTCCGATGTGCAGTAATTCGATTTCCCTTAAGTGAAGGGATGTAAGATAAACGCTTTGGAATGTTGCTAACACCCTCTTCTGAAAGAGGTAGACTAACTCTAAATTTCATGACATCAAATGTTTCATCCTCTGGATCTGGATTTGGACCTAAATCATTCTTCAAAATAATCTCTTCACCAGCATAATTTGAAAAATCAATTAGTAAATCAACTCGTTCCGCTGGCTCTAGTACGAGCCTATCAAGCTTCACTGGCTTGCGTAATAACCCTCCATCTGTTCCGATTTGAAAAAAGGATTGGCCTGAATCAAGGTATAATTGATAGGAACGACCATTCGATGCATTTAATAGGCGGAATCGGTATAACCGTGGTTCAACCTCAAGATAAGGCCATACCTTCCCATTTACTAAAAGCGTATCTCCTTGAAAAAACGGAACAATCGATGGATTTGGCAAATTTTCCGAGGCATTATCAGGCTGTTCAGGATAGAGCAAAGACCCATCATCATGAAAGGAACGATCTAATAGAATGAGAGGGATTTCATACTCCCCTTTTGGAAGCTTCAAGCTTTCCTCCCTTTTATCACGTAAAATATACATCCCAACAAGACCTGCATACACGTTAAGCCTAGTCATCCCCATAGCATGATCATGGTACCATAACGTAGCTCCACGCTGATGATTTGGATAATGGTAAATCTCCCTTTTGAAAAACGGACCTACATGTTGAAAATCCTTTGTAAACCAAGCTTCTGGATAGCCGTCACTATCCGGCTCCGTCTCCATGCCATGTAAATGTGTCACCGTTCGAACTTCCGCATCGTGCCCGTCATGAAAAATAGAATGATCAACCGGGAGGAAATGGTTATCTGGAAGCTGATTTATCCATTTCACATCAACTGGCTCCCCTTGTTTAACATCAAACAGCGGACCTGGGAACTGTCGATTATACCCCCATAGCTTAGTCTCTTCCAAATCTCTATGCAGCTTTTGTGTAAACTCCTCCATAGTCACTTCATAATATGCTGTATGATTATCCTTATTAAGAGGAGTAGCTACCGACATTTTAGGAAGCATATCAACAAATTTTTCAAGTTTTCTTGTCATCATATTCAACTCCACTCCATTATGATCTATATAGTAGATGACAAAAACACCCATTTGTAGATAGGCTATTTCACTAAAAACACTTTATCGTAACGGCGAGAAATTACGTCATTCTGTTCGAGATGTATATTATCTTATAAACTGATAATCATCTCGTTCTTTTCTAATTGAATTTTCTTTAATTCTCCTTCCTTTTGGTCAATTTGGTTCGATAACTTTATTAAAATTTGATTTACTTTTTCATAATGCTCTCTTGTTTGTTTTAGTGATTTAGTAATCTTCCCTTGAACCATATAATCAGTGATAAATCCATCAAAGAAGAAATCAGCAAACTTTAGCATCTCTGATATATTCACTTCCACTTGAACAGCTTCTTTGACATCTAATAGTTCCTTTTGGAATTGGCGCATTCTTGTTTGAGCTTCATGTAAATCCTTTTCAGCTTGATCGATATGCTGATGCTTTACAAAACCTGATATTGTCCCCCCGCCGAACATATCCAAAGCTCCCCAATTTTCTGCGTTTTCCAGCGATGTAATTGCTTGGTCAAGAGAGTGCTTAACCCGCTCTCCAGCGATTTTTGCTTCTTTAAGCTCTGCTATGTATGCTTTTAAATTACCTTCCTTTTCACTTAATTCGAACACATCATTCGCATAAGACGATGAACTCTCTTTAATAAGAGTTTCTTTTTGCAGCAGTAACTGTTGATACTCGTATTCCGTATTTTTTAAATGGAATAGCTTCTGCTTGAGCTTTTGTATTGCTTCTTCAATTTCCATTTTCGATTTTGCCGCCTCTTCAAGCTTATGCTGGGCAGCGATCAAATCCTGTTTTTCCTTTGATAATTTATCATGCTTCCTCCCAGATAATGTTGCAAATAAGTTCGTTAAACTAAAGCCTTCTAGCTTCTCAACATCTACCTGCTCTGCTTCAAATTGGATCCTAAGCTCTGATAATCGTTCATCAAGTATTTCTGCTTCCTTATAATAATCTGCTAGTTGGAGCTCATACTTCTCTTTTTTCCGTAAATCCCCTCGAATTTCAACTAGCCTTTCATTTATTTCTGTGAACATGGAGATCCCTCCTATTAGTACTAGTAATTAATACGCAAATAGAGAAAAAAGGTTTCATTAAACATCAGCCTTATTTCCTATCAAACTGCTACTCTAAATAATTTCTTTATTAAGCATTTCACAATTTCATATTGTGTAAGTTTTTCCAATAGGTTATCATTGATAATGATTATCGATATCACTTAGAAAATTACTTCTTATATTTCGTTACCAACTAGTTGGAACTAAACAATCAAAAAAATAAAATCTTTATACGATGGAGGATAAAAATGAAAGGTAAAAAATATTGGCTTTTAGGTGGAACAGCATTACTAGCAATTAGCTTATCAGCATGTAGTGATAACAAGGAGACAACTTCTACGACAGCAAAGGAGGATGTAACAACAGAAAAGGAAACGAAAGAAGGTCAAGCTACTGAACAGACGATTTCCTACTTAGGAGAAAATTATACGCTACCAGCGGAGGTCAATAATATTGTCGCTGCTAGTCTTGAATCAATGGAGGATGCAGCAATTTTAGGGGTAAAACCAGTCGGTGTACTAGCGATTGCCAACGAAATTCCTACATATCTAGCAAATGAGTTAGAAGGTGCAGAGTTAATCGGAGATAAATTCGCTCCAAATAACGAGGCAATCCTTGCATTAAAACCAGACGTCATTCTCGGTTCATCAAAGTTTCAGGAGGAAGTTGTAACTCAATTAAATAAAATTCAAACGATGATCCCTTACTCTCATATTTCATCAAATTGGAAGGACAATTTAAAGCTATTAGGACAGCTTTCTGGAAAGGAATCTAAGGCTGATAGCATCATTGCTGATTATGAGAAAAAGGCAGCTGAGGCAAAGGCAAAAATAGAAGGCTCAATAAAGGATAAGCAAATCCTTATTATTCGCGTACGTCAAGGAATTATGAACGTATATCCTGCAAATGTTTATTTAAATCCAGTACTATATGAAGATTTAGGTGTACAAATTCCAGAGGTTATTAGCAACACAAAGGCACAGTCAGAGATTTCATTAGAGGCTTTAGCAGAGGTCAATCCAGATTATATCTTTTTACAATTTGAAACAAGTGAAAACAGTGAAAATCCAACTGCACTTGATGAATTAATGGAAAATCCAATTTTCCAAAGTATTGAGGCAGCTAAAAATGACCATGTTTTCGTAAATGTCGTTGATCCGTTAGCACAAGGCGGAACTGCTTGGTCAAAAGTTAAATTTTTAGATGCTGCCATTGAAAGCCTCTCAAAGGAATGACGAAGGTGTGAAGAATGGTCATGACGAAAAACAATTGGCTCGCAACGATGATTCTCGTCATTTCTCCATTATTCATTGTTTTAGCGATTATCGTTTCTATCTCATATGGTGCAAAGGAGATTTCTCCTTTCACTATTTGGGAGGCGCTGACACAATTCAATGGAAATAATGTCGATCATAATATCATTACAACAGCCCGATTACCTCGTGTAATCGCCGCTTTATTAGTAGGGGCATTTTTAGCGGTTTCCGGTGCAGTTATGCAAGGCATGACGCGAAATTACCTTGCCTCTCCTTCAATTATGGGAGTAAATGACGGCTCTGCCTTTGTTATTACTTTGGCAACCGTCTTTATCCCCGGGCTTTCAAATATGCAGATGATTTTATTATCAATGGTAGGCTCTGCAATAGGTGCAGGCTTAGTTTTCGGCTTTGGCTCCCTTGTAAAAAACGGGCTCTCACCTGTCCGCCTCGCCATTATTGGAACGGTAATTGGGACCTTTTTAAGCAGCATTGCTCAAGCGATCGCTATGTATTTCCAAGTTTCTCAAACGATTACTGTTTGGTATAATGCAAAGCTTCAAACAGTAAATCCAGATTTATTGCTCGTGTCAATTCCTTTTGGGATAGTCGGTCTTCTTCTCGCTTTAGTTATAGCAAAATCAGTTACGATTGCTTCATTAGGAGAAGATGTTGCTGTCGGGTTAGGCTTGCGAACAAAATGGGTGAAAGCAATTAGCATTTTCTCTGTCATTTGTCTGACCGGGACAGCTGTTGCATTAGTTGGGAAAATTGCCTTTGTCGGACTTGTGATCCCTCATATTACCCGCCTTATTGTTGGCGTTGATTATCGCTTAATCATCCCATGCTCAGCTGTGATTGGCGCAGTTTTCCTAGCGTTTTGTGACGTATTTAGCCGATTCATTAATTATCCTTTTGAAACTCCGGTCGGTGTTGTAACTGCGATGATTGGCATTCCCTTCTTTCTTTATTTAATAAAGACAAAAGGAGGAGGACGCCATGGGTAAGCAAACGCTTGGTAGGTTTATCATTACAATGCTCGTTTTTTTAGGATTTACCTTTATCGCCTTTTATTTTCATTTAACAAATGGTGCTTTTGATATGTCTGTTGCCGACGTTATCAAAACAATCCTTCACATTGATACAAATGAACATCACCAATTAGTAATTTTTGAATTTCGCTTACCGCGAATTATCATTGCTGCAATAGTTGGAATAGGCTTAGGAATTGCCGGAACTGTCATTCAAGGAATTACACGAAATGGCTTGGCCGATCCTGGAATATTAGGCATTAATGCAGGTGCTAGCGCTTCAATTGTTTTGTTTATGTTTTTCTTTCAATTCGCTTATACAAACATGAGTGAAAACAATTGGACATCGATCTTGATGATGCCTCTTTTCGGCTTTGTTGGCGGTTCTCTTGCTGCACTAATCATCTTTCTTTTCGCAATGCGTCGAGGCGTTCTAGATATGCAAAGGCTCATTCTTACAGGAATAGCAATTAGCAGCGGCTTTAGTGCAGTTACTCTTTATCTATCATTAAAAATGAATGAAAAGGATTACGAAATGGCTGCTGTTTGGATATCTGGAAGCATCTATCATGCGAATTGGACCTTTATCATTGCCATTCTCCCTTGGATTATCCTATTAGGATCAATCATTATCAGAAAAAGCTATTTACTCAATTACTTTCAATTAGAAGAAACAAGTGTAAGAAGCTTAGGGATTTCGGTAAATAAAGAAAGGTCGATCCTCTTACTATGCAGCATTGGCATTGTAAGTGCATGTGTCTCTGTTTCAGGTGGAATCGGATTTATCGGTTTAATCGCCCCACATATTGCGAGAGGATTAGTCGGAATTGATCATCGCTTCATTGTCCCAGCAAGTGCGATAATCGGGATGTTCTTACTCATTGTCTCAGACTTTTTTGCCAAAACATTATTTGAACCATCAGAACTCCCGGTAGGAATTGTTATTTCAATTGTCGGCATACCGTACTTTTTATATTTATTAGCTAAGGCAACGGCCTAAAATTTACGGCTATCTATAGGAGGATAGTCTTTGCGAAAATAAGAGGTGATATTTCTTTGAAAACTAACGTTCAGTTAGCTCAAACAGAAGCATGGGAAATCTACTCCCAAATCATGGACTACACATATGAGATAAAGGTTTATCTTCCAGATGAGGAGCCCCCTGAAAAGGGATTTCCGGTTTATTACCTGTTGGATGGGAATGATTATTTTCAGTTCGGACGTGACATTGTTAAGCTACAATCACGAAACACACAAAAAACAGCAATTTCTCCTGCAATCGTCATTGGTATTGGACACAAGCATCTTGAGGAAAGGGTAAAAACGCGTTTTTATGACTTTACCCCCCCTGCATCACAATATGTTTATCCTGACCGTATAAAGGAAAAGAACTTAAATTTAGGAAAACATGGTGGAGCAGAAAAGTTTCTTACCTTTTTAGAAAGTGAATTACTGCCAGTCATTTCGAAAACCTATCACATCAATAGTGAAAAACAAGCATTGTTTGGCCATTCACTAGGTGGCTTATTCGTACTTTGGACGCTATTTACACGACCAGATCTTTTTCAAGTTTATTTGGCCTCTAGCCCTTCAACATGGTGGAATGATTACGAAATCCGAAAGTATGCAGAGAAATTCTGTGAAATGAAAATAAACGTTGATCGTAAACTATTTGTGTCAGTTGGCAGCGAGGAAATGTTTATGGTGGAAGATGCGAAACAAATCGTTTTAAACTTAAATGATCATAACATAGAAAGATTACATAAAAGCATCTATGTGGCACAGGATGAAAATCATGCATCTGTCGTGCCAACAATTATGAGTCGGGCCTTTCGCTTTGCCGCCTTTTGATAATGCTATTTGATAAGAAAAGTAAGTTCTTAAGGGTCTGACCCCTCCAACAAACACCAGTATATAGTAATCTAACCTTCATTAGTCTATATATAGTGTTTGAGGGGTCGTAACCTTTGTTTTTGAGCTCACCTCTTTTTTTACAAAGCTTTATGTAGATACAATGATGTGATAATGAAATAATCATCAGTAGACTAACTGTTTTGAGCTTGCATCAGTTCATAAATTTTACGAGCAGTATTGACATTTCTTACCGTAACTTGTTTGTATATCTTTGTACCAATGATTTTTGACTTTCCGCTTTTGGTTACATTCTGCTTGTCAACTGACCATAGGATTGCACCTGGGACATATTTGACCGTGTCAATATTCGGTTTAATGACAAGATTCTCAAGGACGGATTCATCATCAATTTCATCCCATAAAAACATGACATCACTTGACATGTCTTTGTCATTTTTCCATGTATCAGGAATAGTGTTAATTATTCCTCCGACATCATCGATACTGCGAACTACTACTTTAATTTGCAATCCGAAATCACGCTCGATCGCCTCTTCCAAAATGACAGATAGTTCCGTTTTTGATAGGTCTTTATTTGAAAAAATAATATTACCTGTATTGATGTATGTTACAACATCTTTCATTCCGGCTTGTTCAAACGTTTGTTTAAGCAGCTTCATGTCAATTTTATTTTTTCCACCAACATTAATCCCCCGAAGCAAAGCAACATAAACCATACCCATCCACCTTTCAATTTTTTACATATAAATCCATTATATTCTTAGTGATGATACTTGTCATACTCTTTCCTGTTTATTTTAGTTATTAAGGTTTCAAAAAATCATTCCTCTATAGAATGGAAGCGAACCTCCGGATAGTTAGCATTTTGCTCACTTTTCAAACCACCATCTATCCCTTGCAAATGGTTAGAAAAGAAATCGACTACATATTTGTTTACAATTTCAGTACCTCGTTTTCCATCGATTGAGCCTGTATAGCCAATTAAGTTTAATAGATTAGAAAAAAGCTGGAAGTCTGTAAAATTATAATGCTTCGTTCCCTTAATAGACATCATTACCCCTCGTGAAGCGAGAGATCGATTAATTGTTTCAAATTCTTTTCGCTTATAATTCATTAATTCATTCCATTCTTCCTCTGTCATATTACTTGTATTTGTCACTTTATTCTTTTCAATTTCTTCCTTTTGAACGATAAATTCTTCAGGCTGAATAAACATAAATGGTTTTGTTGAACTAGGTATACTATCCATATTATACAGCGTACCATCCATATTGATCCCTGCTTTTATTCGTTCATTTGTCGCTACAGCATTGAAAGCTGTTGCTCCTCCAAACGAATGCCCCATCATGCCGATATTGTTTAAGTCTAGCTTTCCTTCAAATTTACTTCGAATTGCTCCGTTATTTATTTTCTCTAGATTATGAAGAACAAATTCTAAATCCGCTATC
>JAPSLL010000104.1 GCA_031180805.1 Bacillus sp. (in: firmicutes)
AAAAGACTAAATCCTTAATCTTTCATTTGTTTTCTTTTAAGAAGGGATTATTTTCTTAAATGTATAAATGCAAATTATTTCTTAATCTTATTTAATAATGTAATGGGAATATCATTCTTTGTAATACGTTCTATATAGCCAATATATAGCCAATATATCTTTTTATATGTTCTTTATCTTTTGCTTTATCCTTAATTAAATAGATTAAGTTTTTTAGTTTTCTCTCTTCATGATTTTTATGTATGTGGCTATGCAGTTAATGGGCCAGAAAGAGGTAATGAGAATTATTATGAAACGGACATACAAGGTGCAAAAGAGCTTACAGTGAAGATAATCAATGAAGACGAAAATCCGAATACAAATGTTTTATTGTGGGATGTAACTCTTACGGAAATAAAGAACTGATGAGCAAAAGTGAAGGCCACTTAAACAATATTCACGGCATTTACGGAATAAATGTTAAATCGTTTAAAAAGTAAAAAAATCGCAAACAGGATATGGTAGAAAATCCAGCTTGCGATTTTTTTGTCATGGTTTCTTTTAAAAACTTCACTACACTACAGGTCTAATCACCATTTCATTCACATCAACATTCGTCGGCTGTTCGATTGCATAAGCAATTGCCCGGGCAATGGCAGAAGCTGGTAGGGCGATACGACGGTATTCTTTCATGAATTCCCTCGCTTCGGTATCTGAAATGCTTTCGGCTAGCTCTGATTCTGTTACACCTGGTGATACGAGGGTCACTCGGATGCCTTGCCCCGCAACCTCTTGTCTTAAACCATCTGTTATTGCCTTCACAGCATATTTCGTTGCACAGTACACGGCTGCTGTTGGGGTAACCTCGTAGGCACCGATCGATGCTAGATTGATAAAATGCCCGAAGCCTTGTTCCTTCATGACAGGAAGACCTGCAGCAATGCCATGGAGAACGCCGCGAATATTGACATCAATCATGCGGTTCCATTCCTCAATTTTTAAGGCTTCTAACGGAGAGAGTGGCATGACGCCAGCATTGTTTACAATTGCGTCTACACGTCCAAAATGACTCATAGCTACCTCGATGATTGCTTGCATCTGGTCTAAATTCGTCACGTCGAGCTTTTGAACAACGACAGAGCCTCCATATGCACGAATGTCAGATGCTAAGGCCTCTAATCTATCTAAACGTCGTGCGCCAATAACAGTATGAGCACCTTGACTTGCGAGTAGACGTGCTGTCGTTTCACCAATTCCACTACTAGCTCCTGTAATTATCACTACTTTTCCATTAAGTGCAGACATTATTTCTTGCTCCCTTCACTTTGTTCTTCACGATATAGCACCATACCTGCGTGGTACAGCACTCCATCGACAAAATCACCGTCAGCTGTAAAGCCAGTATCATCGACATATTCGATATGATTCCCTTTGACAGTATAGCTTCCTTGATAAGCGCTTTTGCGATTTCCGCGAGCTTCGTCGTATCGACCATTTGGCAGCAGCTCGTGGCGAATATAGCCATCTGAGGTTACCCACATGCCGACATATGGATGTGAATGAGCTTGTTCTTTATTCATTTCTCTATCTCCTTTCACGTTTAAGTGGAGGTTGGCATCTTGGCAAGATTGTAATGCCAAGAGGTTAAACAGTAGAACCGATAACAAAATTTTTAGCAATTTGTTAACCTCCAATTGAAATGGATGATGACAACTTTATTATGAAGTGATACGAAGTTAGGGTGGTAGCCGGATGATCCACAATCATTGCCTAATCCTCCAAAAGACTATAGAATAAAATCAAATGTAAGAGAATACAGTTACAGGAAAAGATGGAGGGGTATTCCATGGGGCGGAACAAGGATCTAGTTGAGTTAATGGAGAGATTTGTAAAAACGGATGGGACACATGAAACAGCGATCCCAGGCTTGCGCTTAATACGAACATCCGAGGTTTCTGAACCGATTCATACCGTTTACGAACCATCTCTATGTGTGGTCGCACAAGGTACAAAGGTCGTCGTGCTTGGGGAAGAAAGCTATAGATATGATTCTGCTAGTTATTTGACAGCTTCTGTTCATTTGCCTATTGCAGGGCAGGTCGTAAAGGCAACAGCCGAAGAACCATATTTAAGTGTGCATTTACAGCTTGATATGAAGCAAATACTCGAGGTTATTCAATCGTTCAATCAAGAGGTGCCAAACCGCTCTTCAGGACGTGGCCTTGTCATCAATCCGATCAGTGACTCGCTTCTCGATGCGATTTTACGGCTCATTCGACTGCTAGAGACTCCGGACGATATTCCTGTGCTTTCAACCTCTATTATTCGGGAAATCATTTACCGAGTTTTGCAAAATGACCAAAATGATACATTGAAGCATTTTGCACTCGTTGGTAGTCAAGCACAGCGAATTGCTAAGGTAATTGAACTGTTGAATCGTGAGTTCGCGAAGCCCTTGAAGGTGGAGGAATTGGCAAAGGAAGCGAGAATGAGCTCTTCATCCTTGCATAGTTATTTTAAGGAAATAACAGGAATGAGCCCAATCCAGTATCAGAAACAGCTACGCCTTCAGGAAGCACGCCGACTCCTGTTAACGGAAAATGTAGAAGCAGCCGAAGCAGCGTTCCAGGTAGGGTATGAAAGTCCATCACATTTCAGTCGGGAATATAGCCGAAAATTCGGATTGCCCCCTAAGAGAGACTTACAGCGTATGCGAGAAGCGTTTTTATAAAATAAATTTGAAGTTTAAATGAATACTAGAAAAAAGGAGATAATCCCTTGGGTAAAGCTATATTTTTTAATATTCCCGCACATGGTCATACAAATCCGACGCTCGCTTTAGTGAAAGAGTTGATTGATCAAGGGGAGGAAGTATTATACTACTCGTTTCCTGATTTAAAGGAAAAAATTGAAGAAACAGGTGCTACTTATATGCCTTATAGCATCGAGCGTTTAGAGGATACCAATTATACAGAAGAACAGCTGAAATACTTTCCGATCGTTTTTCGGGTTTGTATCGAAAGCACCGCAACCATGTTGGAGTTTTTATTAAACGAGGTAGACAGAGAAAAACCAGACTATATTATTCATGATTCATTAGCAACATGGGGGAAATACGTAGGTCAAATCAAACAGATTCCAACCATTTGTTCCACAACAACCTTTCCGTTTCACGAATCCTTCTTAAATATGCCAAAAGAGTTTTTCAATTTAATCCTTCAATTTGCAAGAGGGGATTTAAAGCATTTAGTGAAGGCATTATCGATTCAGCATCGCTTATGCAAAAAGTACAACATAAAGAAGCCTCCGCTTTTAGATGCATTAGCTAGCAAAGAAAAATTAAATATTGTCTATACTGCTGCGGAATTTACACCAAACGGAGATGTGTTTGATGAAACGTATTGTTTTGTTGGCCCTTCAATTTCTGATCGAGGAGAAGGAGAAAAAGTTACATTACCTATTAGCGAAAAGCCCGTCGTGTATATTTCGTTAGGGAGTATCTTTGGTGATAATAAGAAATTTTATGAAGATTGTTTTCATGCATTTAAAGATATCGAGGCAACATTTATCTTATCTTTAGGAAATAAAAAGAAGGAAACGGATTTTTCTTTTGTACCAGAAAACTTTATTCTTTATGATTTTGTGAACCAAATTGACCTGCTACAAAAGGTGGACATCTTTGTCACACATGGAGGGATGAACAGTGCCCAGGAAGGTTTGTATTTTAAAGTCCCCCTAATTCTTTATCCTCAGCAACAGGAGCAGGAAATGATCGCACAGCAGGTGGAACGGTTAGGGTGTGGTATTCATTTAAAGGAATGCAATTCAGATACATTGAAGCAATCTTTATTGAAGCTACTAAACAATGAAGAATATAAACAAAGAAGTGAGGAATTTGGGACTCTTTTGCAAGAAAAAGGCGGGTACAAACGAGCGGCTGTTGAGATTATGAGGTTTTATAAGCAGAAAGTATAGGGACGATTCTTCTGCTTCCTTATTGGAGGCGAGAGAACTGTCCTAATTTTTTAGGTCTAAAGTCTACTCCTAACAATCAAAAATGAGAGAAAATAACGATGAAATGGCTGGGAAAATTAGATAAGATGTATTTGTTAAATTTTTCTATATCTACATAATAAGAATTCTAGCTTCCTAGATTTTCGTTATAGAAAGGAGTAGACTCTAATTAAAGACAAGATATTAGATGCACAGGCTTTTCATCAAGGGATTGAGAGGTTACTTAGTAGCTTAGATACATATGAAAGACAATTGCAGCATATTGAGAAATCAATAAAAGCATTTACTTCACTAGATGAATCATTCAAAGGAAGTGGTGGACAGGCGATTCGTAGCTTCTACCAAGAATTCCACCTGCCTTTTCTAACGTTTTTAGGTGATACAATTAGAAGATACAAGGCTAAGTTAAAGGTGATGAACTATTCATTATCTACGGTAGAATCCTCACAATCCGGCTTCATCCGCCAAAGCTTTTTAGATAATGAGTTAGAGCATGGACTAAGAAAGGTCGAAAACCTAACAAAGGATTTAACAGATGAAGTAAACCATGCTCTCCGTCAAATATCAGATATTATGTCAGTCCCAACAATACGTGATGACGAATTCATCTATAAAATAAGGCAAGCGATGAAGCATAAGGACAACACGATTGAAAGACTCCAACAATTCGACCAACGCCAAACATACACGTTACATACGATTGATCAAGATTTCACTAAGCTGAAAAACTGTGTTCATGACATTCAAGCGATGTTTAAAAGCAAGCAAATAAAGATAACAACCTTTAAA
>JAPSLL010000047.1 GCA_031180805.1 Bacillus sp. (in: firmicutes)
AATTTATTTTTCCTCTAACCCCTTTACAGCCTCTATCAAAGCTTTCTCTGCTGCAACGACCTTTTCCAATGTCGATTGCGGATTTTTCAATACAGATTTTGCATTTTGCAGGGCAGAATGGAACGGTTTCCAGCTTTCCTTCGTGTAGTTTTTATGGTTCTTGTTTTTATGTTCATCATATAGCTTCTGCAGGTTTTCTTTTGGTACTTCAACTTTATTTTTCCCTTTAATTATATCAATTCCGTCTAAAACATAAGTGCCACCTTTTATGACGATTTTTGCTGTATGTTCAGAGTCTTTTAAACCACGGATGTTGTATGATGTTTGTCTGTCACCTTTTGCAAAAATCCTTACGTTCTCTTCAACAAGCTGTTCATCAATGTAGACGTCGATTAGTGCATCAGGTGTCGCGCCAAATAAATTGAACCCTGAGCCTGTAAAGTTGAAAATCATACTGCTGTTCGGTTCCTTTTGTTTCGGTGTGCTGTAAATATTGACACCTCGATAATCCATATACGTATCTTTTCGTTCATTGTCCTTCAAAGACACCTTTAGTGTATGTGGCTTTTCTTCAAGCCCACGTATAGAATATCGAATACCAGTGTTTGGATCAACGGCAAAGTTTCCAACATCTACCCCATCAAGCTCAAAATTATAAAGAGATTTTTCACCAGTTCCTGCAAGGTAATCAATTCCTGTGCCTGTAAAGTTAATGAAAATATACGGGTCATCATCAAAATTTGCCCATGCATTTGTCGTATTTGAACCCCATGCTGTATTTTTTCTAAAAGCATAAACTGTATTTTCTTTATTTTCGATTAAGGATTCGTCAGATATTTTGACAATATTATTAGGTCCAAGCTTTGTGACGGCCAATATAGGGTCATTTGTCTCGATTTCAGCCTTCGTAAAACTCGTATATTTGTCCTTTGCAACAACTTTAAGGGTGTGTTCCTTATCGTCAAGATTTTCAGCAGACCATACTTGCTGATGGATCTCACTGTTGTTAAGATAATTCGCCTCACCTACCAGCTTTCCATCTAAGTATACATCGGCTGTTCCGTTTGATGGATTTGTAATTCCATATAAACGAATTTCTGTACCTTTAAAGGTAATTTCAAATGAAGCCCCATCTGTTCCCCATGTATTCGAACTGTTTGACAACCAGTTTCCAGTATAGAGCACTTTATTTAATGTCCCTTGCTTCGAAGTAGCATCTTTAAAGCCAACGGTTACTCCATTCCAAACAGGAATATCGGTTTTTGCCGTCATTTGAGTTCGGTTAAAGTGTGCATAACCTGCTTGTGAATAGTCCCATTTTCCTACATAGCTTATTGGGTTTAGTGCATCGTTATTGTTTTGAGCCTCATTCTCAGACTCATATACTTTCCCTTGAGCACTATCTATTTTTTCTGATTGATACGTATACCCTTTTAATGGGTCAACCCGAAAGTTATCGAAAAGGGTTTCATAATAACCAGATCCAATAGCTACTCTTCCAGCCATAACCGTGGAAGATTCATCTGTATATGAATCGATTTTCTTTCCGTCTAGATAAAGTGTAAAGATATTTTCCTTTGCTTCAAGGGCTAAATTATGCCATTTTTTATTATCGAAGTCCTTAATCATTCCACTTTTGACAACATTGCCAAGCTTAAGAATTTCGTATCTTCCGTCCGAATAGACTCGTCCATTGTACGGTGCATAAGAATCCGATCCACCCGCTTTCACTTGTCTAACCCCGATTAAGGCATAGTTGCTTCTGCCCTCAACTTCAGGTGTATGCGTATCGAGTAAAAAGTCATATGATGCTTTATAATTGACCCAACGATGATCACCAATTGTCGTATTCGGATTACTGTTAGATGCTGTGCCATCTACTCCACCCCATACAGCCCAATCCGCACCAATGATATCCGGCGTTATTTTTTGTTGAAGCATATTTCCATGTTTTTTCGCATCAGGAATTTTTAAATCAATCCGTTCTGCACTGCCACTCGTTTTCGGCTTTGTTGCCTTTTTGACAACCTCAAAGGCTGCGTTTTGATCTGTTGTATACCGTGGTGTTCCCCCACGACGTTCAATGTAATTTCGTCCTTTTTCATCAACAGGATAGCCTTTGTATTCAAAATCATCCGTATATGGTAAAGGAAGGATTGTGTCTTTTGAAACATCAACTGGATTTGATTCATATTCAAAGCCTTCTATTTCAGCTTTCTTATCCAATGTTGAAATTGTGACGATTGAATATGGTTTCACTTCTACTTCATATTCTCCAGCTTTTGGAGTTATTTTTTTAATTTGTTTAAACCAATTAGCATCGTAATTTTCCCCTTCGTCAGGACCGCGTGTTTCCCAAACAAAGACAGGGGAATTTTCTTTCCCGCGCAAATTTTTCGCCTTTATTTTATATTTACGAGTCTCCTTCGTATTATTGGCAAAAATAGTTGTATAATCATCGGTTTTTGGATCCTTTAATGTTAAATAATTATGAGTACTTGTATCAACATCGACACCACCATCGAAGAAGCTGCCATCACTGTATGTAGCATCCTTCACATACATCCAACGTTCATTTTCAGGAGTTGAAGGATCATCATATCCAACAAAGTTCATGACATGACGAACCCCTTGCAAGCCACCGTCAGCTTCATAAAAGCCTGACCATGGATCATATGCACTAATTAAATGCTTCGGATTATAGGAAGACCCCTCATAGAACGCAGCAACCGAAGGCTGAAAATCAAATGAAACAGCTTTAAGTGGGTTACTACCAGCACCTGTCCACGTATAAACAGAAATAATCCGTGATGTCACATCTACAATCCCTGCTTTCCCGCCAAGACCTTTGTAATTCGGTTCCATATTTTCTCGATAACGTGCATTAATCATAGGCGAAATTCCTTCTGAAACCCACACTTCTTTCGGTTGTTTTCCTTCTGCTATCAATTTGTTTTGCAATTGCGTTAATTCGTTTGAACCAGTAATTCCATAATGTGAGCTAATGACATCAATTTCATCGATTAAATCAGGATGATTAAGAAGTATTCTGCTAATTGAGGCTGTATCACGATAGCCATCTGCGGCAACTAGTTTGATTTTCTTATAGTCTGATTCATAATTAGGCTCTTGCTTGATTTTAGATGTAAAATATTTAAGCCATTCCACTTCGATTCGACCATTATTGTTTTGTGCCCGTTCATTTTGCGAAATGCCAATATAGTCAAGCTTAAAGCCATACTCTTTATAAACAGCATCGATTGTCTGCTTGTACCATTGATAGCGATTTTCATAATCGGTGTTTGCTGCACCACTCCATGTCCAGCGAGGTTCTCCCCAACGCAATATTTCCGTCGTAATGTCAGGATTAATTGATTTTGCATCTGCGGCAAATTGAAACCCTGCACCTCTAAGGACATTAGCCGGTTCATCTGCATATCTCATTGTCGCAGGCTCAGTACCAGAGGATGAATTTATATCTGCACCAAGCTCAACCTTTACATGGGCAAGCCCTGCACCAGTATCTTTATTAAATAATTGATTCATTATTTCCCAATATTTATCAGGATGTTCCTCTTTGTAATCTAGTAATAAACGAGACGTATTATTAGCGGTAACTGTTCCAAAGCCTTTAAATCTGTCATATTTGTCAACATTGTTACCGTCAATCATAAGCTCCTTTGTCACAACCTCCGCCTTCGTTGTATTTTTGTTACTATCAATAAAGACGGCTGAACTAATGATCATACTCGTAACACAAAATAACCCTACTATCTTTTTTAATCTCTCCCTTTTACTCACCAACAACGATCATCCCTTCCCTTTTGTAAAATCGAATAGGACAAACTTACTTACAAGATATTTCTTTCATGAATTCCTCCTTCCCCTACAAATTGATAACGCTTACATTATTTCATACTCCTGAAGCTGTTTAATAATATTTTTTTGACATCATTTATTGTTTTTTTTACATTTTAACGATAGAAACTGCTCGATAACTGCAAACTTGGCAGGGAAAATATAATACAAAAATTTCATTGCCCATTATTTCTTTCATTTCCTGGGCAAGCGCAAAAACAGACATATATTTTACAATTCCCATCATTTCGCGTCTATTTTCTTAGTTATATGTATAAGTTTTTATACTCGTAGGAAGCTTAAACATATAATCTTCTATTGGGGTGATTCGATGAAGACTGATAAAGATGAAAACCGGCAAAATTCTTTAGACTATAGCATATGGGATACACGTACTAGTAAGATACAGATGGATCATGATCTCGTTTCAAGAGCGCGGGCGTTTAAAAGTTCTTTGAAAACATTAGGAGATGCGTCTAAATTGAAGGAAGATGAAGAGTAAAAATGGATATAAAAGAACAAGTGCTGAAATCATTGTACCATTTGATAAATTGATTTCATGTTCACTTGTTCTTATAATTTCAAATTAAAATATTTACACATTCTTTTATTTGTTCAATTTGCTGATTAGATAGTTTGAAGATATCCGTATTTTCCAAACTAGTTGATGAATCTTCTATTAAAACTAGCTTAGTATCCTTTTCTGTTATCGTATTATGCCAAAGTGTAGCTGGTATGTTATATACTTTAAATGGCTCCATCCTAACTACTTCAAAATGCAATCCCTTTGATGTCTCATTAGCATAAACTAAATCACATTTTCCAGCTATTAAAATGAATAGTTCGTCTGTTTCATTATGCCTTTCTAAACAATCTATACCTGAAATGTCATTTGCTCGTTTCCAATTTTTTATCCCAACGAGCCACTTTTCATTTTCGTAAACTCGATTCATTCCTTCACCGCCATATTCAAATGCTTGGATATTCACTTTTTGACTCCTCCTATGCTTTCTTTTTTTGTTTAACCTTTTACAGAACCAGCGGTCATCCCTTCAATTAATCTCCTTTGAGCAAAGAAGAACAAAATGCAAACAGGGATAATTGTGATAATTCCACCTGCAGTTAGCAAATCCCATTGAACACCTAATTGTCCGACTAAATTTTTTAATGTTACTGGAATAGTCCGGCTTGCTTCATTTGTAAACAAAACGGCAAAAGTGTATTCATTCCACGATTGGATGAAGATATAGATTCCTGTAGCGATAATTGATGGAGATAAAACAGGGAGAATGATTTTAATAAATGCTGTTGCCCTGTTTGCACCATCAATCATTGCTGCTTCTTCTAGGGATGAAGGCAAATCCTTTAAATATCCAGTTAACATCCATACAGAAAAAGGGATTGTAAAAGTAGCATAGGCAATAACAAGTGATAATGGGTTGTATAACAAATTTGCATTCCGCATAATTGAATATAACGGAATTAACAATAACACTGTTGGAAACATATTATTGGTTAAAAATAACACCATTAAAAACTTCTTTCCCTTAAAAGTGAATCTTGTAAACGAATAGGCTGCTAATGTTGATACAAACAATGTAACAAAGGTAGTTACTGATGCGACGAAAAAGCTATTAAACATAGGTTTTAAAAAGTTAAATTCATTAAATAACTTTTGATACGATAAAAACGTTAAATCATAAGGCCAATATGTCACCGTAGTTCCGTACAATTCAAGCTCTGGCTTAAGTGATGTTACAAATGTCCAATAAAAAGGGAAAAGTAAAAATAGCAGAATCATTAAGATTGGAATATAAAATGTCATTAGTTTCTTCCAGGTTGTATTCTTTTTCGTCAACACTTAACCCTCCTTAAAGGTATTTTTCAAATACGGAATTGCAACAATCGCTAATAATAGCATTAAAATTAAAGCCATTGCAGAAGCATAACCAAGATCTAACACTGTTGCTTTATTAAAAATATAAACGCTAAGTGTTTGTGTAGAGTAGGATGGTCCTCCACCTGTCATACTGTAAATAATATCGACTGAGTTGGAAACCCAAATAATTCTTAATAAAATAGTAACCATGATGACATTTTTTAACGAAGGGATGGTAATCCAGAAGAGCTTTTGAAGCTTACTAGCACCATCAATGTCTGCTGCTTCATACATTTCCTGTGAAACACCTTGTAGTCCCGCTAATACCATAATGGCAAAAAACGGGATCCCCTGCCAAATAATCGTAACAATGACTGATGTAAATGCTGACGAAGTTTGTGAGAGAAATGCAACGTTTTGATCAATAAGATTAAGCTTCATTAAAACGTCATTTAATACCCCATAGTTTCCATCATAAATCCACTTCCACATGAGTCCAATTAACACACCAGGAGTTGCCCACGGAATTAAACTTACGGCACGAACGACTCCACGACCTTTAAACTTTTGGTTTAATAACAACGCTAAAACAAAACCAAAGAAAAATTGCAGTCCAACTCCTGCGACAACCCAAATTAACGTATTTTGAAAAGCCTGCCAAAATTGCGGATCGTGAAATGCCTCTATAAAATTACCAAATCCAATAAACTCAATTTCATTAGGTCTTCTTAAGTCATGGCTTCGCAAGCTCATAACTAGAGCCTCTAAAATCGGAATAAAGACAACAAAGGTCACAATCAATAATGCTGGTGAAACGAGTAAATATGGCCAAAGGTTTAATTTTCTTCGGTTAGTTTTTATTTCTGTTATCTGATTGGTATTTGATTGTAGTTTAATACTAAACACCCCTTTCAAAACCCTCATGATAGCTAATAGAATGATTCAAAATTGCAATCATGAGGGTTGAACAAAAATGTATGCGCTATCATTTTAAGTCCCATTTTTATTCGACCTGAGTATCGTAACCTTTCAATTATTTATATAATTCTTCCTTTAAAATTTTCATCGTTTCTTCAGCTGATTTTTCTCCCATTAAGGCAGAAGAAATCGTATTCGGCCATGTCGTATTTATCCATTCAGTTGTTGAATCTAAAATTGGTAAGATTCCAGCATAGGACTGACTATCAATTGAAGCCTTCATAAACTTGTTTTCTTGAAAATAATCCATCGATTGGACAGACTTACTGACGGGTACATTCCCTGTTGCTTTTGTCCACATCTCCTGTCCCTTTCCAGTTGCTAAATAGGAAACCCATTCAAATGCTGCTTCCTTGTTCTTACTAGATTGGAAGATAACATTTTCTGTATCTCCCATTGACGTCCATTGACCATCACCTAATGGAAACGGGAATGCAGATACATCTTCGCCTAATGCTTCAACCATTCCGGATGATGAACCGGTATGATGAATAGTCATCGCTGTTCTACCTGATTTAAAATTAGAAATAATTTCATTAAAACCATCAGTCGTAGCAGTTGGTGGGACGTAGCCCTTTTCATATAAATTAATGAAATCCTTCATCCCTTTAATCGAAGCTTCACTATCAAGATTATCGAAGCTTCCACCACGGCCGTAAATAAAGCTTCCCCAAGGCTCTTGCCCTCCTTTAGCCCCTCTCATGCCAAAGCCATAAACATCAGTTTTCCCATCACCATTCGTATCCATCGTAGTCTTTTCAATTGCTTCTAAAAATTCCTCATAAGTTTCCGGTACGTCAATTCCAGCTTTTTCAAAAATGGAAGGTCTGTAGTACACATATAAAATTTGTGTATTCCATGGCATAACATAAATGCTATCTGTATTACTGGCTTCTTTCATTATGTTGTAAATGTTTTCGTCAATTTCATCCTTATCTTCCCAATTGTTTATAAATTCATCTAGATTAGCGAGTAAATCATTCGCTGTAAAAAGTGGTGTCGAAGTCAGTTTAAAGGAAGCTACATCTGGACCGCCTCCACCCATAGAAGCAGTAAATAGCGTTTCACTGTACGCCCCTCCGTCCCATGGGTACTCTTCGCCAACAACGGTTATCCCTTTTCCATTAGTTTTATTAAATTCTTTTATAATATCCTGCATAACGTTGGAATACTCACTATTGTCAGCCCAATACCAATATTTTATTGTTGTCCCTTCCCCATCGTTTGTGCCTTGCTCCTGACCTTGACCCTCGCTACTTTCTCCAGTATTTGATGACAGTAAGCTGCACCCGAATAATCCTGTGCATAGAAATAAAATCAGAAAGGACGTATACAATTTTTTCATAAACTAATATTCCCCCTTTTAGACCTTTCGTTCCAGTGCTCTATAGATGATTCCCTATATTCTTCTTATTAGAGGAGAGTACAGCTAAGTAAAATGGTTGATCGATGTTTAGTTTGATAACGAAAATGAGTAAATATAGTAGAGCTTAGAATTTGTAGTAGAATGATATAGTAGGTACGATTATGAAGTGGATATAATAGTCATTATGCTAGTACTCTTTTTTCTAAATTCAATAAAGACTTTCGAAAACTTGGTTCATTAGACAAACGCTCTATTATACGTTTACCTTTTTTCTCAAGATAGATTTTTTCGCAGATTCTACAATATTATGTGATGTAAGTCCATATTTCTCTAGTAATTGTTGTGGTGGACCTGATTCACCAAAAGTATCCTTTGTTCCAATTCTTACTAATGGTACTGGACAATGTTCAGCTAACACCTCTGCAACAGCTCCACCAAGCCCTCCTAAAATTGAATGTTCCTCTGCTGTAACTATGCATCCAGTTTGTTCTGCTTGCTCAAGTATGATTTGCTTATCTATCGGTTTGATTGTATGCATATTAATCACCGCGGCGTTAATTCCCTCTTTGGCTAGCTGTTCACTTGCCATAAGTGCCTTCTCTACCATTATTCCACAAGCTATAATGGTAACATCCTTGCCATCACGTAATTTACGTGCTTTCCCTATTGAAAAGTCTCCAGCCCCATTTGTTACAATTGGTACGGGTGTTCTTCCTAAACGTAAATAAACGGGGCCTTCTATTTCAGCACTTGCCTTTGTCGCTTCATAGGCTTCATTTGCATCAGCAGGCACAATGACAGTCATACCTGGCATGACTCGCATTGATGCAATATCTTCAAGAGCCTGATGAGTAGCACCGTCTTCGCCACAGGTTAAACCTGCATGACTAACGGCGATTTTGACATTTGCGTTATTATAGCAGGCAGCAAGACGGATTTGCTCATTTGCACGTTGGGCAGCAAATACCGCATAGGTTGTAGCAAACGGCACATAACCAGCTAACGCTAAGCCTGCTGCTGTCCCAATCATATCCTGCTCCGCTATCCCAATTTCAAAATATCGCTCTGGAAACTTTTCAGCAAAAAAATTCGCACGCACCGACTCAGCTAAATCTGCTCCAAGTGCTACAACTTTTGGATTTTCGTGCCCCAATTCAAGTAATGCTTTACCAAAACCATCACGACCGCTTATTTCCTTTGACATTATAATTCCTCCTCTTCATTTACAATTTTTAATAAAACACTAAATCTTTTCCAAAGCTGCTATCACCAATTTCATCAAGTGCTTGCCTAGCTTCTTCTTTGGACGGGGCTTTACCATGCCAGATTGGTTCGTTTTCCATGTAGGATACACCTTTGCCAATGATAGTTCTCGCAATTATTGCTGTTGGTGCACCTTTATGTTGTTCAAAAGCATCAAAGGCTGACTTAATTTCATCAACATTGTGGCCATCAATTTCTACTGTATTCCAGCCAAACGACTTAAATTTATCAGTTATCGGCTCGATGTTCATCACATCTTTGACATGTCCTTCAATTTGAATATCATTCCAACTGATAATAAGTGCAAGCTGATCCAATTGATAATGCGCAGATGTCATTGCAGCTTCCCAAATTTGCCCCTCTTGAATTTCTCCATCACCTACAAAGCAATAGACTTTTGCATCATTATTGTTTAATCGATTTGCAAGCGCCATGCCATTTGCTATTGAAAGACCTTGGCCTAATGGTCCTGAAGAAGTTTCTAAACCCGGTAAATCCTTTCTCGACGGATGACCTTGTAATCTAGAATTTATTTTTCTAAAGCTATGTAGTTCTTCTAAATCAAAATATCCACTTCTAGCCATAGCAGAATACAACGCTGCACAGATATGCCCATTACTAAGAACAAATCGATCACGATCCTCCCAATCAGGATTCATTGGATTATGACGCATCCGATTAAAATAAAGTTCGGCTATGATATCAGCTGCACCAATTGCTCCACCAGGATGTCCTGTGTTTGCTGCTGTCAGTTGAATCACGTCTCTTTTAATTCTTGTGGAAATTTCCTTTATTTCTTTTGCATTTTTCATCTGTCAATCCCTCCTTATTTTTAAAAACCTAGCGATTAATGAAAACTACTTTTTAACATCATAACTATATTTTTTTCAACGACTGATCTTCAATCTCTTTATTTAACAAGATTTTCATTCTCCGACTAACATCTTCAAATTGTAATTCTAGTAATTTCTCAGCTTCTTCATTATTTTTGGTAAAGATAGCTTGATACAGTTGTTGATGAAGTTCAGCTGCTTTAAGCAAATTATTAGATCTTTGTAGATGGTTCATTTGTTCAAATAAATCCCAGAAAGCTTTTAAAAGCTGGTCTAACACAATATTATTTATTCTCGAATACATCATTCGATGAAATAGCTGATCTTCTTCTGTAAAAACTTCATTACTTTTTGCCTTTGCTAGCATCCTATCAACCAAATCTCTCATAATTTGCAAGTCTTCTAATGTTAAAGAGTCAATAACAGCAGGTAAAAATCCTCTTTCCAAAGTATAACGGACATTTAATAGTTCAAATAATGTCTCAGGACGAGCTCTTAAGAGAATACTCCACCCACCTGTTATGGAATAGCTCACATCTGGCAGTCTTACCTCCCGTCCCTTCCCTTGAGTTGTGACAAAAATACCGCTTTCTTCAAAACCAATTAAAAGCTCTCTTAGACCAGAACGACTAACTCCTAATTTTTCTACCAACTCTTTCTCTGTTGGTAAACTTCTTCCAGATGTTAAGCAATCTACTATAATCTCAATAATATGCTCCTTTAGTTCATGTTTCTCTTGAAAGCCTGTCATAGGCTATCACCTCCTCTTCATATATGTAAGCACTTTCATTTGTCAAACATATGGTATCATTTGTCTGACAAATGGGTCAACGTGATTTATCTGACAATTCTCTCTCCCTTTCCACGATAAAAAGACAAAAATATCGTTTCATCGATTTGAATAAGCGTAATGTGACAAAATTCATTTAACTTAAATCAATGAATAGACAAGAATAATTGTTGAAAAAATAAGTTTATTGTATAGAAATTATCCTATTTTAAAGAAAAACACCCGATTTGGGTGCTTAATAAAATGTCCATAAAATTATCAATTGTAGCCTAAATCCTCTAATTGTTTCGTATGTATTTTACTAATCTTTTAACCCTCTACATGCCCCATTAATGTAGATTTACCCTATAAAAAAGGTCTTCCCCACTGTTCATTAGTGAAGGAAGACCCTATTTTCAAACTGTTTTTCGATACGATGGCTTAGTTACACCATCTCCATAGCGTTCTAACTCAATTTGCTTTAGCGATTTACCTTGTGTGTTTGGCGCGAGTGCGATACCAATAATCATGTGAATGACTAGGAAGGCAATCATTACGATACCTGCTACTGTAAATCCTAGTGTATCCATCAAAATCGGTAGGATAAACGACCAAATGGCAATTCCTGTTCTGACAATAAAGTACATAAGTCCTTGAGCACTTGCACGGTAACGAGTTGGGAATAATTCACTTGTCCAAAGCGCGTAAAATGCCTGTGCTCCAATACCTGCTGCTGCTCCCCACAGGATAACAAACGATATGAGTGTTGGCCATGTCATTGGCATAAATGTGAGGATAATCCATCCAATTATACCCATTGCCGCCCCAATACCAAACAACATTTTTCTACTAATTTTGTCCCCAAGTTTCATAAATACAAAATACGTTGTAATAACCGTAAATAACCATAAGAATGCTTGTAATATATTTGCTTGTGCAGTACTTAGACCACCGACATTTTCATAAATATATGGCATGAAATAACCCATTGCACCTGCAGTTAAATTCCAAAATAGGTAAATGCCGATTAAAAGAAACAGTGCTTGGCGATTTGCCGCTAACGTAAATAACTCTTTAAGAATATTTGGTTTGATTTTACCTGACGCAGCTTCTTTTTTCTCTTTTTCTTGTTGTTCTTCCCAGATTTTAGACTCATCTAAGCCTCGTCTAATATACCAAGTAATAAAGGCAATGACTAATAAGTGAAGAAAAATCAGTCTTGATCCTAATAATCCAAGTGGTGCAACTAATACAGCTAAGGCAAAGGTCAATGTTGGCCCAATCGACCAAGCTAATTGAGCTGTACCAACATGTGCTGCACGTTTGTCTTCAGGTGATTCTTCAGCAATGTACGTCCATGAGACAGGTACACCTGCACCTACTGCTAACCCAGTAATAATTGTACCGATTAAAAGCATCGGGAAGTTTACAGATCCCGCTATCAACGCAACCCCGATCATATAGACTAATAAATCATAGCTAAAGATAAATTTACGACCAAATTTATCTGTTAATGGTCCACCAATTAATGCTCCTATTGCAGCACCAAAGGCATTTGCACTTAAAGCGCTTAATAAGCCAACTCCCATACTATCGATATTTAAATATGATTGCCAAAGAGTCAAACTACTTGCTGCAGCAATGATTGAACCAGCCTCGATATAGTTCGCCATAGCAACAGCAATCGTAGCCTTCCAACCAGTCACATTTTTTGCAGCAAATTTTTTATTTTTAGCCATTTTCAAACCCTCCTTAAAAATAAACATTTCTTATTCATTTTGTTACTCAAGATGAAATACTTCCTTTAGATAGGTTGTAACAGGACTATTGTCTGGATGCGTTTCCATAACAGGCTGCATAAACTCCCACCATTTTTGATTAATTTCCGTTTTAGCCATCTGTGCCCATTTTTCTTCATTTTCGATTTCAACATAACCAAATAGCTTACTTGTTTCTTTTTCTAGAAAAATAGAATAATTGCTTGCTCCATGCTCGTGAAGTGCTTTTACCATTTCTGGCCAAATTTCGTTATGCCGTTTTTCATATTCTTCATGTTGATCTGGATAAACCTTCATAACAAACGCTTTTCTTATCATTCAATTCACTCCTTCTTCACATTTAAGCAACCGCTTTCTAAATTTACGGTAGGAAAATCACCCTGTTAAATGTCAATCATTCCAATACATGGTCCTCATGAAGTTCTTCTCTTCACTTGTCATGTTCTTCAGCTATAAATCTAGGATATAGCATCCTTTTATCATATGGTAGGAGACAAAACTAAGGTAAGGGGGACATTTCTACTCAATTGAAAGGGTTTACATATTAGTTTTTCTGATTCACCACAAAAAGACAGCGCTTAATTTTAAGCGCTGTCAAAGTTATTCTACATGATTTATAGTATGGTCCGACCGGTATTGTGATGGAGATTTTCCCTGCCATTGTTTAAATAGCTTGCTAAAATATTTCGTATCCTGGTAGCCAAGCAACTTTGAGATATCCGACACTTTTAAGTCTGACATCTCTAGTAATTCCTTTGCTTTTTTTAACCGACATTTTGTTACATAATCAAGGACTGTTTCACCCGTTTGCGCTTTAAATAAATTGCTAAAGTAGGTTGGGCTCATATAAACAATGTCAGCAATCTTTTTCACGGTAATTTGGTCACCTAGGTGTTGATGAATCCATTCCTTCGCTCGTTGAATTGGCCCTGAATCAGTTTCTTTTAATCTTGCAATCCCTTTCTTTACCTTCAGTACCCATCCTTTTACACCCGCTTTTAGCTGTGAAAAGTTTCCAGCATATTTTGTTATATGCAATGCTTCTGTTAAAAGTCGGGATTCATCTGAAAATCCATCAAAATCCATCCATCGATCAATAATTCTGATAGATAATAAATGAACAGATTCCTCGATAAAAGCAGGTGAATCAGCCATTTCTAATTCGTGAAAAAATAATTGCAACAGGTTAATCGTATCATCATCAGTTTCATTTTCCATTGTCGTGATAATTTGCTGAACATATTTATATATCGATGATTGAATTCCAGCTGGTGTTTGCTGATTTCGATTCGTTTGTTCGGATAAGAAAAAAATCTTATTTCCTCCTTGTATAATGCGCTGTTGAATTAGCATCACTAACTCATCTTTAATATGGAGAAGCTCACGTAAATCGTGAAATTCGTTGCCTATAGCTGCAGAAACAGTAATAGGCGTTAATCGCTGAATGTCCTTCTTAATATGATTGAAATAATCGTGTAAAAGCGTATTTGCATGCTGATGACTTTCCTTTTCGCAATATAAAAGTATCCAATAATTAAACTTCCCTGCACGCCACCACCAGTTTTTTGTAAAATATTGGTTTATTTCTTCATCATATAACTTTTCAAATATTTGCTGAATCGTTTGATGCCAGTCTTCCCAAGTGTTAGTATCCATTTTCTTCGTGACTGTTAAAAACTGATCGATGCCTAAATATATTAGGCGATATGCCCCAATCGGAAAATGAACATTCCAATCAATTTGAGGCTGACCGATTTCATCACTCCAGGTTACTTCACTAAGAAGTTGAATTTGCTGAGTTTTCGTCAATAAGGAAGCCCTTTCAAAAACATCCTGCCATTTTTGCTCTTCCTTTTTTTTCTTCATGATTTTTCCCTTTACTTCTCCCAACTGTATACGAAACTGATTACGATCTACAGGCTTTAAAATATAATCGACAGTCCCTTCCCTCATTGCGGCTTGTAAATAAGAAAAATCATCATAACCGCTAACAATCATTGAACAGAACGTTTTGTTTTCATTTAGTTTTTTAATTAAGGCTAACCCATCCATTTCAGGCATTCGAACATCGGTGATTAAGAGATCAAATTCGATGTTATTGCTTGTAATTGCTTCAAATGCTTCTAATCCGTCAGAAAATGATCCGATCACCTCCCATTCTTCACCACAGTCAAGGACTTGTCTTTCTATCGCTCTTCGTATTCTTGATTCATCATCAACAATAATTGTTTTAATCCTCGTCATACGGGCCTCCTCCTTCATATTTAGTTAAAAAGCTCTCAACATCTTCTTTACGAATAATTGGAATGGATATGATCATAGCTGTCCCTTCCTCTTTCTTACTATCAATCGTTAGTCCAAAATCATTTCCGAACATCATAACAATTCGAGAATGGACATTCGTAATACCAAATCCTGAATCACGTTTCATCCATGATTCTGATTGTAAGCGTTGGACGAGATGCTCAAGCTCGTTCTTTTCAATACCTGGGCCGTTATCTCTAATGTTAAATTCGATATATTCATTCCCGCTTTGATCGAAAACCTTTTTGATAAAAATCGATAACTGAAGCATTTTTCTTGATTTCATACCATATTTGACAGAATTTTCGACGATTGGCTGAAGAATAAATTTTGGAGTATAGTAATCTTTATTTTTGAGCTCATCGGCAATCTCAAATTGAATTCTTTCCTCAAACCGATATTTTTGCAAAGTTAAGTAATGTTGGATATGCTCCACCTCATTGCGTATCGGTACAAGATTTTCCTTATTGCTAAGTGAATACCTTAGCATTTTCCCAAGAATCGCAACCATTTCAACGACAATTTCTTGTTCTCCTTCTTCTACTGATGCACCTATTGTCTCAAGTGTATTATAAATAAAATGTGGATTTATTTGAGATTGGAGGGCATATAGCTCAGCTTCCTTTTGATTTAATTTAATTTGGTAATTCTTCTTTATTAATTCTCTAATTCTATGAATCATTGATCGAAAACTGTTAGCAAGGATCCCTACCTCATCCTTAGATTTTATTGGAATTTCCACATCTAAATTCCCTTTTTCAACATCTTTCATGACCCCTGCTAATACATGAAGAGGCTTCGTAACGGTCCATGCAAGAATAATTGAAATAACGGTTGTTATCGCCACAAGCACAAGAAAGATAATAATACTAACATTTCTTACAACATCTGTTCCTTCTGTTAAATATTTTAGTGGGATACTATGGACAACAATCCATTTATTTTTATGAGATTGATTGACACTAATTAATGTCCTGTCGGTAGCAGTTGTCGTTCGAAAGCTGCCATTTAGTAACGGAAAATGATTCATCTCTGTATAAACCTTACCAATCTGGGCTTGATCAGTGTGAAAAATAATTTGCCCCTGCTGATCCATCATCCACATCGTTGCATTCTCTTCTTCGTCAACATCTTTAAGAACTTCTTTTATAAAGTTAACTTGTACGGCTAAAATCAATGTACCAAGATTATTTCGATTATCTAAATCTTTAATATTTTTAACAAGAAGTATATATGGAGGATTTCCTTGAAACGTTAAATCAACTTGATGAGGTAGCAAAATTTTAACGTTAGCATCAAATTCATGTGGCTCACCATATGGAAGAAATACATTTTCAAAATCAAAACCTTCATATTTCAGCTTCGTGCTAATAAAAGTTCGGTTATTCGATAGTAGAAATGCACCAAGAATATCTGAATTTGTTCCATCTAAATACGTATTTGACAAAAAATTTTCAACCGTAAATTTATCTTCTAGTAAAGCAGATTTTTCTTGGTAGGGACTACCGCGTAATACTTTAAGAACATCACTAGAATTATAAATTAAATTGGGGAGATTTTCTAAATCACTAATCTCATTCTCAATATTTTGATTCGCTTGCTTTAGTAGTCTAGGAATATATTCCCCTACTTCTTCTTCAATAGATTTTATATTTTGATAGTAGATAGCTAAACCTAAAAATGCCATTGGTATAAAGGTTAGGAGGACATATGTGATCAAAAGCTTCTTTTTTAATGGTAGATTGATGATTCCTTTTGTCTCCCATCTTTTAAAAATCATATTCGTCGATATTCTCCTTTGTTATATCTATTGGCTTTCCCATAATGATCGTATCATCCTCAACTTTTACAACACCTACATTTGGCAATCGTTGGTTATCTGTTATTGATTTTCCATCTAAGCTTTCCTTCATTACGCTTACTGTTAAATAGCCTAGACGTTTTGGACTCCATAGTGTAATCATTTCAGCAGAACCATCTTTTATAAAATTGCGCATCAGATTTGGTGTTGAGAGCCCTACTACTTTTACCTTCCCTACTTTCTCTAAGTCTTTTACAGCTTGTGCTGCTGCAGGAGGCCCAACAGAAGTGCTACCAATAATCCCTTTTATGTCCGGATACTTAGTTAAGAGTTGTTTAGCTGCTGAATATGCCTTATTTGGGTTATCTTCTGCTTCTATAATTTCGACAAGTGACATTTCCGGATAATTCTCCAATTGGTGAATTTTCATCCACCTTATCCATCCATTCGAATTAGCCGCCTCACTTGAGTCAGTTATGATTGCATATTTTCCTTTTTCTTCAAGTTTTGCTGCTAAAATATCAACTACATGTCTACCAATAATCTCGGGGTCAACCATACTAATATATAATTGTCGGTACTTTGGATTCGTATCAGAGTCCCACGTAAAAACTTTGATTCCCTGTTCTTTTGCTTTCTCCATAGCAGGACCAATTTTTTCCGGATCAATTGCTGACACCGCAATAGCATCCACTCCCATCTCAATAAAACCTTCAATTAATTCTACCTGTTGTTTCCAATCCATCATAATTGGTCCCTGATAAAGGACATTAATCCCCATATCAGAGCCTGCCTCTATTGCCCCTTCTTCTGCAGCATTGAAATAAGGAATTCCATCAACCTTTGGAATGATCGCAACAGTATACTCACTTGTTGATTGGCTATTTGCTTCTTGTCGTTTATCTTCCCCATCATAGATGACCTCATATTTGTTTCGGTCTAATGCCATCCCCAAACATCCAGTTAATAAAGGAAAAAACATTAAGAGCAATAGTAGTCTAGACGTCATCATAATCCTCCCTGTTATCATGATTCTATGGATTATTATGAATAGTAAAATGAGGCATAGTCCTATCAATTTCTCTCTACATAAGCATAATCCATAAATTTATAGCGCTTTCATTTCCCCTAACCAATGAAATAGCTTCCTATAATATTACCTTACAGGATATGGTATCGATTTCTTAAAATCTACGATATTCCTATTCACTTCAAAAATAAGTTTCTCTTTTTCAACAAAATCTGTCAACAATAAAAAGATTATAGGAAAATAATCGGATGAAGAAATTAGGATAAGTCATTTTCCTGATAAACCTGCTTCAAGAGTCACTTTTAATATGCAAAACAACTTAATTAAAACCTATCATTACACATTGTACAAGGGGAAAATCTAATAGTTTACATAATATAATTGCAATAAATTATATATTTTATTCATTACCATCGATATCATTCAAAAGTTTCACTTCATAGAAAAACACCTCCATGAGTCACAAAGTACCCTTGAAGGTGTTCGGTTTATTTTAACGTCCGTTTTAAAAATTCCTTTGTTCGTTCCTGGGTCGGATTATTGAAAATCTGCTCTGGTTTTCCTTCCTCTGCAATGACTCCTTTGTCCATAAAGACGATTCGGTCAGAAACTTCCTTTGCAAATTCCATTTCATGAGTAACAATAAGCATCGTCAAACCGGTATGAGCTAGCTCCTTCATGACCTTTAAAACCTCTCCAACCATTTCTGGGTCTAGCGCTGATGTTGGTTCATCAAATAGCATCACATCTGGTTCCATTGAAAGAGCTCTCGCAATCGCCACACGCTGCTTTTGTCCACCTGATAACTGCTTAGGCTTCGCATTGACGTATTTGTCCATGCCAACGATTTTCAAATATTTCATTGCTACTTGCTCTGCTTCTTCTTTGGAACGTTTTAACACTTTGACTTGTCCAACGATACAATTGTTAAGAACATTATGATTGTTAAACAAATTAAACTGTTGAAAAACCATCCCTAACTTTCTGCGATACATAAAAATATCATGATTATCATCTAAAATATTTTCACCATTATAGATAATTTGGCCGCCGCTTGGCTTCTCTAATAAATTAATACAGCGAAGAAGCGTTGATTTACCAGACCCTGAAGAACCGATAATACTTACGACTTCTCCTTTACTAACTGAAAAGTCAATATCCTTTAATACCTCGTGGGTTCCAAAGGATTTGCTCAAATGCTGGATTTCAATCACCTTTTCCATGTCCTCGCCTCCTTTGAAAAATTACATCCCTTTAGTATGAGTTGTTTTTAATTGGTTTTCCGATCCTATTATTGTGTAATTTTCTGAACCTTCTAGTCTTCTTTCTAAATATAAGAGAATTCTTGTCACAATAAATGTCATAACAAAATAGATTAAACATGCGACAAAGAATGATTCGAAATATCTAAAGTTGTTACCAGCGACAGATTTTGTTAAGAAATACAACTCTGAAACCGAAATCACGTTTAGAACCGATGTATCTTTAATATTAATGACAAATTGGTTGCCAGTAGCCGGTAGAATGTTGCGGATAACCTGAGGTAACACTACATTCCACATTGCTTGGAAATGATTCATCCCAATTGCCTGTGCTGCTTCAAATTGTCCTTTTTCGATTGATACGACACCACCACGGACAATTTCTGCCATATATGCACCTGTATTAATCGAAACGACGATAACAGCTGCAAGCAATGGATTCATATCGATATTAAATGCCATAGCAGAACCGTAATAAATTACCATAGCCTGAACGATCATTGGTGTACCGCGGAAAAACTCAATATATATTGATAAAATGATATTAATTATTTTCAGAATCACTTTTTTGAATCCACGTTCAGGGACTGGTATTGTTCTAATAACCCCTGCAAATAATCCGATCGCTGCACCAATGATTGTTCCAATTAGCGCAATGAAAAGAGTCATCCCTGCTCCTTTAAGGAACATCATCCAGTTTTCGGAAATAATTTTTATAATCCATTCGAAGCTCATCTTTCTCCCCCTTTTAACATACGAAATGTGCAAGCGTCTTTTATTAGCGTAAGAAAATAAGACACATAAGAATAGAAGGTGCTATATACCTTCCATTCTTATGTTGCTTATCCCTTAAAAGCCTTGCGCTTGTCACGAAAAACTAAAAATGTAAAAATTGTCTGTCTCAAAAGGGTCTGACCCCTGTAACAAACAGCAATATATAGTATGGGTAAAACTTAGGTCCTATATATTTTGTTCCAGTGATCTGACCCTTTAGTTTTGAGAGAGTACTTTTCCTAACGTTTATTGTGCTGCAGGTTGGTTTTTAATCGCAGCATCCATAATTTCTGTACGCTCGTCTTCAGGAATACCTTTTAAAATTTCGTTAATCTTGTCAGTCAATTCACTATCTTTTTCAAGACCAACTGCGATAGCTGTATCATCTTCTGAAGTTTCAAAGCCATCCTCGAATTCTACCATTGCAAAGTTTTCATTCGCATCAGATGCACTTACTGCTTCAGGACGCTCTGAAACATATCCATCAATAATTCCTGATTCAAGTGCTACACGCATTGCCGGGAAGTTATCCATAGCTGTTTCCTTTGAAACACCCTCAATTTGATCAATAACTGAGTAGTGGAATGTATTTAATTGGGCAGTTACTTTCGCACCATTGAAATCTTGGATTGAAGTAGCTCCTTCATATTTGCTCCCTTTTTTAACGACCATTACAAGATTTGATTTGTAATAGTTATCAGAAAAGTCAATTGTCTTTTTACGTTCTGCCGTTGGGGACATCCCAGCGATAATCGCATCGATTTTTCCTGATGTTAATGCAGGAACAAGTCCATCCCATTCTGTTTTAACAATTTCTAGTTTTTTCCCAAGTCCATCGGCAATTTTTTTCGCAATTTCAACGTCATAGCCTCCAGCATATTCTGATGTTCCTGCGATTTTCACTGCACCGTTTGAATCATCATTTTGTGTCCAGTTAAAAGGTGCATAGCCTGCTTCAAGACCTACTTTAAATGTATCTTTATCAGAGCTGCCTGCATTTGAATCATTGTTTGATCCACATCCGGATAATATAATCATTGCTGATAATAGCAATACGAAAAATAATGATACTTTTTTTCTCATGTTTCCTTTTCCTCCTTGTTATAGGCATATAAAAATACAAAAAGCGACCCGAGATAAACTCAGATCGCACTTTATTGTCGTTGCCCTAAATCCCTCTTATTCCCAAATGAGATAGCACAACTCAATAAACTGGGGAGTTTATTGAGACAGTCCTACAGTTATTCACTGCAGGCCCAGCAAGTAGTCCCGAGATAATCCTACTCACTTCGGCGACATTTCCTTCTCAAAAGCTTCATTGCTTCTCAAACTCCACTTAAGACTGTTAAATATCGCGCCTCTACCTCACAAGTAGTGAGGATTTTTTCATTCAATTTTATATATACTAGGCTACAATAACTATAGCATTCTGTCAAGCTTTAAAACTATGATACAATAGTTTTAAAGCTGGGAATATTTTCTTACAACTTAATTAACATATATCATGCATTTTTATATAATATTATTCCTCTAAAAGTTTATTAGCTTTTTATTCCTTCGTTCAATTTATTAGGTAATAGGTATATACCTCCATACATTTCTATAATTCTCCTCCAACAATAGCAATATCCTGTCTTGTCGGTTCTAACCTTTGCCCATTCCACGCTAATGTCGTTTGAATAAAGCCTAATGAATCTGCATTATATTGACCTGCAATCCTTTGATAGGCTAAAAGCTCATAAATACCATCTCGATTAAAATCAATTGGATAAAGTCCTGACAACGGATTGACCCATCCATTGATCGGCTTCATCAGCTTACCTTGATTAGTATATATTTCGTTTAAATATTCAGTTCCTTTATACTGTAGATCAAGAATATACTTTTCCTTTAATTCATAGCTAATTACATTTACTTTATATTGATCTTGATAAGCTACATCATACTTAAACCTATTATTGAAATGTTCGTCATTAAAAATCTCTTTGTATTGTCCTTGACGGTACATAAACAATTCTGCATTAATTGTCCCACCACTTCCACCAGTGTCAGAAATGACTAAAATATTCTCAGCTCTGTCACCTGTAAAATCACCAAGAAATAAGCTTGGATTATATCCTTGATTATGTTGTAATGGGATTTGTGACTGCTTTTGGGTGCGTCCATTTTGTACAACCAAGGTAAGATCTTGTAAGTATGGACTATCTGGTGTTTTTCTGCCGGAAAGAATGACACGGTCTCCTACCCCATCTCCATCAACATCACCAAATTTTTGTGCTAAAATTATGCTCATTTGTCTTGGATAAGTTCCTTGCCGCATCGAATACTGCTCGATAAAAGGATATACAGCCACATTTTCCATACTATTACCTGCGCCTATAAAAACATTTCTACCTGCGAAACACCATTTATTTGGACAATATGTTAACCAATTCTGCTCTTTCATGTATCAAAATCCCACCAATCACATTTTCCGTTCTATTTAAAGTATATGCGGGCAGATTGCTTAGGTTAAAAAGTTCATTTTTCACAAATATCATTTAGACGAATAAAATGCAGGATAAAATTTAGGAGGTGTAAAAATGAACCTACCTACAATTATTGCTGGTCCAATTGTTCGTCGTGTCGAACCAACCTCGGTTTATATTTGGCTTGCCTTAAGTAAGCAATATCAAATTCAAGCAAAAATATTTCAACAACAAAATCATGCTGATATGCTTCTAAGTGATTCTTCAAGCACGGATTGTATTCCCATAGGAAAAAATTTGTATATATACTTAATTAAAGTTGTCCCAGTTGATCATCATAAATTTCCCGCCAACAAATTGCTTGGCTATAATTTATATTTTACAGATAACGCCAATCGGACATTGGATCTTAAAGATTTTAAGCTATTACAAAATGAGCAAATCAATTCAATTGTCTATGAGCCATATAATTACCCGACTTTCTTTATTAATAAAGAGAAAAATTCAACCCTTTTGTATGGCTCCTGCCGCAAAATTCATGGTGATGGAAAGGATGCCCTTGCAATAGGTGATGAAATCATTAAAAAGAACTCTTCTGATTTAAATAATCGACCAAGTTCATTATTTTTATTAGGAGATCAAATATACGCGGATGACGTTCCTAATTTATTAGCCCCATATTTATACCGTCTTGGGAAGAGATTAATAGGTTACGATGAAAAATTGAGTGATTTGGACGAAGAAATTCTTAATTATCGAGGGACTAGAGAAAAGATAGTGAAGGAACGATGTCATTTTACATCTAATCATAGTGAAAATCATTTACTTCGTCTTGGAGAATTTTGTGCTATGTATGTAGTTAGTTGGAATCCTGAGTTAATCAATATAGCCGTTCGTGAAATGATGGATCATAATCAAATAGGAAGTAATGAGTTCAATATAATCCAACAATTTTCTCGAACTGTTCCAAAAATCCGTAGATTGTTAGCAAATATTCCGACTTATATGATTTTTGATGACCATGATCTTACAGATGATTGGAATATTAGTTTGAAGTGGAAAAAGCGTGTTGAGCGCTCGCCGCTTGGAAGCCATGTGATTGCAAATGGCTTAACTGCCTATTGGGCATTTCAAGGCTGGGGGAATAATCCAGATTCCTTTTCGCATTCTTTTAAGGAAACGATTAAAAACTATACAAGTACTTACTCTATTTGTTCTGAATCATATAAAGAGTGGAAAGAGCTGATATTAACATTTGACCAGTGGCATTATATTGCTCCTACAATTCCATTAACGATCGTTTTAGATACCCGAACACAGCGTTCTTATTCAGCACATAATAAAATTGGAAGCATTTATGGAAATCAAGGGCCTGTTTTAATGAAGCAGAGTGCTTGGAAGCATGTCTCAGCTTCACTTCTCAATCATGGATGGAAAGCCAATTCACCATTAGTTATCGTATCTGCCACCCCAGTTTATGGAGTTCATATGGTCGAAGCAATTCTCTCAAACTACCTATTACCACTTTCTAAGGTAATCCCATCAGTACGGACAGCTTTTGACTTAGAATGGTGGCAATTTAGTCATCACGGAATGGCACAATTGTATCAGCAAATCAAAACATGGAATCCAAGTTCTTGCATTTTTCTAGTTGGAGATGCCCATATGTCATACTCCTTAGAGACATCATTTTATTCAAAGAAAAACAATAAACGTAAACCAATCTTACAATTTACTAGTAGTCCTCTTCATAATGAAACCTTTACTGGAGGTCTTGGTCTTGCATTGAAAGCATTATTAGCTTCTTATTCAAAATTAAAGATATTAAGAAACGATGATGAATGCAACAGTAATTCGGAACGAAACAATCTTCACTACCATCAGCTTCAAAATGGTAGTTTCATTGAAACGAAGAACAATCTTGGAATGCTTACGTTTACTAAAAGTGATATTGAACATTTCTACATTGACTCTACTGGCAAAAAGCAACATTCATTATATTTTTCTTTAGACTAAAATTATATTGAAAGACTGTTTTCGTAAAATTAGTTTTCTTATTAATTAGTAGTCGTTTTGGTTACTTTCTCGTCGGACCTCTCACTTTCCGTGGGGTGGGTGGTGCCCCTCTTCGGTGAAAACACCTGCTCTATATTAACCTATCCCACTCATCACCAGGAGTATAGCACCTACGCTCCAATTAACCTCTACAAAGAAAAACATTTTAGAAAAGAGCCTAGTTGAAACAATAAAGCTGTCTCACATTCAGAGACAGCTGCTATTAATTATTAATATCGTCACTACTATAATAATCGCGATTTTAGATAATGATAAACACCATCTTCATCACAAGTAAAATCAGTTACTTCATCAGCAAGTTCTTTAATATAGTCTGACGCATTTTTCATTGCAACAGCAAAGCCAACAAATTGTAGCATCTGAATATCATTGTTGCTATCTCCAATTGCCATAATGTCTTTCTCTGATAGATTAAATTTTGTAAGCATCTGCTGAATACCTGTTGCTTTGTTTACATTGGCAACCATTAATTCAACATTGTGCTGTGAAGAGGTTGACATTGAAAAGTCAATTTCCTTCTTTAATTGCTCAAGCTCATTAATCCATTGCTTGATATGCTCCTGTGTTCTTGCAAAAAAATAAAACTTTGAGAATTTATTCCCTACTAATTCCTCTGCCCAATCAATTTCTTCTTTAATCGCTTGCTTACGAGAAAGCCATTCATTAATTCCGACACTATCTGGTTTTGGATCACGTATTTCATCCAAAACATACGGCTTGTCCTGTTTTAATGTAATTCGCGATTCTCCATAAGGGAAAAGCTCATAATAAATTTTAAAATCTCGAGCTTTGTTAATTACTACTTCAACTAATTCGCGTGAAAGGGAATGTTCGAAAACAATCTCCTCTCCAATATATCCTGCCATTCCGTTTGATGTAATATATCCATCAACCTCGAATCCTTCTGGTACTACACCTTTAATTTCATCATATGATCGACCAGTCGCAATAAAAACATAAATCCCTTTATTACGTATATCATCAATAATTTCTTTTGTATGTATACTTACTTTATTATAATGATTTAAAATCGTCCCATCCATATCTAAGAAGATAGCTTTAGGTTTAAATACCACGTTGATTCCTCCTGTTAATTAATGAGTTTACTAGATAAGTATACACTTTGCTTGAATGTTCCTCAACGATAGGTCCTTATACCTTCTAGAATACCGGCTACGAATCTCGTTTTTAAATCCTAACTTAGTCTCAAACGTTTGATTTTTTTCGTAGCTAGGGATGCATTCATGAAAGTTGAACATAAAAATTCCTTTAAAACTGCAAAAAAAAACTTCCTATAAGTATTGAGAGATTCCATTTTCCAAAATCAAAAATGGAAAATTGATAGAAAGATAATGATTATATACTTATTAGAAGTGCCTCTGTCTTTGATGCACATTCATTTCTTTTTAGCTTCAATAACTGATAAAATTCTAACATCTCTTCCGTATTCATTTCGAATCGTTTTTCTTGCTTCTACTGGTGTTCTTGCGTTGACTGATTCGACTTCCTTATTCCCTTTTACTTCTATTTCCACCAAAAAACATTTTGCCCCACATCTCAAGATGGCTCCCCCTTTGTTCAAAAATAAATCCAATTATAGTGCTCACCAGAAAAATCTTTTCAAGCAAAAATTTCAATTGGAAAGTTCAGTTATGAAACGTAAGGTAAAAGGAATTTTCATCTCGGTTCTAGTTTATTTCTAATGTAAAGAACTAGAAGGTATCAATAATAATCTTTTACTATAATTAGCATATTATAAAGAAATCTAGAACGAGGAAGAATTCACTTGATTACGTCCACTTAATTTAGATTTATACAGCGCCTTGTCCGCTCGATTGATAAATGACTTGATGTCAATATGCTCATTTGGTACAACTGTTGCAACTCCAACACTAATTGTAATCCAATTAGACACATCAGAATCCTCATGGGGAATATTTAAATATTCGATTTCTTTCCTGAGTTGTTCAGCTTTAAATAAAACTTTCTCCTCATTCTGCTCAAGCAATAAAATTGCAAATTCTTCTCCACCATACCGAACTGGAACATCTGATGATTGTTGAAATAGCTCCTGCATCTTTTCGGCTACTTTTTTTAAACAATCGTCTCCAGCAACATGCCCATATTTATCATTGAATTTTTTAAAATAATCAATATCAAACAGAATAATCGATAGTTTATTCGCCAATCGTGTTTGTCGCTCCCACTCATTATGGAGTATTTTATCGAAGTATCTTCGATTAAAAACTCCTGTTAACCCATCTGTATAGGCCTTTTTTTCCATATAATCCATATTCATTTCAAGCTCAAGTCTCATCGTTTCGATGTTCGAAATTAAATCTCCAAGCTCATCCTTTGCTTTATATAAAGGAGGCTTTGTCGAAAAAATATTTTGTGTATAATCTTTAACACAATGACTTAATAAAATAATTGGAGTAATAATTGACCTAAATTCTATAAACATACGGTACCAAATAAAGAGAAGAACAAGAACAGAAAATAAGGAGGTTAACGAAAACATAAGGATTAATTTTTTACTAAATACATTTTCCAGATTAAATTTCTTTCTTTCCACAAATTGATGTGTTGTTTGATACGACTCCCGAAAAGTATCAAAAGCTTTTTTACCTTTTTTAAGAGAATCTTCACTTGGTTTTTCTCCCAATTTACTCATTTGAATTTGTGGTTCTCCATAATTGTTAGTCCAATATTCACCCTTTTTAATCGTATCTTGTATATGTTCAGAAAATTGCGGATATACATCAAGATAATGCTTTAATTGCTTTTCTTGCCCTTTGAAAACAACCTTTCCTTCATGATACGGCTGTAAAAACTCATGATTATTTGTTAAAATAAACCCTCTTTGTCCTGTTTCCTGATTGATAACAGATATATATAAATCCGATAAATGTTCATCTAGTTTATCTAATTCTTTCTGGATTTTTTTTTGCTCGTTAATAACTCCAACGATATATATAAAGTTAATGAGCATATAAACAATAAATATGATTGCCGAAAATCCTGTTCTTAAAAGATACTTACGACCTATACTATTTTTCCTGGATTCAAATTTTTTTATCATATCTTCACCTAAATCTATAGTCTTAAACAAAGTTGTTCTAATTTCATTGACTCTTAAATTTACATAGTACTAAATATCTACCTTTTAAATCAATAGACAATATTATAGTCATCCACTAAAATCCATAGTCAATCAGTTAGTTTAACATATGAAATTTCGATAAATAAAACATTAACAAGTAAAAAGTCATAAAAAAATACACCACTATCTAATTAGTGATGTATTAAAAACTCATAAAGATTATATATAAAATCATTTAGAAACATTTACAAATGAGAAAGGTATTTTTTTATTATTTTTCTGCTTCCCATCTAGCAATTTCATTTCTAACGATTGGTGCAACTTCTTTTCCTAAAAGCTCGATCGCTCGCATTACATCGTCATGCGGCATTGTCCCAACTGGAACATGGAGCATAAAACGTGTTATCCCAACAGTTTTACGTAAATGAATGATTTTATTAGCAACCGTTTTCGGATCACCTACATAGAGTGCACCTTCAAAGCTACGTGCTGCATCATAGCTTGCTCTTGTATACTGTCCCCACCCACGTTCTTTTCCAAGGACATTCATTGCCTGTTGTGTTGATGGAAAAAACTTATCTGCAGCTAATTCAGTATCTTCTGCAATGAAGCCGTGAGAATGAGAGGCTACTGCAAGTTTTGATAGATCATGTCCAGCATGAGCAACTGCCTTTTTATAAAGCTCAACTAATGGTGCAAACTGCACCGGACTCCCTCCAATAATTGCCAGTACGAGAGGTAACCCCAGAAGTCCAGCTCTAACAACCGATTCTGAATTACCACCACTACCTATCCAAACTGGTAAGGGCTCTTGCACAGGGCGTGGATATACGCCTAAGTTATTAATTGCTGGTCGATGGTTCCCATTCCAGCTTACCTTCTCAGATTCCCTAATTTTTAACAGTAATTCAACCTTCTCCTCGAACAATTCATCATAGTCTTCTAAATCATAGCCGAATAGTGGGAAGGATTCGATAAACGATCCTCTTCCAGCCATAATTTCAGCTCGCCCATTTGAAATCGCATCTAAAGTTGAAAAGTCTTGGAACACCCTTACTGGATCGGCAGAAGATAGCACTGTAACAGCGCTCGTTAATCTAATTCGTTTTGTTTGAGATGCTGCTGCAGCAAGTACAACCGCTGGTGAGGATGCTGCATAATCTTTTCTGTGATGCTCCCCAACCCCAAAAATATCTAAACCAACTTGATCAGCAAGAACAATTTCCTCAACAACCTCTCGAATTCGTTGGGCATGGCTGATAACTTCACCTGTAACAACATCAGGTGTCGTTTCAACAAACGTGCTTATTCCTAGTTCCATTATGTAGCCCCCTACTATTGACCTAATCAAAGGTGCAACATTCTATTTATTTTGTCCAACTATTTCAGGTTTAACATAAATATAGGCGTTATGTAAAATATCACGCTTCATAATAAAACGCGCTATCACTATTGAAAGTGAATAACGCGTTTCATAACTTAATTCTCAACTAATTTTGTGACTGCCTTTTTCTCAGATGGTTGTTTTCCCATTGGATCCTCAGCTTGTTTTGAACGTTTGATAAAGAACGCCAATATGAGTGCGACTGCAGCGATAAACGCTGAGATGAAGAAGGCAAAATTAATACCATCTATCATCGCCTGAAATCCAATTTGCTGTTGCATCTGTGCAAGTGCTTCCTGTGTTGGTTGTCCAGTCATCTTTTCCTTTGCCTCAGCAGTTAAATTTGCTAAGGAAGATTCAGTACGATTAGACATAATCGTTACTAATAATGCTGTTCCTATTGCACCAGATACTTGGTTTAACGTATTATTCATCGCCGTACCATGTGGATAGAAGCGTGCTGGTAATTGATTTAAACCATTTGTTGATACTGGCATCATAACCATCGAAATTCCAAACATACGAATCGCATGTAGCACCATAAGGAATGTATAGGTTGTATCAAACGATAACGTACTAAACAGATATGTTGTAATTGTTGTAATCGTTAATCCTGTAATGGCAAGCACTTTACCCCCAAATTTATCAAATAATCTTCCAGTAATCGGAGACATCAGAGCCATTACTAATGCACCTGGAAGCATCATTAACCCTGCGTCAAATGGAGTAATTCCTCTAATGGTTTGCACATAAATAGGTAAAAGAAGCATCCCCGAAAACATCGCCATATTTAAGACCATAGAAATCGATGAAGACAATGCAAACATCGGATATTTAAATACTCCAAAGTTAAGCATTGGTAGCTCAAGCTTTCTTTGTCGTAAAATAAATGTAATTAACGAAATAACCCCGATAATAATCGTCAAATATACTTGTGGATTATCCCAGCCTTTATCACCTGCTGAACTAAACCCATATAGAATTCCACCAAAACCGATGCTTGATAAAATTAGTGAAATGAAATCAAGCTTAATATCCACTTTTTCCTTCTTATCCTTAAGTAAGAAGAAACCAACTAATAAAATAACAAGAGCAATTGGAGTTACGAAGTGGAAAAGCATTCTCCAATCATAATGCTCGATAATCCATCCTGATAAAGTAGGACCAATTGCAGGTGCCGCCATTAAAATTAGACCAAATACCCCCATTGCTGCTCCTCTTTTTTCAATAGGGAAGCTTACGAGCATGACATTCATTAATAAAGGCATCATAATTGCTGAACCTGAAGCCTGAAGCATTCTTCCTCCTAATAATATTGGGAAGAAATGAGTATAGCCTGCTACGATTGTACCGATTAAAAATAACGTCATAGCAGATAAGAATAGACGCCGAACTGAATATTTTTGAATTAAAAACGCCGTTGTTGGAATCATTATTCCATTCACTAACATAAATCCTGTCGTTAGCCATTGTACTGTTGATGTATTAATATCCAAATCTTTCATTATTGACGGTAAGGCAATGTTCAATAATGTATTATTCAAAAACGAAATGAAAGCACCGATCATTAGAATCGAAAGGATTCCGTAATTAGGTCGGATTGTTTGTTTCTCTGGTTGTTCCATATTTATTTCCCCCTCTATACGTAGAGTTCATTTATTTATACTTCCGTTTTTTTACGCAAGCTATATCATATACCACTGGTACAATTATTTCAACAATTAAATCCAAATGATATGTAAAGAGTTTGTTAAAACCTACTAAATAAGATATGATATAGATTGTACTTATGGTATAAAATACATTAAAATTCAGTGTCACGGATTATGATTATAAAAGGTGATAAAATGAACGATCGGAAACAACATGTAATAAAAATGGCTCATCAATTGTTTGTTGATAAAGGATTTCAGGCAACATCGATTCAAGACATATTAGATTACAGCGGGATATCAAAAGGAACGTTTTATAATTATTTTTCTTCTAAAAACGAATTATTAATCGCTATTTTTAAAGAAATATACAATGAGCTAGAAAAAGAACGAAACAAAATCCTAATTGGACAAGATCCTTCTGATATTGAATTATTTATTAAACAAATTGAATTACAATTGAATACAAATAAAAAAAATAAATTATTTAATCTATTTGAGGAAGTTCTTGTTTCAAAGGACATTGAATTAAAACAATTTATTAATGAGGGACAATTAAGGATGTATCATTGGATTGTTCAACGGTTCACCGAAATCTTTGGTACTGATAAAAAACCTTACTTATTAGATTGTGCGTTAATGTTTCTAGGGATACTTTCGCATATGATGAAATATTACTTAGTAAACCATAATACACCATCAAGTGTTTATAAAGTTGTTCGTTATAGTGTGAGGAGAATTGAAAACATCGTCGAGGAGCTCGCAGAAACTAATGAGCAATTAACAAATCCAGAGCTGTTAGAGAAGTTATTGCAAACTAGCAATAGTAGTGAAACAAATTTTTCAGAAAGACTGTCACATACAATTTTAATTTTAAAAAAGGATATATTTCAGCATCAAAAAAGCGAAAAATATATCGAGCTATTAGATTTTATTGAAAACGAACTAATTAACCAAAATGAACCAAGAAAATATTTAATTGAATTAGCACTTTCCCCTTTAAAAGAGGACAAGGATGCTTTTGAGCAAAAAAATGTGATAGAGCTTGAACAATTAATTACCCTCTATTTTGACGAATAGGTGAGAATAAATTAGGGTTCACA
>JAPSLL010000105.1 GCA_031180805.1 Bacillus sp. (in: firmicutes)
GAAGAAGGACAAAAGGATATGTATCTTGGTCCAGAAGGAGTTGTACATGAAGTTGTTAATGGTAAACCACAATTCACGAAGGAAGCATATGAATTATTAACAACCGATCGCACCGCATTTGACAAAAAATATGGGGCTTCACACACGTTTTGGATGCTAATGGACACAGATATGCAGCTGCAATGGCAAACACCAACTGAAGAGCCATTTAAACAGATGGAAGACTGGACGAAAGGAAAAACGAAAAGCTTTGCAGTATATGATGATATTAACCCGCAAGGAACCTCAGAGGCAGGGATTGCTAATAGTAAAATTGCCCAGGAGTGGGGGAAAACATTACCAAAGCTCCTATTAGCTAAATCTGAAGATGAATTCGAAAAAATTTATCAAGAATTCCAAGAAAAACGTGATGAATTAGGCTATGACAAGGTTAGGGAATATCAGGAGAAACGCTTTGCAGAGAATAAAGTGAAAATAGAAAAAGCGGAAACTCAAAAAAAGGAATAGGAAAGATAAGAGTGAATCTGCTTAATTTGCAGATTTTCTCTTTCTAAGGCTTTTATTGTAAAACACTGTAGAGGTTGCTTAGTGTACAAGTGCGAGACTCTTACGGGGCCTGAGATGAGACCTGAGCAGGTGCTTTCACCAAGGAAGCTATTTTACTAACCCCTTAGAAAGTGAGCACTGCACGAGGAAATAAACCAAAATGACTATAATAAAAAGCAACAAAGTTTAAAGAAACGGTCTCTTCAAAGAGACAGCGCTTTCATCCATCCTATGTCATAATATAGATACGAAACCTTTCACCTATTAGGATGTGTTGTTTATGCTGCCCAAAAGGATGATAAAACGAATTTATCGTTGGTTTAGTCGGTTGTCTTTACAAAACAAACTAGTCTTTCTATACACAACGCTTTTTATGATTCCGGTTTTCGTACTTGTTTTTGTCCTCTCACATGAATTTTATGAAAATGTGATTTCTGATACTATACGAGAAAATGAATATTTTATTGAAATGGAGAAAATCCAGGTTCAAAAAAATATTGAAGCGATGCGAGAATCAGCGCAAACGTTAATTTCCGATAATCAACTGATACATTTTGTTAGTGATCGGCGTGATAAAAGTGTTCGTGAGTTAATAGAATTTCAGAACGAGCATATTGACTCAAAGGAGCTGCAATCCGTCAATCCGCTCATTGATTATTCACAGTTTTATATTGATGATCCTTCATTAATGGAAATGTGGCCATTGTTATTTCGAGAAAATCGAATAAAAAGTAGGCCATGGTACGAAAGGGTCATGAAGCAGAATGGAACAGAGCTTTGGTGGTTGAAAAGACAGGATTATCGACTGCTTTCAAATGTTCCTGACGATAACCCGAAAATATCATTATTTAGGGAAGTAAAGGATGGTCAAAATAACCATTTAGGAATTATCGAAATTTCAATGCTCCAACGAAAATTTTTCCCGAAAATGTACAGCCCAATTTCTGATGGGCAATCAGAAATATTTATCATTGATCAGGAGAAGGAAGTATTTACGAATCCAGCAAACAAATTTCTCCGCGAGCATAAATTTAAAAAGAAACACTTTCAAGAGCTTATGCAACAATTAACTCAGAATGGTACAAATAGTTTTATTTATATGAATAACAGTATCCCTTATTTAATAGCTTCCACCGAGATTGAGGAATTAAATATGAAGATGGTTAACGTTGTTTCCTTAGAGAAAATAGATTCAGAGACGAGAAAAGTAAGGTATATGACAATTATCATCGCTATTGTATTGCTTGCGATTTTATCAACGCTGACATATGTCATTACATCCTTATTGTTAAAAAAGATGTATAAGCTCATTGAAAATATGAAGCAAGTAGAAAAGGGTGATTTTACAACGAAAATTGACATTGATGGACGTGATGAGTTTTCAACTTTAGCGTTTCATTTTCGGAATATGCTAAGTAAAATCAATCATCTCATTGCTGAAGCCGTTAATAAACAGGCAGTCTCAAAGGATACTGAGCTTAGAGCGTTGAAAACCCAAATTGACTCACATTTTCTTTATAATACATTAGAGAATATTAAAATGATGGCAGAGGTTGAGGGGAAATACGAGATTTCTGATGCACTTACTTCATTAGGCTCAATGATGAGATACAATATAAAATGGAAAAATGAATTTGTTGTTATAAGTGAGGAAATAGCACATATTAAGCATTACGTGATGATTATGAATTTGCGGTTAGATCGAGAGCTTGTATTAGACGTAGTCATACCAAATGAACTATTAAATCAAGAGATGTTAAAGCTATCTTTACAACCGATTGTTGAGAATGCAATTAAACATGGAATTGAACCGAGTGAAGCAGCAACGAGAGGGAGAATAATTGTAAACGCATACAAGGATGGCCGATTCGTTTTTGTTGAAATAACAGACAATGGTATAGGGATGGATGAGACAGGTCTCGCTATGTTAAATCGTAAAATCATTCATGATGAAGGTTATAGTGACGGGCAATCTCAATCAGGCAACGGAATAGGCTTGAAAAATGTTCATGAACGAATTGTCTTATTTTACGGGAAAGAGTTTGGCTTGAACGTGAGAAGTGTCAAAGGTGAGTACACATCAGTTATCATCAAACTACCTTATTTATTAATAAGGGGGGCAAATGGAAATGTATAAGCTATTAATTGTTGATGATGAGAGAAATATTCGTCTCGGAATTCGGGCTATGATATCGAGGGAATTTCCAGAATCCTTTACGTTTATGCTAGCAAGTAATGGTGAAGAGGCTCTTACGCTATTAAAAAATGAGCAGATTGATATTATGTTTACAGATATTAAAATGCCTACTATGGATGGCATAGCACTCGTACAAGAAATTCAAAAATTGGATCGAAAGCCAGAGGTTGTGATGATTAGTGGTTATGATGATTTTGAATATGCAAAGGAAGCGATAAAGTATCGTGTAAAGGATTATTTACTTAAGCCGATTAATCGAGATGAGTTAAAGAATACAGTGAATCAGGTCGTAAATGAGCTAATTACAGTTAAGCAGAACCAATTTGACTTTGATGAATATACGTCAAATCAATTAAACTATATTTTTTTAAACCCGAAAATCTCTGAGGATGAAATCGAAGCGATTGCGGCGAAACTACCGATAGCTCCGTTTGGAGATGGTTATTATGTTGGGGCACTTACATGTTTGGCAAGTGATGCTGAAGATCAGGCTTCTTGGGTGAAGGGCATTCTTACTAATTATTGTAATGAACCACTGCAAAACATTCTTTGTTTTCATGATAACGGAGGAAATGTTGTGATGATAACGACAAAGGATTCAGTGTTTACTGAATTAATTAACCATCTTCCATTAAGAAATGTCTCAATTGGCGTTAGCGGAAAGGAGGTTTCGATTAGGAAACTTAAAACAGCCTATGAACAAGCTATATTTTCTTTAAAAAGTCATTTTATTTTACCAGGAAGGTCAATGATTTGGTATGAAGAGGTAAGCAATCACTTCATTGGAGATGTTCAGCCCCCTCCAATAGATGAATTAAAGAAAATCTCGAATATGATTGGTACGAATCGTGATCAGGAAATTCGGATTCACTTATTAGAAGTGTTGAATATCGACGTTATTTCAGCCTATGGGCTTAAATACATGGAGGCTCTTCATGATGCGATCAATCGGATTATTCTAGACGAAGCATTTAAGAGACTTGGAGAAGAATCAATTGAAATCCTTAAACGGTATGATAAGGTCGGGGATATTTATCATTTTGAAAGGTTTTACGACTATGTCTATGAGCTTGAAAATCTCATCCTGCTGTTACATGAATATAGCAAACAGCTTAAGCTAGTCTATTCTGAGCAAAAATATATGGAGAAGGCGATAAAATATATTCACGAAAATTACAATAAGGATTTAAATCTAGCTGTCGTATCAAATTATGTTTCCCTTAACTATTCTTATTTTAGTCATATGTTTAAGGTGTACACAGGGAAGAGTTTTGTCGACTATTTAAAGAAGATTCGGATCGAGCAAGCGAAGATTCTCCTGAAAAACCTAGAGTTGAAAATATTTGAAGTAGGAACGATTGTTGGATACAAAAATCCTAAGCGTTTCACAAAAGTGTTCCGGGAATTAGAAGGGATTTCTCCGAAGGAATATCAAGAGGGATTTTTATTAAAGGATTATAGTTGAACTTATATATAAATAAAATATCATGAAAGTGCAGGCTCGCTACGATTAAGGTAGCGAGTTTTTTCGGTTTGACCCAACTTTGGCCAAACTGTACAAGGAGCTTGCTCTTTTCTAGATAGCCATCCTGCTTTTTTTAGGATACGAAGATTCAGTTGAATATCATCACAACTGCTTGTATATATTTGTACAAAGCGAAGGCTCAAGTAGGGTGGGATGGTTGTGGAAATAATATTTTGCTTGTTTATCGCCATTTGTATTTTTATGAGCTTTAAAAGTGTTGTAGAAGCATGCTTTCAGAAAAAGTTCTTTTCCTTTGAAACAATTCTTATTTTTTCTTATCTTTATATTACATTGCTAGTTGGCTTTGGCATGATTTATTTAATTTGTATGCAAAGTAATTTAACTGTTTTAACAGAGTCAGATGTTCCAGTTGCAGGAACCTATTTCGAAAAGTTAATTATGTCGATGTATTTTAGTGCTGTTACATTGTTTTCCGTTGGCTACGGTGACCTTGTTCCAATCGGTATTGGCAGGCTGTTAGCTGTTGTTGAGGC
>JAPSLL010000048.1 GCA_031180805.1 Bacillus sp. (in: firmicutes)
TAACAACTAAATCAATCCGACTGTTATTTATTCTAAATTCAACATCATTGTTTGGATAAACCGGTACAGTATCTCCGAAGCTTTTTGCTGAAAAAGAAATGTGGCTTAATGTCTCCTCATTAGAAAATCTTTCTAACAATTTTTTTGCTCTTGCCTCTGTTATTTTATTAATTTTTTCTGAAGGAGCATCCAAATTGTGTAAGTGGGCTTGTATTTCGATGCTTGTTTTAGCTGGTAGGGTAGCTAACGCTTCTACGATGTTGGAAAATTTTTTAACGGCTTTTTCGTAAACCTTTTGATGTCTATAGTAGGAGGCTGTTTTATTGTCTCCAATTTGCTCATAATATTCGGCTGTTTTATAAAAATCTGGAGTGTTGATGTCGAAAATCTCGGTATCTAGAATTCGGATGATTGCTGAGTCTTTCTCATGAATGAGCTTATAAGATACTTTTTTTATCACAATATGCTGATAGTCTGCTCCAATTAACGGCTTATTTCCAACTTCAACTTCATTTCCTTTAATGATTGGGAGTTCAACTGGTTTCGTCTCGATTTCTTTGCCTTTATCGTTACATGCGGCTACGAGAAGAAAGCCCGTTAGAATGAAAGCTCCTTTAAAGAATCTATTTCTCATGTTATAAGAGTTCTCCTTATTTTAAGGGATATTTTGTTTTCGAAGGTATTCTATTTTCTATTATCTTATACTTTTCTATAAACTTAAATATAAAATTTACTATATTTGGAATTTTGTTGATTTAGGTAATAGTATCTGTGTATATTCTAATAAAGTAGTAAAGTTGACGCTGTTGACAGGAAGAGTGATGAGGATAGTAAAGTAGAGCAGTATCATCTGGCTTTTATGAGTCGAAATAAACCTGTAGAAGAGTAGGAGGCTACCTAGCTCTTCATAATGGGAATTATTCCTCTTTACTAAAATAATCGGATAATTGGCAATTTAATCGTTCCAATTGAATCAGTTGTGAATGTGGAAATCCATCTGTATTTGTCTTTTGCGAACAGATCTGGCAGGAACAATGTACTTTCCCTTTCGCAAAATATCCAGGGAAACGAGAGCGCCATCCAGTTTGTTTGGCGATTTTTGCTTTACGATGAATGACTCGTTTTCTTTGGTGCCGATAATAGGCACGACCTCGATTTTTATGATGAGGTTTCATTTACCATCACACTCCTTGGGTTAAGGCTCAGCCTGTAAAAGTCCCCAAAGAACGATTAAACCATTACAGGCTGAGTATGATGGCAAAAAAATTAGTCAGAAGGTTCAAGGTAAATCACACCTTTTGTAAAAGATTCACTTTTATTATATATCAAACACATCATTAGGATCATTGATGAAGAGCTTTCAATGCATTGTCGACATGTAAGAGATGTAATTTTTGAACGAACTGTTTAGTATTTAACATACGGAGGGGATCAAGATCGAACTATTAGAATTGTATTATAAGAAATATACAAATACTGTACAGGCATCTGATTATGTAGATTGGGCAATCGCTTATTTATATATGGATGTACTTGAAATCAATAAATTAGCTAGTATGGGAATGAATCGGGAGCTCAATCTATTTGAAATAGAGGAGATGTTTGCAGCTGCCATGAAGGCAATACATAGAGAGCCGCCTTCGAAAAAGCAATGCTTAGACTACCATTTGAAACAGCTTCATTCACAATTGCTACAACCGAATAAACATGCTATTTCACTTGTTAAAGAGATGTACGAATGCATCATTGAAAATGAGTTATTGGTGGAACAGCAAAAGTGGCAGGAAATCAGCGATATAATTGATGATTTTCAGTATGGTGATAATATTCATGGATATACAAGTGATAAAGTGAATGAAATGATTATGGCGTATGCACGTAAGCTATGGCATCTGAAAATGAGTGAAATGTCCTTTGAAAAGATAATTGGACAAAGGGTTATCGCGATTGATTCAAAGATTGATTTTCTCATTGAATTGGAGAAAGGAACCATCACCATTGAATGCCCATGGAGAATTCGTGATGCTGATGGAATAGTGTTAGGAGAAACAGATATTCAATCTAACGAAAGAGAATGGAACACGATCAAAGATCTATTAGTCGGCAAAAAAATTGAAGATGTTCAAGCACTCGAACAATGCCCACTTCTCATCGTGCAATTTGGGAATTTATTTTTAGATGTGTTTCATGCAAGCTCTAATTTTGATGGCTGGTTTATTACAGATAAAGAGGATTTCTTTTTGTTTTCCATGCATGGAGGAAATCTTGTATAAGCGCTTGAAGAATGTGGTTTATAGAAGGAAAGAGGGAGAGTACCCCTCTTTTTTTATGTTAAAAGATTGATCTTGAAGAGGTTTAAACAAAGCAAGATAAATCAAAAAAAGACTTGTTTCTTTTGTTATCTTAATGGTAGGGAGGTTCGGAAATGAGTTACAGTTCCATTATACAAGAGACAATTGAATATATTGAGGAAAATTTACATGAAGAACTTTCCTTAGAGAGCACTGCCCAGCATGCTGGATTTTCAAAGTTTCACTATCATCGCATTTTTCAAAAAGAGGTTGGTGTCACTGTATCTGAATATATTCGCTATCGAAGAATTGCAAATGCAGCCAATCTGTTGCTTTATTCAGATGAAAAGATTATTGATATTGCTCTGTATTATCGGTTTGAATCTCAAGAATCATTTACTCGTTCCTTTAAAAAATATTATCAATTACCACCAGGACAGTATCGGAAAATTATGAGCAAATTAACTATTCAAAGGGAGGAAGTTATGTTGAAAAACGAACAGTTAATTAAAGGCTGGCAATTAAGTGGTAGTCATCCATTTAATTATAAGATGGGAATTGATCGAGAAATCTTTCATAAAGGGAAGGCATCAGGATTTTTAAAATCAGTTACAGTTGAATCTCATAATGAATTTGCCACAATGATGCAGCAATTCAAAGCAGAGAAATTCGTTGGCAAACGATTAAAATTATCAGGCTTTTTAAAATCACAAGATGTTAATGGATTTTGTGGATTTTGGATGCGGGTTGATGATTCTCTTGGGGATGTACTGCAATTTGATAACATGGGGGATCGTCCAATTGTAGGTAATAATGAATGGAATCATTACAGCATTGTTTTAGATGTACCTGAAAATAGTGCAGTTATTGCTTTTGGCGTTTTGCTTTCAGGAAGTGGGAAAGTATGGATCGATGAGCTAAAGTTTGAGGAAGTTGATGAACGGACCCCGACTACAAATTTAGACTTTTCAGGTTTCCTACTAGATGAGCCGACAAATTTATCTTTTGAGGAATAGAGATGAAATAGTTTAGGGGGTACGATAATGTCTACTGATAGAAAACAAACGGTGACGATCGTATTTGGTCTCTTCATAATGGTGGGTATCTTTCTTGCAAAGCTTTTGGTTGGGAATGCGATAGTCAGTTTTATTAAAGGGTTATTTTCTTAAAGAAATTCATAATCTTTCAATAGGATTCAGCCTGTAATTGTTTGGAACAAGTTAGGGTATGACATCTACAGGCTGGGTAATATATGAATTTGGTTATTCATTGAATAGATGGTGGAGGATTCTATTTCTATCATCGAAAAATTGCTTCATAATATGATAGTGGCTCGTTTCTTCGAGTGTTGTTTCCTTTGCGCCCTCATCTGTAAATTCAATAATCTTCGAATTCGGATATGCCATAATGATCGGAGAATGGGTTGCAATGATAAATTGTGAATGTTGACCGACTAATTCATGGATATGTGCTAGCATCGATAGCTGTCTTATAGGTGATAAGGCAGCCTCAGGCTCATCTAATAGATAAATGCCATTGCCCCTGAACCGATTCATAAATGTAGCCCAAAACGACTCACCGTGTGATTGCTCATGAAGTGATACTCCTCCGAATGAATCAATAATTCGCCCACCTGGTGCTGGTTCGCTATCTAATTCTTCGATGTTCGTTGCGACATTGTAAAAGGTTTCTGCTCTAAGGAAAAATCCATCCTTTGGCTTTTGGATTCCTTTTACAAGTTTAATATACTGTTCTAGTGAAGAGTGAGAGTCATAGGTCGTAAAGTTAAAATGAAATGAACCTCCTTCTGGATTAAATCCAGCAGCAATTGCAATTGCTTCTAATAGGGTTGATTTGCCCATCCCATTTTCGCCGACAAAATAGGTTACTTTTGGATGAAGCGATAATTCATCCAACGTTTTGATGCTCGGTAAATGAAAGGGATATGTATTGAAGGAAGCAATTTTTTCACGTTCAAGTCTTACCCCTCTTAAATAGTGGCTCTTTGAATTCTCCATCGAAACTCCTCCGTTACACGTCATTTCCGCTTATTACCAAATGATAACATATAATGATCACGGATTTATGAAGGAATCAAAAAAATTGATAGGAAGATTCCTTTTTAATCATTATAATAAGCTAATGGTAACAATATCTAGGACAGCCGTTTTTACTCGAAAAAACAGGTGAAATTATGAAACAGTACAATCGAATACAAGAAAATATAAATGAAGATAACTACAAATTATCATTATTTAAAAATGAAAACATTTGAAGAGAAAAATGCTAATGCTGTATTTACGTACTGGATAGAAAAGTCTATTTAATGTTATTTATAAGAGAATAAATTTTGTGTAGGCCCTTTTGAGATGTAAGGGTCTTTTTTTATTATGTGAAGAAAATGCAAAAAAAGTAAAACTTTTAATAGAGATAGACGTCTAAACATTGAAATTCTATTAAATGGGGGATATGAGTGTCAGATAATAGAGATGAAGAAATATTAAAATTGTATAAGGAATTTAATGAACCAATCTTTAAGTATATTTTTATGATGATTCAAGATTATCAGTCTGCAGAGGATTTAAGGCATGAGACATTTTTGAAGGCATTTGTTCATTATGATTCGTTTAATGGGAACTCACAAGTGAAAACGTGGCTATTCAGTATTGCACATAATGTAACAATTGATTTTATTAGGAAACGCAAGCCGCTCATGTTTTTCAAAGAGGTCTTTTTATTAAAAAGAGACGAGCATCCATTACCTGATGAATTGATCGAAATAAAGGAAAGTTCATATGAGCTATATGAAGCATTAGCGAGATTAAAGGATTCGTACAGGGAAGTTATTATTTTAAGGAAAATAAAGGAATTCACGATTGAAGAAACAGCAGCAATTTTAGGGTGGTCAGTAAGCAAGGTGAAGTCAACATTGTTTAGAGCAATACAAGCATTGGAAAAGCAGCTAATGAAGGAGGGGTATGTTCATGAAGGAACAATACGAGAGAAGTATGCTAGACATTGATTTATGTAGGTTAGAATCAGATATTGTATGGAAAAAAGCGAATAGTGAAGATTTGAAATTTAAGCTTGTTAGGGATATGAAAAAACGACATATAAAATCAAAGCTATATTATTTGTCTAGCCACTTTGTTCGAATAAGTGCATGTGCTGTCGCATTAGGAATAGCGTTTATTCTTATAAAGCAGGACGATTTTAAAGAGCACACGACATCACTTGGTTCATATCAGAGCGACACATCTTTATTCGATGCTGAGGATCAAGTAGTTTTTTTCACTAGAGTGGAGCAGGAGCTGACGAAATCGGTAAATGGGGTTGAAACAGTGATTTTGTCTGGAGAAGCAACGGTGCCGTTAAGGATTCCTACTATGGAGGGAGAGCCTAAGATTATCGCGAGGAAAGAAAATCAACTTGTTTTAGTAAATGTCAATTATTCACTTATGGGAGGTACGAAGGTATCCATCCGTTCGGAGATTAATCATGGGGGTTCTGCCAGAGAAGCATATGAAGCGTTAATGAGGAGGAACTTCAATACCGGTCAGGAATTAATGGTATCGAATCATCAGGCAATGCTTCTTAAGTCAAATGAAGGAGATGGATTACAGCAATTGGTTATTGTTGGTGATGAATGTATTTATTACATTGAGGGCGGACAAAGTAGTGATGATTTAATGCGAATTGCTGAATTGATTACATTCTATTAATAAAATGATACAAGGGATTACTGGTTGTTTTTTTACTAAATGGGAAAGGAAGCAGGTGTGAAATACGGCCGTAAACCTGAACAAGTGAAAAGGGAATTTTTGATGCTAGTTTGCCCCTTGTGAGAATAGCGAGTCCAAAGGAGACCCTACTTCATTCCTGTGAGGTCTCCTTTGGACTCGCATTCTTATTTTTAATGTGCTTTTTCAGTAGCTTTGTTAGTACCTGAGTAATTTATTCGTTAAAACTGTGCCAATTCATTAATAGCTATATGATTCCTCTTGTGATAAATCGCTTTAAATTATAGGCGTGATATTCCTTTATAACTGTTTTCGCATGCTCGTATTCCTTTGCAACGATTGCTTCATATATTTTTGAATTGAGTTCGTTTGCAGAATAATGTTTTTCGTTTGGCCTTAGCTTCCAGTTAACCATGGCAGTTCGCAAGGTTTTGTCACGGAAAGAATCGTAGGTTTGTAGCATTACATGATTATTTGTTGCTTCAATTATCGTCCGGCCAAATAGAATCGTTTGCTGAACATATTCATAATAGTTGTCGTGCTCTTCTGCGTTTAGTTGATTTTCCAGGTGTAGCTGAAGCTTTTCTATATTAAATGTGGAATTTCCCTCATTTACTAAATCAATAGCAAAACTACTCATACAGTTATTCAGTTCGTTAATTTCAAATAGCTCCTTGTAAGAAAGCTCCTTTACAAGAATTCCTCGATTTTTTAATGTAGCAATAAAACCCTCTGAGTCCAAACGGAGTAAAGCATCCCTTATCGGTGTTCTACTCATTTCCAATTCCTTTGAAAGTCCGTTTTCTGATAACACATCTCCTGGTAGATGTTCTCCGGTAATAATTTTTTTGCGAATTTCCTGGTATGCCTTTTCTGCCAAAGATTTCGATTGCATACGTTTATTTCCTTTCAATGAATTTATAAATTCTTCTTTATGTTATCTGAATCTTAATTAGTAACACTCTATAGGTGCATATTTAATTAAGCACAAAAATCATTTAACAATTACTCTAAAATCTTATCATTATTTTAGTTGTATACAAGATTTTTTTATAAAAAATTCCAATTTCAGTTATTAAATAGGTTGGCCGATTATCAATTTACAATTATTTTCTAAATCTTTACACAAGGAAAATATACACTTAATAATCGGTGTGTATATTGTTCATTGAGAGTTGTATACAAGTTGAATACCACTAAGAGGAGGAGAATGAAGCCTTTAAGTAAAGGATTATGAAGAAGAAAATATATGTGACGATACTTAATAGAATGATAGAACCAATTTAATTGAAGCAAGTAACAAATCATGAATGTTCGATAAATTTTAAAAGGAGACTGACAAAACAATGAATAAAATATCAAAATTCTTTTTAACAGTTGGACTAGTTACTACTTTGGCAGCATGTGGAAATGAAGGGAGCTCATCGTCCGCTTCCTCTAATACGGAAAACAAAGGGTGGCCAGAAGAAATTACGTTGGTACAAATGCAGAATGAAAACAATCCACAAGCGGCTTCTCTGCATACGCAGCTTAGAGAACACCTTTCGGACGAATTAGGGATTGAAGTAAATGAGCTAGAAGGAGGCAGCTATGCTGTAGGGATTGAAGCAATGGCGAGCGGGAATTTAGATGTGATGCTAGCTTCGCCAATGAGCTATTATCAAGCGAAAGAACGAGCAGGGGCAGAATTACTCGTTTCACCTCAAACATCCTCAGATAAACATAACTATTATACGGCCTTTATTACACAAGGGGACAATGAAAAGATTAACAGTATGGAAGATTTAAAAGGGACGAACTTTGCGTTTGTAAATGCGGCATCTTCCTCAGGCTACCTTTATCCAAAAGGAACATTAGTTCAGGAATTTGACCTTGATCCAGATTTAGTGGAGCAATCAGACTACTTTTTCAAAAATGTAACCTTTTCAGAATCACATCCTAATAGTCTTATGGGAGTGGCGATGGGTGACTTTGAGGCAGCGGCAGTTGCTGCTAGTGTCATCGATAGCATGATAGAAGCGGGAAATATTAAGGAAGGGGATATTAAGGAAGTAGGTCGTACAGCCGATATTCCAGATGCATCGTATATTGTTCGTGGTGATTTACCTGATGATTTCAAGGAGTCCCTAAAGGATGCGTTCATTTCATTTGAAAACGAAGAGTACTTTGAAGCGATCCATGAGGATCCAAAGACGCGCTTTGTTGCAGTTGAACAGGATTATTACGAGCCAGCAATTGAAATGCTTGATGCCATTAATGCTTTAGAGGAAGTGCAAGAATAATGCAACCATTATTATCGATTAAAAATTTAGTGAAAGTGTATGGGAAAGATACTCGTGCTTTGAATGGAATCTCATTAGATTTTTATCCAGGTGAGTTTATTGTCGTAATTGGGCCATCTGGTGCTGGAAAGTCCACTTTTATCCGCTGTATTAATCGTCTTGTCGATCCGTCAGAGGGAGAATTGATTTTTGATGGACTTCATATGGAGAAGCTGAGCGGGAGGAAATTGCGAAAACAGCGATCACAAATAGGGATGATTTTTCAGCATTATAATTTAGTTGGCAGAACAAATGTAATAAAAAATGTTCTCCATGGCCAATTAAGTAATATTCCATTATACAAGAGCTTACTGGGGCTCTATCCATATGAAGATAAAAAAGAAGCAGTTGAGCTACTGAGAAAGGTTGGCCTTGAGGACCAAATTTATAAAAGAGCTGATGAGCTATCTGGTGGACAAATGCAGCGGGTGGGAATTTGTCGAGCAATCTTACAGAGACCAAAGCTGCTGCTTGCTGACGAACCAATTGCTTCGCTAGATCCAATATCGGCCAATATTGTTATGCAGCAGCTTCATACTATTTCGATTGAAAAGAAATTAACGTGTATCGTGAATCTTCATCAAGTGGACTATGCAAAAAAGTTTGCAACTAGAATTATTGGGATTAAACAAGGAATGGTTGTCTTTGATGGAGCACCTTCCCAATTAACAGATGAGATGGTTCGGAACATTTACGAAGGAAAAGAATCACAAATGACACTCCAAGCTGAAAATCATCCGGTGTCATTGGCTGTGGGGCAAAACAATGAATAAAAAGAGTGTGTATAAGATCCCAATTGAACAACAGGATTATAAAAAAAACGTTGCGATTGTGCTTATCATTGTGGCAGTTCTACTATTTTCCGTCATTTATCTGGAAATCTCAGTTTTAGAAATGCTTATGGGACTACCTCAATTTGTGATGTTTTTCTTTGAAAAATTTCTTCCAGCGAATACGGACAATTTAAAGCAATATATTCCATCAGTAATTGATACACTTGGCTATGCGATAATAGCGTCCTATTTTTCTACGATATTAGCGTTTATTTTTGGCATCTTGATTTCTGAGAATACAAATAAGTATAAAACGTTACGGGTAATAACGCGTGGTTTTGTATCAGTTCTACGAAATATTCCTTTTATTATATGGGGCTCCTTACTCGTTTATATTTTCGGTCTTGGTGGGATTGTTGGTGTATTGGCATTAATACTTGTCACGATCGGGTTTTTAAGTAAGAGCTATGCAGAATCAATTGACGAAATATCCGGGGATAAGCTTGAAGCGTTACGGGCCAATGGGGCCTCTTATTTTCAAATCTTGTTCCATGGAGTGATTCCACAGTTTGTTCCTGCATGGATAAATTGGACGTTATTTTCCTTTGAAATTAATGTCCGTGCCTCTGTTGTTTTAGGATTAGTCGGGGCAGGCGGTATAGGTGTTTTAATCGATACAAACATTAACCTTTTTAAATATGGTGAAGCATTAACGATCATTGCTGTCGTTGTCAGCATTATCCTGCTAACAGAATTTGTAACTAATTCGATTCGTAAACGTTTCATTTAACTTATTGTAAGGGATTGAATCAAAATGAATCATATTCGAGTCACTTCAAAAGGAAGTGTCATTAAAGCGATATTACTTGTTTTTATTTTAGGATCTGTGTTTTTGGCAGCAATAAGCTATATTAACTTAGATATTAAAACGTTTTTTGAACGGCTAGAAAATGTTCCTGGAGTTCTAAGCAATATGATGGCCATTGATTTGTCGGTTATTCCAGATGCTCTTTTAAGTATTGTGACAAGTCTAGCATTGGCTTTTTTAACATTAGTTGTCGCTGTTTTTGTAGCGATGCTGTTAAGTTTTTTAGCTGCGTCTACGATTACTCCAAATCGGTATTTAGCGATTTTTATTAAAGGCTTTTTTGCAATAATCCGTGCCGTTCCTTCCCTTGTTTGGGGATTAATGGTGATTGCAAGCTTAGGATTTGGTTATACGTCGGGCTTTATTGCGATGCTGCTCCCAGCTGTAGGCTATCTTTTTAAAAGCTTTACAGGAAGTATAGAAGAGGTAGGCAGTGAGATTATTGAAGCGATGAAGTCAACAGGAGCCTCTTGGTTAAATATTATCTTTCATGGATTGCTTCCGCTTTGTATAACTTCATTTGTCTCCTGGATTACAGTTCGGTTTGAGGGCAATGTTGAAGAGTCAATTGGTTTAGGAATCATCGGTGTCGGAGGGATTGGTCTTTTATTGACTCAGTCTATTAGTACGTATAATTACGGGCAAACAACGACAATTATCATTATGATTTGTTTGCTAATGTTTATGATTGAGCTTATAGCTACGAAAATTAAAAACAAAATAAAATTTGGAAACATTTGATCCTTAGGAGGACGTTTGTTAATGAAAAATGCAAAATTAAATTGGGTTCGTTTACCTCTAGATAGCCTTGAAAACTGTCGGGAATTAGGTGGCTATAATACGAAGCATGGTGAACAAACAATGTGGCACGCTTTTTTAAGATCGGCGGATATGAGCAAGCTTACCAAAGATGACACTAAATTTTTAAAGGAGTACGGTGTGAAAACCGTCATTGATTTGCGTGGAGAGGATGAGATACAAACTCATAAAAATCCTCTAAAAGAAGAGAGCTTTTGTGATTATTATAATATTCCATTTTTAACCAAGAATGTATCGGACATTACTTTTTCGACAGAAACGATGTTTATGGGGGATTTTTACATTGAATTATTAGAGCAATGTGAGTCAGTGAAAAGAATTTTTGAAGTCATCGGTCAGGCTGAAGAGGGCTGTATTGTCTTCCATTGTATGGCTGGAAAAGATCGCACAGGGGTCTTGGCAATGCTGCTGCTAGGTTTAGCTGGAGTGGAGAAAAAGGATATTATCTCGAACTATGAAGTTACATATACAAACCTGGAATCGTTTCACGAGATTGGAAGCATGAATCGAAAATTTCCAATAGAGCTTTTGTATTCTGACCGAGAATACATTTTAAAGGCATATGAGTATATTCAAAATACGTATGAAACATTTGACAATTATTTAATTACAAAAGGTGTAGATCAGGAAGTAATCGATCGTGTAAAGGGTCGGTTACTAGGACTAAGTGAAACTGTCAAATCCAAATAATGCTTTAAAGACTTGAGAAGAAGTGCTAGTGATATAGTGCTTCTTTTTTTATTTTATCATTCTCTAGTCTTTACGTTTAGATTAAACTAAATCATAAAGATGTAGAAGCTATATGACGGTTACAGAAATAAAAGGAGGACTAGTGCTATGAGAAGTGAACAAGAAATGATGAGTTTATTTATTGAATTTGCAAAAGATGACCAGCGGATTCGCTTAGTTACATTGGAAGGGTCACGGACGAATAAAAACATACCTCGTGATTCCTTCCAAGATTATGATATTTCCTTTTTTGTAACAGATATGAATTCATTTAAAGAAAATGATCAATGGTTGGAGCGTTTTGGGGAAAGAATGATGATGCAAAAGCCTGAAGATATGGAGCTTTTCCCTCCTGAATTAGGCAATTGGTTTTCCTATATTATTTTGTTTGAGGATGGAAATAAGCTAGATTTAACCTTAATTCCGATAGATGAGGTTGAGGACTATTTTTCGACCAGCGATGGGTTAGTTGAAGTTCTTCTTGATAAAGATGATTTAGTCAAAAACGAGATCCATGCTAATGACGAAAAATATTGGATAAAAGAGCCGACAGCGAGGGAATTTGATGATTGCTGCAATGAATTTTGGATGGTTTCAACCTATGTAGTAAAAGGCTTAGCGAGACAGGAAATTCTTTTCGCCATCGACCATTTAAATGAAATTGCTAGACCTAATTTATTAAGAATGATGTCTTGGAAAATTGGCCTGGAGCAAGGATATTCATTTAGTTTAGGCAAAAACTATAAATTTATTAATCAATATCTATGTAAAGAAGATTGGGAGTCATTGCTTTCAACATATTCTGTTAATTCCTACAAAAATACGTGGCAAGCATTATTTACATGCTATGAGTTATTTAGAAAATACGCAAAATCTGTAGGAGGAGAGCTTGGATATACCTATCCTCATTATGATGAAGCAATTACAAAGTATACTCGAGAGATCTATCAATCGTATTAGAGTTCTAATAGAGGATTCATCCACCTTCCTTCCCCCTTTTGGAGAAATAATAATGATCTAAGTTTTTCTACTATTCAGAGGATGTTGTTTAGATAAGCAGCATCCTTCCTCTTATAATCTACTTAAAATTATTTCCTGTATTCCACCTAATTTAAAATAGAATAATTTCCCCTTTTAGAGAAAACGATACTTTCCACCTATTATTTTTGACGAAAGATCATACTTTAAGTCGTAGTTTCATAGTAAAAATCAGGAAAAGATGTGAAAAAAGAAACATTTGTAGAGTTTTTGTAGAGGGTCTTTTGGTATATTTCGTTCAGTGTGAGGATTTTGGATTATTCCTTATAAAGAGAGAGGATTTTCTATTAGTCCTCAAAAAAATTGAAAAAATGAGGTGAGAATAATAAATGGGAAAATATAAAGCTAATTTAGCAGTTTTCTTAACTGCAATTTTATTAGCTGGAACGATTTCGCCTTGGGTAGGTGGAAATGCATATGCCGCTACTGTTAGTGCTCCGCAAAATGAGGCAGGTATTGATTATAATGAACATGTTCCAGCTGAAACGGCTACACCAGTCGTTGTAGCACCTGATTTATCTATTTCCGCTGAGGAAGGTGAATTATTTTCAGGTGGTAACTTGAAATTTGAAATTGCTGAAGGAAGTGCCATTTCTGAAAAGCTAACTCTTCCAGATGGTCAATATCAATTAGACAGTGGACAGAACATCCTCGTAGAAAATGGGGTTATCTACGCAGATTTAAATGGTAATGGAGTTTACACCGATTATGGAGAAGATATCGCAAAGGTAAATGAGCAAAATAACGGTGATGGATCTTCATTACAAATCGATTTCTCAACGATCCCTATTGAAAATGGTAACTTTGAAAAGGGTGGAATTGGTGAAATTGAGGATGCCACTCCTCTTTTGAATTGGCAAATTAATTCAAATAGTATTGGGCCAAATGGTAGTATGATTGACCAAATTTGGCTTGGAGATTTAGCGTCAAAAACGCAAGGACGTGTCTATGATAGTGTCCAATCTAATGGAGATGGAACATACACTGTTACAGGTCAAAATGGCACGTATAGCTATGAGACGAATGTTGATTATGGAAGTATCGTAGCTTCTACTAAAGATACTACAAACCGTGAAGGCTTTGAATCTGAATTCCAAGATTATACTCTCGTTAAAGAAGTATATAAAGATGATGACAACTTAACGCAAGCATTACAAATAGGTTTCTTGAATGCACGAGTACAGTCAGGTAACTATGCAAAGACTGACGGTAAGATTGCATCTTCCTTTGCAATAGAAGCTATAAGTGATCCTTTTACGGCTCATAAAGGGGATCAACTTGGGTTTGATTGGAAAGCAAATGAAGGTGGAGACGACTATGAGGTGTATGGCTTTTTAGTTGATGTAGATGGTAATCATACAGAAATTCTCTATGGTCGAGGATCTGCTCAAGGTTGGACAACGAATACTGGAGTTATTCCAGCTGATGGTACTTATAAGTTTCGCTTTGTAGCAGGGTCGTTTAATAGAACAGATGGTACAACACATGGTGCAACATTAAGTATCGATAATATTCGAATTCTTAGTGGGAAAGTTGTTGCAAGTTTAGCTGAGGAAATTGGCCAGCTTGTTACGTATGAAACGAAGGAAATACTTGGTGATCGTAATGTGAATATTACGGTAACGAACGGTACAGGAGAGCAAAGCAATATAACAACTGTTCCGATATTAATGGATAATGTATTAGAACGTTCATTAACAATTGAAGTACCAAAAAATGAAGGTATTGTTTATGAAACAAAACCGAGTATTACAGGTAATGTCATTGCTGGTTCCGAGGTATCTGTGAAGGTTACTGGACCAAACGGTTACACATATTCGGGAACTGCGGTTGAATCAGGTGGAAAATGGCAAATTGCTGCTATTAGTGAGCTATCGGTTCCTGGAGAATATACGATTAGTGTAGAAGCGACAAATGGGGATGCGGAAACGGATCGTGATATTTTATCTACATTTTATTTTGTAAATAAAAGCGAGCTAGAAGCTTATGTTGCTCAAGTAGAAGGGCTGAAGAAGGAAGACTATCAATCAGGTTGGGAAGATGATGCAACAGATAGTGATATTGAATTTGCTACGGCTTTAAAAGAAGCGAAGGATTTATTAGCCGAAATTTCAACTATCGATAATGATATTAATCCTAATCAAGAAGCGATTGACACAGCACTTAAAAATCTAAAAAACGCAAAGGAACAGCTAGAGAAACCATCTCCAATTGAAACGAATCCAGCAACGTTTGAGCATGGAAAAAATGAAATTACAATTGATTTCGATAAGAATATTGTGCTTACGAATGGAGAAGATCCTGCTGAAGGATTTACCGTAACGGTAGATGGTGAAAGCTATCAAGTAACAAATGCAAAAGCTGATGACGATAAAGTTATTTTAACGGTTGATAAGCCATTAAACAGTGACGCAACTGAAATTAAGGTCACGTATACGAAAAATGAAGCTAAGCCAAATCTCTTCGGTGACGAAGAAAATGGTTCTGCAGATGAAAGCTTTTCAGTCATTGCAACTGATGATTTCGGGAAAGCACTTCAAATTGCAGAAACAAAAGGCTATACAGATGATCGAACAACACCATTTAATGGAGCGGTTCATCAGGATACAGACAAAGTAACAATAACGATTTTTGATCAAGAAGGAAATCCGGTCATTGACCAAGCAGAAGCTATTATAAAAGATGGAAATTGGACATTTGCTGATTCACAGTGGACTGATTTAGGGCTTAATCCACTTGTACCAGGAGTCTATACAGTTCAAGTTAACGCAATTGATCATGAGAGTGGGAAAACGGTCACTAAATCGGCTGAGTTTACGATTGTGAATAAAGAAGAGCTTCGGAAGGAAGTTGCTGAAGCGGAGAAATTGCAAGAGACTAATTACTATAAAGGATGGCAGCCGTTTGTAGATGAAATTGCTAAGGCAAAAGAGATACTAAGCAATCCAATTGCATCACAGGATGAAATAGATGAGGCATTAAAAAGGCTAGAGGAAGCAAGAGCAAATCTAGAAAAACATCCACCAGTAGAAACAAAGCCAGCAACATTTGAGCATGGGAAAAATGAAATCACAATCGATTTCGACAAAAATGTCGTGCTTACGAATGGAGAAAATCTAGCTGAAGGATTTACTGTAACAGTAGATGGAGAAAGCTATAAAGTAACAAATGCAAAAGTAGAAGGCGATAAAGTAACCTTAACCGTCGATAAACCATTAAGCAGTGACGCAAACGTAATAATGGTCACTTATACGAAAAATGAAGCAGCCCCAAATTTATTTGGTGACGAAGAAAATGGTTCTGCAGATGAAAGCTTTTCAGTCAATGCTACTGACGATTTCGGGAAGGCGCTTCAGATTGCAGAAACAAAAGGAAACACAGATGATCGAACAACACCATTTAATGGAACGGTTCATCAAGATACAGATGAAGTAACAATAACGATTTTTGATCAAGAAGGAAATCCAGTTATTGAAAAGGCAGAAGCTGTTGTAAAAGATGGCGATTGGACATTCGATGATTCACAGTGGAAGGATTTAGCGCTAGATCCACTGGTACCGGGAAGCTATACAGTGGAAGTAACCGCGATTGATAACGAAAGCGGAAAAACGGTCACTAAAACAACTCCGTTTACAATTGTGAATAAAGAGGAACTTCAAAAGGAAGTTACTGATGTAGAAGGATTTGACGAAGCAGATTACCGTGGAGGATGGCAGCCATTTATAGACGCGCGTAATAAGGCGAAAGGCGTGCTAAATAATTCTACTGCTCCACAGGATGAAGTAGACAAGGCTTTAAAAGAACTAGAGGAAGCAAGAGCAAATCTAGAAAAACATCCACCAGTAGAAACAAAACCAGCAATGTTTGAGCATGGAAAGAACGAAATCACTATCGACTTTGATAAGAATGTTGTACTTATGAATGAAGCAAACCTAGCTGAAGGATTTACCGTGACGGTAGATGGAGAAAGCTATCAAGTAACAAATGCAAAAGCTGATGGCGATAAAGTCATTTTAACGGTTGATAAACCATTAAACAGTGATGCAACCGAAACAAAGATCACTTATACGAAAAATGAAGCCAAGCCAAATCTATTCGGTAATGAAGAGAATGGTACTGCAGACGAAAGCTTCACAGTCGTTGCAACAGACGAGTTTGGAAAAGCTCTTCAGATTGCAGAAACAAAGGGCAACACAGATGATCGAACAACACCATTTAATGGAACGGTTCATCAAGACACGGATGAAGTAACAATAACAATTTTTGATCAAGAAGGAAATCCAGTTATTGAAAAGGCGGAAGCTGTTGTAAAAGATGGCAGCTGGATATTTGCTGATTCACAGTGGAAGGATTTAAAGCTAGAAGCACTTGTACCAGGAAGCTATACAGTGGAAGTAACCGCGGTTGATAACGAAAGCGGGAAAACGGTCACTAAAACAGCTCCGTTTACAATTGTGAACAAAGAGGCTCTTCAAGAGGAAGTTGCTGAGGTAGAGACATTTGCCGAGGCTGATTACCGAGCGGGATGGCCACAATTTATTGATGCACTGAATAAAGCTAAAGACGTGCTAAATGATCCGACTTCTTCACAGAATCAAATAGATGGAGCATTAAAAAGACTAGAGGAAGCAAGAACGAATCTAGAAAAACATCCACCTGTAGAAACAAAACCGGCAGCATTTGAGCATGGGAAAAACGAAATCACAATCGATTTCGATAAGAATATCGTGCTTACGAATGGAGATAATCCAGCTGAAGGATTTACGGTAACAGTTGATGGTGAAAGCTATCGAGTAACAAATATAAAAACTAATGGCGATAAAGTAACCTTAACCGTCGATAAACCGTTAAGCAGTGACGCAAAGGAAGTAAAAGTCACATATACGAAAAATGAAGCCAAGCCAAATCTCTTCGGTGATGAGGAAAATGGTACTGCAGATGAAAGCTTTACAGTCATTGCAAAAGATGAGTTCGGTTATGCACTTCAAATCGAAGCTACAAAGGGCAATACGGATGACCGAACAACACCATTTAATGGAACGGTTCATCAAGATGCAGACGAAGTAACGTTAACGATTATGGATCTTGCAGGCAATAAAATAATTGAAAATGTTATAGCTAATAAAAACGGCGAAGGCTGGATTTTTGGCAGTGATGAAGATTGGGCTGCATTAGAGGCCGTAAAAGAGCTAGCACCTGGAAGCTATACTTATCAAGTACTAGCAACTGATATTGAAAGTGGCAGAAATGTTACGAAGTCAGCAGCGCTTACTATTGTAAATAAAGAGTCATTAAAAGAAGAAACAGAAGAAGTTGCAACATTTAGTGAGGATGATTATCGTGCAGGATGGCAGCCATTTGCAGATGCACTTGAAGCGGCAAATCATGTTCTAAACAATCATACAGCTTCACAAGATGAGGTAAACAAAACATTAAAAGCGTTACAAGAAGCAAGAGCGAATCTAGAAAAAAATGAACCTATAGCAGAAAGTGCAACATTTAACCATGGCTATAACGTTATTATTATTGACTTTGATAAATCTGTTACATTCCAGGATGGAGAAACGTCTACAGTAGAAGGATTTACGGTAACAGTTGATTCAAAGCCAGTTGATATTAAAAAGGCTGTAATTATTGATGGAAATGTTGTATTAACCTTAGCAGATGGAACTAAGCTTTCAAGTGATTCGAATGTAAAAGTTGTCTATAACAAAGATTCAGGAAATGCAAATCTTGTTGGTCAAGAGGAGAACGGAACAGCAGTTGAAAACTTTGAATTCCAAGCTAATGACCGATTTGGACAAGCTCTCCAAATAGATGAGCCAAATCATATGACGAATGATACAACTCCATTGATTATTGGGACAGCTGATAAAGATGCTGAGAGTGCGACAATTACTGTAACAGGTTCAAATGGTGAGATAATCGTCATTGACAATGAGATAATTACGATTAATCCTGATGGTACTTGGGCGTATCAAATCAAGGATAAGCTTTCACCAGGGAAATATGTTGTTGAGGTAACAACGACTAAAGCTGGACGTCCTGATGTCAAAAAAATTAGCGAGTTTATCGTTGTTGATAAAGATTTATTAATAGCGAAAGAGGATGAAATTGCCGATAAAAACTTAAAAGAAGCTTTATATACTAAAGCATCATGGGGGAATTTAGTAGAGGCTGCTAAGAGAGCTAAAGAAGTAATCGCTAATCCTGAAGCAACACAGGATGAGGTTGACAAAGCGAAGGCTGATTTAGAAAAGGCCTATGAAGAGCTAGTAGTTAAGGCGAAATTAGTTGATGAAGAAAAGAAATCAGCAGCACTGAATCCAAGCGATTATTCTACTGCAAGCTGGGAAGCTTATGAAAAGGCGTTAGCACATGCTCGTGAAGTGCTAAAAAATCCTGACTCAAGCCAAGCTGAAATTGATGAAGCAATGAAGGCGCTTGTATTAGCAAGAGAGGCGTTGACTGTTGATAAATCATTGCTTGCTAAAGAGGAAAATAAATCTACTAAGTTGAACAGCAAGGATTATTCAAAAGCTAGTTGGGAGAATTACTTACTAGCATTAAAAGAAGCTCAAGCTGTATTAAACAATCCGAATGCTACACAGGCTGAAGTAGATAAAGCGGAGAAAAAGCTTGCAGGAGCTCGAGCAGCATTAACGGTAGACAAAGAGCAGCTTGAGAAAAAGAAAGAGCAGGTAGAGGATTTAAATAAATCCGATTATACAAATGAAAGCTGGAATGCATATCTTGATGCATTAAATAATGCGAAAAAAGTCTTGAATGATGAAAATGCTAAGCAATCTGAGATTGATGATGCGTATGAGGCATTAGTAAATGCCGAAAAAGGGTTAGAAAAAGCGAAGCAAGAAGAAAATTCTTTACCAAACACAGCTAATGATTATTTTAATTGGCTTATCGTTGGATTCGCATTATTAGCAATTGGTTTTTTCTTTATCTTCATGCAAAACCGAAGAAGAAAACTTGAAAATAGCTAAAACCTTTCTAAGCTATAAATGTCTTAATTGACAATAGGTAATTCTATAGTAAAAAAAGTCGGGGCTTATTTTAAAAGAAAATGAGACTAAGCCCCGATTTTTTATTTACAATACTTCTTATTACATACTCCTAATCCTTTTATTCCTTGGCGATGTTAAGGCTGATTGTTGTTTATTTGAGCAGAACGTACAAGAGGAAATAAACAACAATGATGACAGCGCATATTCCTATAAAATGAGAAACTAATCAAAACAAAAATGAGAAGGAAATGACATTTTATAAGTTATTACCCCCAACATAAAATAGGAATATCTATTTTCCTAAAAAAGGTAAAAATTCCTTGTCATCCCTTCCTAAAATGATACAATATATATTGTTGCATTTGTCTAACGATGTACGTAAAGGTGAGGTTGAATGAATGACATATAAAGCAGCATACGATTTATTAAACTTAATCAATTTAACGATCGATGGAAAGATTCTTTTCTTGGGGAAAACGACTGAAGAAACCTTTACGATTATTCAATCGATAAATTTAGGTAATTCTGATGTGGACATATCGGATATTCGCTCAATGGATATTAAAGCATCGTATTGTCAGCAAATTTTCTTTGGTAGTCAAACACCTCTTATTATTAACGACACTCGTACTCATCCAATAACAAGCAAATTACCCTTAACTTCTGAATTAAACATCCGTTCCTATCTAGGTGTTCCAGTATTCTATCAAAATGGTGAAATGTATGGCACATTATGTGCGATAGACTCCAAAATATCAAACTTTACCGAAAGGGATATAGAAATTTTAGAGAGGTTTTCTAAGCTTTTCTCATATGTTATTGAATTAGAAAAGCGGGTTAATCTCGATACACTCACTAATCTATATAATCGAGGCTTCTTATTTGATAACTTTGACTATATTGCAGATGAAGGAACGCTGATGCTGCTTGATCTTGATGGGTTTAAACAAGTTAATGACAGCTATGGCCATGATGTAGGAGATTCGGTCCTTATGGAGATTGGCAAAAGATTGAATAAGATTAAAGAATTCAATATCCCTATCCGATTAGGGGGAGATGAGTTTGTCATCTTATTTCCAAACTTATTAGATAACCAAAAAATAGATGAAGCGGCAAAGCAGTTATTAACAACATTATCTAACTGGGAAAACTTTAAGTATCCAATTGATATAACTGTAAGCATAGGTATAGCAAAGTTCCCTCAGGATGGAACCCAATTGCAAAAAGTATTAAAACATGCAGACATTGCAATGTACCGCTCGAAACAAAGAGGAAAGAATTCTTATATGTATTATGATTGAAATTAAAAAAGTCAACTTTTATAAGAGTTGACTTTCTTCTCGTTGTACCTATCTCAAGATCTTTGCCTTTTTTTTGCCTTTCTTTTCATTACAATCAGCATAGTCTAATCCTTAATGCATTGCTCGCAAAAAATTCCGCAAGTTTATCTATATAATTTTTGATTCACTTCTCATTTCGATAACTTACTATGCACTTTTGTTGCTAGCGTTTAGATTAAGAAATATTTCTTCAAGAGAGGGCTCGTCAACTTCAATCCGATATACATCAATGTTTAATCTAGCAAATGCTCGGTGAATAATTGGGATAATGGATTCTTCATCTGCTACTAATGTCGTATATTCTGTATCCCATATGATATCCCTTGCGAGTTTACTAAAGATTTCTGTTAAAACTGTTTTCTGTTCGTTCGGAATTATATTATGTTTCACTTTTACTGTAACTTGAGATTGATATTTTTTTCTTAATTGGGCCATGCTTCCTTGCTCTTGTATAATCCCTTTATCCATTATCGCGATTTCATCACATAGTTTTTCTACTTCATCTAAGTTATGTGATGTTAAAAATATTGTTTTTCCATTTGCTGCTACGTTTTTAATTAAGGAGTGAATAGTAAGAACTGCGTTTGCATCTACACCAGAGGTTGGCTCATCAAGAAAGACTAAATCAGGATTATGAATAAGAGCTTGGGCAATTCCTAACTTTTTCTTCATACCGAACGAGTACTTTTTCGTTTTTGTTTTTATTGCATCTCCTAGTTCAGTTGCTTCTAACAGCTTGATTAAGTCTGCTTGGGAATGGGATACTCCTAATATTTTTCCGAAATAGCGCAAATGTTCAATACCTGTTAAATCATCATAGAAGGTTGAATAGTCTGGTAGAACACCAATTTTTTTCTTAACTTTATCATCTGTACCTTCTATTCCTAAAATTTTAAAGCTACCAGAGGTTGGTTTAATAATACCTGTTACCATATTAATAAAGGTCGACTTTCCAGCACCGTTTTTTCCTAAAAAGCCAAATATATGCCCTTGGGTAACTTTTAAATCAACTTGATCGACAACTGTACGATATCCATAGGTCTTTGTTAACTGACTCGTTTCAAACGCATACATTAAAAATCCCTCTTTCTATTAATGATGATACTTGTGATTAGAAACAAAAGCGTCCATATTGGTATGAAATAGACGTAAAAGGTTTCTTCCTGTCCAACGTAAAAATAAGGTGTAACGTAACTAACGATTTTTAATGCAGTAAAATCTTTAGAAAGCATCCCCCAAAAACCGAGAATCGGAAAAGCGATTGATAGTGTAATACCGATAAACATACTTAGTCCAGGTTTGCTAATAACAGTCGAAAAAAGTAAGGACAGGGCAATAAAATAGGTAATGAATAAAAATGCTACGATTAAATCAAAAAGGTAAAACGTTTTAGAAAAAGGAATTAGTAAAAGTAATGAAACGAAAATGCAGATAAACCAGAAAAAGGAAACTCCCAAAAACTTTGCAATGACAATTTTGTCCCTTGATAGCTTTGTTACTAAAAATCTTATCGTTCGAGAGTGTGTCTCTCTATTTATCACATCATGTGATAGGCTTGTCACAAATAATGGACCGAGAACTAACAATAGAAAATATAGTCCAGCCACATATGCATTATCAAGGCCAAATTCCTTTAGCTCTGAGCTGAATTGACTAAGTAATTTTGCTGTACCTAATGTCCCCCCAAGCAAAATGAAAATAATGATAATAGAACGAACGCTTTTAAAAAGACTCTTGAATTCTCGTAAACAAATAGCTGTCATGTTAACATCTCCTTCCATTTCCTATTATATAGGGGGTGGATTATCACTAGATGAAGCGGATATTAACAGAACCTTAATAAATAGGAAACGCGTTTAAGGAATATGTACAACTTGCAAATCGATTCATTATAATGAATAGTAAATAGACAGATAACTTTAGGAGTGGAATACGTTGCAAAATATGAAGGTACATACTTTAGCGAATATCGAACATTTAAAGGTCCATGGTCGAACAACAAATTCTCTTTCACCATTAACATTGTTTTGGACAGGGAGTGCACTTGAATTAAATGCAAAAGGATCAGAGCTTTGGATTGAAGTTGAGGTAGATTATGATTTATATGAGCCATGGATAAGTATCATCATTAATTCGGCACCTGTTGGGAGACAGATGCTAACAAAGGGAAGATATTGGATTTGTCTCTTTAGAGGAATGAATGAAAGCGTTGTAAAAAATATACGCGTTGTAAGAGATGTCCAAGCAATGAGCGGAGATGCAACCTCTTCATTGCAAATACATGCTGTGAAATTTGATGGACAATTTTTACCTGTTGAAGATAAACGATATAAGATTGAATTTATCGGAGATAGCATCACTTCTGGTGAAGGAGCAATAGGAGCAAAAGCTGAAGAAGACTGGATCTCGATGTGGTTTAGTGCTTTAGACAATTATACAGCTTTAACAGCGAATGCGTTGAATGCAGATTATCGGGTCATTTCCCAAAGTGGATGGGGAGTTTTAACAAGCTGGGATAATAACCCTAACTATAATTTACCTGACTATTATGAAAAGGTATGTGGTCTGCTTACTGGAGAGAAAAATGAAAGATTAGGAGCTTTTCAGGAACATGATTTCGATGCTTGGCAGCCTGATATTGTTGTTGTCAATCTAGGAACAAATGACTGTGGGGCTTTCTATTCACCAGAATGGAAGGATGAAGCGACAGGAAAGATTTATAAGCAACGTTTGAATGAAGATGGTACGTTTAATGAAGAGGACTTAAAACAGTTTGAAGCAGCAGCGGAGAAGTTTCTTACTAAGCTACGAACCTATAACAAAGAAGCACAAATTGTTTGGGCCTACGGCATGTTAGGTACCGGGATGATGCCATCGATATACCGTGCTGTTGATTCGTATAAGAGGAGAACTGGGGATCTTAGGGTATCAATTCATCAGCTACCAAATATGACGAATGAAACAGTAGGTGCAAGAAGTCATCCAGGCAAGCTAGCACATGAAAAGGCAGCAGCTGAGTTGTCAGCGTATTTGCAGGAGTTTTTAAAATAGTTGTTACATAGCTCGTGAAATATTTGGATAATCCCCGGGGTTTGAGAAGGCAGTGTTTTCGAACTCCGGGTTATTTTTTGATAAAATTCTTAAAAAATATCACATTTAATGAAACTTTTTCTTTCCATCTCGTCCACTAATAAGAAGAAGGGAGGAAAAGTAATGACAGAAAAAGAACATCGTTTAGTAAAAAAAGCGATTAAGGGTAATCGACAGGCCTTTGAAAAGTTAATCAAAGAGCATTATGAACAAATTTATCGGACGGCATTTTTATATGTGCATAATGAGGCAGATGCTCTAGATGTTGTACAAGAGGCGACATATCAAGCAATTATATCTATTCATACTTTGAAAAAACCCGAGTATTTTCTTACCTGGTTCACTAAAATTGTTATCCGTTGTTCATCGAAGGTAATAAAGAAGAGAACGAATGTTGTACCAATGTCAGAAGAGGTGCAAAACCAACTTCAACAGCAAGTTATTCATTATGATGATTCCATTCATATTTTAGATGCTGTTAGACAATTGAAAGAGAGTTACCAAATGACAATTATTCTTTTCTACTATCATGATTATTCGATAAAAATGATTAGTGAGTTTATGGGGATTCCTGAAGGTACTGTAAAGACAAATCTAAGTCGTGGCAAGGAAATGTTAAAAAAGTATTTACAGGAGGAAGAAAGCTATGGGTGAAAAAGAGATAAAACAAGCAGTGGAGCAAATACCAGTTCCGAGAGAAAAGGTATTCGAAGCTATAGATAGAGGACTTAGGAGGGGGCATGAACAAAAAAAATTATCCAATAATAGAAAGCTCCTAATTAGTTCAGTCGCAGCATTATTATTAATTGGCGGAACAGTAATTTCTGGTTTTGTCCATCCTAGTATGAATAAAGTTCTTGCAAAGGCTCCTTTTATTGGTCAATTATTTGTAAATTTTGGGGATTCTTTAGGAATCAATCTTGCAAATCAAAACATGGTAACAGAGCTTAATCAAGCGTTAACCAAAAACGGTGTAACAGTAAAAATGACGAGTGCTTATTTTGATGGGAATGTGGTTTCAATTACTGGACATGTTAAAGGTGAGCTAGAGAAAGGACATAATGAGCCAGGTGAAATAAGCTTTGATGTCAACTTTGACAATAATCAGGGTGATCAAGATCCATGGTTAGATGGGAAAAGTACAGATGTAAAACCTAATAAAGATGGATATGATTTTCAATGGGTTATGGCATATCCTTATAAAGAGATTAGAGAAAATCTAACGGTTCCAATTTCAATCCATTCGATTAATGGAATTAAAGGTGAATGGAATTTTACAATTCCTATTTCTCAAAAAAAATCTACTCTGATTTCCTTTGATGATGAGGTCACTACATACCAAGAAGAAGGGGCAGCGATCAGTGTAAAAGAGTTAAACATAGCACAAGCATCTTCTTCTCTCGTATATGAAACGATTACGACCTATAAAGAGGATGCAATTGACTTTGTTAAAGTAATAGATAATAAAGGACGGGTATTGGGGATAGAAGGAGGTACTATCTTATCTGAAGGGTATCAAGACAATAAGTACCATAAAACATTACGGGGAACGACTAAAAAAATCGATAAAGATATCACAACACTTACCTTCTACCCACAATTATCTATCGCAGAGCCAAAAGTTGAACAAATACTCAATACAAATTCCTTTACATTAAAAAGCAAGAGAACAGACTTGATGTTAAAGGTTAATCAGGTTAAGCATGTTGGAGAGAAGTTAACGTTAGATTATCAATTATTAGGACTGCCATACTCATTAAGTGAAAATAAGTTAGATTTAGTAACGCATAATTTAGGTTATATGTTTACGTTAGTTGACAAAGAGTACGTAGATGAAATAGATAAGGATAACCCATTTCCACCTGAAAACCATAGTGTTTCAAGAAATACGGTTAAAATAATAGATAAAAAGAATGCAAGGTTTCGCTCTGAATTTCAGCTTAATGGTGAAGAAAAAATCAAACAATTTAAGTTGGAAAACACTATTTTACAATTTAATTTTTCGAGTCTTATTGAATCAAGGCAGCTTAGCCCATTTACAATTGAGATAAATCAAAGGTAATTGGAAATGAATGAACCGTATGCAATTACAATAGAAGGAGGGCATGGAGATGAGGGATCCCTTGTCATAACCATTGCCCTTTTTTGTGAATCTGTTTTATTGTAGAAAGTTAGGGTTCATATAGCTTGGATTCGGATATGTATAAAAGCCTTCACCAGATGTAGTTCCAAGCTTTCCTTTATCAATATATTCCGTTTTTAAGTAGGTAGCTAATTTTTCGAATTCTTTTTTGCCTGCCTGAGCCTTAGCGTGTGCGATATTATAGGCAGTAGTAATTCCAACTACGTCTAAAATGGCAAATGGACCTTTAGGAGAGCCTGTTGCAATCATCCATGTTTTATCAATGGTTTCTGGGTCGGCTATTTCATTAATCAATAGCATTTGGGCAGTCTCTAAAAGTGGAACTAATAGCGAATTTAAAATATAGCCTGGCTGCTCCTTATGTAATGGTAAGGCGACCATGCCAATTGCTTTTGCAAATTCGATAACATCTTGAAAAACATCCATATTTGTCCCCGGATGCTTCATAATTTCTGCTGTATTGTTTTTCCAAATTTCATTTGCGAAGTGGAGAGCAAGAAATTTCTCAGGACGGTCTGTTGCTTCCGCAAATTGACTAGGTAGCATTGTCGATGAATTCGTAACAAAAATCGTTTTATCAGGTGCAACTTCTGCAAGTTTTTTGTAAAAATCTGTTTTAATATTTATAACCTCAGGAACAGCTTCAATAACGAGGTCTGCATTTGCAACGGCTTTAGCTAGGTCACTATGAAAGGAAATTCGGATAAAGGCATCATTAACTGCATCATCTGTTGCCCCTAGATCCTCCTGATAACGCTTTTTAAGCTTTGTCATTCTTTCCTTTGCACGGTCAATTGCTTCATCATTAATGTCATAAATTGATACCATAAATCCTTTAAAAGCAGTTTGAAAGGCAATTTGACTGCCTAAAACACCACTTCCGGCAACTGTAATATGTTGATAATTCATTTTTATCCTCCTTTTTTACTAATGTCCCTTTTATTATGTACATGCATCACAAATACATGAGGAGTGATTATTGCGTTCTCATGTAAGCGTAACAAGCTACTAGTCTGGTATAATGACTGATAAGAAACAAGCTACAGAATAGGAGCAATAGATGAATAATGAACAAAACGATTGGGATATTAGCACATGTAGATGCAGGAAAGACAACGTTTTCGGAGCAGCTGCTTTATCATACGAAAAGTATTAAAACGCGGGGCCGTGTCGACCACCAAAATGCATTTCTTGACAGCCATGAAATAGAAAAACAGCGTGGCATTACGGTGTTTGCTGACCAAGGAATGTTTCAATATGAGGACTGTACATACTATTTAATTGATACTCCTGGACATGTCGACTTTTCCCCTGAAATGGAGCGGGCTATTCAGGTGATGGACTTTGCGATAGTCATTGTAAGTGCAGTAGAAGGAATCGAGGGACATACAGAAACGGTTTGGAACCTATTAAAGAAACATAACATTCCGACCTTTTTCTTTATAAATAAAACAGACCGTACTGGTGCGAATGTCGATTTGGTCCTGGACGAAATACGGAGTCAGCTTACAGAAAATATGATTGATATTTCCAAAGGCCTTTTAGACGGAAAAATGACGGAAGAATTAATTGAATTTATCGCTGAGCGAGATGAGGATCTGCTTTCCTACTATTTAGAAAATGGCTATGATCCTAAGCTATGGCAATTGAAAATGCAAGAAATGATTAAGTCGTCGGAAATTTATCCATGTTCAAGCGGATCGGCACTACAAGATATTGGTGTAAAGGAATTTCTAGAGAAGTTTCACTTATTAACTGTCACAAATTATTCTACAAGTGAGCCGTTTGGCGGCCGTGTCTATAAAATTCGCTATGATGAAGCCGGTACAAGAGTAACGTACATGAAAGCATTATGCGGGACATTAAAGGTTAGAGATGATTTAGTATATGGTAATGGAGATATCGAAAAGATTACACAAATTCGCAAATATAATGGCAAGCAATTTCAGCAAATGGATCAAGCAAATGCAGGTGAACTAATTGCTGTGATAGGTCTTTCGAATGCTGCTGTTGGAGATGGTGTCGGTGTTCTAAAGGAAGCTTCCGTGTATGAAATGGTTCCAGCCTTAAGGTCGAAGGTTGTTTTTGAGCCGGGAGTAAACGCAAAAGAGGCTTTAAGCTATTTTCGCATCCTTGAAGCAGAGGACCCTTCCTTAAATGTTACTTGGGAGGAGCGTCTTCAGGAAATTCACCTTCATGTAATGGGCACGATTCAATTAGAGGTACTAGAACAAATGGTGTTGGAGCGTTTTTCGTTAAACATTCATTTTGAACAGCCAGAGATTCTTTATAAGGAAACGATTGAAAATGAAGTAGTTGGATACGGACATTTTGAGCCATTGCGACACTATGCTGAGGTGCATGTGAAATTAACTCCTGGGGAACGGAATAGTGGCATCGTTTTTGAAAGCACATGCCATACGGATAACTTATCAGTTGGCTTGCAAAATCTAGTTGGTCAGCATGTATTAGAACGGGAGCATTACGGTTTGCTTACAGGTTCACAGGTAACGGATATAAAGGTTACATTGCTAACAGGCAGGGATCACAATAAGCATACACATGGTGGCGATTTCCGCGAGGCAACATATCGCGCGTTAAGACAAGGCTTGGAAAAAGCAAGCAATATTTTGCTCGAACCATATTACAAGTTTAAGATAAAGGTAGATTTAGACCAAATGGGTAGGGTGTTATCAGATATTCAGGCTGCGAATGGACGATTTGAAGCACCGGAAACGGAAGGGGATAAAGCGATAATTACCGGATTTGCTCCTGTTGCTACGTTTATGGAGTATAGTACAGTTCTTGCTTCCTTTACACATGGAAAAGGGAGGATAAGTTTAACGTTTGGAGGCTATCATCGTTGCCATAATGAAGAAGAGGTTATCGAACGAATTGGCTACGATAAACATGCAGACCCAGAGTATACATCGTCCTCGATTTTTTGTGCGAAGGGACATGGCTTTACTGTCAAATGGGATGAGGCCGAAGCGATGATGCATTGTTTGTAAAGAGTGAAGATTGATAAATTGCGAGGAGATGAATTTGGTGCTGAACCTTTATATTACAAGACATGGCGAAACAATATGGAATACAGAAAAAAGGCTCCAAGGCTGGAAGGATTCTGCCTTAACTGAAAATGGGATTGAAAATGCAAAATTATTGGGAGAAAGGTTAAAGGATACAGAGTTCGATATTATTTATGCGAGTCCTAGTACAAGGGCGAGGATGACAGCAGAGTTAATTAAAGGGGATAGAGAGCTAATCATACGAGAAGAAGAAAACCTTAGAGAAATCAATTTAGGCGAATGGGAGGGGCGAACACATAACGACTTACAAGAAGCGTATCCTGACGAATACCATGCTTTTTGGAATACGCCACATCTTTATAAGACAAAGTCTGGTGAAGACTTTTATCAGCTGCAAGAGAGAGTGAAAAAGATGTTAAATCGGATTATGGAAGAGCATGAGGATGGGAATGTATTACTTGTGACACACTCTGTTTTTATAAAGGCATTGTTAGCACATTGTAAAAATGCTTCGATCGAGCACTTGTGGGAACCTCCATATATTCATGATACTAGTTTGACGATCATTGAGTGTGATCAAGGAAATTTAACCATTAAATTAGAAGGGGATATTTCTCACCGTACCGATAGCTTAACTCAATAGGTTAATATAAAGGGAGAATATCGATTTAAAAGCTCAACTAAACTATTGCTTGAGCTTTTTTCAATGGAAGCGGAAAATAGCATAAGTGTTACTCTAGCTATGGTTGGGGTATTTTTCTTTGTGAACAATGGAGAGGGCTTGAACTTCATTTCGTCAGAACATATTGTAGTGATCATTTATGGACTACTTGCTGCTGCTTTGTACGCAAGTATGATTATGATGAATAAATTTATTAAGAAGCTATCTGACTTTCAAACAACATTTATCCAGTTATTTACGGCATCCATTCTATTATTACCTTATGTTTTTCTTAAAGAGGGATTTGGTTTTTCAGGGATCGACACAAAATCAATTATCTTTATTTTTATTATAGGTATATTGTTCATACAGGGGTTGCTTACTTTTAATATTTTGGAGCAATCAAACAATCGCTTTGTTTAGTTACATCGACCCGATAGCTGCCGTTATATTTTCAGTCATCATTTCAAAGGAAACGATGAGTCTAATTCAAGTATTAGGTGAAACGTTTTTAAGTGAATGAAAAAGGTCATTATCTATTAAAGCTAGAAAACGGAGCCGACTTTAGGATCATTATTGGGTCAGCTCCGTTAGGATTTATTTCATCAACTTTTTAGTATTACTTGTATTTAAGATAAAATATGCTGTGATACATGATGTAATCGGAATAACTAACGCTACACCAATTCCACCAAAAAGGATCGTTATCATTTCCGCACTAAATACTTTTGAATTAACAATATCTCCAAATGAATAAGATAAGTCCTTGAACCATATTAGTAAGCCTAAATAACCACCGAAGAAAGCAAAAAATAATGTATTCGTTGTAGAGCCTAGAATATCTTTTCCAATATTGATTCCCGATTTAAATAACGCGCTCCTACTAATCTCAGGATTATGAAGTACAATTTCACGCATAGGAGAAGTAATCGAAATAGCAACATCAGTAATCGCACCAATTGTACTCATAATAATCATAGAAGCCCCTATTTTAACAAAATCAACTCCAATGTACAGGGAAAATGCGTCCAGCTCTCCAGCCTCCTCTTCCCCGAAGCCTTGAATCATTGCTTTCTCTGTTATAATCACAATTATAAAGATTAAAATAGCAGTCGTAATTATGGTAGATATGAAAGCGATCGTTGTTTTTTTGTTCACTTGGTTAATGTAAAATAAATTGGTGCAGCTAATGATAATACATGCGATTATCGTTAACAATATTGGATCAACATTTGGATCAGCCATGAAAAGGATCGTTAAAAAAAGCACAGCAAAATTTATGAAAACTGCAACAAAAGACCGAGCTCCTTCTTTACCACCGATACAAACCATCGATATAAATAAAATAGCTGTTAGGATAACTAGTACATTCATACTCTTTCCCTCTTTCGATTAATGAAAAAAATAGTCGTATATAAAGCGATTGGAATCGTTAAGACAATACCGATCCCCCCTGCAAGGGCACGTGCTATTTCTAAAGAAAGGTTCATCGATAGAGTAAATGACAATGATGAAGAATTTTTGAAATATAGGATAAGCATTGGAATTGATCCGCTTATATAGGCGAAAAACAGAATATTCGTCATGATTCCCATCACATCTTTTCCAATATCTCTTCCAGAGGCTTTCAAAGCTTTAACTGGTATATCGTTATTTTTTTCATATAACTCAAATAAGGAAGATGACATCGTAATCGCTACATCCATCACTGCTCCCAA
>JAPSLL010000106.1 GCA_031180805.1 Bacillus sp. (in: firmicutes)
AGGCAGAGATCCCCTCTCTGCCTTTTCTCCAATTAGTCCGTTAATTTTAATTGCTGATGCTCAATAACATATTTACGGTCTGCCACATCACAGGTAAATCTGCGATCATGTGAGACGAAAATAATCGTACCTTCATATCCCTTTATAAATCTTTGCAATGCTTCAATCGCATGGATATCCAAAAAATTTGTCGGTTCGTCTAACAATAAAATATTATATTCCCCTAAAAATAGCTGACATAATTGTAAACGAATCGCTTCACCACCACTCAATGATTTCACACTTTTTTGTATATCGGTTCCGACAAACTGCATCGAATGCAAGACACTTCGTAAAAATCCTTCATCATAATCCGAGCGATTTTTCACGAATTGAAGAACTGTCTCGTTGCTCGTAAATTGGTAGCTCATTTGACGAAAGTAGCCAATTTTTGCTTTTGGCGAAATCGTTAAACCTGATGACTTATTTGCAATCTGGCAAAGTAACGTACTTTTACCACATCCGTTGCTGCCCATTATCGCTATTTTTTCACCAAGTGGCAGCTGAAAGCTTACTTCATCTAATAATACTTTGTTCTCAACTTTAAGGGTAAATCGGTCTGCCATAATCGGAAACTTATTATGCAATTCCAGCCTTTTTGATTGATGGAAGATAATAGGTCGCTCCTCTTTTACTGCTTCAACTTCCTGAAGCTTTTCCATTCGTTGCTCAATAGCCTTTGCTGCACGCTGGATCGCTTTTTGACTCGTACCTTTCGATTTTGTCATAAATGACTTATTGGGTTTGGCATTTGCTTCTCTTTTTGACATTTTTCCTGCCTGCGCAACCTTTTCAGCTTTTTTCATTTTTTCTTGTGCTGCCTTTTCGAGCCTGCTCTTTTCCTTCATAAACTGTTCATGCGCTTGACTCTGTTGCTCCCGTTCTAGCTTCTTTTGAACCAAGTAATTGCTATAATTTCCTGAATATACACGTACCTTTCCATCATGGACTTCCCAAATCGTTGTTACGATCTCGTCTAATACAGCACGATCATGGCTAATTAAAATTAGAGCTCCATAATAATATTTTAGTTCATCAAGTAAAAACGAAATACCGTCTTGATCTAAATGTGTTGTCGGCTCATCTATTAGTAACGCTTCGTTGTAATGTGTAAACAATTGAGCAAGCTTCATCCTTGTTTGTTCTCCACCGCTTAATTGATTAGTGTCCCTTGGTACGCCTAATTTTCCTAGTAATGCTGGATCTGCCTCACAGTCTCTAGGAGCTTCAAGCTGCTCAAAGTAGCCATACTCTACGTTGCGATAAACCTTTCCATTTGTTGGTTTCACGATACCAGCCATTAGCTTTAATAACGTGCTTTTCCCAGCACCATTTTTCCCAACAATACCGATTCGGTCAAATTGATGCACAGCTAATCGTTCAATTTTTAAAATTTCTTTATCTAAAAAAGTGATCTCGATATTTTCTAATTCAAAACATAATTGTTCCATTATTTGCTACCTCCCGAAATAATTAAATTCATTTCGTACCGATAGCGAATATCGATACGAGCATCATTTCATGCTCGTATCAAAAGAATAGTAAAAATTGCATAATCATTCCCTCCTCCTTTATTTTCATTACACAAAAAAATCACAGGTGATCTGCCTGTGATTTCAGAGTAAAGGGAAATAAGTCCGTCCTTACTTGGTAAGAGCTAGTAAAATCCGCCAACAAGTAACCTTCCTTTCATCCTATAATATCGCTATGCTACATAAAAAAAGAAAGGCAGACCAATCCACCTTTCGAAATCATTCCAAATAGTAACTATCACTATAGCGATAGTAAAAGAAATAACATGCCATTTTCTTGCTAAATCAAGAAAATGGCATGTATCTCTTATTTGAATGAAGATTATTAAAAAAGGACAGACTACTCCCGTTTACTCTGTTTATCCAAACAGAGCCTTTGACCATATTCAATTACTGGTTCAAAGCTGGGAAACGTAGTCTCATAGAATGTGTCATTTTTTAATAATCCTCCTTAAAAATATAAATACATATTTTATTATAGATTCTCTATACAATAAAGTCAAAGTACATAAGGCTTTTCCTATCAGCTTTTGTGCTTTAAAAAAACGACCTTCTCATTGAAGAATCGCAAGCTGGAAATCGAAAGTAGTAATTCTTTTAGCTATCGTTAAAATCTGTTAAAATTCTCTCGATACAGGAAAATCTTTTTCATCTGTCTCTTCCTTATTTCCTAATTCATTGTCCTTACAAAAGTTACACGATGATAACCGGGAATAAAAAAGTCCTTTTCGTATTTAACTAACTGAAACCCTATATTCTTATAAAAGAGTATCGTAGCTTCATTTTCAGGATGACCTAATGTATATAGAAAAACTTTCCTTTCACCCAACTTTTCAACCTGTATACAAATTGTGTCTATTAATGCCTTACCGATTCCCTGTCGCTTAAAATCCCTTTTTACAACAACCCCAACGATTTCATATAGACCTGTTACTTCATCATATCTATACCCTGCATGACCAATGATTTGATTTGCTTCCGTATAGGCAACATAAAAACCGTTCGATTTACGATTAGATTTCAGCTTCAAAAAGTTACTCCAACGTGGAGGGTATTTATCTATAATAAACGATGGAAACTGGAGAGGATGGTCCTTCATCAGTTTTTTAACTTCATCCTGGTCCACGCTTTCCAAAAGACGAATATTCATACGTACACCCCATTTTTTACTGTATACGAAAATTGACTACTACCTCTTCCAATCATACTCCATCAAAGCGGCAGTCTTGATCGCTCTTTCTTTCCCTAATAACCTTTCAACAACATATAAGGACATATCAATTCCAGCTGATACTCCAGCAGAAAAAATAAATTTCCCATTATCAACATATCGAGCAGCCAAAAGCTCAGAAGACTTAGGTGCGACCTCTTTTAATTCATTAAAGGCCAAACGATTTGTCGTAAGCTTAAAGCCGTCAATTAAATCCGTTTTTGCTAGGATCAATGCTCCAGTACAGACAGATAAGACAAGTTCTGCATCAATTGAGACTTGCTTTATCCAATTTAGGGTTGATTCATTCTTCATTTCATTTCTCGAACCCCATCCTCCAGGTATGATAACGATGTCAGGAGTCGGACAATTCTCAAAGGAAAACGCAGGATTTATACTTAGATTCCCTAAAGCAATAACAGGCTGTTGTTTTTCAGCAACTGTATAAACATTGAAATCCTTTCCTCTGTTGCTCGCAGTTATAAATACTTCATATGGACCTGTAAAATCAAGAATTTCGACATTTTCAAAAATCAAAATCGCAACATTCCTGGAAGCTTTCTCATTACTCATCTACTCATCTCCCTAAAAATAATAAAAAAGCATTTGAACTTTCAAATGCTTTGCCCAGGCGTACGACGATATAAAATATGTATTCCCTCGTGGTTATCCACGTTACGCCAGTTATACATACCAGAAATCACCTATAAAAGTTTTATATCATAATTTTCAGAATAATACAATAAATAATTCGCTTAGTTTCAAAAAAGCAACGGAAAGCTGTGAGAAAAAAAAGCCCTAAAAATTGTCATAATATTTCTCACGAATTGAACAAAAAATAAATAGAAAACGATTGAAGGAGGTTCAATAAAATGGGAAAAGATCGCCAAGAGAAAAAACTACGCGAAAGCAAACGTGTTGAGTCTGATCGTGACCAATCATTAAATTACCCAGGTGCAACTACTTTAGAAGGACCTGAAGCTGCACGTGAGCGAAATAAGTAAATGGAAAAAGGCTAGTCGAAAATTTTTGACTAGCCCTGTATAAACAAATGAAGTAGTGGAAATATCCTGAATCATGTAATTGAAAATATATTGTTTTTCCCCTTGCTTACGCAAACATAAAGCCCCGTCTGTAACATTAAATAAATGTACCAAATAGCAGCCAAAATTACATATCAATAAATGGTTGGAACCATTCCTCCATCCATACGGATTGGAGATCCCTTGAATGCAGATGCATATGGACTACATAAAAATGTAGCTAGTCTCCCTATTTCCAGTGGTTTAATAAATCGCTGTATTTCAGATTGAGGTAGATTATGAATCATAAACTGTCTTTCTTTTTCTGAAAAAGGCATATTATCATGCTTGTAAATACCCTCAATAATTTGTTGCACATTTTCAGAAAGCGTTGGTCCAGGCATAATCGTATTGACTGTAACATCGGTTCCTTTTGTTAATTTAGATAAGCTTTTTGCCAATGATAAAAGCATCGATTTTGTCATACAATATTGAGGCATTTGTCCAGAAGGCATTACTGCTTCTTCACTAGCAATAAAGATAATGCGTCCATCATTATTTCCCAACATTTTAGTTAAATAATATTTGGATAATCCATTTGCAGCTAATACGTTAGTACGGAAGTATTTTTCCCATATTTCATCGGTAACATCTTCATATTGCATAATTTCATATATTCCCATGTTATTAACTAAAATATCAACATTGGGAAATTTTTTTACTAATGCTTCTCGTTGTTCGGAATCAACAATATCAGCTGTAGCATTTTGAGGTGAAGTGGCTGGAA
>JAPSLL010000049.1:0-6924 GCA_031180805.1 Bacillus sp. (in: firmicutes)
AGGACGACTGTATTAGTCGTCCTTTTCATTTGAAAAAAGATTATTTCTTGTTACGTTCTGCTCGTTCCCATGCTTTTAAATGTGGATATGGGTCAAAGGACCATTCTGTTCTTCCGTTGTCCTTATATAGTCCATAGTGAAGATGTGGTGGGAACTTTCCGGAAGTACCAGGTGGACCGTAGCCAGAGCTTCCAACTGATCCGATTAATTGACCTGGTTCAACAACCTGTCCAACCTTTAATCCATCAGCAAAGCCGTTTAAATGTGCGAAATAGTGGTAAGTATTATCAATATCACGGATTCCAACTCTCCATCCACCGTATCGATTCCAACCTTTCATTTCTATAACGCCAAAGCAGGTTGAACGAACAGGGACACCGTAATTAGCAAAAATATCTGTTCCTTCATGAATTCTTCTTCCTCCCCAGCCGCGGGCATCCCCCCATGTATTATGGTAGGTGAAATTATATTGACGAGGGATAGGAAAAGCATGTCCATCTAAATCAAGGCGCCCGTATTTTTGATATAATTTCATATGCCCTAATATGAGTCCTACAGCTTTATCACGATGGTAATATTCCCACAAACCGATCTTGATGTTATCAAGATCTGAACCATAAGATTGCAGGTAATTGGCAATTGTGTATAGTACGTCTTCATCATTAGAAGGGTCAGCTTTTTTATCACCATTTCCGTCTACACCAATTCCGCCAAATAAGCCAATCGTTCTCGGATCGGTATCCTTTTGGTTTGGGTTGAGCGGTCCAGCCCATACCTCAGGTTTAATATAAATTTCAATTAACCCAGGTGCTTTTGGAATATCTCTTCGCGAATGCCTTACATTTCTTTCATATTGGTCGATTGCCGCAAAAACATACCACGGGATTGTCGTGAGAGTTTCTACCTTTTTATATAAGCTCATTAGCTTTTGGTTATCTTCATTTTCATTCGTTTCTGCACCATAAGTCTTTGGATGACTGGAAAAACATATCACCATCAAACATAAGGTGAAACAGAGAATTTTCTTACGCACAGTAATGAGCTCCTTTCAGTCATTATCATTTAGTAGTAGACCTTTACCCCTGCAACGAACAGCTAAGCGGCGGGGCAGAATATTTTAGTAAAACAAAAAAATAACTAATAGAGGTAATATTATAAAAAGACTATGGTGATATTCGCGGAAGAAATGAAACTCCTGCAACGGAAATCAACCTATCCTTTAATGTGCGAGCCTTTATGTTCACATTTCTGTTTTTTATAATTGGAAGAGTCTTTTTATAGTTTGGTTTGCATTTGTTTTTTCATAAATAGAAAATGTTAGAAATTACAAAACTGCCTTTTTCTTGTCCAGCATTCTCTCATATGTTAAAGTGAATACGGAAATAAAAATCGGAAAGTTCGTTTTTTTTAATCAACAATACATATTGGAGATGAATCAGATGGCGAAAAAGGAAGAATATTTACGGAAGCCAGAATGGTTGAAGATAAAATTAAATACAAACGAAAACTATACGGATTTAAAGAAAATGATGCGCGAAAAAAATCTTCATACTGTATGTGAGGAAGCGAAATGTCCAAATATTCATGAATGCTGGGCTGTTCGTAGAACCGCAACATTTATGATTTTAGGATCAGTTTGTACACGTGCTTGCAGATTTTGTGCGGTTAAGACAGGTTTACCAACAGAGCTTGATCTTGCAGAACCAGAAAGAGTAGCTGATTCAGTTGCGTTAATGAATTTAAAACATGCTGTTATTACGATGGTAGCTCGTGATGATTTAAAGGATGGCGGTGCTAAAGTATTAGCAGAAACTGTTCGTGCTATTCGTCGTAAAAGCCCGTTTACTACTGTTGAAGTATTACCTTCAGATTTAAGTGGTGAATATGAAAACCTAAAAATCTTGATGGATGCAAAACCAGACATTTTGAATCATAATATTGAAACTGTTCGTGAGCTTACACCAAGAGTTCGTGCGCGTGCAACATATGAGAGATCGTTACAATTTTTAAAACGAGCTAAAGATATGCAACCTAACATCCCAACTAAATCAAGTCTAATGATTGGTCTTGGAGAAACAAAGGAACAAATCATTGCAACGATGGATGATTTACGAGCAAATGATGTAGATATTATTACGATTGGCCAATATTTACAACCAACAAAAAAGCATTTAAAGGTGCAAAAATACTATCATCCTGATGAGTTTAATGAATTGCGTGAAATTGCTTTAAGCAAAGGATTTAGCCATTGTGAAGCAGGTCCGCTTGTACGCTCTTCATATCATGCGGATGAACAAGTTAATGCAGCTGCTAAGCAAAGACAGGCACAAGCGTAAAAGAAAAGAGGGTGGCTCAAAACCAAAGGTTCAGACCCCTCAAACACAATATATAGACTGATGATAAGGTTAAGTTTACTATATATCTGTGTTTGTTGGAGGGGTCAGACCCATTTGAGTCATCCTCTATTTATTATTTTTATATCTAGTTTGCTGATAATTATCTTTCATATCGTCATCTAATTCTTCATTCATTTCACCGTAGCCTTCACCGTTAGGGTTTTCCCCTTTATTAAGGGCTCTACCTTGTGGAGACTTTAGCATTTCTTTTATCGTATTTGTTAAGATTTGGTCAATATCGCGGTTCGTCGTTTCAAGCGGACTATAGGATTGAATTTGACGAATCATAGCTGGTTTATCTGAAACGTAAACATGATAATATCTAGGAACAAAGGAAATGGCAGTCTTTTTTACTTGGTCGGCTGCTTCGAATCGATCCTTTGCCGTTGTTTCATAAGCAACTAGTACTTCTTCATCTGTTACCAATGTGGCAACATCCTCTATATTTGGGAGCTGAATAACTAGGCTGCTAATTGATTTTGCAGTTTTATCTCGATCCATGACAGGTGTTTTAACGAAATTAGCATCCTGTGTAACACCTTTTTTTTGTAATCGTGTATATCCAAAATTTGCTGATTGATCCTCTCTTGAATTCCCCTCTTGGTTGAATTGCTCGTTTCGATTTAGTACATTAAGTGTAGAGCCAGTATCGGTTTCATCTTTTCTATAGGTCGGATCACCTTCTGCACCATATTGACATGCAGTTAGTAATGACAAACCAATTGCACCAACCATTATTTTTGTTTTGAACAATAGTAGCACCTCCTAACAGTAGGATGACCAAAATGAGGAGATTTCTTCTTAGTAATTGATGGTTGAGTACAATTAGATTATGATAAGAAAAAGGAATACGTGGGGTGATTGTCTAGATGATTTGTGTTCAAAATCAATGTTTTGAATTAATAAAAGAAGAAAGAAATGGATTTAATGAAGAGGTATTTAAAGAACGATATAGCGATATATTAAATAAATATGACTTTATTGTAGGGGATTGGGGTTATAATCAATTAAGATTACGTGGCTTTTTTGATGACCAAAACCAGAAAGCATCATATGATACAAAAATTAGCACGTTAGATGAGTATATTTATGAGTACTGTAATTTTGGATGTGCATATTTTGTGTTAAAAAAGATAAAAAAATAAGAATTAATACTCGATAAGCCAATCAATGTACGAGTGAAGGATTGGCTTATTTTTTTGCTATATTATTTAGAGCATCCTGCGGGAGAAACGGTCAAGGGATTCCCGCAAGCATGCCAAGGTCAAGATTTATAACGCATTTTTTAAGCTAAATGACTTCTGACAAAAAACTACGCAATTCCGTCGCATCTTCCTCTGTTAATTTAAAGGCATATTTTACATAACCAGGTTCCTCTAAATCATCTGTACCAATAATTGCAAATCGATTACTTTGGATATCAAGGACAATTTGCTTACCAAAAAATCGGTCAGTTTGAATAATTGCTAAATCAAATCGTTGGTTATTTCCCATAAAACTAACATATCTTATATTCGTATCAACTGATTCATCATATAAATAAAACCGTTCTGACATTTTGTTCTCTCCATTCAGCCTATTTCAATAATTATTAAAAGTGTACCATAAACATCTGAAAAGATCGTTTAGACCTACTAATAAAAAATCCTTCAAAATTCGTCGAAAATTCTGGAAATGTGGTAAAATAATTGTATGTAAACGGTGCTAACCAGAAGGGTTGAAACAGATGCAGAGTGACTTTTGGAATATACAATTTAGAAGATTAAAGAAGTGGAACAAGCTTTTTTTACCACAGCATAAATTAAAGTATTATCCTCCAAAATTCGTACTTAGAGACCCTGTATTAGAGGGAGTATACCGCGCAATTGCCGGTGGATTGCAAGTTGCAGTTGTCGTAATTTCTGTTTCAAACCTACGTGAGTTTTCACAACAGCTCGAACAAAATCAATTAGAAGAGTTTAAACAAGAGCTTAAAGTAGGATTTAAACACATCATTGAAAACTCTAATTATAAAAATGATTTACTCGTTGTCCATGATTATTATAGCGAGGGACTAACCTTTTTTTTGAGAATAAACGATGAAAAACAAAGCGTTATTCATATTGAAAAAATGCTAAGAACGATTATGCCGTTGCTAGAAAGCAAGGTAGCAACAAATCATCCATATTTTCAACATACATTTGATATTGGTTACATGTTTATTGAAAGAAATAATAATACAACAGCTGAGGCACTACATACAGCACAGCAGCATGCCGTTGCAATGGCAGAAAAACGAGTTCATACTCGATACATAGAAACATTAATAGAAATTCGTGAAATTATTCAAAAGCAAGATATAACGCTATTAGCACAACCGATTGTCGATTTAGCAACAAAGCAAATAAAGGCATGGGAGTTTTTAACACGAGGTCCAAATGGAACTGGATTAGAAAAGCCACTACAGCTGTTTTCGCTTGCAAGGCAGTCTAATTTAATTTACGATTTGGAATTATTAGTATTAGAAAAGGCGTTTCAGCTCATCAGCCGTGTTGGATGTACAGATGATGTGTTTTTAAACTTTACACCAATTACACTAGGAAATAAACGTTTTTTACCTGCTCTTGAATCGTTGTTATTCAAGTATTCAGAAATTGAGCCGAATAAAATAATTTTTGAAGTAACAGAACGTGACTCAATCGAAGGACTTACCTTTTTTCATGATAATATTAAACAATTGCGAAAAAAGAGCTTCCGAATTGCTGTCGACGATACAGGTGCAGGTTATTCTAGCCTCCACACGATTAGTGAGTTAATGCCAGACATTATTAAAATTGACCGATCGGTGATACAGGATATAGATACAAATAGTGTAAAGGAATCGATGTTAAAAGGACTTTTATTAATTGCAAAGGAAACAAAATCATTAGTTGTTGCTGAGGGAATAGAAAAGAAGGAAGAAGCAGAGGTTTTGATCAAAAATGATGTAGACTTAGCCCAAGGGTATTTATTTGCAAAGCCTGGCACATTAGAAAAAGATCGTGTTGTTTTTGAATAAACCTCTACTTAAAAAAGGTGCTTTAGTAAGCTAACAGCACTAGTGCTAAGAAAACATCACATACATAAAAAATTAATTACTGGGCTTCTGCTATTCTAAAGGATGGTGTTCATAAATGTATTTTGTTGATAGAGAAAAGATTGAAAATAGGCTAGCTTATTTAGAAAAACAATTAGTCATTTTTCGCTCAAAGGAATCGTGGAATCAGGATATTGAAAAATTAGCGTTGGAAAGATTATGTCATCTTAGTATTGAAATCATTTTAGATGTAGGTAATGCGATGATCGACGGCTTTATTATGAGGGATCCTGGAAGCTATGATGATATTATTGATATACTATTAGACGAGAAAGTGATTCTCCCGGAAGAGGGAGCGGGATTGAAGGAAGTCATTGCTTTAAGAAAAGTACTAGTACAAGATTATTTAGATGTTGATGAGCATCAATTGCTCCAAAGCTTTACGAAACATCTTAATTTGATCGCTGCTTTTCCGTTACGAGTTCGGACATATATCAAAAAAGAATTAGGACCAGTTACAGCGTTTAAGCCGCTCGGATAATGAAAAAAGTGGATGACCAATTATGTCATCCTATTTTTTTCGAAATGATTCAAGATGAAAAGAAAGAGTGATTAGGATGAAAACATATAAAGGATATTTAATAGATCTTGATGGAACAATGTATCGTGGAACTGAACAGATTGAAGCAGCTAGTGAGTTTGTAGATACGCTTGTGAAAAATAACATTCCTTATTTATTTGTAACGAATAATTCCTCACAAACACCAGAAAAGGTCGCAAAGAAATTAATGGACTTTCAAATTAAAGCAACAAAAGAAACTGTGTTTACGACAAGTCAAGCGACAGCAAATTATATTTACGAAAAAAAGAAAGATGCAAAGGTTTATGTAATTGGAGAAGAAGGTTTAAAGGAAGCGATAAAAAATAGAGGGCTAACCTTTGTTGAGGAAAATCCTGACTTTGTTGTCACTGGCATTGACCGCGAGATAACATATGAAAAGCTCGCGAAGGCATGCATCGCTGTAAGAAATGGGGCAACCTTTATTTCGACAAATGCGGATATCGCACTTCCGACAGAACGGGGTCTGCTTCCGGGAAATGGTGCACTTACTTCGGTTGTAACTGTATCAACAAATACTCAACCGATTTTTATCGGAAAACCAGAGGCAATTATTGTCGAGCAAGCATTACAAGTATTAGGGACAGAGAAAAGTGAAACATTAATGGTCGGGGATAATTATGATACAGATATTAAAGCAGGAATTAATTGCGGCTTAGATACTCTGCTAGTACATACCGGAGTGACAACTAAGCAGCATTTAAAAAATTATTCTATCCAACCTACATATACGGTTGATTCATTAGCTGAATATATCCAACAAGGATTTTATAGGTAGTCCTATAGGAAAAACGCCGCTTCTAAACATCTATTTCTGCTTAGAAGCGGCGTTTTGTTTAAGCTAGGTAAAAAAA
>JAPSLL010000049.1:7024-30585 GCA_031180805.1 Bacillus sp. (in: firmicutes)
GGGCTGAGCAAGGCCCTTCCGCTTTTCGAAGATGTCTAGCTGCAGTGCCTAGCCCCTCGAGGTCATAAGCCAATTATGACAAAAGGTAAAGACCACCTTTATGTCATAATCGTCTTGTGCTTGTCGGGGCTGAACAGGCCCTTCCGCCTTTCGCTTTACTCTACATCTTTAGCTCGGTGGGCGAGGCGGCTTGACGCTGCGGCGGCGATTGCTCCGACGATATCATCTAGGAATGTGTGGCATTTGCCAGTTGATTTGTCGTTTAAGTATTGGAGGATTCCAGGTTTTAGCTTGTCAATGTAGCCGTAATTAGTGAAACCGATTGATCCGTATATATTTACAATTGAGAAGGCTAGAATTTCATCAACACCGTATAGACTTTCGTCTGTTTTTATAATTGTTTGAAGTGGTTCTTCTAGCTGTCCTTTTTCTGCAAGAATATCAAATTGAATTCCTGTAATAACGGCATTTTGAACCTCTCGCTTTGTTAGTACTCGATCAACATTTTCTAAACAAACATCCATCGTTAAATCAGGATGATATTTTTCTTGTAAAAAGTAAACGAGCTCAGCGATATCCTCTAATTTAACACCGCGTTTTACCATCCAATCTCTTGCTGTTTTTTCAACTACATCCATTTTTTCTTCACTTTTCATAATGATCACCCAATTCTATTGTTTTTGCGCATTTATTTAGTGTATGGCGATTAGAACTAACATATTCGCTAGTAATTAAGAGGATTACACCATTCTATAATCTTCTCCATATTTTCTGTTGTCCCTGCATCAAATAATCATAAATCGAGAAAATGCCGCTTACGATAGTATATGGAGTTTTATCATGGAGGGATAACGATGAAAAGTACAATAAATGAACAATATGGGATAAATGTCCAAGAAATTACGAAAATGGGCGGTTTCGATTCATTTCGAATGCATCGCACACAGTTTCTCATCGTTCCGATACCCCATTTAGATGATGAAGAGCTTTACGAGTTATTTTATTTCAGTCAATTTATGATAGAGAATCGGGAGCCTTATATTGCTAGTATGGTATTAACAAAGGAAAATCATTTATCATTTGAAAAAGATTCAATGAAATACGTTCTTTTAAAATACTCAAATGTTTCGCAACGTAAGGGGATTCAGCATGGTAGAGATTTAGCAAGATTTCATCAAAAAGCAAGAGCCTTTCCATACCAGGTGACAAAAACAAATCGAATTGGACAGTGGAAAAACCTTTGGGAAAAGCGTCTAGACCAGTTAGAGTCATTTTGGCATGGAAAGGTTCATAGTCAGCCATTAAATCGTTTTGAGAAAATATTTGTTGAATCCTTTCCGTATTATTTAGGATTTGCTGAAAATGCAATTCAGTATTTAGTCGATACAGAAATAGATGAAGACCCGCTACCGATTGATTCAGGAACGATATGTCACCATAGGTTTTACTATCGAACATGGCGCGATGAATTAAATGTGAAGCTTCCAACTGAATGGGTATTTGATCATGGAAGTAGAGACATTGCAGAATATATGAGAGATTTATTTTTTGAAAAGCAAAGTGATGCTCATTCATTAAGCTATCGTTTTTTAGAGGAGTATAATCGCATTACACCACTATCACCGTTTTCATACCGTTTAATTTATAGTAGGTTACTGTTTCCCCTTCATTATTTTGAATGTATAGAAAATTACTATTTAGCTGCTGAAGATATGAAGCAAAGTTATGAGGAAAGATTACTGCAAATGTTGGAGCGTTCAGGACAATACGAGAAGTTTTTAAAAAGCTATACGAATATGCTTGCAATGAATACAAATCAAATTGTTCTGCCAAGGGTCGAATGGCTGAAATAGTTGAACAAGATGTATTTTATTACTTAGTCTCGTTATTGTTTAGCTCGAAAAAACCTTCCCTGAAAATAACGAGACTTATGGTAAAATAGTAAATATTAAGCTTTCATCATATGAGGAGGTGTGCAAATTGACAAAACCATACATATTCGTAACGAGGAAGTGCTCAGAGCAGCAATTAAAGCCACTTTATGAAATAGCGGATGTAGAAATGTGGCCAGAAGAAGAAACTCCTTGTCCTCGCGAGCTTTTATTAAAAAAGGCAGAGCGGGCTGACGCACTATTAACGATGCTTTCTGACGACATTGATAAGGAGTTAATCGAAAAAGCAAAGAACTTAAAAGTAGTAGCTAATCTAGCTGTTGGTTATGACAATATTGATGTTTCTTTTGCAAAAAGTAAAGGGGTCATTGTTTGTAACACTCCTGATATATTAACTGATACTACAGCGGACTTAACATTTGGTCTACTCCTTGCAACTGCCCGACGGATGACAGAGGCAGCTGAATATGTGAAGCAGGATAAATGGAAAAGCTGGGGACCACTTTTATTGGCAGGACAGGATGTACATCACAAAACAATAGGAATTGTTGGAATGGGGAAAATTGGACAAGCCGTTGCTAAACGCGCTACAGGCTTTGACATGAATATCCTCTATCATAATCGGCGGAGAAATATAGTAGCTGAAAAGGAGCTTAGAGCTCAGTATGTTCCTTTTGATGAGTTATTAGCTTCTTCAGATTACGTTGTTTGCCTAACCCCATTAACAGACGAAACAAGAGAAAGGTTTAATCAGGATGCTTTTAAAAAAATGAAGAAAACAGCAATCTTTATTAATGCCAGTCGGGGAGCTGTCGTAAATGAGGCCGATCTTTATGAGGCGCTCGTTTCAGGAGAAATTTCTGGAGCTGGTTTAGATGTCTTTTTACATGAGCCAATAGCACCTGATCATCCGCTTATTCAGCTGAAAAACGTTGTCGCACTCCCACATATAGGAAGTGCAAGTAGTGAAACAAGGCATGCGATGATGAAGTTATGTGCGGAAAATATCGCAAATGTTCTAACTGGGAATGACCCGAAAACAATCGTAAAATAATTGTTTTCTATTGTGAAAAAAGGATGTTTTAAAAATAGGTGAAATTTTCGTCTTAATAATAGCAACGCATGAAACGCTTACATTTAAAAAACTGAAAATTCGCCCTTGTAAAACTGTTCTATACATTTTATAATGACAAGTATATTATCAGTGTCTTTTAGGAGGGTACAATTGTACTTTCTAGATGAACATAAAGGAGTGTAACGATTGGAAGCAATACATGTTGGCCTTTTAGGTCTTGGTACGGTTGGTAGCGGTGTTGTGAAAATTATCGAGGATCACCAAGATAAATTAATGCACCAAGTTGGCTGTCCAGTTAAAGTCAAGAAAGTCCTTGTAAATAATCTCGACAAAGAGCGCCAAGTAACGATTGATCGATCAATGTTAACAACAAATGTTGACGATGTAATCAAAAGCCCTGATATCGATGTTGTTATCGAAGTTATGGGTGGAGTTGAAGAAACGCGTAACTATCTAATCGAAGCACTTCAATCTAAAAAGCATGTTGTTACTGCAAATAAAGATTTAATGGCATTGTACGGTACGGAATTGCTATCAATTGCAACCGAAAATGGTTGTGATCTATTCTATGAAGCTAGTGTTGCAGGGGGAATTCCTATCCTTCGTAGCTTAGTTGATGGCTTAGCATCTGATCGAATTACGAAAATGATGGGAATTGTGAACGGAACAACGAATTTTATCTTAACAAAAATGTCTAAATTCGGAAGTGCATATGAAGAGGTTCTTAAGGAAGCACAGGATTTGGGCTATGCTGAAGCGGATCCAACTTCTGATGTTGAAGGATTAGATGCTGCAAGAAAAATGGCGATTCTAGCTCGGTTAGGTTTTTCGATGCACGTTGATTTAGAGGATGTTAAGGTAAAGGGAATTTCATCTGTTACAGATGATGATATTAGCTACAGTAAGCGTCTTGGCTATACGATGAAGCTAATTGGAATCGCGGAAAGGGAAAACGGGAAAATTGAAGTAGCGGTAGAGCCTACTTTATTGCCTGAGTCACATCCATTAGCAGCTGTAAATGATGAATATAATGCAGTTTATGTGTATGGTGAAGCAGTTGGAGAAACAATGTTTTATGGCCCGGGAGCAGGCAGCCTTCCAACAGCAACCTCAGTTGTATCAGATTTAGTTGCTGTTGTTAAAAATATGAGATTAAATGTGAATGGGCAAAGTGCTATTGCACCACAATATGAGAAGCAATTAAAAGGCTCAGAGCATATTTTTGCTCAGCACTTTTTAAGAATTACAGCAAAAGATCAAGTAGGAGCATTCTCGAATATTACATCACTGTTCTCTGATCGTGGCGTAAGCTTTGAAAAGATTCTCCAACTTCCAATTAAAAATAGTAATCTAGCAGAAATTGTTATTGTCACACATAAAGCAGCAGAAAGTGACTTTGAAGAGATACTTCAACAATTAAATGACTTAGATGTGGTTCAAGAAGTAAAAAGTACTTATCGCGTAGAAGGGAACGGTTCATTATGATGTGGAAAGGTCTTATCCAAGAATTTGCAGAATTTTTACCAGTAACAGATAAAACACCTAAATTAACTCTTCAAGAGGGGAATACTCCTCTTATTCATCTACCAAAGCTATCCGAGAAGCTTGGTGTTGAGTTATACGTAAAAACGGAAGGGACTAACCCGACAGGATCATTTAAGGATCGTGGAATGGTTATGGCGGTTGCAAAGGCCAAGGAAGAAGGTAGTGATACAGTTATTTGTGCATCTACAGGAAATACTTCAGCTGCAGCTGCTGCATATGCGGCAAGAGCTAATATGAAATGTATTGTTCTCATTCCAGATGGGAAAATCGCATTCGGAAAGCTTGCCCAAGCGGTTATGTACGGTGCAGAAATTTACGCAATTAAAGGTAATTTTGACCATGCCTTAACAATGGTTCGAAATATTAGTAAGAAGCTCCCGATTACATTAGTAAATTCAGTGAATCCATATCGTATTGAAGGACAAAAAACAGCTGCATTTGAAGTATGTGAGCAATTAGGCAGTGCTCCTGACTATCTTGCAATTCCAGTAGGAAATGCTGGGAATATCACTGCATACTGGAAGGGCTTTAAAGAGTATCATGAAAAGAAACAAACAGGTCTTCCGAAAATTCATGGCTTTGAAGCAGAAGGTGCAGCTGCAATCGTACGCGGTGAGCCGATTGAAAATCCAGAAACGGTTGCAACAGCAATTCGAATCGGAAATCCTGCTAGCTGGGAAACAGCTGTAAAAGCAAAAGAAGAATCAAATGGTCGAATTGATTCAGTAACAGATGAGGAAATTTTAGAGGCTTATCAATTAATCGCCCGTGAGGAAGGTGTGTTTGCTGAACCTGGCTCATGTGCATCGATTGCTGGATTAATCAAGCACCGTAAGCTAGGTCTTATTAAGGAAGGCAGTAAAGTTGTTGCGGTATTAACTGGTAACGGATTAAAAGATCCTAATACAGCAATTGATGTTTCAGAAATTAAACCAGTTGTTCTACCAAACGATGAAGAAGTTTTCCTTCAGCAATTAAATGGAGTTACAGTTCAATGAAAGAAGGAGACATGTTAAAAATAACGGTACCAGGTAGTACAGCCAATTTAGGACCTGGATTTGATTCGATTGGCCTTGCCCTAGGAAAATATTTAACATTGGAAATTAAGCTCTCTAACGAATTTCGATTTGAACCAATGACAGAGCATGTCAAAGACCTTCCAACAAATGAAAATAACTTAATTGCTAAAGTGGCCATTGAGGTAGCATCACAGTATGATAAACAGCTTCCACCTTGTGAAGTAAAGGTATGGAGCGATATTCCGATGGCGAGAGGAATTGGCAGCAGTGCAGCAGCGATTGTTGCAGGGATTGAATTAGCGAATCAGCTCTGCCATCTGCAATTATCAAATGAAGAGAAATTAAGAATTGCTAGCTTAGAAGAGGGGCATCCAGATAATGTCGGGGCATCCCTTTACGGAGGCCTCGTTGTTGGTTTGCATCAGGATGAGCAAACCGACCTCGTCCATATCGATCATGTAGACGTAGATGCGGTAGTTGTAATCCCAAAATATGAAGTTTTTACAAGTGATGCAAGAAATGTTTTACCTTCATCGCTTAACTATAAAACAGCTGTAGAGGCAAGCGCAATAAGCAATATGCTAGTTGCCGGGCTACTAACGAATAACTGGAAGCTTGTTGGGCAAATGATGGCGAAGGATTTATTCCATCAGCCATACCGCAGCAGCCTTATCCCAGAAATTAAGACAGTTCAAGAACGAGTTCTTGAATTAGGCGCATATGGGTCTGCATTAAGTGGAGCAGGTCCGACTGTTATTTCCTTTATTGAGAAGGGAAAGGGTGACGAGTTAGCTGAAAAACTTTCTAGTGAGTTTTCAGCATATGCTGTGGAACGTCTCGAGATTGATATAGAAGGCTGCAAGGTCGAACTAGTAGAAAAAGTGAAAAATCGATAAAAAAAGGACTGACATTACGTCAGTCCTTTCTTAAAACAGATGCATGTATTTTTTAGAATACTTGTTCTACTTCAACAATTCCTGGTACCTCTTCTAAAAGTGCACGCTCTATACCAGCCTTTAGTGTGATTGTTGAGCTAGGGCAGCTCCCACAAGCACCTAAAAGTCGAAGTTTAACAATACCATCTTCAACATCAACTAATTCACAGTCCCCTCCGTCACGGAGTAAGAATGGACGCAGTTTATCTAATACTTCTTGAACTTGTTCTAATAAAGCTGTTTCAGTCATTCAAATCGACTCCTTTCCTTATTCCCTATTATATTTGAAACATCAAGAAAAATCTAATCGAAAGATTGGAAATAAAAAAACTTAATGAGCTTATTTTAACATATTTTTAACTATTAAAAAATGGTACTTCTAGTTAAAGTGAAATTCAATAAATATGTACAGTTAGAAACTAAAAAAGTATGGGTTAACGAAAAACAGCTTAACCCATACTTGTAAGTATTAACCGTTATGGTATTTATACATCCATAACACACCTGATTTTAAAAGTCGCGGAACACGGCCGATTAAAGGGCGATCATTAACAAGTCCAAAGCCTTGTTTCTTCCCTAGTGATCCGAGTACACCTTTTAGCTTAAATGGTGGAAATGATTCTGGTAAAGGTTCATTATTCCACTTTTTTTGCAAGACTTGAACAATTTGCTCTGCTTGTGCCTCGGCAAGCTGTGCGCTTGGTGCGTGAGGAAGACTAGCGCAATCGCCAACGACGAAGGCATCCTCGTAATTTGGAATTGAATGCTGATTTGTTAAAAGAACCCTTCCTTGTTTATCCTTTTCTACTGGAAGGTCTCGAACAATTTTGTTCGGTTGGATACCTGCTGTCCAAACAATTGCATCGAATTCCATTGGATCATCATGATTATATACTGTATTTTGTTCAACTTTTGTAATGGTAGCATTATTAACAATGTCTACACCGTGCTCTGTAAACCACTTTTCAACATAATTACTTAAACGTTCCGGAAAGCTTGATAGAATATGCTTTCCACGGTCAAATAATTTGATGTGTAAATCCTTCCGACTTTCCCGTAGCTCACTGGCAAGCTCAACACCACTTAATCCAGCACCAACAATCGCTACTTTTGCACCAGCCTTTAAATTATTAAGCGTTTGATATGTTTCTCGGCATTGGTCAATAGATTGGATGCTATGCGTAAATTCCTTTGCGCCTGGAATGTTATGATATTTATCCTCACAGCCTAAACCGATAATTAAATCATCATAAGGAATAGTTGTACCATTTTTTAAGACTACATTTTTTTCGTCTAGCTGAATGGCTGTCACTTCCCCGAATGTTGAATGAAGCCGTGGGTGTTCTGGAAAGGAAACTCGAATATGTTGGTCTGATATAGTACCAGCTGCTAATGCGTAATATTCTGTTTTTAAGCAGTGGTAAGGGTTTTTATCAATTAGAGTAATTTGTACATCATCTGGCAAATGATTTGGTAAAAGTCTATGTAGAATTCGCATTCCACCATATCCCCCTCCAAGGATGACAAGGTTTTTCATATTAAATACCTCTTTCCCCAATGTTTTTATAAAGGTATGTTTATATGTGATTAAATTAACGCAATTGACTTAAATAGACCTGACCTCCGAACTAGTATGGAGTTCGTCTAAGAGCACGAACTAGGGCAGTAACAATTAAGGACAAAAGTTTATATTTTACTAAAACTTAATTGTCACTTTAAACCTGTAAAAAATTGATAAATTTTCATAAAAAGTATAACGAATTCACTACTAAATCACAACACAATACCTAAAAAAAACGTTTTCTTAAATAATGTATGATGCAAAAATAAACTAGTACACCATCATTATGAATGAAATTTTTTTCGTTTACAATCTTTTCTGCTACTTATTTAAAAAGCACATTAAAAAAAGAATTCACTTTCATTTTCGTTTGACGTTCCTTCTATAACCCTATAGGATAGGAAGAAATGGAGAGGTGTTACGATGAAGCCTATGATTGAGTTTTGTATAAGTAATTTAGCTAATGGCTCTCAGGCAGCATTGGAGATGCTCGCAAAGGATCCGAATTTAGACATTATTGAATACGGTTGTTTAAGTTATTGTGGGAAATGTTACCAATCCCTCTATGCTTTAGTAAATGGAAAAGCAGTGACAGGATCCGATTATGATGAGCTTGTTGAAAATATCTATCAATTTCTTGAAGAAAATTCGCTGTATTAATAGGTTTTTGATGAGGTTGATGACTATGAAGAAAAATTTTACAAACGAAGACTTAAAAAGAGTAATTGAAACAAAACCAGTAGGTGATTTTTACCCTTTTAATCTAGGAGACTACAATGAACAAGCGATCGATGACTATCTAGCTAAAGTTGTCGGTGAGTTGGCAATGGTAGAAAATATTAAATTTGAGGCAGATTTTGATAGTTATGGTAGTGGATATGCATCATATGTAGATGTATTTTGCTGGAAAGGTGACGGAAGTTCTACAAAGCAGCATGATAAGGTGTTATCGATTGATGGACTAAGAATATATTTATGTCGTCTTACACCTGTAGCCGTGATTGGAGCAAGTCAAGTGACGAAACATGAAACGGGAGGTAGTGAAGAGTTTCTTAGTAGTGAAAAAGTCGACAGCATACCACCTGGAGACTGGAAAGAACAGATTGAAGGGATAAAAAATGTATTAAAAAGATATCGTTATAAAGTGTTAGAACGTACATATGTTAGCGAATTGCTACCTTTTGATGCAAAAATACCGACAATTGTTGCTGATCCACCGTATAAATTATTTGATGCCTTTTTTTATTGGGAAGATTAAAACGTTAAGCATATGAATAAACTCGATCAAAAAAACTAGGAGTTCTAAATGCTATCAGTACTCCTAGTATTGTCAAATCAGATTAACTAAGCTTCGGTTCTTCTCTTATTTCCATCCATCGTTCCTTTGCCATTTCAATAATCCCTTTTTCGATAGTTTCCGTTTGCATCCCAATTACGAGAGAAAAATATTTTGTAGCTTGTTCTCGTAAACCGTTTCTAAGGCTTAAGTCCCCGATAATATAGAGAAGCTTCACCTCTGATAAATGTGTTTCATTGAAATCTCCAGCCTGATAAGAATGAATATATTCATTTAACGCTAATCGTAAAAAACGATGCTCCTCCTCTACATTTATTTTTTCCGTACGATACAACCATGCTAGGCGTAAATATAAACCCGCTAATGCAATATGCTTTTCCTTTTTAAGAGTTGCAGAATAAATCGCTAATTTATATGAAATGATTGCCTGATCAACGGTACGCTCCTTACAATAGTTCGCTTTATTCCAATTGCTCGTAATTTTTTCCTTGATTGCCGTTAATGTCGCGGGTAAAAAGTAAGTAGAAAATTCCTCAGAAGAAGAAAATCCACAGTCTGGACATACTTGTACATAATAGAGGAGTGGATTTTTTTGTGTGGATGAATAGTATGAACAAAAGTCAGTATCATGCTTTTCGATCCGAATGTATTTTGATAAAACCTTTTTAGATGTGTAATTTGCCTGACATGCTGGACATTGAACTGCCTTGTCATATAGATACTCTTGTTCCATATTCATGATTTACTCCCCTTATTGATAGAATAAATGTCTCTAGCTTAAGCATTTACCCTAAGTGCTTCTAACGATTGTTATAATAAGTAGAGTATATCAAATTCATAAGTGAAAAGAACTAGTTAATAAAGATTAAATTTAAGGGGTATTTTACCATATGGTGCAAAATAAAAGCCCCTACAAAGGTTAGGGACTTTTACTCTATAAAACGGGGGATATTTATATTGTGATCATATTTCCAACATTTTATACTAGTAAAAACAGATACAATTGGAGGCTAACATGAATTCATTTCAATTTACAAAAATGCACGGGCTTGGTAACAATTATGTTTATGTAAATATGTTTCAAGAACAATTACAAGAGGAGCAATTGTCTGAAATCGCTAAAAAGGTTGCAAATGTTCATACTGGAATTGGTTCTGATGGTTTAATCCTTATTTGCCCGTCTGAAAATGCACCTGTAAAAATGAGAATTTTTAATAACGATGGGTCAGAGGGGAAAAACTGTGGAAATGGATTACGCTGTGTTGCAAAATATGCGTACGAGCATAAGATAGTAACAGACACAGAATTTAAAATTGAAACATTATCAGGACTTGTTGATGCCAAGGTCCATGTAGATAATGATGCTGTCACACTTGTTACAGTTGATATGGGAGAACCAAAACTATTAAAATCACAAATCCCAATGGAAGGGAAACAAGATTCGAAAACAATTAACGAGCGCATCGAGTTTAATGGACAGCAATATGAGGTGACGACGGTATCAATGGGAAATCCTCATATTATTTTTTATGTTGATGATATCGAGACGGCACCTGTCACAACATTAGGACCAATAGTTGAAAAGGACCCGCGCTTTCCAGAAGGTGTGAATGTTGAATTTGTCCAAGTTGTTTCTGACGATGAAATTCATTTTCGAGTATGGGAAAGAGGATCAGGTGTGACACAAGCGTGTGGAACGGGAGCGTGTGCTGCAGTTGTCTCATCTGTTTTGAATGAATTAACTAAAGGTGGGAAGGATACTACCGTTCATCTTGCAGGTGGAGATTTAACGATTAATTGGACAACTGACGGAAGAGTATTAATGACAGGACCTGCAGAGGTTATTTGTACAGGCGAATATTTCCTCTCGTAACAAATTCATCATGTCAGACTGATTAGTTGAGAGTGTGTGAAAGAATCGTTATACTAAAATTAAGTAAGACTTACCTGAGTTTATCTTTCATACTGTTTAAGGAGGGATTACAGATGAATGATGTTATTGAATTAACGGAAGCAGCTGCTTTTCAAATAAAAGATATGATGAAAGAAAATGAAGAAGAAGGTGTATTCCTTCGTGTGGGTGTTAAAGGCGGCGGCTGTAGCGGTCTTTCATACGGTATGGGCTTTGAACATGAAATCAGCGATGATGACCAAGTTCTTAAGCAGCATGATTTAACAATTCTTATTAAAAAAGAGGATGCGCCGATTTTGAATGGCACCAAAATTGATTATAAGCAATCAATGATGGGCGGCGGCTTTACGATCGACAATCCAAATGCAATTGCGTCTTGCGGCTGTGGGTCATCATTTAGAACGGCTACCAATGTTGGGACGCCTGAGAATTGCTAAACTAAAACGACTGTATATGCTACAGTCGTTTTTTCAATGAATTAGTTATCTTAATTATTGACAAGCTCCTGAGCGCAAATCTTAGGAAATCCGGCTACATCATATATATTTCTCTGGGGAAAATGCCGAAAGCTTGCCTCCAAGCCGTTTATTTGCCTATTTAGATAAATTGGCTTAATAACTTGAATGAAAAGTGTAAATTTAAACTAGAATAACAAAAAAATATGAATATTACTTTTATGAAAACGTTTCAGTTGTTGGGAAACGAAAGGCTAATTATTATAAATGATTTTTTGAAAAAAATATACTCTTATGTTAGGAAAAATCACTTGAAAAATTCATTGCATAGGGATATTATGAATGTTAGACATAATTATATATTATTTAATTGTTTTAGGTAAGAAAAAATTACTTTCATGTGCATTAATAAGTGAATAATTTCACAAAGTTTTATTATCTAAATTAATAAAATGTTGTGTTTGAGTGGATTATAAACAGTAGAAATAGTTCACGTAAATGTACAACAATTTTAGAGTAAAGGTGGATGTTTTCTTTGAGAAAGCCAAAAGTTGTCGTTTTAGGTGCAGGATACGGTGGGTTAATTACAGTTACAAGATTACAAAAGCAAATCGGTGCTAATGATGCTGAAATTACGTTAGTGAATAAAAATGATTATCACTACGAAACAACATGGTTACATGAGGCTTCAGCAGGAACTTTACATCATGATCGCGCTCGTTATCAAATTAAAAATATTATTGATAGCCGTGTGAATTTTGTAAAAGATACAGTTGTTTCTATCGATAAAGAAGCAAAAAAAGTTGTTTTGAAAAATGGCGAAATCGATTATGATTACTTAGTTATTTCTTTAGGTGCACATCCTGAAACATTCGGTATTAAAGGATTAAAAGAATATGCATTTGGTATTACTAGCATTGATTCTGCTCGTCAGCTTCGTGAGCATATTGAATATCAATTTGCAACATATAACACAGAAGAAGAGAAGAAAGATGAGCGTTTAACAATCGTAGTTGGTGGAGCAGGATTTACTGGTATTGAATTCCTTGGTGAATTAGGTAACCGAGTTCCTGAGCTTTGCAAAGAGTATGATGTTGATTTCAATAAAGTACGTATTATCTGTGTTGAAGCTGCGCCAACTGCACTTCCAGGTTTTGATCCTGAATTAGTTGATTATGCGGTAAATCACTTACAGAAAAAAGGCGTTGAATTCAAAATCGGTACTGCGATTAAAGAATGTATCGAAGATGGTATCATCGTTGCTAAAGGTGATGAAACAGAAACAATTAAAGCTGGTACAGTAGTATGGGCTGCTGGTGTTCGTGGTAACAGCGTTGTTGAGGAAGCTGGCTTTGAAAACATGCGTGGTCGTGTGAAAGTTGATGAGTATTTACGTGTACCTGGTCATGATGAAGTATTTATTATTGGTGATTGCTCACTAATCATCAATGAAGAAATTAATCGTCCATACCCTCCTACAGCACAAATTGCAATGCAACAAGGTGAAACTTGTGCGAAAAACGTAGCAGTTGCTGTTCGTGGCAGCGGTGAAATGGAAAAATTCACTTTTGATAATAAAGGTTCAGTAGCATCTTTAGGTGAAAACGATGCAGTTGGTGTTGTATTTGGTAAGAAAATAGTTGGTTCAAAAGCATCATTCATGAAAAAAGTAATTGATAACCGTGCATTATACATGGTTGGTGGACCTTCATTAGTATTGAAAAAAGGAAAATTCAAATTCCTATAAAAAACTCAAAGGACAGAGGCGAAAGCTTTTGTCCTTTTTTACTTGTCTGATGAGAAATTATGTGTGTTCGTGGTTACTTCGTATCTCCCCAGTCCATACGCCGCTGAACAGTCGCTACCGCTTTTCTGATTGTCTAGCTCCAGCTCCTAGCCCCTCGGGGTCACAAGCCAATTATGCTAAAAAGGTAAAGACCACCTTTATGTCATAATCGTCTAGTGCTTGTCGGGGCTAAACAGTTGCTTCCGCTTTTCTGATTGACTGTCCATCATTAGTTCAGTACACTAAAAGAGGTATAATGGAGGTGATGGGCATGTTAAGTTTACCGGTTTTATTAATTTCAATGCTTTTATTTTTGGTTTTATTTTTTGGGATTGGTTTTTTATTAAATATGCTTTTGCGCATGTCTTGGATTATGGCGATTGTTTACCCGATTGTATGTATTTTTATCATAGATGAAGTTCGATTTATCGAGTATTTTCAAAAACCAGGAGATTCCTTTTCATCTCTAGGTCATAAAATTACTTCGTTAGCTCTTGCTGATATATTAATATTATTAAGTGGATTAATCGGAGCAATTCTTTCAGGGGTTGTTATTAAAATGCTTCGAAAAAGAGGATATCAAATGTTCTAATTATAACGCTTACATACAGAAAAAGCCTGACTTACCAAAAAAAGTTTTGGGGGCAGGCTTTTTTATTGATATTGGGGACAGTCCCCGTTATGGCTTTTAAACTGTTAAAATATGTTTTTTTCTATTTTTTGAATAATCTCTTGCAAATCTGGGAACGAATAGATTTGTGAGAGGAGTGAATAGGAAAAATATGATACGTATAAGAACAATTTGTAAGCGGATTTTTATGTCATTATTATTTTTAGGTGCATTAACAACAACGTTTGAAGTCGTCTCTGGTCTTGAGGTACGAGATGTGCATAAATGGTACAACCATGAATACAATAGCTCAGCAACAATTAGTCAGAGCAGTGTAAACAATGAGGCGGAAGTGGAAGCGGAAGTAGATGATAATTCAATTAGATTTTTAGGTTTAACATTTAAAAAAATGAATAGCGAACCATTAGTAAGCACATCGATTTCATCAAGCGTTGAGGCAGTTAATCAAAATGTTTCTTTAGAGGATGCAATTGATTGGTCACAGTATCCTACTAAAAAGGTTATTGCTACAGGGTATACAGCAGGTGTGGAATCAACTGGTAAACATCCAAACCACCCAAGCTATGGAATTACATATTCGGGTGTAAAGGTGAAACGTGATTTATACTCAACAATCGCTGCAGATTTAGATGTATTTCCACTTGGAACAATTCTTTTTATTCCAGGCTATGGCTACGGTGTTGTGGCAGACATTGGTGGGGCAATACAAGGAAACAGGCTAGATTTATATTATGAAACAGTAGCAGATGTTTATAAAAATTGGGGTAAAAAGCAGCTTGATGTTTATGTTGTAAAAGTCGGTGACGGGAAATTGACAGAGGAGCAGCTAAATCAATTAAACGAAAATGAATCAATGCAGGTTTTCAGGCAGCAATATTTAAAGAATAAAACAAAAAGCTAAGGGGTAATCCTTAGCTTTTATTCTATATTCAGTATTTTTATTGTTCTCTCTTTTCTAAATAGGTGAGATGGAGCAGCACTTTACACCGAAGGAGGCTCACCACGCACCCTCAACCAAAACAACTAGTAATATAATCAGCCTTAATAAAAGAAGTAATATAAGATTAAAGAGATAAGAATTCCTGTTAGTCCACCGAAAAATACTTCAATCGGTTGGTGACCAAGTAATTCCTTTAGCTTCTTTTGCTTTTCTTGCTCAGGCTTTTTTTGCCACAATTTAGCTTCTTCAACAAATGTATTAAAATCGATTACGAGCTGATTTAATACGGTTGCTTGTTCACCTGCATGCCTTCTTACTCCTGTAGCATCAAACATGGTGATGATCGCAAAGATCATTGAAACGGCAAATAGGGAGGAATTCATTCCTTGATCCAAGGCTACACCAGTTGTGAGAGCAGTAACTGCTGCAGAATGTGAACTAGGCATTCCACCAGTACTAGTAATTAACGACCAATCCAATTTCCTACTAACAATATATTGAATCGGAACTTTTACAAATTGGGCGAAGAAAATTGCAACTAAAGATGAAATTAAAGGGAAGTTATATAATAATTCCATATTGATTGCCCCTTTCAAATGGTGTAGTTTATCCAAATATGTACGCTTTCATTTTTATTTAACAAAAGGAACGTCAACGTTTCAAGTTTTACCAAAGCTAATCATTGTATACTTCCGTTAAATCGTTTTAAAATGAAAGGGAGGATAAAAGTTTTCTCCATTATAGCATAATATTGCTTTAGTTCTTTACATTGTCGATACATAAATTACAAGCAAAATGAATGATTAAATGTTACAGATGTTAGTTGCAGGATAAGCAATTTTGTTTATTTTTTATGGAGTAGTTTTTTAGATTTAAGCTTCGGCGCCTAGCCTTCTTTGGCTTCAGCCATATAAGAATTAATGGTAAAGAACACCTTCTATTTTTATACGACTAATTTGCCTAAGACAGAATAGGGTGCTGCTGCTTTTCTTAATTTTGGAGGTGTTTTTATGTTTAAAGTACATAATCAATTAAAATTACAAGAACAATATGAAGTGCTAGTCATCGGTTTATTTCAAAAAAATAATAAATTAACTGGAATTGCAGCTGAACTAGATGAAAAGCTAGATGGTCAATTAACGCAAATGTTAAAGGATGGAGATTTGTCTACAAAGTACAAATCGATTACAAAGCTTTATACACTTGGCAAACTACCAGTAAAGCGAATCTATTTTGTTGGATTAGGAAGAGAAAAGGATATTACCTTTTATAAACTTAAGGAGGCATATGGAAGATTATTTAAAACGATTCAAGAAGCAAAAATTCAAGATGTTTCGGTTGTATTAGAAACATTTGTCCCAGAAAAAATAGAGTTACCTGATTCTGCACATGCATTAGCTGAGGCGTTTGCTTTATCAACATATAAAATTATTGATTATAAACAAAAATCAAATGAACCAGAGATGCAAATCGAACAAGTTCAAGTCATTGTAACAACGGAGGAAACAGTTGAAATAACAGCAGCATTAGAGGTCGGTTATGCATTTGGAAAAGGTACAAATAGCGCTAGGACGTTAACGAATATGCCACCGAATCTTTTAACAGCAAGTGAGCTAGCACAATATGCACAGGAGTTAGCGAAAACATATCAGTTTGAATGTGAAATCCTCGAGAAAGAAGAGATGGAGCGTCTCGGAATGGGAGCGTTACTTGCTGTTAATAAGGGCTCTGTTGAACCACCAAAAATGATTGTCTTGAAGTATCAAGGTAAAGAGACATGGGAAGATGTTATAGGCATAGTTGGAAAAGGTATTACCTATGATACTGGTGGCTATTCCATTAAACCTAAAACCGGAATTGTTGGGATGAAAACAGATATGGGCGGTGCAGCAGCTGTTCTTGGAGCAATGGAAATTATAGGTGAGCTAAGACCTGAACAAAATGTTGTAGCGGTCATTCCTTCAACCGACAATATGATTAGCGGTGATGCATTTAAACCAGATGATGTGATCGTATCCTTAAGCGGAAAAACGATTGAAGTCTTAAATACTGATGCTGAAGGGCGACTTGTTTTAGCGGATGGAATTACGTATGCTAAGCACCATGGGGCAAACTATTTAGTAGATGTTGCGACATTAACAGGTGGAGTTATTGTTGCACTTGGCACTGAAACAACAGGTGCGATGACAAATAATGAAGAATTATTTGAACAGCTCTTACAAGCTTCATATGAATGTGATGAGCCTGTTTGGCGTTTACCAATTACAGATAATGATAAAAAGAGAGTTCGCAATAGTAAAATGGCAGACTTAAATAATTCGCCAGGACGTGAGGGACATGCGATTATGGCTGGAACCTTTATCGGGGAGTTTGCTGAAGATACACCATGGGTTCATCTTGATATCGCCGGAACTGCAACAACTTCTAAAGGAAATGAACTTGGACCAGTTGGAGCAACAGGTGTGATGGCAAGAACGCTTGCAACCCTTGTTGAACGTTTTGAATTGAATAAGGAATAAAACAATAAAAGAATCAATCGTCACAGGTTGATTCTTTTTTTTATTTTCTCATTTCATTATTGTTTTTTTTATTTGTAATAATTAGAACAAGTAGTGACCTTCAAAAGAGCAAAATGAAGAGAAGTTAGGAGCACGGAAGCAAATAGATGGTTATTTTTCCAAATTATTATTTAGACATACTTTCCGTTGACAACCTGATTTTATCATGGTAAATTTAAATCTGTTATTTTATCTCTCTACCATATTAGCAAACTAAAGTGTTTTGGGGGTCTTATTATGAACGCGGTTGTCATTGCGGTTATTGTTATGCTTATACTCAGCTTACTAAGGATAAATGTTGTATTTGCGCTAGTAGTCGGTGCTTTAGTTGGAGGTTTAACAGGAGGTCTTGGAATTGCCACTACTATTGAAACGTTTACTGGTGGTTTGGGTGGAAATGCTACTGTTGCATTAAGCTATGCCTTACTAGGTGCCTTTGCTGTTGCCTTAACAAAAACAGGTCTACCAGATGCAGTAGTTGCAGGTGCCATTAAATTAGTAGGTCGTGAAGGAGAGACGAAGCGAAAAACGCTCTCTAAAGTGTTAATTATCTTAATGATTTTAATTATGGCGATATTTTCCCAAAATGTGATACCGGTACATATTGCCTTTATTCCTGTTCTTATTCCTCCTCTATTAAAGGTACTTAATGAGCTCCAGGTTGATCGTCGTTTAATTGCTTGTGTACTTACATTTGGGTTAATCACACCATATATGCTTATACCAGCAGGATTCGGGGCTATCTTTCACGGAATTATGAAACAAAATATTGAAGATGCAGGCCTTGTTATTTCATTATCTGATATCCCAAATGCGATGATGATTCCATCCCTAGGAATGGTTGTTGGTTTATTAGTTGCTGTGTTCATTTCTTATCGAAAAAAACGTGTTTATGAAACTCGTGAAATTGAAGGGCAAGAAATGAGTAACCCTTATACAAATAAATCAATTGTGATTGCGATTATCGCAATTGTTGTTTCTTTGGCTGTACAGCTTTATCTATCACAAGTAATCGGTGTAGAGGGCATGATATTTGGTGCATTAGCTGGTCTAGTAGTTTTGTATGTAAGTGGTATTTTAAAGCTAAAAGAAGCAGATATCGTCATTACAAACGGTATGAAGATGATGGCATTTATCGGATTTGTTATGCTCACAGCATCTGGTTTTGCAAGTGTTTTAAAAGAAACAGGCCATGTCGATAAATTGGTTGCAGATGCTGTTGACCTCATTAATGGAAACCAAACAGTTGGGGCGTTGTTAATGTTAATTGTTGGACTGCTTGTCACAATGGGAATAGGCTCATCGTTTTCAACGATTCCGATTCTTACGACAATCTTTGTCCCATTATGCCTTGAACTTGGGTTTAGTCCGTTAGCAACAATTGCGATCGTCGGAGCTGCATCTGCACTAGGTGATGCTGGTTCACCTGCTTCAGATAGTACGCTTGGACCAACATCAGGATTAGCTGCAGACGGAAATCATAATCATATTTGGGATACATGTGTACCAACCTTTCTTCACTACAACATCCCGGTGATTCTATTTGGTTGGATCGCTGCAATTATATTATAAATTTTAAGCAATATTTTACTAATTAATAGATTTATGAAAAAAAGAGGCTTATGATGGAACACACATCATATAAGCCTCTTTCTTTCTTTATCTATATTTATTCTCTCCAGTAACTCCTCATCATCCCATTCTAAAATCGATTCAACGTATTCGGGATGTTTATCTAGTACTTGTTTTTCTAATTGTTCTCTATCATTCATATTTAGGAAATATTTTTTAATACGTAGTGTTTTCACAAATTCACACCCTTTTTTCGTTACTCTACTATTTTTATTGACAAAACTAGTAATAATTATACATTGAAAATGTAAAAATAGTAAAAGTGAAAGGGCTTTTCTTTTTTATTATGCAGCGATTCGATTATTCGTTGCTTTTGATACGGCATGATAAATACGTGGAGCAATAAGGGCTCCTATAATAGTAAACACGATGTCTTTTACCGCAAACCAAGCCATAACTCCCCATGCTGCGAGAAATGACATTGGAGCATTTAACCAAACATTTACAGCTAGCCACATATAAGTAGTACCAATTAGATAGATTAGGGCAATACCAACAAAGGATGCAATTAAGAAGATAGAGCCTTTCTTATTGTTACTTTTTTCGATTAATTTTCCAACGACAAACGCGGTTGGGATGTAAGAAAGAATAAATCCACCTGTACTTTCAAAAAGTACACCAATTCCAGCATTGAACTGGGCAAAAACAGGTGCTCCAGCAATACCTATCAACGCATAAATTGTCATCGACAATGCACCAAGCCGACTTCCTAAAAGAAGACCTGCTAAAATACAGAAAAAGGGCTGCATTGATAATGGAACATTAGCAATTTGTAAAAAAGGTGCCCACGATGTAATATTAGCACCAACAGCCATTAATCCACTAAACATGGCAACCAAAGTCATATCATATGTAGTAATTTTTCTTTTCAACTATTATCACCCTTATTTAATATTTTACTGCTTCACTAAAAGTATTTTTATGATAAAAATATAAATGGATATTCAATATATGTCAACTAAAATTAAAGTTAAGTTAACAAAAAGTTCGAGGTGATGCTCATGTACTTTGGTAAAAGGAGAAATAACCAGCAATCTGATAGAGTTCCTCCGAATCAAAATGTAACAACAACTTTTCCAGTGTTACATTCAGGAACGATTCCATATTATGAGGATATATCAAAATGGAATTTGCAAATTTACGGTTTAGTAGAAAATCCAAAGCTCTATACATTAGAAGATATTAAATCGTTATTTCCGAAAGTAGAGCTTACAAATGATATTCATTGTGTAACAGGATGGTCGAAGCTTGATACAAGCTGGCAAGGGGTAAGAACAGCAGATCTTGTAAAAGATGTGAAGATAAAAGATCATGCAAAATATGTGATCATTCATGCAGAAGAAGGCTGGACAACAAATGTAGCGATTGAAGATTTCTTAAAGGATTCGAGTCTTCTTGCTTATTCATATAATGGTGAACCGCTAACACCTGAACACGGATATCCACTCCGTGCTGTCCTCCCACATCTTTATTTTTGGAAGAGTGCAAAATGGGTAAGAGGTCTACAATTTACCGAAAAAAATCATCCTGGTTTTTGGGAGAGGAATGGGTATCATATGAAAGGGGACCCGTGGCTCGAACAAAGATTTAGCTTTGATTAAAAAACAAAACTCCCATCTTTAACAGATGAGAGCGATATAATCATGTTCGTTGTTTATCTATTAACTACACAGTGCTTTTGATATTCTAGTATCAATTTATCTAATCTTTGACTTAAAGCTACTGTTTTCGGATGATTTAATCCGATAATTAAGCCGATTTCAATTAATTCACCTTTGAGAAAATCAATTTTACTAAGTAACTGATTTTCATTAATAGAACCATTTTCAAAAATAGTATTTTCCATATCAAGGGACTCCTTTGATTTCAAAAGTACTATCATTCGATATTGGTAATTATAACAATTTATCCTAAAATTGTAAATCTTTAATTGCATATATCCGATATAGGGAGATTTGTATTCAACACAGTATAGCTTATAAGTCTGGAATCGTATTAAGAGGAGGAAAACAAATGAATTACTATATTGTAACAGGTGCTTCAAAAGGGTTAGGAGAAGCGATCGTAAAGGAAATGTTTACGCAAGAAAATTGTATTATCTATCTTTCAAGATCGAGTAACAGTGATTTAGAGGGATTAGCTAAAACGAACAATGTTCAGTTATTCTATCAGTCATGTGATTTAACGAAAATCGAAGAAATAGAAGAAACGGTTAACCAAGTGTTTACTAAAATTGACTTAGGTCAAGCGGAAAAACTGACGTTAATAAATAATGCAGGAATGATCGAGCCGATTAAACAGGTTGGTGATGCCGCTGCTAATGAGATTATCTCAAATGTTCAGGTAAATCTGTTAGCACCAATTTTATTAACGGAGTTCTTTTTGAAACAAACAAAGATATTTAATGGTCAAACAGTTGTTGTCAATATTACTTCAGGGGCAGCAAATAAATCTTATTCAGGTTGGAGTACATATTGCAGTACAAAGGCAGGCTTAAATATGTTTACAAGAACTGCTGGTCAAGAGCATAGTTCACAAGGAAATGAACGAGTGATTATTGGGTTTTCACCTGGAGTGATGGATACAGATATGCAAGGAATGATTAGGATGGCAGGAGAAGAGGATTTCACCTCACTTCCTATGTTCAAGGAGTATCATGAAAAGGGGATGTTAAGAAAGCCGAGTTTTGTCGCAAAGATATTAGTAAATCTCCTTAATTCGCCATTAGAGAATGGTCAAGTTTATGATATAAAGGAATATCTATAATCGATGAAAAACTGAGCGAAATCTAGGATTAATTTGTTCTTTTTTAAAAATTTTGTAAAAAAGAATCGCAAAAATTGTCAACAGATGTAATAATATCTGTAGGGAGAAAATGTGACGATTGATACATAAATTTTGGTTTCTTATGTCCTAGTTCATAAATGCGTTCACTTTTTCTACATTGATGCCAAAGCTAGTGACGGCTAGAAAAACATATAGAGGTGGCTGAAAATTAATACTTTAAAAGATAAAAAGTTTACAGTCATCATCTCCGTAACGATACTCATTATTACGATACTCTCTTCATTAAACTTGTATGCAACATATCAAAACACTAGAAAGACGATTGAATTAACAATTGCAAACCAAGGAATGGCGAAAGCTCAAAATATAGTAGGCAGCATGAATATAGAAATCCTTGAAAAATTTTTGCAGAATCAACAATCTAGCGAGATACGTCGTCAACTTAGCGAGGAAATGAAAAAATCTAAAAGGTATACAGGTGTTCGAGATATATATTTCATTCATACAGACGAGGCAAATCAACCTAGATTAATAGATGAAAATCTAGCGGAGGATTCAGTAAAAAGATTCGGAGATTGCTGTAAACAATTAAAGGAATTGAAAAGATATGATAGAGAAGCTAAACCATTTACAAAAAGAATGGAAGATCCATCAGGCCAAACGTATGTAATCGCAGGGGTTCCAATTGTATCGAAAGAAGCCGAGACTATCGGAATGCTAATTATTGAAGAAGGTATTGAAACAGTAAAGAAGATTACTAAAGATGTGACGTTAAATAGCATTCCATATTTTTTATTTAGCGGTTTATTTGTTCTGTTTTCCTTTAGCACGTTTCTCATCTATCAATTTTGGGTACAAAGAAAAGTAACCTTACAGGTTGGTGAAACAGAGGAAACGTACCAAGGTGAGTTTCAATCAATGCTTCAAACGATGAGATCGATTCGACATGATTTCATTAACCATATTCAGGTAATCCAAGGGTTATTACAGTTAAAAAAGGAAGAGCGTGCTTTAGAGTATGTGAATTCACTAACATCTGAAGTGATTTCGATGGAATTACCTTTTAAAGTGAAAAATCCTGCACTTTTCATTTTATTGCAATCAAAATGGGCTCGTGCCCAAAATGACAAGGTGGATATGCACATATTCGTTAATGATGACGAGCAGTTTACTAAATTAAAATCAATTGATCTTATAAAAATATTATCAAACCTTATAGATAACGCTTTTGATGCTACCCTTGTTTTACCTGAGTCCGAACGATTTATTAGCATTGAAGCAAAGGCAACTCAGGCGAAATATATTTTCAAGGTGGAAAATATCGGACCAACAATCCCAGAGGAAAATGTGAACAAAATTTTCAAGGCAGGTTTTTCAACAAAACAAGAACGACATGGGGTTCCCCGAGGCGACGGTTTAAGTATCGTGAAGCAGGTTGTTGATATGTACGGTGGGACGATTAATGTTACTTCTTTTAAAAACTCTACAATCTTTGAAATAGAAATTCCAGTTTGAAGAAGCTATTTATTAGCTTCT
>JAPSLL010000050.1 GCA_031180805.1 Bacillus sp. (in: firmicutes)
AGCTAGGTATGTGAGAAGCCTTTTCTTTGGCTATCTTAGGAAAATTATTATCCCTTATAAGAACTTTTTAGAAAATAAAAAAGCTTGTAGAGAAAAAACACCCACTTTCTCTACAAGCTGAGAAGAGATTAGCTCTTCTCAATTTGCTTTATCTTTCGATTAACTGAACCATCATCATCGCTTTCCCCACTACCATTCCATCACTAAACGCTTCTATTTCGACCTTACCAAATTTTCGGCCAACCTCGAGAATCTTTGGTTGTATTTCTAATATAGCTTCCATTTGCACAGGCTTTATGAAATAAATCGTAATATTTTCAACAATGATATCTCCTTTTTTTTGTGCACGTAAATATCGATTTACTGCCTCTGTTACAAGAGTCGTAAATACACCATAAGAAATCGTTCCAAGGTGGTTTGTCATTTGTGGACTAACCTCACATCGGAAAATATTACTCCGCTTAGATTCATCGTCAATTGTCTCAAACTGATTCGTTACAATATCATCTAATTTTTCTCCAATTTGAGGCTGCCGCTGTATGACTTGTAATGCCTTTAATACATCTTGCCTGCTTATTATTCCTTGTAGTTTATTTTGCTGATCAACAACAGGTAATACTTCAATCCCTTCCCAAACCATCATTTGAGCTGCTGACGCAACAGACGTTTTCCCAATAACAGTAACAGGATTTTTCGTCATAATTTTTTCAATTTGAGTTGAATGGGTATGCCCCATAATATCCTTGGCAGTAACCATCCCTAGAACTTTGTTATTTTGGTCAATAACGGGAAATCTACCGTGTCCGGTTTCATTGTTTAGTCGGTACCACGTAGCAACTGTTTCAAAAGGAGATAGGCATATCGTTTTTTCAAAAGGAGTAAGAATATCTTCTACTTGGACAATTTCCTTTTTTATAAGCTGGTCATATATAGCCCTGTTAATCATTGTTCCTACAGTAAAAGTATCATAACTAGTTGAAATGATTGGTAGCTCAAGTTCATCTGCGAGCTTTTTTACACTCTCATCTGTATCAAAACCACCTGTTATTAGAACTGCTGCTCCAGCTTCTAATGCATAATAATGGGCATCCGTACGATTACCTACTATTAATAGATTTCCTGCCCCTGTATACCGCATCATCGCTTCAATTTTCATAGCGCCAATTACAAACTTATTTAATGTTTTATGTAGTCCTGCACGACCACCTAAAACATGTCCATCGACAATATTTACAACCTCTGCATATGTTAGTTTTTCGAAGTTTTCCTTTTTCTTCGTTTCAATTCGTATTGTACCTACTCGCTCGATCGTTGAAACATACCCTTTATTTTCCGCCTCTTTTATCGCTCGGTACGCTGTACCTTCACTTACATTTATCTCTTTCGCAATTTGTCTTACTGAGATTTTTTCTCCAACTGGAAGTGAATTAATATATTGTAAAATTCGCTCATGCTTCGTAGCCAAGCTACCTCACCCTTTTTATAGGTATTTCCTAATATCAACTATTATTATAAGGGTGGTATGAACGAATCGCAATGAACGATTCATTTTATATAATAAATTAATGAATATTCTGTATGACTATTGACGAAGATAAACCTTTGATTGTTTTTGCTTTTTATTTTTATACATTTGAACATTCTTCCCTTGAACTTTCTTTTTGGACCCATATAAATAATGCGCAAAGTTTCCACTAATGACAAATATCGCTAAGCATAACCAGCTCATAATAAAAACCATTTGCATTCGATCTCCTGTTAATGTCATTTGTTGGAGACCGATATAAAGCATGAATAATGTAATCAATGCATAAAGTAAATTTTTCAATTGTTACACCCTTTCACCTCATTTGTTACTATAATGTATGCATGTACAATTAAAAAAAGAAGTGGATGTCCACTCCACTTCTTTGTAAATTCTTATAAAATTATTTTTTCTCCCACTTTTAAAGGTACTCCAACACCCTTTGGAAGCTTGTCTGTAAATGCAACAGGATCCTGTTTAATTAATGACATCGTATTGTAATGAATCGGTACAACTTGCTTTGCTTTTAACCATAAAGCAGCATCGACTGCATCATCTGGTCCCATAGTTAAATTATCTCCAATCGGTAAAAAGGCAACATCTATTAGATGGCGCTCGCCAATTATTTTCATATCAGAGAACAATGCAGTATCACCAGCATGGTAAATCGTTTTATTATCAATTGTTAAAAGAACACCAGAAGGCATCCCAGTATAAACTACTGTACCATCCTCCTGTTCATAGCTAGAACCATGGAACGCTTGCGTAAGCTTGACACGTCCAAAGTCAAATTGAAATGCCCCACCAATATTCATTGGATGGATGTTTATATTGTTTTTACCGATGAAAACAGCTAGTTCATACGGAGCAATAACGAGGGCATTGTTTTTCTTTGCAAGCTCGACCGTATCCCCAACATGATCATTATGACCATGTGTTAAGATGATGACATCAACCTTTAAATCATCAACGGATAAATCTGTTAAACTATTCCCCTTAATGAAGGGATCAATAATTATCGTTTTTTCGTTTGCCTTTACTTTTACTACAGAATGTCCATGATAAGATACTTCCATTTGGGATCACCTTTCTTTTTTATTTTTCAATAAAACATCTAATTTTATCATATCTTTTTATCATTCTATTTTAAACAAAAAAGGCCTCCAATTTAGAGACCTATTTATTTTTAAATCTATCTTTGTTACGCAATATTCTCGATAGATATGAATAGAGCTTAAAGTAAAGTAGTTGGCTCTACATAAGGTAATTCGTGAGCTATTGCTACTGCTTTATATGTTACGTTTCCATCCATTGTATTGATCCCTTTTAATAATGCTTTGTTTTCGATACAAGCGTTCTTCAAACCTTTTGAAGCAATTTGCAAGGCATATGGAACAGTTACACTTGTTAAAGCAAATGTTGAAGTACGGGGAACCGCACCAGGCATATTGGCAACGGCATAATGTACTACATCATGTTTCACATAAGTTGGATTATCATGTGTTGTTATTTTATCAGTTGTTGCAAATATCCCACCTTGGTCAATCGCAATATCGACAATCACTGACCCTTTTTCCATCTTTTCGACAACACTTTCGACAACTAATTTCGGAGCCTTTGAACCCGGAATTAACACAGCCCCAATTGCCAAATCTGCTTCAGCTACTGCTTCTTCTATTGAATGTGGATTTGACATAAGCACTGTTAACTGATTGCCAAATAAATCATCTAGCTGTCTAATCCGCTCTGGGTTAACATCTAGGATCGTCACATCTGCACCAAGACCTATAGCAATTTTAGCGGCATTTGCTCCTGCAACTCCCCCACCAATAATCGTTACCTTTCCTCGTTTCGTTCCAGGTACGCCTGCAAGTAGTATCCCTTTGCCTCCTTTTGATTTTTCTAAAAACTGTGCTCCAATTTGTGCAGCCATCCTTCCAGCTACTTCACTCATTGGAGTTAATAATGGCAAAGAACCATTTGCTAGTTCAACCGTCTCATAAGCTATTGAAATAACTTTATGATTAATTAATGCCTCTGTTAATTCCTTTTCCGCTGCTAAATGTAGGTAAGTAAATAATAATAATCCCTCACGGAAATATTGATATTCTTCCTTTAACGGCTCTTTCACTTTCATAACCATATCCATTTCCCAGGCTTGCTTTGCTGTTTCAACAATCTTCCCACCCGCTTCAACATATTGATCATCTGTGAAGCCTGATCCTATCCCAGCATTTTTTTCTATAAATACTTCATGTCCTGCTTTTGTTAAATTGAAAACACCTGCAGGAGTAATTGCTACACGATTTTCATTATTTTTTATCTCTGCAGGAATACCAATTTTCATAGTGTTTCCTCCTCATATACCATGCTTATATCATCAGTATGACCGTAAATTATCATATATTTTCATAAAAAGAAGGTTTAACGAAATGTTTTCCTCAAATTGGATATGTATATTTAAGATGAAAAAGAAAGTGTGCTTTGTCATTCAAAAAATCTTTCTTTCATAACGCTACGAATTAAAGCGGTGAATGACATTTACACCACCGGTTACTTCAATTATTGAACCCGTGATCATATCAGATTTTTCTTCACATAAGAAGGAAATTGTACGAGCTATATCTTCACCTGTTCCCGATCGACCAATCGGGGTTTGGTTATCATGTAAACTTCTTGCTTCCTCTATAGTAGCTTCCTTCATCTCACCGACAATATTTCCTGGACAAATCATATTTGCTGTTATCCCATGTTCAGCTTCTTCAATACTTATCGTTTTTGTTAATGAGACTAAACCAACCTTCGCTGCACTAAAGGCAGATCGGTGTAACCAACCAGGTGAAGAATTGGCACCTTGAAAGCCATATGTAATAATTCGACCATATTTTTGTTTTCTCATTATTGGTACAATCTTTTTAAACAAATGAAAGACAGAACTTAAATTGCCCTCAATCATTTGATACCACTCTTCATCGGTATAATCGGCAAGCTTTTTTCGTTCAAAAATGTAAGGTCCAGCATTATTTATTAAACAGTCAATTCTTCCAAATCGATCGAGTGATTGCTCAATCATATTTGTTAAGTCATCCTTTTTTGTTACATCCCCTTGGACAAAAAGTAGTCTATTACTTAAATGTGCATATGTAGTTTGTAAGTCGTTTACAGCATTTAAATCTTGGTGATAGTTTACCGTAACAGAAAAACCTCTTCTTAAAAACTCCTCTGTTACCTTTTTACCTAATCCTTTTGATCCTGCCGTAATAAGGGCATGTCGCACGATAAAGTTCCTCCCCATCTAAAACTTGTCCTTATACTATTTTAAAGAATATGTTCCCGTTATGAAGGAGCTATGAAAACAATCCACCCAATCTCTTCATTTTATTTTGAATGAACTTAACTCTATTTTACAATATTGTTGCTTGGAAATTTGTTATTTCTTGTAGAGGGTATGAAAATTTTCAGAGGAAGGACTTCACTTACCTTTATTGCCGAGGAATACAACTAAGAAGAGTTGTATCGTAAAAAAAGAGGGTAGACTTTTTCTACTCCTCTAAAATAAACTATTATTCCTTTGGACGAAGATGTTCTTGTAAGAAATTTTGTTCATATTGCTGCTCAAGAACACCACTTGTAAAATATGCATCTGTTATTTGTTGAATCGTCTCTTGCTCACCAAGATGATCATAATAATATGTCTGTCTTGTTACCCTCTTTTCTTTCATATTATCATCTCCTTATTTTTTTATTCGACCTTGCTTATTGTCTCTGAAATTAGGAAGCTTATTCAAAATAAACTATAAAAGGAGAGGATAAAATTCCTCTCCTGTATCTACTTCTATTATTATTCATTTACCGTTGTTTTTGCCTTCTCAATTGCCTTTTTAACCATTTCAAAGCCAGTACCACCAGAACTCATCCGCTTTCTTACTGCTTCATACGGATTAATAATGTCATATAAATCCTCTCCAAATAAGTCTGAAGCTTCTTTATACTGCTCGAATGATAAATCCTTTAAATATATTCCTAATTGAATGCATTTATAAACAAGTGTTCCTACTACTTCATGTGCCTCTCTAAATGGCATTCCTTTCGTTGATAAATAATCAGCTAATTCCGTAGCATTAGAAAAGTCTTCATTTGTAGCCTTTTCCATTTTGTCTTTATTTACCTTTAATGTATCTATCATTCCGATAAATATTTGCAGGCTTCCTTCAATCGTTTTAACCGTATCGAACATTCCTTCTTTATCCTCTTGAAGATCTTTGTTGTATGCTAATGGAAGTCCTTTTAGGATTGTTAGCAATGACATCAAGTTCCCATATACTCGTCCTGTTTTTCCTCTAATTAACTCTGCCATATCAGGATTTTTCTTTTGTGGCATAATGCTGCTACCCGTAGCATACGTATCATCTAATTCAATAAACTGAAACTCTTGTGAGCACCAAAGAATAATCTCCTCACAAAATCTTGATAAATGCATCATTAAAAGTGAGCTATTGCTTAAAAATTCAATTATAAAATCCCGATCACTTACCCCATCTAAACTATTCTCATATATCCCGTCAAACGAAAGAGTTTCCGCAGTAAATTCACGGTCAATCGGAAAGGTAGTACCTGCAAGTGCTGCACTTCCTAATGGGGAGATATTTATACGTTTAAAGGATTCTGTAAATCTTTGCTTATCACGGTCAAGCATCCAGAAATAAGCCATTAAATGATGGGCGAAAGAAATAGGCTGTGCTCTTTGAAGGTGGGTATATCCAGGTAAAATCGTTTCAACATGTGCTTCAGCCTTATTTAAAAGTGATTTTTGCAATCCTTCGATTAGCTCAACAACGATTGAAACATGCTTCCGTAAATACAAGTGCATATCTGTAGCAACTTGGTCATTCCGGCTTCTACCCGTATGTAATTTTCCACCTACTGGACCAATTTCATCAATTAGCATCTTCTCAATATTTAAATGAATATCTTCATAATTGACCGAAAACGTTAGCTCTTTCTTTTTCGCCTTTTCAAGTAATGTTTTTAAGCCTTTTGTTATTTGCTCTACCTCATTTTCTGTTAAGATGCTGCATTTCCCCAGCATCTTGACATGAGCAAGACTTCCCATAATGTCTTCCTCAACTAGTTCCTGATCAAAATGGATGGATGCGCCGAACTCATCCACCCATTGTTCAGGGGTTTTTTGAAAGCGTCCACCCCAAAGCTTTTTCATACTTCCACCTTCTTATTGTTCTTCACCATGCTGTTCACTTTAGTTGGAAGTCCCCATAATTCAATAAATCCAATTGCTGCATTGTGATCAAATGCATCATCTTTTGTATATGTTGCAAGTTTTTCATCATATAATGAATACTCTGATTTTCTACCTTCAACGATCGCATGACCTTTAAATAATTTTACGCGAACAGTACCTGTTACATATTTTTGTGTCTCTTTTAAAAATGCATGTAATGCATTTTTTAATGGAGAGAACCATAATCCGTTATAAATAAGCTCTGTTAGCTTTTGTTCAATAACAGGTTTAAAATGTGCAACCTCTTTTACTAATGTTAAATCTTCAAGCTCTTTATGTGCTTTAATTAATGTCATAGCACCTGGACATTCATAAACTTCACGAGATTTGATTCCTACAAGGCGATTTTCAACATGGTCGATTCGCCCTACACCATGTTTACCTGCAATTTCATTTAGTGTAAGAATTAGTTCATGTAATGGATATGCTTGATCATTTATTTTAACTGGAACACCTTGCTCAAAATGAATTTCGATAATCTCTGCTTCATCAGGCGTTTTTTCTAATGGCACTGTTAAATCATAAGCACCTTCTGGCGGAGCTGCCCATGGGTCCTCTAAAATACCACATTCATTACTTCTTCCCCATAGATTTTGGTCAATTGAATATGGGCTATCTAAGTTAATTGGAATTGGAATACCATGTTTTGATGCATATTCAATTTCTTCCTCACGTGACCAACCCCACTCTCTTACTGGAGCAAGTACTTCAAGTTCAGGATTTAATGCTTTTATTGAAACTTCAAAACGAACTTGGTCATTTCCTTTACCTGTACAACCATGTGCAATGGCAACAGCATTTTCCTTTTCAGCAATTTCAACAAGCTTCTTTGCTATTAAAGGACGTGAAAGTGCAGAAACGAGCGGATACTTCCCTTCATATAGTGCATGTGCTTGTAAAGCGACTAAAGCAAAATCATTTGCATACTCTTCTTTTGCATCGATCATATATGATTGAATAGCTCCGACTTGTAGAGCTTTTTGTTGGACAAATGCAGTATCTTTCCCTTCACCTACATCAAGGCAACATGCCACAACTTCATATCCTTGTTCTTGTAACCATTTAATTGCAACAGAGGTATCTAATCCTCCAGAATATGCTAGCACAACTTTTTTCATCTATTTGTTCCTCCTTGGCTGTTGTATAAAAATGAATATACCCTTATAAAAATACATTTTCTTTGTAAGTATCACTTTACAACTGTATCTTGTTTTCGTCAATAGAAAAATGCATATTTTTATAAAATGTTTGCATAAAAATAAAATCGTTCAACTCTTTTCTATTTCTGTTCCTTATTATTCAGCATTATAATTTCTCTCTCAAAACCCAATAACAGCAATATCTTATTCATAATAAGACAGTTTTTCACTATATAATAATGTATACGTATTTATACACTTTTCGTTCATACATATTGCATATTTGTTATAATTGATTTGTATGTACAACATTCATTACAAATTAATGAAATGATAAGTATGATTCTGAATGTTATGATTATCAAAACAATTGGCTGTTTTCGCCATCATTTTTGCTTATACTAAATAGGGGTTAATTGATTTCAGCAGGGAGTGCGGTGAAAAATGGCTGTATGACATCACTAGACTCACACTCCTTTAAGCAGGAATCTCGAAAGTTACGATCCAACTATGTAATATAATATACAAGAACCAAAACTGAAAATAATCCAAAGGAGAAGGCAATCGAAGTGGAGGAAATATATTGTTCAAAAGTGTTTAAGTTTGACCAAAGATTAAAAATATTTATTCCTACATTGACGATGGAATGGGATTGTTATAGTGTGAATACCCAAAAAGATATCATTGAAAAATGGGAGACCATTCGAGGTGGAATTCCAGAAAGAATCCGCGAAATTGAAGCTAAAATAAAACGAAAGCAGGAGGAATTGAACGACGAAGAAAGCTTTGAACAATCCTGCCGATTAAACGAAGAAATTTCAGAGCTAGCATCGATGATTAATGACCTATGGAATTGGTTTCGAGAAGCTCCTAGCATTAAACGTAAGGCAAAAACATCGCCCAGTCTAGACAGTGTCCATCACTATTAATAAATTTTGGTTCATTTCTTTACGAATTCCCTTACATAAAAAATAGAACGACAATTTAGAGCTTTTACATCCCTAAATTTTGTCGTTCTATTTGCTTTTTATAAATCCTTTGTTACTTCCCTCATTAAGTGTCCCAACTCAGGAAGAATTAGCTTTTCCATTGCCAATTTGACGGCACCTGTCGAGCCAGGTACAGACAAAATTACTGTATCATTAAATACACCAGCAATTGCTCTACTAAGAATTGCGGATGAGCCAATATCAACTTGGTAGCTTAACATCCTGAAAATTTCTCCAAATCCAGGGATTTCCTTTTCGATAATCGATTTTACCGCTTCAATTGTTACATCTCTTTTTGCAATACCTGTACCACCATTTGTAATTATAGCATCTATTTCCTTTAAACGACATCCTGCTATGATTGCTTCTCGAATTTGTGTTTCTTCATCCTTCACAATACAATAGTCAACAACTTTATGACCATTTTCGATTAGCATCTGATTAATAAGTGTCCCACTTTTATCAGTTTGTTTCGTTCGAGTATCACTTATTGTAATTACTTTGCATCGAACAAATCGAGGGGCTTCCTTTTTATGCTCTTTACTACTCATTATAACCTCCAGCATGACTATTTTTTTCAAAAATGATTCTGTATTGATAATATTTATTTGAAAAGTTTGTTACTTGTCGAGTTAAACGATAATTCATGCCTGCGCCAATCATCATACTTATTAACGGCATACCTGATATTAATTTTTTCTTCAATAAACCAATGACTGTTAATTTAACAATTTGCTTAAAAACAAATTCGACATCATAATTATTTGCAAGTTTTTCTTCCCCTTCATAAAAATAAGCTTGAGCTGCTCCTATATGTATTTCATTTTTCAATTCACTCCACCCTACAGATTGGAGATGTTTTGGCATAAGGGAAGCATGAAACACTTTAAGTGATGTCATCATTTCATATGGTGTATTGATTTCATATCCATAGCTCATCGCAATTAATTGCACTGCTCGAAGATTAATGAGGATTTGTGCAGGAATGTCTACCCCTGAAAGTAGGGTTCCACCCGTGCCAGTCATTCCACCTTGTATAAACGAATAAATACGGTGTTTAGATGTTTGGAGATTTGCTAAATAATGCAGCTGATCAATCGAAAGACTTTGTAAATCCTTTAGTCGATGAATATCCTCTCCTAATGATTTCGCAGTTAATAGAATTTGTTTTCTTGCATCTTGCTGAACATAGGAACCTTGGATAATTGAATGTAAATGGAAGAGGCTCTCATCAAACTTACTAAAGAAGATTTGTTTCACAGAAGCTGGCAATTCATTCATTTTTTTATTTATCCATTTATGCAAAGTTCGCTCAACATCTGTACGAATATCTATTTGTAGCTCTTGCTCCCATTTTTCAATTTCTGCTAATAATAATTTTTCGCTTCCATTCATCATATTCAGCTTCTCCTTATTATTGATATGAATGATTTTTTTCATGTACGTACAAAGAGCAACACTGATTTTTTGCTTTGTTTTTATCATAACATAATGAGGAGCTTTCTTTAGTGGTCGAATTTTACGAAAAGAATTATTTCGTTTTATAGGTAGATACCATATCAGTTTCTTGAGGATTTTCAATAAAAAAAGGGTGGCTCAAATCCAAAGATTCAGCCCCCTCAAACACAATATATAGACTAATGATTAGTCTATATATTGCTTTTGTTGGAGGAATCAGACCTTTTTGAGTCACCCTCTTTCTCTATTTATTAATGTGTTAAACGAACAACATCTCTTGCAATCATAACCTCTTCGTTCGTAGGTATAACGATAACTTTTACAGGTGAGTGTGGGTAACTAATAAACGTTTCCTCTCCTCTTACTTTATTTAGAGAAGGATCCCAATATACTCCCATGAACTCTAGGCCTTTTAATACTCGTTCACGAATTTCTGAACTATTTTCTCCGATTCCTGCAGTGAAGATGATCGCATCAACGCCAGACATTCTTGCTGCATATGAACCAATATATTTATGAATTCGGCTAGCAAAGACTTCTAAAGCAATTTTAGCTCGCCCATTTCCCTCACTTGCAGCTTGAATATTGTCACGTAAATCACTTGAAATACCTGACATACCTAAAATTCCACTTTCTTTATTTAATACATTTAAAACCTCGTCAACATTTTTACCTGTTTTTTCCATGATATATGGAATAAGCGCTGGGTCAATATTTCCTGAGCGTGTTCCCATTGCAACCCCAGCAAGTGGTGTAAAGCCCATTGACGTATCAATTGATTTACCACCTTCAATAGCCGCAATACTTGCTCCGTTACCTAAGTGACAAGAAATTAAACGAAGGTGTTCAATTGGTCTTCCTAATAATTCTGCTGCACGTTGTGATACATACTTATGTGATGTGCCGTGGAAGCCATATTTTCGAATGCCGAACTTTTTATAATAATCATATGGGAGACTATATAGAAAAGATTGCTCAGGCATCGTTTGATGAAACGCCGTATCGAATACTGCAACCGCCTGTACATTAGGTAATACTTCTTTAAAAGCCTTAATCCCAACAATATTTGCTGGATTATGAAGTGGTGCTAGCTCAGATAAGTCCTCAATAAGTTTCAATGTTTCATCGGTAATAATTGTCGAATCATTAAATGTTTCTCCGCCATGTACGACACGATGTCCAATACCTTCGATTTCATCTAATGATTGAATAATTCCTAAATCCGTTAATTTTGAAAGTAAGATTTTTACTGCGACTGCGTGGTCAGGAATATCAGCTACTTCCGTTTCTTTCTCATCATTTACTGAAATTGTAAAGATTGAATCTGAAATTCCAATTCTTTCAACTAACCCTTTTGTTACAACTTTTTCACTTGGCATATCAAAAAGTTGAAATTTTAATGATGAACTACCAGCATTAATTGCAATTACTTTTGCCATTATGGTTACTCTCCTTTTTTCTATCGCACTATGGATGTGTTCAGATGATCAAGACAGATGTTGTCGGAAGAGCTATTCTGAAAGCGAATAAAGTCAATTACTTAATTAGTTCCGATTCATATTCCCTTTTAGCTTTTTTCTTCCATACTGTCCTTTTTATGAAAGAAGCTTCTTCATACCGTTATCCATTTTCATATATATTCTGTAAAAAGCTCCCGATTATTATCCATCTTTTTCATTTAAACACTGACATTTCAACATTTCAAGGTGTAGTTAAGGGTGCAATCGTTTACAGTTAAAAGTCTAATAATTCTTATAATTCAACTATGTTTATTAAACGTTTTCATAGGGTTATATTTATAAATTTGGTATTTTTTGTTTTTAGTTTTCCCGAAAGAAATACATAAGAAAAAGCCCTTCATTTTGTGAAAGACTTTTTTATAAATTTATTTATTTTCTTTAAACCATTCGTCAATTTGTTTCATAATCGAATTCATCGCAGCTTTATTTGAAAATTTAGGTAGTTTAGCTAGAAGTGCTTGCTTTGGTCGTTTACTCTCTATACCATTTTTCTGCAATATAAGAATGCTCTTACCATGTCTTTCATCCTTAAATAAGGATAGAGGCAGTTGAATGAATCCTTGGATGATTGCAACTTTCTTTATATATTGATTTAATTTTGGAGCCTCATTAGTTTCAAATAAAGAGTTAGGAACAATAAAAAATAAATATCCATCTTCTTTCGTATGTTTCATGCTCTGTTCTATAAAAAGATGGTGTGAATAGGAGTATCCTTCATCCGCCTTCAGTTCATAATTTGATGCTTCTACATCATTCGGATAATACCCTATAGGTAAATCACAGATTGTCATATCTACAGGATCGATTAATAATCTTTCTAAGCTATCCTGATTGTAGAACTGGATAGGATGTTCTTGAAGATTTGCCTGAATATATGCTAGTTTAATTAACAGGTCATCAACGTCCACACCATAGCTTGTTATGTCCTCAACTGTTGAAAGATAATTTAAAATAGTTGTGAGTAAATTTCCAGTTCCGACGGCAGGATCTAAAATTGATAGTTCCTTCTTACCATCAATAAATTTACTAACTAAATACCCTAAAAATAACCCAATTGTATCTGGTGTCATTTGATGATTTGGATGAGCACCATCTTTAAGTCCCTTTAGTATTGCTAATTGGTAAGCTTTTCGAATTTCTTCCTTCTCAAAGGAATTTATATCGATTGATTCATATTTACGCTTTATATTCTTTACAGTTACTTCACTCATATCCTCTTGGAGAATGGCTCCGTGAAACATATTTTCTCCTGTTTCAGCTACCGCTTCTATATAAGTTAATTGACATTCCTTCGCAATAAGTTCAGCCGTTTCATTTATCACTGCAAACAAATTTTCTAATTTAGAAACTGTCTTCATTTCATTTCCTCCTCACCATCATACATAATCATTTTAGACATTGCTTAACTACAAGTCAAAAAATAAGAAGGTTAGCGAGGATAAAAGATTTACACTAATCTTCATTCAGCAAAAAAGACCGCCATAAACGGCAGCCTTTTTCTGTAATTATTTATTATTGTGCAGCTTTAGCAGCTTCAAGAGCAGCTTCGTAATTTGGATGATTTGTTGCCTCACTTACATACTCTACATATGTTACTTTATCATTTGCATCTACAACAAAAACAGCACGTGCTAATAAGCGTAATTCCTTAATGTGAACGCCATAAGCCTCGCCAAATGAAAGATCACGATGGTCCGAAAGTGTTTGTACCTTTTCTAAGCCGTTTGAAGCACACCATCTTTTTTGAGCAAATGGAAGATCTACACTAATTGTTAAAATCTCTACATTCTCTAATTTTGATCCTTCTTCATTAAAACGACGAGTTTGTGCATCACATACTCCAGTATCAATTGAAGGTACAACAGAAATCAAGCGTACCTTGCCCTTTGTATCCGCTAAAGTAACTGGTGCTAAATCATTTGATAGAACCGTAAAATCAGGTGCAGTATCCCCCACTTTCACTTCATTTCCTAATAAAGTAACAGGGCTGTTTTTAAATGTAATTGAAGCCATTCCAAATTCCTCCTTTTAATTATGTACAGTGTAAATATAGCCTAGGTTTTCTCAATGATCAAATATTATGTTTACTTTTCTATTATTTCATCCTTCAACCTTTTTGCCAATTACTAAAAATGAAATTCTATTATCAACAAATCTAAAAATAATCGCAAATACACCTAGCATAAACCATCAAAAAAATAACTGCCTTAGGGGCAGTTAAAATTCTAAATCTTTTTTCTTCTGATTTTGATTTTGATTAGCTTGATCACCTGAAGATTTATTGTCTTTATTCTTTTTAAACATTCCTTGAATTTTCTCAACGGTTTGAGGGGCCGCCTCAAGTATTTTTTCATATAGATGTGTACTTTCATCTAAATGTAACATTTTTACACCAGTAGAAGAAACAATTAAAAAGGCTATCGGTGTTATTGAGACTCCACCACCGCTTCCGCCTCCAAATGGTAGCTTTGGTGAACTTCCTTCACTGCCACTATCACCATTCGATGCATTAAATTCACTTCCACCTGCTGCGAAACCGAAACCAACCTTTGAAACGGTTAATATCACACTTCCATCAGGTGTTTCAACTGGGTCACCAACGATTGTATTGACATCAATCATTTGTTTTAAGTTTTCCATGGCTGTTTTCATTAGGCCTTGGATTGGATGATCACTCATATAGTATAGCCTCCTTTAGTTATCTAAAAAACCTGTCATTGTTCATAATTGTTGGAATTAATTAGACCAAATACTTAAGATTGATTTGTATATGTTGAAAATTGTTTGCTTTTAAGCTTCGGTCTTCCACCTTTCCAATATTTTATGAACTGTATACCCGCGTAAATAGCTTGCCCGATCCGAAATTGAAACATACATTTAAGTTTCATGCGAGAGCATACTTGATTGAATTCTGGTGTAATCGTCACATATGGCTTGGTTTTCATCTTCATATATTTCCCAATCAAGCTAATCACTCCGCCTTTAATACCCCAGGCTGCACCAGTTATGATGCCGGTATGTGCTGCGTCACCTACTCCTAACTGTGAATGCCATTCAAGCTTTATCACCTTTACTTTCTTTAAGAAGGAGCGAATAATACCGTGTAAACCAACAATATGTTGGGTTATTTCTCTAATGTCCTGCATGAAATGTAATGATTCCTCTGGCGTTACCTTTTCGGTTCCCTTTGCAACTGAATCATTGTTCTTTTCCTTCCCAATCTTTTGCTTTTGTTTAACGACCAGATTAGCATCATCATCTATTTTCACAAGGGGAATCTCAATCGTATATCTTATTAAGCCAAACCAAGCACGCAGCTTAATTTTAAAATGATTATTGTCTTCTACATGTTGTATATCTACTGTTATTGTTAACTTTGTACAAAGAATGAGAATTATGAGGAAAAGAAATATTAATAATAGATAAAAAATCCAATGCATCTTTTTCACATCCCTTCAAATTTCCATTATCACCTCCGAATTAAAAAATAAACCTTTTTATGCCATGAAAAAAAGCCTACTTTATAAAACAGTAGACTTTTTGTTTTGTAACATTCCCTGTGTATCTTCCAAGAAATTTTTGCTCTCATTTTAGATTACGCAAATGTTTTGTATACAATTTTTCATGAAAAACCTGAGTATCCGCAAAAATATCATGAAGACCTTGTTTTTTCGGTGTAAATGCAACAACTAAATAAAGTATCCATATTGTCTTTGAAATATATCGGCCAATCAACTCACGAAATAAAATTGTACCCCAATCTAGCGTATCCGTCTTTGTTGAAACAACTTTAATTCCAAATATCATTTTACCTAAAGTTTGTTGAAAAAACTTGGTCATAAGCACAAAATAGGCAAAAAAGATAAGAGATGCTGCAATTGATATTGGGGAAAAAATAAACCATTTCCCATCCCAACTCAACAGATTAAATAACGGATTAACAATCATTCGATTAATACTACCAATAACAATTAAATCAATAATGTAGGCCCAAAATCGAATCCAAAAACCAGCTAGAAGATGTTGATAATCTGAAATATGCTTCTTGTCTACCTGTAGATTCAAATGGTTGCTACTTTCATGATTTTCTATAGTTACATCCATCATCATCCCTCCTTATTCAGAATATAGATACATTAGTCTCGGAGAGTTTGAATTGGACATGAATTGATAAAGATTTTCAATCTCCTTATCCCCATTAAAAACTTTCCCAACACTCATCGAAAATAAAGAATCTAAACCTAAAGATGAACCATATTCAATGACCTGTGCATTTTCTATTTTCAAGTCCTTTTTCATTGCCGCCACAGTATCATCAAAATATCCAAGTTCATCAATTAGGTTATTTTCCTTAGCTTGTCTACCGTCGTAAATTCGGCCATCTGCAATTTTACGAACATCTTCCTCTGATAACGAACGTCCCTCTGCTATAACATTAACAAATCCTTGATATGCATTATCAACCATTGCTTGTAGTATTTTTCTCTCTTCCTCTGTCATTTCCCTTGTTGGTGAAAAAATATCTTTATATGGCCCGCTTTTAATCGTTTCAACCTTTACACCAAATTTTTCTGCTAGTTCTCCATAATTAACTGACTGCATGATTACTCCTAAGGAGCCTGTTAGCGTATCAGGAGCAGCAAAAATTTTGTCTGCTGCAGTTGAAATATAATAGCCTCCTGATGCAGCTTGCGTCCCCATTGAAACATATATCGGTTTCTTACTTTTTTCCTTTAATTCAATTAGTTTCTTATGTATTTCAGCACTTTCAACAACACCGCCACCTGGTGAATTCACTCTAAGAATTACACCTTTTATGTGATTATCCTCACCTGCAGCCTCAACCATATCGAGAAACGTTTGATGATTGTAGCCTGGTGAGCTAAATAACGAAGTAACATCCTCACCAGTATCCTGGATAACTCCATTGACGTTTAAAACTAAAATTTTATCAAGGCTCGTCCCCTCCTCGATAACCTCCTCTGAAAATTCAGCGTTTGCAGCAGCAAATGCTTCTGAAAACATTTCACTCTGATTTAAGAATGTAAAGGTAGTGCTAAGAATAATTGAAAAGACGAACAATCCTGCCGCAATCCCAATCGCTCCCCATCTTTTACCATTCATACTTTCATCTCCTCCTTTATCAAATTATTATTTTCCATTGCTAGTGATCATTTTATTAGATAAAAGTGGTAAACTAAACAACATATAGTATTGTATCATTTTCATTAACAAAAGTGGAGAAATCACCCAATTATGAGGAGGTTTTTAGGTCATGTCAGATCGTCGTAATGTATATTTTTTCTACAAAAAAGAGGATGTCCTATTAGAAAAGGTCAATTCTATCATTGAGTTAGCGAAGGAAAATGATTTTCGAATAGTCGAAGATCATACAGTAGCAAATATTATTGTCAGCATTGGAGGAGATGGTGCTTTTCTTCAAGCTGTACGTAAAACAAATTTCCGCTCAGATTGTCTCTATGTAGGAATTGGAATTGATGAAACATTAAGCTTATATTGTGATTTCCATCTTGATGATCGTGATAAAATGATACAAGCTATTAAAGAGTCTCAAATTGAAGTAAGACGCTACCCTGTTCTTGAAGTAAAAGTTGATGATACTACATCTTTTAAATGTCTAAACGAATGTTCAATCCGTTCAAGTATTATTAAAACATTTGTTATTGATGTTTTTATTGATGATTTACATTTTGAGACATTTCGAGGTGATGGCATGTTAATTGCTACTCCGACCGGAAGCACAGCCTATAATAAATCAGTAAACGGTGCTGTTGTCGATCCGATGTTACGGTGCATCCAAGTAAGCGAGCTTGCTAGCTTGAATAATAATTTGTACCGCACTCTTGGTTCCTCGTTTATTTTAAGTGATAACCGAAATCTAACATTAAAGATTGTACAAGATGGGAATGATTATCCAATTATCGGAATGGATAATGAAGCATTAAGCATCCGTCACGTAAAGGAATTAGAATATAAACTAAGTGATACACCAATAAAAACAGTAAAATTAAAAGACAATTCCTATTGGGAAAAGGTAAAAAGAACCTTTTTATAATAGTTTAAAATTACATAATTAACATCTCAAAGAGGCTAATTTAGTCTCTTTGTTTTTATTTAGGCGCTGTTAATCTTGATGTTTATTTCCTCCTTACATCGTTCGCTTTCGGTCAGGTAGCCTCTTCGGCGTTTGATAATAACCGAAAAGTAGTCATACAAAGTTAAATTATATGAAAAAGGACTTAAGAAACGAATTCTTAAGTCCTTTAATATGATTACTTTTGTAATTTCATATCAACTTCACGTTGTCGCAATTCAATACGGCGAATTTTCCCTGAAGTTGTTTTCGGCAGTTCATTTGTAAATTCAATTTCTCGTGGATATTTATATGGTGCTGTTAATTTTTTTACATGATTTTGAAGCTTACGAATAAGCCCTGGATCCTTTTGATCTTCCGGATTTCTTAACACAACATATGCTTTTACTACATTTCCTCTAATTTCATCAGGACTAGCAACAACAGCACATTCCTTTACTAAAGGATGTTTCACTAGAGCATCCTCAACTTCAAACGGCCCAATAGTATAGCCAGAACTTATTATAATATCATCGCTTCTTCCTTCAAACCAGAAGTAGCCATCTTCATCCATTCTTGCACGGTCACCTGTTACAAAGTAATCTTTTCTATATTGTTTAGCTGTTCGCTCAAAGTCTTTGTAATATTCTTTAAACAATGCTGGTGTATCCTTATGCACAGCGATATCCCCTATTTCATTAACCGCACATGGCTCACCTTCATCATTGATAATGACGACTTCATTTCCTGGTGTTGGCTTTCCCATTGATCCAGGCTTGATGTCCATTTCTTTTAAAACACCTACTAATAATGTACTCTCAGTTTGACCATATCCGTCGCGAACCTTTACATGAAAATGGCGCATAAATGTATCGATTACTTCACGATTCAATGGTTCACCAGCTGATACTGCACTATGTAAGGTTGCTAAAGAATAGTTTTCAAGATGTTCTACCTTTGCCATTAAACGATACTCTGTTGGTGTACAGCACAATACATTTACTTTGTACTCATCTAAAAGTGTTAAATACTTTTCAGGCTCAAATCTTCCATGATAAACAAAGCCAGTTGCTCCTGAGCCTAAGACAGATAAGAAAGGACTCCAAACCCATTTTTGCCAGCCTGGCCCAGCAGTTGCCCAAACGATATCATCTTCATTAATACTTAGCCAATTTTTTGCTGCTGTTCTTAAATGGGCATATGCCCAGCCATGTGTATGAACAACACCTTTAGGATTACCAGTTGTTCCTGAAGTATAAGATATAAAGGCAGTACTAGTTGCCTTTGTTTTAACAATTTCCATTTCTGTACTTTGTTTTGCTGCTTGTTCTTCTAACGAAAACCAATCAGCTTCATTACCCTCAACTACAAATTTAACTAAATCGTTATATTCAGCAATTCCTTTAAATTCATTCGTATATAATCCATAGCTAATAATCGCTTTTACATCACCATGTGTTACTCGATATTGCAAATCTTTTGTACGCAACATTTCTGAGCTAGGAATGACAACTAAGCCTGCTTTTAATGCACCAAGATATACCGCATACGCTTCAATAATTCTTGGAATAACAACAAGAACTTTATCACCTTTTGTTAATCCTTTATTCATAAAGGCATTTCCTATCTGATTTGCCTTTTTCATTAATGCATGGTAAGTAATCTCTTTCTTTTCACCTTTATCATTTTCCCATTTTAATGCAATTTTTGTTGGCTCAGCCGAAAATTTTTCAATCTCTTCAACGAGATTGTAGTTAATCGGTGCAAGCAGCTCATCTCTTACCATAATTTCATCTCCTAATTTTTTAGTACCTTATTATTATACCTGATAATAAAAATAAATGAAATAATGATGCTTGCCTAGGGGAAACGGAGTAGGTAAATCCAAAACTTGAAGAAGAGCAACATATAAATATGTAAGGCATACCGGAATATTTAATTTATACATCAAAAAGAGCAGGGAATATCCCTACTCTTCGTAGCCATTATCTATTAAATTATTGTTGTTGGAAAGAACCGCTCATTTGTTGTTGAGCAAAAGATACTAAACGCTTAGTGATTTCACCACCAACTGAACCGTTAGCACGTGAAGTAGTTTCTGCACCTAAGTTAACACCGAACTCAGAAGCAATTTCAAGTTTCATTTGGTCGATAGCTTGTTGTGCACCAGCGACTAATAATTGGTTACTGTTGTTGTTTTGTGCCATGTGTATCACCTCCTTGTGAGTATAGAATGTGTAATACACACGGCCATCATTCATCATATTATATGGTAAATATTCACATAGATTTTAGCTAAGGAATAACCTACTCATTATGCAAAGTCATTCTCCCCTTTAAAATAGATGGGAAAATTCATCTTCTTTATTTTTTGTAATGAGCATTGTTTCAACATGATTTACTGCTTCCATGACAAGCTCATCAAAATCAACAAAGCTTTCAAATCTTGATACTTTCTCTAGCTTTGGCTTTGTTTTAGGACTTGCAGGAGTGAAAATAGTACAGCAATCTTCAAATGGACGTACCGAAATATCATGTGTACCTATTTGCTTGGCGATTTCAATTATCTCCAACTTATCCATTGTAATAAGCGGTCGTAGTATAGGTGTACTTGTAACATCATTTATTGCAACCATACTTTCTAACGTTTGACTAGCTACTTGTCCAAGGCTTTCACCTGTTATTAAAGCTAGAGCTTGTTGCTTTTCTCTCAATAGATCAGCAATTTTTAGCATCATTCTTCTAGTTGATGTCATTGTGTAATTTTCCGGTACTTGTGCTTGAATTTTTTCTTGAATAGCTGTAAATGGAACGATATGCAATTTGATACTTCCACCGTATACCGTTAATTCCTTTGTTAAATCGATTACTTTTTGCTTTGCACGCTCACTCGTATATGGAGGGCTAAAAAAGTGGATAACCTCTAATTCTACCCCTCTTTTTAACGATAAATATCCTGCCACAGGACTATCGATTCCTCCAGATAATAAAAGCATCCCTTTTCCACTAGAACCAACCGGTAGCCCACCAGCACCTTTGTAATCATAACAAGTAAGATAGGTTGCTTCTTTACGAACCTCAACTCGAAGATTGATCGTTGGATTTTTCACATCGACTGTCAAATCCTCGGTATTAATTAAAATATGACTCCCGATTTGGTAATTCAATTCATTTGTATCAAGAGGAAATTGCTTGTTTGCACGTTTAGCTGTAACCTTAAACGTATCATGACGTTGATAGAGACTTTTGATTGCTTCTAATGCCTTTTCCTTGATAATATTGATATCACTTTCACATTTAATAGCAAGACTAAACGATTGAATTCCAAAAACATATTGGAGTCTTTCAATAATTTCTTCATGACGTTCATTATTAAGATGAAGATAAAGTCTATCACGTGTCCCTTCATAATCTAACCCCGGGAAATCTGCTAAAACTTCTTTTATATTTCTTTTTAAACGGTCAACAAAGATACGACGATTTCTTCCTTTTGTTGATATTTCTCCATATCTTATTAAAATGTGATCAAAATTCATATTTTTACCTCATAACTTTTGATAATTTTATAATGCCTTCTGAAAGTCTTTCGATAAACGGAGCTATAATTTCATTCGATTGCTCAAATGAAAGACTAACCCTTATAGAGCTTGTAGCAATGTCTTGAGACTTGTTCATCGCTACAAGCGTATGACTAATTGACTTTCTACGAGATGAACAAGCAGATGTTGTTGAAACAAATATATTATGTTCCGCTAAATAATGGACTAACACTTCAGCTTTAACTTTTGGAACTGAAAAATTAATAATATGTGGTGCTACCTGTTCAAATGGTGTGTTGACAATGACACCCTCTATCTTAATTAATTCCCTCATCATCCTAGTCTGAATCTCTTTTAAAGTAGATTGTTTTACTTTGAATTGTTCCAGCGCCATTCTTAATGCCTTCGCAAGGGCAATATTCCCCGCGAGACTTTCTGTCCCTGAACGCAGCTGCAACTCCTGAGAACCACCTGTGAATATCGGTAAAAGCTGGACACCTTTTCTTACAAATAATGCGCCCGTTCCATTTAACCCATGAAATTTATGTCCAGAAATTGTGCAAAGGTCAATATTTGCCCGCTTAAAGTCAAGTGGCACCTTCGCTACTCCTTGAACATGATCAACATGAAACAGGATATTTGGATAAGCCCTTAAAAGCTCACCTATTTCATTTATTGGCTGGATTGTTCCAACCTCATTATTTACATGCATAATCGATACAAGAATTGTGTCACCCCGTAATTCTTGTTTTAACTTGTCACAAGAAACATATCCATCTTCATCTACCGGTAAATAGGTTACTTCAAATCCAAATACTTCTTCTAATTGCTTAAATGTTTCTAGTACAGAGGGATGCTCGATCAGGGAAGTGATTAAATGTTTCCCATTATTCTTGTTTGCAAATGCTGCCCCTTTAATCGCAAGGTTGTTTCCTTCCGTTCCTCCAGATGTAAATACTATCTCTTGCTCGTCAACACCTAATAAATGTGCAACTTGTTTTCTCGTTTCAGTCAAAAGTGATTCTGCTTCACTTCCAAGTTTATGTAAGGAAGAAGGATTAGCAAAATAATCCTTAGTCACTTGTGTAAATGTAGATATGACTTCAGGATATGGCATTGTAGTCGCACTATTATCTAAATACAACATTTTCGTTCCTCTTTCCAAATCAAAGTTAAAATTTTATCTGCCAAATTAAAAGTATATGCTAATTTGTAATCATACCATATCGTTATGTGAAAAGAAAAAGATAGCTACCTCGAACAAAATCACCCTAAATAAAGAAACAACATTAAAAATAAAAAATACAGGTATGTCTTAAATAAAAGTTCATTTCTTTTATCTTTAGGACATCCCTGTATAGTTGATCATTCACGATTGGTCATTTATTAAAATCTTAATTTTCTTTAATGCACCAGGCTCAACCTGTTCAAGTGCACTTGCAGCCATTTCCAAAGACTTGCCATATTCTGAATTTCGAAACAACATTTCAGCTTCAGAAAACGATGAGGAAAGCTGTCCATTACGACTTCTATACCTGTTACCATATTGGATGACTTGTTCCACGAGAAAAACTTGTTCAATAAGTTCCTCGGCAGTATTTTTAAATTCCTCCACCGTTTGTACCGTTTCCTCCAGTAATTTATTTACTGTAGTCATGTTCAATGGAATTTCTTCTAATTTCTCTGTAACCTTTTGGACCTCACGCTTAGCCTTATCTATTAATTTAACGAAGTCTTCCGGTAAACCAGGTATATTGCTTTGCTGAACATTTCTAATCGTTTCTAGTAGGATTTGCTTTAAATGATTTAGACGCTCACGAGCCTCTAATTCGTCCTTCCTTAATGTTTGAAGCATTTCTCTATACTCATTATGTTCCTCAAACAGTTTATTAATTTGCTTTTCGATCTCTTCAAGCTCTTCTTTCATTATAGAATGTGCTACATGATCACTATCTAAACTTTGTTTAATATGTGCAAATTTCTTCTCTATTTGAGAAATCTGCTTTTCGATTAGCTTTTGCTTGTCTACTTCATTTTCAGAAAGCCGGTAACTTTGTTTTACTAATTCAGTTTCTTCTAATGTAGCCATTTTTTGTTCTGTTAATTTTGTTAATTTTTCATCGATAGTGCTTTTCTTTTGCTTTACAAATTGACTAGCTTCTACCTCTTTTTCAAGTAAATCATATATAGAATCAATTGCAATTTGCATTCCTTGAAGAGCCTCTGCAACCTCTTCTATCTCCGTTTCTTCAATTTGTTTACGAAATCCCTCTAGTTGTTTTTTCATTCTTTCAATTTCTTGATCAACTTGGATATGTTTGAGAAAGTAACCATTTCCCACCATTTCTTTATAGCCATCTTCCAGCTCACTTAATAGATTTGGTTTTGTTATATTACAATCTGTTAAAAGCTTTGGTATTTCATTAACTTTTATTTGAAGAGCATCCAATTCTGATTTTAAACCTACTAATATTTTTCTAGCTGACAAATAATTTCCTTCATTTGTTTCTGAATCAAATTCCTTAAGAGAATCTGATATACCGGACAAAATTTGATCCAGTTTGTCATATGCTTTGCCAAATTGATGACTATGGGCCAATAACGTCTTTCTTAACTTTTTATATATTTCTTTTACTTCTTCACTTTCAACTTTATTTTTTTCTTCACTAGTAACTAGTTCATTAATTTCATCAATAATTTTATCGATATTTTCATCTACTGTTATGAGAACATTTTCAATATGTTGAAGAACCTCTTTTGATTTTTTGAAACGATATTTATCAGCTAATTCTTCCGCTTCATAAAGAAGTTCCTCTACTTCTGGTAATTGGGTTGTAATGATTTCATCCCACTCACTTCTCCATTGTTCAAAAAGTTCTTCAGCTTGACCAATCATTTTCAATTCTTTTACCTTGGATAATTCATCAATAATTGACCTGTTCATAATTTCGATTTTCCAAGCTTCTAATCGGTCCACATCTTTATAAATATTTCTTCGTAATATGTATCCAACACCAAACAATATACATAAAAGAAGGATAAGTCCAATAATAACTTCCATAATGAGCCCCCTCGTTGTTACACAAAATCGTCATGACAGGAAAAAAACTCCCCACTGATGAAAGTTTCAACATCATGCTGATAAGCGTTATCGTGTCTATTATTAAAGATCATTTCTATCTCATTTATCACTATGTTAAACACTTATTTATCGTTTCTACAAGTTTTCGTATAAATCCGTAAAGTACTTAATAGCTTTAACATAGCCTCTGTATTTAAAAGAATTGAATGCATGTTCATCTATTTATTAATGAAGTTCGCCTAATAATTATATTAAATGACTACTTTATTTAATTTAGTTTCGGATTCGCTCCGTTCTAAGAGATATGTACAATTTTTTAATGTTATTTCAATGTATTTATGATACCATGTAAACGACAATTTTTGACCAGAAATTTAATTTTTTTTGCATAATTTGTCCTACAAACTGGGAGAATTTTATTTTTTTCATTTTTTTGAGAGCCTCTTCATTTGAAATTTGATTTATCTATGGTTTTACTCTATTTTTGCTGAAGGAGGAAACAAAGTATGAAGAAAGATGGGCATGTACACACTCCTTATTGTCCGCACGGTACAACTGATTCACTAGAGGAATATATTGAACAAGCAATTCAACTACATATTGATTCCATCACATTTACGGAGCATGCACCTTTGCCAAATACGTTTCACGATCCAACCCCTAATAAAGATAGTGCAATTGAACTAGAAACAATGGAAGAATATATCGAAAAAATACAATTGTTAAAGAAAGCTTATAAAAATGAAATAACCATTAATCTTGGTTTAGAAGTTGATTATATTAAGGAGTATGAAGAGGAAACAACGTCATTTTTAAACACATACGGAAAATATTTAGATGATAGCATCCTCTCAGTACATTTTTTAAAGCTTCAAGACCAATATTATTGTATGGACTTTGATGAGCACACATTTAAACACATGATTGATCAGTTTGGATCATTGGAAAAATTACACCATATATATTATCAAGAAGTTCTTAACTCAATACAAAGTAACTTAGGGGAGTATAAACCTAAACGAATTGGTCATATTACATTGGTTAATAAATTTCAAAAGCTATTTCCTGTTACATTTTCAGTTGATGAATACATCCAAACTATTCTATTTGAAATAAAAAACAGAGGATATGAATTAGATTATAATGTCGCAGGATTGAGAAAAGAGTTTTGTGGGGAAACCTATCCAGGATCAGCTGTTGCTAAAATGGCACAAGAACAAAAAATCCCTTTAATCTATGGCTCTGATGCCCACAGCGCAAGGGATGTCGGAAAGAATTATACCTGTTATCAGCAATTAACGAACGGCAATTAGCTTCCCTTCAACCATTTTTGACTGATTATCTATAAGCAATGAATTCAGCCAATTTTTTAACTCTTTATAATATTGATGTACAAAGTAAGTTTCATGAGGCTGTATATATAAAACTTCGCTCATATATTGCGGTTGTAAATACGGCATATGCAAAAGACTTCTTAATTGAATAATGATATGTGGGATGAACCCTTTACGAAATATCCCCTCTTCAATTCCTTGTTCGAGAACCGCTTGAAGATAATATTTTTCTTTCATTAAATATGTGGTCATTACTTCACGAATAAGGACTGAATCCAATGTAACTTCCCGGTAGACCAATCGTGAAAGTTGACGATTCGCATGCTGGTAATTTAATATATCTAGTACCATTTTATTTAATATAACGTGAGCGTTTTTGTATGTTAATTGTGCATAGTTATCTTCAATTACTTGAATATACTCTTCATAATATTGTGAAACTAAATATTCAAGCAACCCACCTTTCCCTTTAAAATAATAGGAGATATGCGCAATATTTACATTTGCCCGACTTGCAATTTCCCTCACAGATGTTCCTGTAAATCCTTTTGAATGGAATAAATAAATGGCTGCCTGTAAGATTTTTTGTTTAGTTTCACTTAATGGTTGTTGAGTCATTTGATTCACCACCTTCTCTTTTCTCTTAATTTCCACGATTATTGATGAATTCCTTCATTAATCGCTCGACAATGTTCTAGTGGATGTTGTTAGATTTTAACTAAAGGTAGGTAATTGCAATGTTTCATGTCGAAAATTATAAAGGTAGTAGAAATGAACAGTATAAATTGTTGATAAATCAATTAAAGGCTTTACTAGAAGGAGAAAAAGACACAATCGCGAACCTAGCAAATGCATCGGCATTATTGAACCAATTTTTATCAGATGTAAACTGGGTTGGATTTTACCTTTTAAAAGAGGATGAGCTCGTGCTTGGACCATTTCAAGGAATGCCGGCTTGTGTAAGAATTCCTATTGGTAAAGGGGTTTGTGGAACAGCAGTAAAAAACAAACAAACACTACGCGTCGAAGATGTTCATCAATTCCCTGGCCATATTGCCTGTGATGCAGCTTCAAATTCCGAAATTGTTATCCCACTAATCATAAATGAAAATGTAGTTGGCGTATTGGATATTGATAGCCCACTTAAAAATCGCTTTGATGAGACTGACGAAGTATTCTTAGAGGAATTTGTAGCTACACTCGTAAACTATATTAATGCCGAGTAAAAGCTAACCTCTTAATACTCATCTGCCCCGTAAATATTAGTCACCAAACTAACCTTTATGGGGTTTTTTTATGGCTATATACTGAAAAAATACAAATTTTGTATTACGGTATTTAAATAGATTAAATCACGCAGAGTATGCGAAAAAATTGCTAAGACAAACCAAGGCAAAATTAAAAGATCTAAGTTCAGTAGAATATCGAACTTAGATCTTAGATGTTGCTTAAAATATTTGTCTAGCTTTATTGGAGAGATTAAAAAAGTAGCTTTTAAGCTTGTATAATCACTTGATTCTTACCTTTATTTTTTGCCAGATAAAGCGCTTGATCAGCCTTACTAAATAACTGATTGTAATTGATATGATTTTTCGCATCCCAGTAGGACACTCCACAAGAGAGCGTGACCATCGGTTCTGTATTCTCTCTCACCCGTTCTACAATTCTTTTAGCAATAGCAACACCTGCTTCTAACTCTACCTGTGGCAAATATAAAGAAAGCTCCTCCCCACCCCAGCGGGCTCCGATATCCTTTTCGCGAATATTACTTTTTATAATCTTCGCTACCTGTACAAGGATTTTATCACCAATTTGATGACCATATGTGTCGTTAATCTTTTTAAAATCATCAATATCAAAAAGGATATAGGTACCTTTCCGGTCATTTTTCATTGAGTTTTCAATACATTCATTCATATATTTTCGTGAGTACAATTGTGTTAAATGATCGGTTTTTACTAATGTTTCTAATTCTTCTCTTAATAATGAATTCGTTAAAGCTAAAGTCGAATGATGTATTAATGATTGAAGTAATTTAAACATATCAAAAGTAAAATGATATGGTCTTTTATGTAGTACTAATGCAAATCCCTTTAAACTATCACTTTGGACCATAGGAACAGCCATTACAGACGGGAACTTTGCATTTTCGATATGAGTTGTAAAATCTCCGATAAATATCCCTTCAAGATCCTTCTCTATCTTCTCACGGACATATCGAATATATTCCGATACCATCTCTGTTTCAAAAAAGCGTGTACTTCCCGGCAAAATTTGAAGTGACCCATTTTGTTGAAAATAGAAAAAGCCAACTTCATTTGCATCAAATGAATCTGTAATGCGTGATGACATATAAGTCATATTATCCGTTAATCTCAAGTTTTTATTAAGTTGGTGTGATGTTTCATTAATAAGCTGTAAATCCTTTATCAGCCTTTTAGACTGCTCATATAATTGGGCATTTTCTAATGCATTACCTGCTGCAGTTGATAGTAAAGTAATAAAATTCCGATTTTCATATGTCAAGTCAATCCCTTGATTTGCAACTACTTGTAATACGCCATAAACACCCTGCTTCCCTTTTAAAGGAGTATAGAAAACTGTTTCTTGTGATTGTTGGTTGCTTGATAGTTGAGATTTTCCCGTCACAAAGGCTTCCATTGCCTTCTCATTACCGGTCTGTTCGTCAAATCCAAGACTTTTAATTGGCAATTCCGAATGGTTTTCATTATCATGCGATAAAAACAAATAAAAAAGATAATGCTCATACATTCCTTGCAATGTAGTAATTAGCTCAACTAAAACATCATCTCTGTTCATAAAAGAATGGAATTTTTCTGTTAAACGATATAGTTGCTTATATTTTTGTTCTTTTTGAGATGCTTGATAAATCATTAACGCGTTGATATAAAAAGAGGAACAAGCTTGTACAATTTCATCTAAAGTGGAGCGATGAAAACGATCGTCTATTTCATTAATTAGAAGTAAGCCATGCAATTTATCTTCATGTATGAATGGAAAGATGATATCTTTCTCAACTATATAACATTTACCATATTGTAAATTTGGTAATGCCTCTATCAAAATTTCATTATCGTTCGTATGTGGTGTAAAACAATCCAATTGCTTATTGTAAAAATAAAAAGCTGCATGCCTCACACACAGTTGCTCTTTTATTACACCTATCAAAATATCTACAATATCATTTATTGAATGTTGAAGGTGGTTTGAATTTAAGCTTTCAAAAAAACTAATTTTAACCGCCTTTACAACTGATTGATCATCCATTAATTTTCACCCACATAATCGAATTACAAAATAAGACAATATTTTATTCCATTATATCATAAATCATCTCCCTAAATATTGTCGATGATAAGTTTCATTACAAACAGAATAAAATAGCCAAATTGATTCTTTATCCATTTGCTATGATAAAGCTTATTATTAATTTCTTATGTCTTTGTTGAGTAAGTGTGCAAGACTCCTAATAGAATCGTGTCAGATAGAGAGAATACAGGCGCTTACCCCAAGGTTGAACCCGGACCGCATGGGAAATAAACAACCAAGATTCATAACACCTATACTTCAAAAATCGTTGAGCTACACAAGAATTGAATTTAATTGTGTAAAGGTTCTTGACTTTATATACATTAAACAATATAATGTTCGTTGTGTATAAAATATGCAGCCTATTGATGTAACTGTTTTGATTTCATTTTGTTCCCCTATCTTTATAGGAGGTGCATCGAGTAACTCTATGCTGCTGGGGCGAGGATGCATGAAAACAAAATGTGCAAAGCATGTGTAATCAGTTTGGTTTTTATTTTATGCAAAATAAAAACATAAAGGAGGAGTTCGCATGGCTCGTTATACAGGCTCTAGCTGGAAACTCTCTCGTCGTTTAGGTATTTCATTAAGTGGTACAGGTAAAGAATTAGAAAAGCGTCCATACGCTCCAGGACAACATGGTCCAGGACAACGCAAAAAATTATCAGAATATGGTTTACAATTACAAGAGAAGCAAAAGCTTCGTCATATGTATGGTGTAAATGAGCGCCAATTCCGTAACCTATTTGATAAAGCTGGTAAAATGGCAGGTATCCATGGTGAAAACTTCATGATCCTTCTTGACTCTCGTCTTGATAACATTGTTTACCGTTTAGGTTTAGCACGTACTCGTCGTCAAGCTCGTCAATTAGTTAACCATGGTCATATTCTTGTTGATGGATCACGTGTTGATATCCCATCATACCAAGTTAAACCAGGTCAAACAATTTCTTTACGTGAAAAATCACGTAACCTTGATATTGTAAAAGAAGCTATCGAAGTAAACAGCTTCGTACCTGATTACCTAACTTTCGACGCAGATAAATTAGAAGGTACATTCACTCGTTTACCAGAACGTTCTGAATTACCAGCAGAAATTAACGAAGCACTTATCGTTGAGTTCTACTCTCGTTAATTTTAACTATTCAAAAAAGCTCAAGGTCTTGTTTTTACAAAACCTTGAGCTTTTTTCGTTCGAAATTATTGTCACTACTCATCTATTCTTATTTTCATTTCAATCAA
>JAPSLL010000051.1 GCA_031180805.1 Bacillus sp. (in: firmicutes)
GTAGTTTTATGTATAATAATCAAAGTTCTAAGAAATCAACAATAAGCCTTAACATAGCATTTTTTATTTACTATTATCTTATAAGAGAATTCATATAAAGTAAAAAGGATAGTTATAAAACTATCCTTTTATAGGTTCTACAGGTAAAACTGCTTCTATCTGTTCTATAATATCTTGATCCTTTTCTGCTAAGAAAATAGTAATCGTACCTTTATCCTCACTCGTTCTGATTAATCTACCAATCCCTTGTCTTAATCTTAACACCATATAAGGTAACTCTACCTCATGATATGGATCTTGTTTTCCCGCTTTCTTTGCTTCAAATACAGGGTCATCCGGCGGATAAGGGAGTGACCATATAATAACATTAGACAAAGATGGACCAGGTATATCAAGCCCTTCCCATAAATGAACCGCACATAGTACAGTTTCTGTTTGCTGCTGAAATTCTTTTACAAGCGAACTAATCTCCTTGTCTCCTTCAAAAAGAATCGGATAACTGAAATTCTCCGAATTCACTTGTTCTTTAAACCATTTCAGCTCATTTACTGTAGAAAATAAAATTAAGGCACGTCCTTCTGATTTATGAAGCTCATCTATGACTTTTGAAAATTTCTTTATACGATCTTCTTCCGTAATAAGCTGAAGCTTCATTTGCTCTTCATAATCAAATGGCGAATCTACAGAAAGTGACAAGTAATCACTTATCCCTAAACTATTTGCAATATAGTCAAACGACTTTCCTTCTGATAGCGTTGCAGAAGAGAAAATAAACGGTTTATTCACTGAAAAAACTTTTTCTCTTAATACTTCTTCAACCTTTCTTGGCATGATTACGAGACTATAATCATTATCCTTTTCTTCAACCCAGCTTACTGCAGTATTCTTTTTATTGAATAATGATAATGAATACTCCATTTGATCAATGTATTCTTCAACAATTTTTAATTCATATTCATTTATAGTAAATAATTCACCTTCAAAAACTAAAGCTTCACTTATCTCTGACAATTTTTTTTGCAGTTTTATAGCAGAAGCAAGTAAATCCGGATGTTGCTTAATTTTTAAGCGATTTGAGCCTTCTACGATAGTTGTATATTGTTTCAATTCATCGAAAAACACATCGTTAATCGCTAGACCGTCTTCAACTAAATAGGCAAGCTCCTCACGTATTTCATTTTGCAATAATCGTTCTAAAAATAATTGGAGAGAGCTTTGCTTCACTCGATATGTTAATGCTTTTTGAGCAGCAAATTCTAATAAATGTCCTTCATCAAAAACGACTGAACTATATTCAGGTAGCAGTGGCATTTGACCTTCTCGTTTTCTAGAATCATATGTCCAAACATGTTCCATAAAATAATCATGTGAACAGACAATGATGTCTGTTGCCTTACGATAATGATCACGAGATAGTGTTAATCCACAACGATGTCGCTTTGAGCATGTAAAACAATCTTGAAAGGGATCCCAGCCAATTTTATCCCATTCATCATCTGATAAATCACTAAATTGTTTCCGATCACCATACGGGGTAAATTGCTGCATTCCGCCATTTTCATGAACAAATGATGGTAATGATTGATAAACATCTAAATATTTATCGTCCCCTGTTTTTTGGAGCACATCATCAAGTTTATTAAGACATAAGTATTGACTATGTGTTTTGCTCAACCTTACATCCATATCAATATCTAATGTACGTGAAAGTTTAGCAATGTCCCCTTCCTGCTTAACTAGCTGTTCAATTAATGTTTCATCCGCACAAGCAATAATTGCAGGCTTTCCTGTATATCTTGCATAAGCTAAAGCATAGAGTAAATAAACAATTGTTTTACCTGTACCAACCCCAGCCTCAGCAAACATTACCTTTTTTTCTTGATAGGCTCTTTCCAATTGAAAAGCCATAAAAATTTGTTCATCTCTTAACTCAAAACCTTTTTCAGGGAGAATATCGTAAAATACATCACCTATCCAATTGTTTAATGCTTGATAAAAACTCTCTTCTTTTGATATTGCAAAAGGTAAACGGGACGTTACCATATATCGTTCCTCCAATATTTCCAATTAATTAGTATAATTCGTTCATATAATTATTAGTCCTTTTATTATTTTACATAGATAATAAATAGATAAAAATTAATTATCATATGAACGATAAAAAAAGTCAATTTTTGAAGCTATTGTTGATAATCTCCAACAAAAAGGTTTGTAAGATTTTCTATTTCGTTAAAATTGTACCTATAAAAAAAGAGTTGCCCTAGGCTACTCTAAAAGTCCGTTTATTAGTTATCAAATAATGTATCAATTATAATTTGATGATCAATTGATGAAGCATGTGCTAAAGCCCTTTTTAATTCTTCTTTTGCTTGGTTCAATTGAAGAACAGCAGGAGATTCAAGACCAATTTGTTCTTCAAGAGATTTTTGTGTCGAATTAATAGCTTTAGATATAAGTTGAAATTGCTGGTCTTCGAACAATACAATATACCTCCTTTGTTACAAATTCTACATACTATAAAAATTCCTCATATTGGTAATTATATTCAAAACTTTGAAAAAAAATCACAAAAGGTCACCTTTATAGATTTTTCATAAATAAAAGTATTTATTCAAATTAACATCAAAGAAAGGATAATGTATCTTTAGTTGCACTAAATAGTTGAATTTTAAACGTTTATTAGTAATAAAAAACGTTTAATTTTAACTAACTGTTTGCATTTGCTATATAGAAAGGTAGTGTGCCACTCAAAAGCTTATGTCCAATGAAAAAATGACGAAGAGTAATTTACTCTTCGCCATCAACTTTTTTGTATCCTAATTGTAATATTTCCTCAGTTAAAATATCTGGTGTGACAATATAATATGTATTTCCTTCATCATTCGTAATGATAACTTCTGTTGGACTTGCATCAACACGTGCAGCATCTAACGAAAAATACTTTGGGCCAAGCTGCTCTATTATAGATGTCATACGTTCACCCCCTTTTAATTCATTATATCAACACCATTTAATAATCAGATATAACAATCCGTTTGATTTCAACTTACTGATTTCGTGGTGGTCTTTTCGACGACCAGTATTGATAATAGTCTGTTCTAATGAATCCATTAAATAATTTTCGTTTTTTTGTAGCGGGTTTCCCATAAAATTGTTCAAAATTTTCATTGGAAGTAAGCATATAAATACTCCATGTATCTAATGGTGCAAATGCTTGTCCCATTTCTTTATACATTTGTTCAACCGCATTCTTTTCACCTAGACGCTCTCCATATGGAGGATTACCGACAATTACACCATATTCCTTAGTAGTTGTAAAATCTCTTACCTGCATTTGTTTAAAGGTAATTAGCTCTCGCAGTCCTGCTTCCTCTGCATTTGCTTCGGCAATTTGAACCATTCGATGATCGATATCTGACCCTTGAATATCTAATGGTTGATCATATTTAGCTTTATCCTCAACTTCTTGTCGGGCTATATCCCATTTATCTTTTCCAATCCAATCCCATTTCTCAGATGCAAATTCTCTATTAAACCCAGGTGCGATATTCTGACCAATTAATGCAGCCTCAATTGGAATTGTCCCTGAGCCACAAAACGGATCTACAAAAGGTCTATCAGGTGTCCATCTCGTAAGTAATACAAGTGCAGCTGCCAGCGTTTCTTTAATCGGTGCGCCACCTTGATCGATTCTGAAACCGCGCTTATGCAGACCTGAACCACTAGCATCAAGTGTAATAGTTGCAATATCCTTTAACAAAGCAACTTCAATACGATAAAGTGGTCCATCTTCGCTAAACCAGCCTGTTTTTTTGTAATGTGTTTTTAGCTTTTCGACAACAGCCTTTTTAACGATCGCTTGACAATCAGGTACACTCGCTAAAGTCGACTTTACAGATTTTCCAATTACAGGGAATTCAGCGTTTTCTGGGAGGAAATCGCCCCAATTTAATGCTTTTGTCTTCTCAAATAACTCATCAAACGTTTTCACTTTAAATTCACCAATTTTTATTTTGATTCTATCTGCAGTTCTTAGCCATAAATTTGCACGGCAAACCGCTAATTCATCAGCCTCAAAGGTTACTTTTCCATTTTCAATTGTACATTCATATCCCAAATCCTTAACTTCCTTACCGACAATTGCCTCTAACCCCATCGCAGATGTTGCAATTAATGATAGCTTTTTCATTATTCACCATACCTTTTTCAATTATCTTCACACATTCCAACATTTTATGTATAAGTAAAAAGAGGCTGAAGTTTTCAGCCCCTCATAGTATTTGCTTATTCATTCTGATTTAATAACGTTCGATAAGCCATGTTTTGTTCCATCGTACTACAATCGGCAAAGCCTCGTACTCAGGTGGTAATCATCTATCTACAGAAACAAGTTTCTGTCCTTCTCTTCGTTCATTTTCTCCAAGAAGGTGCCCCTACCATTATTTGGGTTTCTCGCTCGTGGGGTTTACCTCGTTCCACTCTTACAATTTCTTGTAAGACTACGTCACTGTGGCACTTTCAAGGTAGTCAAGCCATATCCTAAGGACTTAGGCTTTTTCCCTGCCGTCAGTTCGAGCACGCTCAAACTGCCCTAGCTTATGAATTCGCTAGGCACGAACACTACGGGCATCTCAGCACCGTGCGAGCATGGACTTTCCTCTACAATCTAATGACTGCAGCGATTACCTGAACGTTATTAATGAAACAACAGAATTAAGTATACCTAATTAATTTAAGTAATACAAGTGGTAAAATTAGGTAACAATCAATATATCAATCGTATAGCTTACTGCCAAATACATGTTTCTCTAAATTTGATAATCGTTTCAAAATATCGAAATTTGTTGTATTCGTTTGCGCTGCTGGTTGCTTCTTATATGTTTCATCTAGTTGTTTCTTTAAACGAAGATTTTCCTGTTGTAAATCCTCTATTTCTTGATGAAATGTTTCATAGTCTTTAATAATTAAATCTAGAAACTTATCTACTTCTTCTTGCTTATATCCGCGAACACCTGTTTTAAATTCTCTTTCTAAAATTTCTTTAGCTGTTAACTTTATTTTGTCTGAGAGCATTTCTTTCACCTCGTTATAGCGAAATCATCAACTTATATTTTTTCAGAAATGTGACAAATTGTCAATTTCCTTTCATCGCCTCAAGTTCGAAAATTTCGACGTTAATTACCAAAAGTCGTTATTTTTTAAATTTTCCTCTTCAACAATAGCTTCTAAATCGGAGAAATTAATCAATTCGATATAATAATTATTCGTAGCTTGTTTTCTCTTTGCGACGTCTAAAATATATTTTGGTGACCCTTCCTTCTCTTCATCATAAACTAATAGAAGACCTTCGCTTTTTTTTATTAAAAATTCATTTTTTTGTTTGAATTGAAGCGGACTTTCATATTCTCTCCTTGTTATGCTATCAACAAAGTCTGCCTGTGATTGGATATAATCATAATACTCTTTGTTCGTTTCATTCCACTTATTTTCTTGATTAAAAAATGGTGTTAATATGGCTAGTTTCAATTCAGGAAATTGCACTTGTAATTCATAAACTACTTCTGCAGCCCAAAGTTCAACTCCTAGCTGGCCACTGATAATAACCCATTCTAGACCTTGCTCGATAAACCGATATAAAGACTTTTCTATTGCCTTTTTTATGTAATGAACGGCTTGGTCATCATTTTTAAATATACCTAATTCAAACGATTTATAGCCGGAAATAGTAAGAACATTCAACAGAATTACCCCATTCCGCTTCTTTTACATGTTAATTATACTAGAAAAGGAGCTGATTGTTCAGCTCCTTGACACCCTAAAAATTATCGTCCAAATGGACCAGGGCCGAATCCTGGACGTGGTCTTGGACCACCAAAACCAAGTCCTTGAGTTGGAGCAGGACCGTACACATTAAAATGTTGATGTGTAACTTCATTCTCAACAGATTGTGTTTGTGGAAAATAATGTTGATGCTTGAAAAACTCGTGATTTACAACTGTTGTATGCTGCGGATGAATATGTGGAACAATCGTTTCAGAAAAATTATTTTGAACACAACATTTTGTTGGATGTACGATCGGTGCCAATACTTTAGGTCTACAATGATGCATATTCCATTCTCCTTTCAATCATTTATCATGTCTTACACTTCTAGCCTATGATGAATGGGATATACATGTACTAATGCAACTACCTAATTTTAAAAATTATCCGCTAGAAACCTATAACTTACAAACATTTACTGTTTTTGAAATAAAGCTCGGTAAATCAGATAAAAAATCAGTGAAGGACATAACCCAACACTGATTCATAATAATGTATATTTAAACGAAATGAATATCCGTCTAGTATTTTAATTAAAATAAAGCCATAATACTATCTTTATAAGTCGAAAATATAAATATAGTTAAGAGAACAACAATAAAAAATAGAAATAAAATGCTTTTGTACATAGTTGTCTTCCCCTTTTTTTATTCGTACAATCACATATTTTACATTGTTCTACAGAAAACTACAATTGTTTATTGGACGATTATTATCATTTCATAATTTTGTCATATTTTTGACGAAATCACTCATTTTTTGCGCTTCCCCGGGTAATAATCTTTTTATATTTCCGCTCAATTCTAGCTAATCTTTTTTCAATCTCAGCTTGTAGTTCTATCGAATCTTTCATTCTATTATGTTCAAGTATTTGATTAGCTAGTTTTGTATAATAAATTGCTTCAGCATAATTTTTTATGTTGTGCTCATAATATTTTGCTAGTTCGATCGCAGAGTTTATCTTTAGTTTTTCTTCATTTGAAAGAGATAATACTTCTTTCCATGTATTTATTGCCATGTCCCAATTTTTGTTCTTCTTATAATGAAGCGCAATTTGGTATTTCGCATTTCCCTCATTACGTGTTCCTTTCTCCATTAACGTTTGATAAGCATTCACAGCTGATTGTCCATCACCAATATAGTCCAGCCATCGCGCAATTTCATAATGTTCCTCTTCATTTGCTTCATCTGTTGTGTTTAATAGTTTTAGTGAAACATCAATATAAAGGGTAATAAGTGATAATACATCAATTTCATTATGCTTTAAGACACCCATTATGATTTCTGGTTGCTGCTGCTTTACAAATTGAAAATAGATCATTGGTGCTAAATATCCTGGTACATCATCCTTACGATGAATATCGAGGATGAATTTTTCAACATTCGCAAGTTTTACAGAATCCATTTCTTTTTTCCAAAGTCTCCTTGCAGCATGAAATAAATCAAAATGCCCAAATGGTGGGAGACTTGGTACAGAATCTCTTATGAGCGTATGTCTTGTTTTTACCTGTGGCCAATCAAATGCTTTACCATTATATGTTACAAGTGTTTTACTATTTATCCCATTTAAGAAACTTTGATATAACGCAACTTCATTTCCCGGATTTGGCAGCAAATGCTGTTTAACTACAACTCGATCATGAAACACTTGTGCTTGACCTAATAAAAATATCGTATTCCCTACACCTCCACCAAGACCTGTTGTTTCCGTGTCAAAGAAAAACAATTCATTTGCTTGATGCCCCTTACATGACAATGGATGAGTTGATTGAGATTCGTTCCACATATGAACAATTCGATGGAATTCACCTAGTTGATATTTACCGTGCTGAAAGGTTAAAGGATACGTAATTTCTCTAATGAAGCAATACTGTCCATCATAAGTAAAGATTTTCGTGTCATATCCATCCCATATAGCTTCATTAGCAATAGGGGTTTCACTTTCTTTTTGAAGAGATGATGGTGCTTCTTCTCTAACGATATGCTGTTTCATTCGATTTAATTTATTTAATAACGACATTTATTTCATCCCTTTAAACATCTCATTCCTGAAAAACTTATCCTTTTAACTAGTAGATTAAATTTGTTTTATTATGTTCTTTATTCAAGGCTGTTTTGTAAGTTTGTTGCTTTTTATAAGTAACCTCGGGGTGGGTGGTGAGTCTATCTCTTATCCAGCAGAAGTCTCGTTTAAAGACAAGCAACATCTCATCTAATATATTTATAGTGAAAAATTTCACTATAAGAGAAAATTTTGAAAATTTTTCAAGTCATGTTAGCTGTTGCAAAAGAGAAAGTGTATCTCTTTTAATTGAATCAGCACTCGTCTCTGTTCCTATACAAGAAGGACACCCCTCTCTACATGGACAATCAGAAAGTAATGAGATTGCTTCTAAAACGATTATATTCATCGTTTCAAAGGTTTTTTTCGCTAACCCTACTCCTCCTGGATATCTATCATATAGAAAAATCGTCGGTTTCTGATTATGGACAGATTTAATTTGTGCAACGACATGGAGATCAGATGGGTCACACATTACTTTTAACGGAGCAATATGTTGAAACAAATGGGCAACAGATATTAATGCTTCCTCTAATCGTTTCTCTGGTAATTCACTTTTTAACGAATCGTTTATACTTATCCATGCGGCGTTTGTATGGAGCTCTTCTTCTGGCAGGTGTATAGGGCCTGATCCGATATTTTCATGTGTATCAAACTTAATTTTCTTAAAAATTGTTGCCATTGCCTGTACTGTTACATCGCCAAACCCTAGTTCAACATGTTTATGGTCTTCATGAAGGTCTTCTTCTAATACTTTTAGCTGAACTGCTAAATTCGCATCTGTAAAATAATCGACATCCACTTCACGAACAAAAGCCTTTTTTTCTTCCCAGTCTAGTTTTTCTACTTGATATTGCACACCTTGATGTAAATATATCGCTTCATCATGCAGGAGTGTCATTGAACTAAAGCGATCCATTTCACCAATAACCTTTACATTCGCAATATCTGACTGATCAATAATTACAACATTTTCCTGTGATGCTGATCGCAAGCTAATATTATGTGCTGGAAAGGAATCATTCATCCAATAATAGGTATCCTCATTATAATGCAACACCCTTTCCTCTGCTAAAAACTGTAAAATATCATTAAGCTCCAATCCATCAAATGTATCATCTTCTTTAAAAGGAAGTTCAAAAGCTGCACACTTTAAATGGTCGACTAATACAACGAGATTATTCGGATTAATTACAGCCGTTTCAGGATTTTGCTCGAGAAAATAGTCAGGATGCTGAATAATATATTGATCAAGTGGACTAGAACTTGCCACCATAATGATAACTGCTTCTCCTTGTCTTCTACCAGCTCTTCCTGCCTGTTGCCAAGCACTCGCAATTGTTCCGGGATATCCAGTCATAATGCAAACTTGTAATTGTCCGATATCTACCCCTAGCTCTAATGCATTCGTACTTACTACACCTAAAATCTCACCATTTCTTAAGCCTTGTTCAATTTCTCTTCGCTGTTTAGGCAAATACCCTCCGCGATATCCACGAATCGATTTATGTGTAAGTTGATTTTTAATTAATTCTTGAAGATAAGTTAAAATTATCTCGACCCGAACACGACTTCTAGCGAAAACAATCGTTTGAATTTTATGCTTCAAAAAATATGCCGCTAAACGTCTAACTTCCAAAGTTGCACTTTTTCTTATATTTAATGGTTTATTGACAATTGGAGGATTATAAAAGATAAAATGCTTCTTACTTGAAGGTGCACCGTTATTAGCGATAAGCTCCATTTTTTCTCCGGTTAACGTTTCAGCCAATTCCTTAGGATTTGCAATTGTGGCAGATGTACAAATAAATTGCGGATTACTCCCATAAAACCGACAAATTCGTTTTAATCTTCGGATGACATTTGCAACATGACTACCGAATATCCCTCGGTAAATATGAAGTTCATCAATTACAACGTATTTTAAGTTTTCAAAAAGAGAAACCCATTTTGTATGATGAGGCAAAATAGCCGAATGTAACATATCAGGGTTTGTTATCACAATATGACCTGCTTTTCTTACCTTTTGGCGAATTGATGGTGACGTATCACCATCATAAGTATATGAATTTACTTGAACACCCATTTCTGAAATAATTTCATTAAGTTCGGATTTTTGATCTTGTGCTAATGCCTTTGTAGGAAATAAATATAGTGCTCGACTTGTATCATCCTCTATAATCTTTTGTAAAACAGGTAAATTGTAGCATATCGTTTTTCCAGATGCTGTTGGTGTAACAGCAACTAAGTTCGCTCCACCTTTTGCAAACCGATATGCATCAAATTGATGAGTATATAACTGTGAAATCCCTCTTTTTATCAATGCTAGTTTCAATCGCTCGTCAATATCGTTTGGCATTTCTACCGTTTTCGCATCTTTTGGAGGAATTGTATGCCAATGAACAATTTGTTCACTAAATTCTTTATTTTGCTTTAAAGAGTCTACAAGGTTTGATAAGGATTTCCGAAATTCCATTTTAGATACCTCTCTTATCTCGACATTCAATTCATAACATTTTTTCTCTCAGTCGTAGAAAAAATTATCACTTATAGGTTAATAAACCTCTTTATATATATTAATTCATGCTTTATTGTACCGAATAAACGTTCGTAAATAAAGAAAAACTTCATTCCAATTGAGTACGGCTATGAACTCATCGAAATGAAGCAAATATTTATTAAAACTTGCATAATAACGATATTATGTATGTTTTAGTGATTTTCATTTTCACTTAAGCTTGACTTCTATTATTTGTGATTCACCTTTTTTAACAATCTCAGGTTCAGCCTTTTCAATATTAGCGATACTATCACTATTTGTTATAACGATTGGTGTAATCGTACTTGCTGCTCGTTCACGAATAAGTGTAAGATCTATTTCCATTAAAGGATCACCAACTTTAACCTTTTGCCCTTCTTTTACTAAAGGGGTAAATCCTTCACCGCTCAAATTTACTGTCTCTAGGCCTATATGAATTAACAATTCAACTCCTAATCGGGAACGTAATCCTATGGCATGTTTTGTATGAAATACTTGAACTACTTGTCCAGCAAACGGTGCAATTACGAGATTCTCAGATGGTTCAATTGCCATTCCATCCCCCATTAACTTTTGTGAGAAAACTGGGTCAGGCACATCTTCAAGCCTTACTAATTTTCCTGATAAAGGGGCAACTATTTTCTCTTCCTCTCCCCTTTGTTTTTTTCCAAATAAAGACTTTATCATAGGACGACTCCTCTTATACGTTATTCTTAAAAACTTAGCTGTTTAATCAGAGCTAAAAGATATTTATGTAATGAAGACAAGCAAGAAGTTTCAGATTCAAAATGATATACTAACATCTTTTTAGGGACATAAACCTTTTTTAGTTCATTTCATATAATAATTTGACAAACTATGTAAAGAAAGGATGAAAATCATGAGCAAAAAAGATAAATTTCTGCAAAACAAATCGAATGAGCTCAATGACCCGATTGACTTTTTTCAAATTGTTGATCATTTTTTTCGTTCAGACCCAATAAAGCAATTTATGAATAATGTTGACTCGATGCTTCTTGATTCTTTCCCACATCATCATATACATGTACGCTCATACGAAACAGATAAAAACTACCATATCGACTTGAGATTCCCACCTGTTAAAAAAGAGCAGATAAAGCTAGAACTTTATCAACAATATTTAACAGTAACAATTACAAACCGTGAAGAACTTAAAGAATATAATGAGAATTCTTCTACGTTCAGAAGCTTTACCTCACATGATAGTATTTCTCGAACAATATTACTGCCTTATGTTGTAAATGAAAACGAAATTAAAACTTCATTCAAAGAAGGCTCACTTTTAGTAATACTACCTAAAAGGACAAAACAAATAGAAATAAATGAAGAATTACAATAAACTATTATATAAAATTTCTCTTAATAAATCCTTAAATACGTATTATCGCAAAAAATCCGTTATACCTAAAGGATGAAGAACCAGATAGCTATATCTATTTTGGAGCTTTCTGGTTTTTCAGTCCTATTTTAGCTATTTTTATGCGATTTACTCCCATATTTCGGATTATCCTCAGGAGTTGGATCCCTTTGCAAATCCTTTGCAGAAGCCGTGATTTCATTGAAACCCCTTTTTAGACGTTCTTTTCTCTTCATCAGTTTCACCTCATATTTATTTTTTCACAATTGCTCTTCATTATGCTTATTGAAAAATCCAATTATTAACTTGAGAGAAATCATAAATTGGATGAAACAATACATATAGGAGGTGTTTAAATGAAAGAAAAAAAGATAAACCTGCCTGATTTTCATGAATTAGAAGATCGGATAATTGCTGAACCTTCACATTCACCAACTCTTGTCATCAAAACAAACCTTGACGCTGATAGTGTGACAAGCGAAAATCCATATTCACAGAACGCTCAAACACCATCCAATGAATTCAAAAAATTTTTTAAGGACTGAATGTTCATGGATTTTACACTAGATTATTTAAAAGAGGCCATTTCTAATTATGACGATAGCTCAGTTTGTCAGCGAATCTTTTCTAAATTAAGCAGAAGAGACTATAAATCCGAAATGGAGTTTGTCCAGGTTCTGGATGATGCAGAGATCCAATTTTTAAATAGAGTCTTGCCTGAAGAAATAAAATATGCATTTCATAACCAGGATTTTATTAGAGGTAATCAACTTAATGAAGTGTACGAGCTGTTAATCTAATTTACGTTTTCTCGATTTTAAAAAGAGCAAAGCATTAATTACCTTTGCTCTTTTTATTTCACAACTATTTAAAGATGGAGGTTACTCCTTTAAATAGCCCACCCATTTGATTGACAGCATTCATCATTTGTCCAGCTGTATCAATCATTTTATTTAAATCTAATTGCCCATCAGATTTTTTAAACTGAGACATTATTGTATTCAGCCCTGATGGCTGTTGTTTTAGTAATGGAGTTGGTTTCGGATATGGTGTTACGTATGGTGAATTCATGAATGAATTGTTTACCATTGTACTTGTTCCATCTTGGAAGTAATTAGGTTGAAATTGTTGATACTGTGGTTGAATTGGATGAAAATTTTGTTGTTGATAATAAGGTTTGTGCAGTGAATTAAATCCAAGAGCCTCGGTTTGAAAAGGTGTAGAAATTAAATTAAATGGTTGAAACGGTCGATAATATTCACCATGACCTAACCAATGCCCATTATGTTGGTAATGATTGTGACCATGCATCTTTACTCCTCCTACATTTTAGCAATACCGTGATTTATAGGTATTTTATGACTAATTTGCCTAATTGGTGAGATGTTCTACGATATTGTAAGCAAATATACATGAAAAAGGAGGGTTTAAATATGTCTAGAGGAAAACACTATGATCATATGGAAAAAGGACACAAGCCTACCATCTCTAAACGAGGTCAAAATGTTCCAAGAAAAACAGAAGAATTCGTTGAATATGCTATTGAGCCAGTAGCAACTGAAAATAACCGACCAGTATCTTATAAGGTTGAAAAAAAATAATTCAATAAGTAGCAAGAAGTATTCTCTTTGGCGAATGCTTCTTGCCTTTAAAACTTTTTTGTTTAATCAAATATGGAATAAATGAATTAAATGTCGTTGTGTAACTCAGAAAGCATTGTTTTAAGGATATATTCAACAGAATTATATAAATTATAAAATCGTTGGTTATTAATATCTTTATAAAAGGATTGTAAAAGGATTTGCTCAATATTTTCAACTGTCGATTCTATTTGGGTTAAATGAATATATTTTGGATTTGTTTTAACAATCCAAGCATCAGCCAATGGTTTCCATTTTGCAGTTAAGTCTAAAACCTTCTCAAAAGTTGGCTTTACTTTATCGTAGAACAGTTCTTCAGTTTTTTCCGGCTTTTGTTTTATTAGTTCAAATCTTTCTTTACATTCATTAATTGCATGCAGAAGGTTCTTTGAAATCATTTCTAAGTTCATCTTGCTTCACCTCTGCCTTCATCATATCATGTTCAAGATAATATTACATATTAGTTGCTACAATTGGAAAACAAGAAGCAGGAGATGGCTTAAATCCATTATCTTTAAGTGGTAATTCTTTAGCATCGATTTGGGAAATCATGTTATTTAACTTCCGATTGATTTGATAAGCATCATTTTGTAGTTGAATACCAACCTTTTCACTTTCAACCTTGTCCATAAAGACTTGTTCAAGTGACACTAGTTCTCTTTCCAACTCTGCCAGTTTTGCTTCGATTACCGTCTTTTCAATGATTTTTTTCATCTTTCTCCCTCCTTATACATATAGTCATTCGCTCATTATTTTTATCTCCCTTCAAGCTTGACAAAACTAGTTTTCATTCGCCAAAGAAAGTAAAAACAAACAATCTTCGACATTTACCTTCGACTTGAATGGAAAAAAGGAAAATGTAGACACTATTAGTAGGAGGTGCTAGATATGGCTAAAAAAAATAGCGAGAAGCAGCAAGCTACTGAAGAAAAAGCTCGGAATACAGGCGATAAAAAATTGAATGGTCCTAATCGTCCGTCTACTTAATAATGAAAAAAGTCAGACAACTAATCATAAGCTGATTATTTCAGCAAAGGTTAGCGTCTGACTTTTTTTTCTTTTAAAATATTTTTCATTGTAAAAAGGTAGCTTTATTTGAATTTGTACTCTTGAAGTAAACTGAGGAGATGCAGTTGATCCTGTTTCTTTTGATACCATGCTGTAATTTCAAAGTTATTAGGGATTTTTCTTTCTTTAAACCATCTTTTTGTGTTTTGACCGTGAAACCAATCTTCTCTTTTTTCGTCTATTGTATGTGAAACAATTGGATAAACGGTTCGTAATAATGGTGTTTCCCTTATTCGATTACCTGGCAAATATTTTTCGTAATCATATCTCGAACCTGTATGTGTAACTGTTTTCGAAAAGAGAGAAAAATGCTCAAAAAGTCCTGAATAAAAAAGGAGCCATGCTAATCGTTTCCCTAACTCTATTCTAGTTGATAAGTGCTGAAAGTGAACTGCTGAAAAGCCAAATAATTTGCCTGACAAAATCGGAAACACAACAGAACTGAAATGTAATAAATCTTGCATTTTATATGGAAGGGAATTAAAAACAAGATGGTGATATTGTTTATTTTCAATAACAGGCTTTTGAATCACATTTTGTTCGTTAATGATTAAGGCTATCATTAATCTATTTTCATCTTGGCTTTTCCAAAAATGGTTCCATTCATTTTCCATAAACCGTGAAACATGGAAGGCATTTAACAAATGAAAAAGTGGTTTCTTGATTCTTTTAGACCATTTATAGAGTAACAATTGTGGATATGCATCATGAAAAATAAGCCAATTTGCCCGTTCATATGTCATAAAAAGTAAATTTCTTTGCTGTAAATTTAAAGCTTTTCGGAACCATTTACCTTGAAGGTCTGTCATGCTCCAGCCAGCATTTCTTGAAACCATACTTGCAAGAAAAGACCATTTTACTTCAGGATGAAGATAATAAAAGTCTTGATACGCATTCGTTCTTGAAATATTGTCATAATTTTTTTTTCTTGTCGTATTAACTATAGATGTGATGATTTTTTTTTCTTGATCATCGATAAATTGTTTAATTACATCCATTGTTCCACCTCTTTCACTATCGTCTCCTAATCGGATAAATTGTACACATTAACAAATTTGAAACTTTTTTAACAATACTTTTTCAATATTTTTGGTATGATAGGTAGTAGTTTCGAGGAGGAGGTACAAAATGATTTTTCGTTATCCTAACGGAAAGCCTTATAAACCAGATAAACAAATAAAAGAAAATAAACAACAGTCCATCACATATAGTAATCGTGGTATGACACTTGAAGAGGATTTAAATGAAACAAATAAATACTATTTAGAAAACAAGATAGCTGTCATACATAAAAAGCCTACTCCTGTTCAGATTGTCCATGTAGACTATCCAAGGAGAAGTGCTGCAGTAATAAAAGAGGCATATTTTAAACAAAGCTCAACAACAGACTATAATGGTATTTATAAAGGCAAATATATTGACTTTGAGGCAAAGGAAACAAAAAATAAAACTTCCTTTCCTCTGCAAAACTTCCATGAGCATCAAATTGAACATATGAAAAATATTTTGCATCATGGTGGGATAAGCTTTGTCATTTTATCTGCCTTTAATCAATATTATTTTTTGGAGGCTACACATTTATTAACATTTTGGGAACGCCAATCAGCTGGTGGCAGAAAATCAATTTCGATGAAAGAAATTGCTGAATTGGCATATAAAATTCCTTTAGGCTATCAAGCAAGGATTGACTATCTTAAGATTATAGATAAACTATATTTTTAAGATAAAATAATTTTAGCAGTTTTATTTTCCCTGCTAAATTTGGTAAGCCTATTATGAAAGGTTGGTAGTAACATGTCAGAGCAATATAAAAGTCGTCAAGAGCGAAAACGACAACAAACTCAACAATCACCAAAAGGAAAAAAGAAAAAAACACATAAATCAGCACCTATTTGGAAAAAGATTCTATTAACACTTCTTGTTATTGGAATTATCGGAATGGTCGGTGGTGGAATTACATTTGCAGCTATCGTCGCTGGAGCCCCATCTTTAGATGAAAAAAAATTAAAGGATTCTTTTTCATCAACCTTATATGATATAGATGGTAAAGAAATCACTGAAATTGGTTCTGTAAAGCGAACTTATGTCCCATATGAAGAAATACCTGAAGTTTTAAGAAATGCTGTTTTAGCAACAGAGGACGCACGCTTTTTTGATCATAACGGAGTTGATTTCATTCGAATTGGCGGCGCATTTGTCGCTAACGTTAAAGAAGGCTTTGGTGCTGAGGGTGGTAGTACTATAACCCAACAGGTTATTAAAAACTCCATTCTAACAACAGACAAAACAGTAACTCGTAAGGTACAGGAAATTTGGCTAGCATTCCAATTAGAGAGAAAATATTCAAAACAAGAAATTCTCGAAATGTATTTAAACAAGATTTATTTTCCTGGAAACATTTACGGTGTAGCAAAAGCAGCTGAATCATTTTATGGAGAAACGGATTTAAGTAAACTTGAGTTACATGAAGCTGCAATGATTGCGGGTATGCCACAAAGTCCTAACAATTATAACCCTAGAACGAATCCGGAAAGTGCTGAAAAGCGTCGAAACATCGTTTTAAACTTAATGGCACAGCATGGATATATTTCTAAGGCGGAAGCAGAGGAAGCAAAAAAGATTCCTGTCCAATCAACACTTGTAGAACCTGAAGAAAAGGCAAATCCATACCACGCTTTTGTTGAAGAGGTAATTGAAGAGGTTAAAGAAAAGACAGATATTGACGCTGGAACAGCAGGGTTAAAAATCTATACAACTCTTGATCCAGATGCCCAACAAAAAGTGGAAGAAGTCTTAAATGGAGATTCTATGGATTTTCCTGATGATAAATTACAGGCAGGAATCTCGTTAATCGATACGAAAACAGGTGAAATTCGCGCAATTGGTGGCGGAAGAAACCAACCAGTCGGTGGCTTCAACTATGCAACAGATGCTAAACGACAACCAGGTTCTACGATAAAGCCTGTTTTAGATTACGGACCTGTTATTGAATATAAAAAATGGTCAACATATGAACAAATAATTGATGAGGAGTACACATATAGTGATGGTACACCGATTAATAACTGGGACCGTAGCTATAAAGGGCAAATGTCAATGCGAGACGCATTAGCATATTCTCGTAACATTCCTGCATTAAAAGCATTTCAAGAGGTTGGGGCAGAAAAAGCACAAGATTTTGCAGAAGGTCTAGGGATTCCTGTTGATGGAATTGTAGAGTCTTACGCAATTGGTGGATTTGATAAAGGTGTCTCCCCTCTTCAAATGGCTGGTGCATTTAGCGCATTTGGTAATAATGGTATTTATAACGAGCCACATGCCGTGAAAAAAATTGTTTTAAGTGATGGAACAGAGATTAGCTTAGAGCCTGAGCCAAAAGCTGCAATGAGTGATTACACTGCGTTTATGGTAACAGATATGATGAAGTCAGTTGTTAAGTATGGTACAGGTAAGGCTGCCAGAATTGACAATGTAAATATAGCTGGTAAAACAGGAACAACAAACTTTACTCCTGAGGAAAGAGAAAAATATGATATTCCTTCAAAAGCAGCAAAGGATGCATGGTTTGTAGGTTATAACCCTAATTATACTGCCGCTGTTTGGACTGGTTATAGTGAATTTAAAGAAGGTGAAAAGGTTTATTTAGATTCTGATGATCAGGATTTAGCAAAAGCCTTATTCAAAGAAGTTTTTGAGGAAGTCGCTGCTGGTGATACATCTGATTTTGAACAACCGAATAGTGTTGTTCAGCTTGCTGTTGAAAAAGGTCATATGGAAGCTGTTCTAGCAAGTGATTATACTCCTGAAAGCCAAAAGCTTTATGAATATTTTGTAAAAGGTAATGAGCCAAGTAAAAAATCTAAGAAATACAATAAACTTGCTAAGCCATCAGGCTTAAATATTAATTATGATCAAGAATCAAATTCGATTACAATTAATTGGAATTACAAATCAGATTCAGATGTTACCTTTGAAGTAAAACAATCTATCGATAACGGCTCCTATCAGGTTGTTAGTAATTCGGGAGATTTAAGCTATACAGTAGTTGATGTAAAACCTGGTTCTGTTTACTCATTCCAAGTTGTAGCTGTAAGCGACGGTAATCGTAGTAGTGCAGCAGCAACCAAACTTCAAGTACCTAAACCTGAAGAAGAAGTACCAGAGCTTCCGGTAGATCAAGAAGATCCAGATGACGCTACCGATGAGGAAAATCCAAATCAGGATAATAATCAAGATAATAATGGTAACAATGGAAATAACAATGGGGATAATTCAGGAAATAATGGAAATGGTACAAATGGGAATGGGAATAATGGCGGTAACGATACAAATGGGAATGGTAACGGAAATAGTGGCGGTAATAACAATACAGGAAATACAGGAGACACTGGTAATACAGTAGAAGAACCGAACGTAACTGTACCTGATGAAAATGAGGATCCAACAACGAACCCTAATCAACAGCCTTCTCAGGATGTAACTACACCACCTCAGGATGATGGTCGGAAAGAAGAGGAATAAATTAGTATAGAAAAAGGATTACTTTAGCATTAGTAATCCTTTTTCTTTTGCATAAATTATCTTTTTTTAAGTTTGTCAATTGCTGCTTGCTTATAGAATGCTTTTTCATGTTCGATAAACAATTGTTTTAATTGGCTAAATGAGTGAAATTTTGTATAGTTTTTAATAATAAATAAGAGCCGCTCTCCAACGTTGATTGGCTTAATTTTATTTTTTTGTATATTCGCATCTACTATATTTAAGCTTTTTACAGGACTTTTATTAGACCAATAAAGGCTAATGATAAATAAAGAAATACAATGAATCATTAATTCATTTGTTTCAGCATTTATCTTCCTTATAGCAAAAGCATTGTTTATTTCTGGTACTCGTTGTTTCCATTTTTCAAATATTAGCGGAACAAACTCATTAGGTGACTCCCAAGGCTTTACATGCTGAGATTGAAGGACTAGCATGTCATAATAAAAAGGTTCATGATCAATTGTTTCTGAAATATTCAAATGAGAATAGTCCAGAAATGTCCTTCTGTTTTTAAAAAAAGGGTCGTAACGAAATGAAGCAGGAATATCATATCTCTTTTGCTGATCTTTTTCAGGCATGCTTTTTTTCCTTTTTCATTCTTTTTTGTCCTTCCCGACAAAGATGAAGCAATGGACAGCTATCGCACTTTGGTGTTTGTGCCTTACAATGATAACGCCCGAAGAAAATCAAACGATGATGTGTTTGTGACCATTCATCTTTAGGAATTTTCCGCATCAGTGTTTTTTCTACCTCAAGCACAGAGTCCTTCCAACGACAAATTCCTAAACGTTTGCTTACCCTTTCAACATGTGTATCTACTGCTATTGCTGGTACTCCAAACGCAACAGAAACAACTACATTTGCTGTTTTTCTCCCAACTCCAGCTAATTTAGTTAATTCTTCATGCTCTCTTGGTACTTCACCATTATATTCTTTAATTAGTGTTTCACAAAGGCTTCTTATGTTTTTCGCCTTATTCCGATATAAACCAATTGACTTAATATCTGACTGTAATTCTTCTAATGAAACAGCTAAATAATCTTCTGGTTTTTTATATTTTTTAAATAGGTTTTTTGTTACCTTATTAACAAGCGCATCCGTACATTGTGCTGATAGTGCAACAGCAATGACAAGCTCAAATGGATTTTCATGAACTAATTCACAATGTGCATCTGGAAACATTTCAGCAAATGTATCTAAGCATTCTCGAATTTGTACTTTAGTTAGCATTATTTCACCTTCTTTTTATAATATCGAATAAAAACAATCTATTTGCGTACACAAAAAAGAGCTATCTCTAGCTCTCAAGCCAATTATAAAATGGTACTTTCCTTTTATATTCCTCTTGATTTTGCTGAACAGAGCTATTATTCGCTTGATGCTGCCTAAATTTTTTTGAATGATTTCGTGCCTGTTCTATCGTTCTAATTCCATTCTTTTTCCATTCAAACAGAATCCTATCGATATATCGAAAGTTAAGCTTTCCTGACATAACAGACTCTCTTAGTGCCGCTTTGATAATAATTGGGTCATAATCCTCCTGATCAAGCCATATCGCTAATGTTTCACACTCAATTGGTGATAAAGGTCGACCGAATTCATTCTCAAATATTGTATATAAATTTTCGTCAGCTTCTTTGTTTTTTTCTCGATTTTTTTCCTGTGATAAAAATGTATAAAGTTTGTCCCATAAGGGTTTTAAGGAGTAATTTTCAAATAGAATCGTATTTTCTTCACACTCTTCAATTGATAAAAATCCTCTTTGAATTAAACTTCTTAAGATCGAGGTACAAGTAGAAGTGGAGATTGACATGTGTTCTGAAAGCTCTGTCGGCGTAGGAAATTGGTTTCCCATTTGCTTAAATTGTTGCACTTGTAAAAGCACCATTAGTTCTTCTTCATTTAAGCCTAACTTCGAATAATGTTGAAATAAAATAACAGGAATTGATACATTTCCTGTTTCCTGTAAATAAATAAATTGTTCCTTATTCATCAAACACACCTCAATTGTAAGTATAACATGTAAGGACGAAACATTGAACATAATCAGCCTCGGTTGTTTTTGGCAACTGAACGAACGATGACTTAATAAGTAATATTAATGTTACCCAATGATATCGAATTAGTTGATATGCTTATATTTCTCCTCTTATAAACCATATAAAAAGGCTGCTTCAATTGTGAGTTAATTGAAACAACCTTTATACATAAATTATTACGGATATAATCGATTTAATAAACGTGGAAATGGAATCGTTTCTCTTACATGCTCTACCCCGCTAATCCATGCAACAGTACGCTCAAGACCTAATCCAAATCCTGAGTGAGGGACTGAACCATATTTTCTTAAACTTAAATACCACTCATATGCCTTCTCATCTAATTGATGCTCCTCAATACGCTGCTTTAATAATCCAGCATCATGAATACGTTCAGAACCTCCAATAATTTCTCCATATCCTTCAGGAGCAATTAAGTCTGCACATAAAACAACATCTTCTCTATTTGGATCAGGCTGCATATAAAATGGCTTTAAGCTTGTTGGGTAATGTGTAATAAATACTGGCTTATCATAAGCTTCAGCTATTGCTGTTTCATGTGGAGCTCCGAAGTCATCTCCCCATTTAATATCATTAAATCCTTTTTCATTTAAGAACGTTATTGCCTCATCATATGTGATTCTTGGGAATGGAGCTGTAATTTTCTCTAACTTTGAAATGTCTCTTCCAAGAGTATTCAATTCCAGCTTGCAATTTTGTAGTACATTTTGCACAATAAAAGAAACATATGCTTCCTGTACTTGTAGATTATCCTCAAATTGATAAAATGCCATCTCTGGCTCGATCATCCAAAATTCAATTAAATGACGACGTGTTTTTGATTTCTCAGCTCTAAATGTTGGACCAAAGGAAAATACTTTTCCAAGTGCCATTGCAGCAGCCTCCATATATAACTGCCCGCTTTGAGAAAGGTATGCATCTTCATCAAAATATTTCGTATGGAATAATTCTGATGTTCCCTCTGGTGCACTTCCAGTAAGAATTGGTGGATCCACCTTTACAAATCCTTCATTATTGAAAAATTCATATGTAGCTCTAATGATTTCATTTCTAATTTTCATCACTGCATGTTGTCGCTTAGAACGTAACCATAAATGACGGTGATCCATTAAAAATTCAGTACCATGCTCTTTAGGAGTTATTGGGTAATCAGTTGATTCTGAAATTACTTCTACATTTGTTACACCTAGTTCATACCCAAATGGTGAACGAGAATCCTCTCTTACCATACCTGTCACATATAAAGAAGTTTCTTGTGTGATTGACTTAGCTTTTTGGAAAATCGCTTCATCTACTTCTTCTTTTACAACGACACCTTGAATAAACCCTGTGCCATCTCTTAACTGTAAAAAGGCAATCTTACCGCTAGATCGTTTATTTGCAAGCCAAGCACCAATTCTGACTTCTTGTCCAACATATTTTCCTACTTCTGCAATTGTTGTTTTCACTAACACTTTCCCTCCAAAACTCCGATGTCTAATCAATTATGTACTAATCAGCTTTTATTATACTTTTTTTCATTTTTTGTAGCAATGGAAAACCGATTAAACATACATATCCTTTATTATTTTTATATAATTTTTTATGAGTTCTTATCATTTTTTATTGCCATATGTTTAATAATATCCCCATTATTAAAATTAACGTAATCAAAATTGTACCTATCTGATTTATCTAAATACTTTACTTCCCAAATAGGAATTCCTTCATCCATCCCTAGTGTGACAGCCACTATTTTTTCAGGATTCTTTTCTTGATTAACTTCTGCAATCGCTTCTTTTTCGGTTATTCCTTCTGACTGCTTTTTAATAGTGGGCTTATCATTTTTCACTTCTTGAGGTACCCAAACATAAATTTTTTCATTTTTAGCGTTTTTCCCAGACATTACATGATACTTCTTTTCTCCATTATAAGTTTCAATTGAATCAATTGATTTTACATCCAAATCTTTATTAGATAGTACAAATTCTTTTGATTTTTGATGTCCCTCTTCATATTGGTTTCTTGCTGTTTGATATATATTCGTAAACAAAATGATCACACCTATTAAGACAACAAAAGAAACAATTAATGTAATGAGCGTTTTTTTTCCCATATTAAATCAACTTCCTTACGTACGATAAATGGTAAATACAGCTTTATTTTGATCTTGCTGGTCGAGAGCTAATCCGAACATTAGATCTTCTCTTTTTAACGTGCGATTCAACAAATCAACAATCTTATATAATTCATCTGAATGTTCAACTGTAACTGTTGAAATAACCTCAATTTTACTCTGCAATACAAATTCCTCCTACTTGAAACAAATATTGTAACTAATATGTCTGTTTTGTCTGGACACAATAACATTACAACGGCATCTAATGTTGTATCTTAATCCATTATAACAGGTGTTAACACTTTAACATGATGATAAATTTTCTCCTAACTCACACCATTTAAGGCTGATTCAAGTTTTGAATCAGCCATTTTTTAACGGTGAAAAGGCGTTTTCATGCTTTAATCACGATTCATCCATTTCTCAATTGAATGTGTCAGAAGATGCATCGGATTTTTTTCAATTTCAAGTTCTGGAATAGAGTTTAAAAAGTCCTTTCCATACTTTGTTGTTACGATACGATGATCTAAAACAAACAATATCCCGCGATCATCCTCACTTCGAATTAATCTTCCAAATCCTTGTTTAAACCGTAGAATCGCTTCGGGAAGTGAATAATCATAAAATGCATTTTTCCCCTGTCTTTTAAACTGCTCAGATTTTGCCGCAACAATCGGATTATCAGGTGATGCAAAAGGAAGACGAACAATCATTAATGCTGTAAGCTCTTCACCAGGAAAATCAACGCCCTCCCAAAAGCTGTTAGTTCCTAATAAAATAGCCTTGTCGAATTGCTTAAAATTCTTTGTCAATCGCAAACGACTTCCACTACTTGTTCCTTGTCCTAGTATCATAAAATCCTCTAATGTTTCATCTTCTTTTAACAATTGATACGTTTTTTTTAGCATTTCATAGGATGTAAATAAAGCTAATATTTTCCCGTCTGTTATTTGTGCAACACTTCCTATATTAGCTGCAATTGCTTCAGAAAATTCATCAAGTGAAACCTCATTAACATGCGGCATATCTGTTGGAATAAATAGCTTAACCTGTTTTTTATAATTAAAAGGTGACTTCAATTGTAATTGTTTAGGATAAAAATCTGTTAGTCCAACAGCATCAGTCATATACGAAAATGAATGTTTAACTGCTAACGTTGCAGAAGTTAGTATTGCACTTTTTTTATTTGCAAAGAAATGATCAGCTAAAAATTCCGAAATATCTAATGGCTGAGCATAAATTGATGCAGCATTTTTAGCCCCTTTAGAATCAATTTCAATCCACGAAACAGTTGAATCTGATCGAGAAAAAAGGATCGTATTTAGCTTATCCTTATATTCGTTAATCCGCAAAATCATTGCTTTAAAATCCTCAAGAATTATCTTATCTTTAATTGAAGGGTCTGATTCTTTCATTTTGTGTACATGTAATGACTTATTCATTATTTGAACAATATCAGTTATGAGAAATGATACCCTATTTGCCAGTTCTAAAATTGCATTCCATGTTCGATTATTTCCAATTTCCAGATCTAAGCGATAAGAGATTCGATTGATTGAACTATCCTTCGTTTTTGACAGAACAAATGCATGAATGGCAGAAAAAAACTGATGGGACTCATCCTGTAGTTCAAGAATTAGTTGGTCAATTTTAAGCAAAGGGCTTTGGTTGCTGAAGTTGATTTCATTCATCTTTATAAATTTTTGTAAAATTCCATTTGTCTTACTTGTCCCTAACCTGTTAATGAAATTATGAATTTCTAAATAAGAAAACTTAACTCCTAATTGTTCGCTTGCAACAATATGAAAATGATGGGCTTCATCTATAATAATTTCTTGATAATCAGGTAATAGCTTTTGCTCATAAACAATATCAGATATGAGCATAGCATGATTTGTAATAATTAGATTAGCTTTTAATGCTTTTTGTTTTGCATGTTGATAATAACAATATGCAAAGAAAGGATTTTTATTAAAGGATGAATGGTCAACGTGTAATTGACTCCATAGAGCTTTACCACCTGATGGAAGATTTAATTCATCTACATCTCCGGTTTCTGTTTCTGTTATCCAAATAAGGATTTGTGATTTTGTTAGTATAAAATCATAGTTGTCTTCAGGTTCCTTTAAAGCTAGTTCAAATTTTTGCAGGCACAAATAATGGCTCTGACCTTTTAAAATCGTCGCATTAAAAGAAAAAGGCATTACCTTTTCTAAAAATGGAACGTCATGATCAAGCATTTGTTCTTGTAAAGTTGTTGTATAGGTGCTAACGATTATTGGTCGTTTTTGTTTTTTAGCATACAAAATAGATGGAACCAAATAGGCTAAAGTTTTCCCGCTTCCAGTTGCAGCTTCAATTAAGCTATGCTGATGTGAAGAGAAATCATCGTATATTTCCTTCATCATTACAAGCTGTTCATCTCGAACCCGAAACGTTATATGATCCTTAGTAAATTTATCACCACTATTTTTCAAATGTGAAATAATTTCTTCTATTCCAATCTGTTCATCTATATCTTGATTTGCATTCACCATTTGACTTCTTTTTTTTATCGCCAATGTTCTGATTATTTCAAGATGATGATGATTCTGTTTTTCAATATTCACTAATTTTTCTGCAATGATATCTTCCAATACATCTTCAAGATCACTAATAAATGATCTCGATAGGCGGGAAAGCTGTTGCAATGTAATGATCGGTAAAGACTTAAACTTCTCGAGTATTTGTATGAATAATTCGGCTGTGACCTCAGCATCGCTATCAGCCCTGTGCGGGTTTTCATGTAGCATATCAAATTCATCACTTAAATCCGATAATTTATAACTTTTTTTCGTTGGAAACGCAATCCGTGATAGCTCAACTGTATCAAGAATAGGTCCATTAAATTGCAACCCACAACTTATTAATTCCTCTTGTAAAAAAGATAAATCAAAATATACATTATGAGCGACAAATGTAGAATTTGTAAGCAACGATTGAATTTTCTCGGCTATATCTTCAAAGGTTGGGGCATTGTCAACCATCTCATTCGTAATACCTGTTAATTGTTCGATAAACGGTGGAATTTTTTGTAATGGGTTAACAAAACTCACAAATTTATCAACAATTTGATCATTTTCTAATACTATTGCTGCTATTTGAATAATCTTGTCCCCTTTTTTAGGGGAATTTCCTGTTGTTTCTAAGTCGACTACTACAAATCGTTGCTCATTCATTCTGTGACACTCCTATAATTATGTAAAGCTTTTTATGCATGATATTTTGCTTAGTTATTAATATATTTACTATAACATAATTTCATCCAAAACCCTCAGGTTCGTATTTATTTGTTTATTATGATTTTGATAAAGATTAAAAACAAACATCTTAATAAACATAATAAGGGCAACACCAATACATTGTATAGTCTTTAGTGACTATATCATTGTTTTGAAGTGTTAGCCCTTATCTTTTCCAAATTAGCTTAAAATGGTTGAAGCAGGTTCATGTCCAAGCATGTCAATAATTTTATTATTCTCATCCATGACGGCTATTTTTGGTTTATGTGTCGTAATTTTATCTTCGGGTATTAAGGTATAAGTAAGTATAATGATAATATCCCCTTCTTGAACAAGTCTCGCCGCAGCGCCATTCAAGCAAATTACTCCACTCCCTCTTTCGCCAGGAATTATATAAGTCTCAAAACGAGCTCCGTTATTATTATTTACAATTTGAACCTTTTCGTTTGCAATCATCCCCACCGCATCAAGTATATTCTCATCAATCGTAATACTACCTACATAGTTTAAATTTGCCTCAGTTACCCGGGCACGATGAATTTTAGCATTTAACATTGTCCGAAACACATTTTATCACTCCAATCGTTCCATATCATCCTTATGTTTTCCCTTTAAATTTCAACGGTAATATTATCAATTAATCTTGCTTTAGAAAATTTGACTGCTATAGCGATAATGACTTTTCCTTTTGGAACTTCGATTTCCTCTAACTGTGGATAAGTTAATATTTCAATATAATCAATTACACCACTTGTATTTTGAGTAATATAAGCTTTAATCATCGCTTTTATCTGTTCAAAATTGGTATTCCCACTTACAATTTCCTTTTTTGCGATTACTAAACTTCTGTAAAGTGATGGAGCCTCACGTCTTTCTTCCTCATTTAAATATACATTTCGAGAGCTTTTTGCAAGACCATCAGCTTCTCTTATTGTAGAGACTGGTACAATTTCTAACGGGAAATTTAGTTCTTCAACTAACCCTTCGACAACAGCTACCTGTTGGGCATCCTTCATTCCAAAATAAGCTCTGTTAGGTTCGATAAGATGAAATAGTTTTGTTAAAATCGTTGCAACACCATCAAAATGGCCTATCCGTGATTTACCGCATAATACATTCACTCTTGATTGAACTGAGATTGTATATCCTGGTGATTGCGGATACATTTCAATAACAGAAGGTAGAAAAACAAGATCAACTTCCGCACTATTTGCTAACTCTTCATCTCTTTGCTGATCCCTAGGGTAGGAATCAAAGTCTTCATTTGGACCAAACTGTAAAGGATTCACAAAAATACTTAGTATCACAATATCATTAGCTTTTCTTGCTTCCTCAATAAGCTTTAGATGCCCTTCATGTAAAAATCCCATTGTTGGTACAAAGCCAATTGACTTGTTTTGTTTTTTATATTCAGCTATTTTTCTCTTTAATTCGTCCTTAGTTGTAACTACATTCATTGCTTAACCTCTCGATATAAACTAATTTTTTCTTCCTTTTTCATGTTAAATGAATGCTTTTCTTCTGGGAATGATCGATTTTTAACATCTCGAATGTATTCCTTGATTGAATGTTGAATTATTGGAGAAATTGCAGCATATTGTTTTACAAACTTTGGCACTCTACCATCCACATAACCAATTAAATCGTGGTAAACCAATACTTGACCGTCAGTATGTGGACCTGCACCAATCCCGATTGTTGGTATATCTAATTGTAAAGAAATTTCTTTTGAAAGTTGTTGTGGAACACATTCTAATACAATTGCTATTGCACCAGCTTCCTGCACTCGTTTTGCATCATCAATCAATTTCTCAGCTGCCTTTGCACTTTTCCCTTGAACTTTATATCCACCAAGAACGTTTACTGATTGCGGTGTTAAGCCTAGGTGACCAATAACTGGAATTCCTCCGTTCGTAAGTGCTAAAATTGTATCCGTCACTCCATCGGCACCTTCAAGCTTTAAGCAATCAGATCCACCTTCTTGCATTAATCTTGTTGCATTTCTTAAAGTATCGGCAGGTGACAAATGGTAGGACATAAATGGCATATCTGTGACAATAAACGTCTCCTTTGCTCCACGTTTTACCGCCTTTGTATGGTGAATCATGTCATCCACAGTCACCGGAATTGTGGAATCATATCCTAATACAACCATACCTAATGAATCTCCAACAAGAATCATATCGACTCCAGCCAATTCCGCTTGCTTTGCACTTGGATAATCATAAGCTGTAATCATCGTGATCGGCTCACCTGAATGCTTCATTTTCATAAAATCTAATCTAGTTTTCATACATTCCCCTCCAAAGATTTAGAAATGCTTTTCCTATTCCCTAAAATTGCTCCACAGTCTAATATCTTTTAATTTGTTAGATATGTGATTCATTTAGGGGAGGGGGAAAACGATAAAAAAATCCCTCTTTCGACATAGAAAGAAGGATTTATTGTATACTTAATCAGTTTTCATCCCTCCGTCCTAGTCCTTTACGGATCAAGGCAGAATTTAGAATCATAACATTGTTTATATTTGAATCACATGAACAAGATTCATTTTGTTAGAAAAGCAATTTCCAATAAGGTGTAGTTCTAAAAAAGATACTACCCGTTTTTCAGTATAACAGAGGATATCATTAATTACTATTCTTAAATGATAGATAAAATCATTGTTTTATTTCAATATCCGCAGAATAGATACGTTCTATTCCATTTTCATCTGTTTCGATTAATAACGCTCCATCATTATCAATTCCGATTGCTTTTCCTTCAATGACTCCATTAATTGTTCTTGCATGTATTACTTTATTTAAACTGATTGCATAGCTTTCCCAAAGAAGCTTAATCGGTATAAAACCTTTCGATAAATAGAGAGAATAAAGAGCTTCAAACTTTAACAAAATGGATTGAATAAGCTTAGATCTTTCACATAATTCGCCTGATTCGATATAGATGGAAGTAGCAATTGAACGTAATTCCTCAGGAAAATGATCTTCAAGCTGATTGACGTTAATCCCTGTGCCAATAATGACCGAGTGAACCTGATCTGCCTCAGCTTGAAGCTCAGTTAATATTCCCACAAGCTTTTTACCGTTTACTAAAATATCATTCGGCCATTTTATATCTGGCTTTAAAGTAGTCTCCTCCTCAATTGCTTGAACAATTGCCACAGCAGTAAGTAATGTTAGTTGAGGTGTATTATTTATCGGAATATTTGGTCTTATAATCATACTCATCCAAATACCTGTCCCACTCGGTGAATACCATGATCTTGCCATTCTTCCTCTTCCATTAGTTTGCTTGTCTGCAACGACAATTGTCCCTTCTTGTGCTCCTTCAGCTGCAAGAGTTTGTGCAATTTTTTGAGTTGATGTTACTTCCTCCGCAAAATGAATATTTCTCCCCATTGCATTCGTTTGTAAACCTAGCTGGATTTCATTGCTGCTTATTTTATCAGGCTTCTTTGTAATTCTGTAACCACGTCTGCGAACAGCTTCAAGCTCATACCCCTCTTTTCTTAGGTCCTCTATATGTTTCCAAACAGCCGTTCTTGAGCAGCCAATATACTCACTAATTTTTTGACCTGATAAAAAATCACCATCTGCTTTTGAAAAGGCTTCTAACAATTTTGATCGAAGTCCTGATTGCATGTTAATAGCCACTCCCTTATTGCATTTCTTTCATTAACTACTTTATTCGTTACAACCGCCATCTCAATTTT
>JAPSLL010000107.1 GCA_031180805.1 Bacillus sp. (in: firmicutes)
TCTGTTGGATGTAATGGATCTTCTTCCTCTTCAAGATTCACTTCACTTCTAGACTCAAATAGTACATCGTCATTTAACCTTAGATTATCATTCCCTGTTTGAAGTAATTTATTGTTGGTGTCGTTTTCATTTTTACCAGCTTCATTTTGATTAAACTGTTGGCAGGCTGAGAGAAGAAAAAGCAACAGTAACACATTTATATTTCATTATACGCCTCGAAATTTTGTTGAACTCTATAATTAATTTAGAAGCAGTGTTTGGTTACACTTCATGTCTTTTAACGTAAGATTTATGCTCAGAGTGATTGAAAAAGGAAATTCAGCAAAAATAAAAAAGATATTAGATAAAGTGGAGTTTTCACCTCATTACGTCTTTTTAATACCAATTTTAATAGTGGATATACAATAAAACCAAAGGCCATCCCATCGATGATACTATACGTAAAAGGAATGAATGAAATAATTAAGAAGGATGGAAAGCTTTCACTAAAATCATCTAAATCAATATGTTTAATGTTTTGCAGCATTAGGCCACCAATGATAATTAAAATAGGTGCTATTGCACTGTTAGGAATAAGCTTCATAAAGGGCAGGAATAACAAAGAACTGATAAATAAACAACCTGTTGTAACAGCAGTTAATCCGGTTCGTCCACCAGCGGCAATCCCTGCAGCTGTTTCAACTGTACTTACAGTAGGACTCGATCCAAATACAGCAGAAGTTATTGTAGACAAAGCATTAGCCTGAAATGACCGATTAAACGCATCGGGTCGATTTATCATATGAACTTGTCCAAAAACGAGTCCAATGTTTTCAAATACAATAACCATTGTTAAAGAAAAAGTAGCAATCCAAAATGATACATCTAAAAACTTGTGAAATGACATTGCATTAAACAACGGTTGATAGTTTTGAAACACGTTTTGTTGTAAGAGATTGGATTCAAATGAAGTTTGCCGGAAAAGAAAAGAAAGTAATGTTCCAAGAATAATACTTATTAAAAAATGTCCTCGTATTTGTTTTGCGAAAATAATAATTGTTAAGATTAGTGTTAACAAGGTCAAAGAAACTTCTGGATCGGTTATGTTTCCTAATGCTACAAACGTATCTTCATTTAGTACGACCAACCCACCTTTTTGCAGACCGATGAATGTTAAAAATAATCCAATTCCTACTGTTATCGCTTCCTTTAAAGAAAGCGGAATAGAGGAAGAAAGAATTGAAGCAAGCTTGCTAAAAGAAATAATCACAAATAATACGCCAGAAACAAAGACAACTGCTAAGCCTTCCTGCCATGTTAATCCTAAATTAACGACAATGGTATATGTAAATAATGCATTTACTCCCATTCCTGGAACAACAATAATCGGTGTATTACCGTAGAAGCCCATGATGAAACAACCTGCTACTGAAGTAAATACAGTGGCAACAATCCCGGCTGTATAAGGAATACCAGCATCAGATAGTATTGTTGCATTGACAATGACGATATAGACAATTGTGAAAAATGATACTGTACCTGCAAGAAGCTCTTTCTTAATTGTGGAATGATTTTCTTTTAGTCGAAATAATTTTTCCAACGGTTTACCTTCCTTATGTAGTTTCATAATCAAGATTTCTTTAAACCTATTTATTGTACCTATTGCTTATCATGACTCAAAGAACTATTACCATACATATGAATTTTGCAAAGGTAGATCTTAGTTCTTCATAAAAATAGAAACATAATCGTGTGATATATGGTTGAGACAACCTATTCGTACATATATATGAGAAGAGCAATGGATAGAAAGGGTGTGATAACTCTGGCACGAAAAATATGGGGTGTTGACTCAGCGAATCCAGTTAATGAGGAATTATATGATTGTGTTAGGAATAAATTCGGACTCCCTAAATATTGGGGGAGACATTTGACAAAACATCATGATGGATCAATCGGTTTAACGAAAGAGGAGCTAAGCTTTATACGTGGAAAGGGAATAGAGGTATTACCCATTTATACGATCATTTCAGAAACAATAGGCTATGAAGCGGGACGTGTTTCAGCACGAAATGCAGTATTTCATGCGAGGAGATTAGGAATTCCCAAAAATACTGCTATTTTTGCTAATATAGAGCATTTATTTCAAGTTGATGCACAATGGATTATTGGGTGGGTAGAAACCTTACTTCCTTCAGGATACCGCTCTGGTTTTTATCAATATCCAGTAAAAGGAGAATTTTCTCAGGCATATTGTCAAGCAGTAAAGGAAAATAATGATGTCGCTGTAAATGCAATATTATGGAGTGCAGAGCCTGAATCAGGAACTACTTCGGAAAGAAAGGCTCCAAGATATAATCCAATAACTCCAAACTGTAAAGCAAATGTTTGGGTTTGGCAATATGGTAGAAACGCCAAAAACTGCGCAATTAACACAAACTTAGCTGATGATAGAGTACTTTCTTCTATAAATTAAATTTAGATAAGTGAAATTATATTTTTGCTGCAAAATACAAACAACTGAGAGCAGAGCCATTTCGTTTATTGATCATATAAGTGAATCAATATAATGCAATGCTCTTGCTCCAAATTATTTAGTATAGCTTGATTCCATTTTTAAATTAAGCTTATATAATTATAGTATAAAATAACGTATAAATGAGCGATTAAACTAGGGCTCGTATTGGACAAGCAAATATTGATTAGTAATTTACTTAAGGAATAATAATTTATGCCGATATTAATAGTATTAAAGCTCATCATGGAAGGAAGAAAACAATGGAACAACATAAAGGAATTTTACTTGAAAGCGGGACAAATGAGTTAGAAATTGTTGAGTTTACTGTAGGACAAAATAAGTTTGGAATAAATGTAATTAAAGTAAAGGAAATTATTCAACCGATAAATGTTACTAAAATTCCTCATTCTCATCCTAATGTAGAAGGAATTATTGAAATCCGTGGTGAAATTTTACCAGTCGTAGATGTTGCAAAGGCACTTGGATTTGAACCAAGTAATGACCCTTTAAGTGAAAAATTCATTGTAACTGAATTTAATCAAACAAAGGTTGTTTTTCATGTTCATGCTGTTTCACAAATTCATCGAATTTCTTGGGATAAAATCGAAAAACCATCAGGTATGTATCAAGGGCTTGAAGGTCAAATAACTGGTGTCGTAAAAATAAATGATGAAATGGTCCTATTATTGGACTTTGAAAAAATTGTAGTTGATATAAATCCTGATTCTGGGATAAATATTGATCAAGTGAAAAAATTAGGAACACGTGAACGATCAACGAAAAAGCTTGTCGTTGCTGAAGATTCACCATTATTACGAAAATTGCTACAAGAAACTTTAAATGAAGCAGGTTTTCAACGGATTGAATTTTTTGAAAATGGAAAAGATGCATTAACCTATTTACAGTCAATTGTTGAACAAGGTAAAGCGATTGAAGATGAAATCCAACTAGTTATAACAGACGTAGAAATGCCACAAATGGATGGACATCATTTAACAAAACGAATTAAAGATGATCATTCACTGAATATTTTACCTGTTATCATCTTTTCTTCATTAATTACAAACGACTTACGTCATAAAGGACAAATGGTTGGGGCTATTGCACAAATTAGCAAACCAGAAATTAGTGAGCTTGTTCAAAAGATAGATGAGTTTATTTTATAAATAATAGTCGAATAGTACAGAAGGACTGATTTTAATCTAACATAGTAATCTTGATGTAAAAATATGTTAGCAAGATTGGTCCTTTTCGTTTCATTCATTTATTTAAGGTAAGGTGAAATGATGTTATTGCTCAAAGCAAAACAATTTGCAAAAAATGCTCACAAAGGGCAATTGCGTAAGCTGAGCGGTCAAGACTATTTCTCTCATTTGGAAAATGTAGCGCTCATTTTGGAACATGCGAATTTCTCAGATGAAGTTATTGCTGCTGGCTATTTACATGATGTAATAGAAGATACAAAGGTTTCAGAGGAACAATTATTTGCTATGTTTGGTGACAAGGTGACTAGACTCGTTTTAACAAACACTGAAAATAAAATATTAGATTGGGAAAGTCGAAAAGGTGAAACAATTGAAAAGGCAAAATATGCCTCATTGGAAAGTAAAGCGATTATAGCTGCTGATAAGCTTGATAACAGTTCAGACTTACTAAGAGCATTCAAACAACATGGTGATGTGATATGGGACTATTTTAATCGGGGATACGGCAAACAAGCATGGTACTATCATAATCTCGTTCAATCTCTATTTTTTGGATTACACAAAAATGAAATCCCTAATTTTTTCTATGATTTGAAAAAAAATGTTGGGTTATTATTTGAGGGTTACACCGAAAACGATTAGTATTAAGATTTCTGGAATATATAAAAGCCCTTATCGATATGATAAGGGCT
>JAPSLL010000006.1 GCA_031180805.1 Bacillus sp. (in: firmicutes)
CGATGAGGCTTAATTGATTTAGGAATTGTAACGACCTCATTTTGTAAATCCCAGCGTAAAATAATTTGTGCTGTTGATTTATTATACTTTTCTGCGATTTCAGATATGGTTGGGTCATTGATTAATTGTCCTTGCATTAAAGGTGACCATGCCTCAAGTTGAATTTGGTTTTGCTTGCAATATTCATGTAAGCTTTTTTGACTTAAGCGTGGATGATATTCTACTTGGTTTACCATCGGTTTAATTTCACAATCTGCCAATAAATCATTCAAATGATGCTCTTTAAAATTGCTTACACCAATAGCGCGAATTCTTCCTTCTTTATAAAGCTTTTCTAATGCTTTCCATGTTTCTTTATATTTATTTAGCTCTGGAACTGGCCAATGAATAAGATATAAATCTAGGTAGTCTAAGCCTAGCTTTTGCATCGATTCGTCAAACGCCTTTAATGTTGATTCATAGCCTTGGTTTCTGTTCCAAACTTTTGATGTAATAAATAGCTCCTCGCGAGGGACATTAACTTCTGCAATCGCTTTCCCTACACCCTCTTCATTTCCGTAGACGGCAGCCGTATCGATACTTCGATAGCCTACTTCAATTGCAGTTTTGACTGAGTCGATAACCTCTTGACCTTCTTCAACCTTGAAAACCCCTAATCCAAACCAAGGCATCTTTACTCCATTATGTAGTGTAGTTGTGCTTTTTAAGCTTTTCATCCTCATAACCCCTTTATTATGTGGTATTTTATTAAGTTGCTTAGGCGTATTTCCTATTTTATGAGAGAAAGGAAGTGCCTAAAAACCTAATAAGTGATTCAACTATCTATTCAATAAAACCATTCAATAGATAAGAGTCTCGTCTTATATTTTGCAATAAAAGATTTATTCTATAAAGTAATATGCTCACAAAATTTTGAACAAAACTATTTGTACTCCTTGCAATAGCTTAAACATAAAAAAGCCCTTTATCGAAACGATAAGGGCAATCTTTTTCTTCGAATTGTTAGTAACCAACGTAAGAAGCACCGATAATAATTAACAAGATAAACAATACAACTAATAGAGCAAATCCAAATCCAAAGCCGTAACCAGCTTCACCACCCATTGTTACACCTCCTAAAGCATTTGCTTTACTATATGTATCTAGACAAAAGTCTGTATAGGCATTTCACCTTTTGCATTTTCTTTTTACCTTATGTTATAAAGTTTATAGAGATGAAATGAAGAACGGTGGTGTAATCTATGTGTGGACGCTTTTCCTTAGCTACAGATCAAACGATTTTACAGGAGCATTTTGAATTTCTTATTCATGAAGAGCTTGAGTTTAGATATAATATTGCACCTTCTCAGGATATCCTTGTTGTTGGCTCAAATGGAAAAGATCGTGTAGGTACAAAAATGAGATGGGGACTTGTTCCTCCGTGGGCAAAGGATACGAAAATTGGTTATAAAATGATTAATGCTAGGGCTGAGTCACTTGATGAAAAGGTTAGCTTTAAAAGACCTTTTCAATCACAGAGATGTCTAATCTTATGCGATGGTTTTTATGAATGGAAAAAAGAAGGGAACATGAAACAGCCATATCGTTTTATGATGAAAAATAACAAGCCATTTGCTTTTGCAGGGTTATGGGAACGATGGGATAAAGGAGACAAGCCGCTATTTACGTGTACGATCATTACAACAAAACCAAACGAGTTGTTAGAAGAAGTACATGACAGAATGCCTGTTATTTTACCTGAAGATAAATATGATGAGTGGATTGATAGAAATCAAACAAATTACAACGAGTTAAAATCATTACTAGTACCGTATCAAGCTAATTTTATGGATTGCTATCCAGTATCAAGCTTAGTCAATTCTCCGAAAAACGAGTCAAAGGAATGTATTGTTAATGTAAATAGTCTTTAATTTTTATATGAAAATATGATTTCAATTAACAATGGTCAGCTACCCTCAAGATTTAACCTGAAGTAACTGACCATTTCTTTGTTTCGTTATATCATTTTGATTCGTAAAGACGAATATACCACTCTCTTGCCTTTTCGACTTCATCTCTTGTTAATTGGTGACCTGCATTACCCCAATGTTCCTCAACAATTGCATTTGCATCTCGAAGCTTTTCGATAAGCTCCTTCGTTTCCTGTTGTGGTATGATCGGATCGTTTGTACCAGCACCAATAAAAATGTGAGTGTTTGATAAGTCTGGTAAATGAATTCCTCTACGTGGAACCATTGCATGAAACAGAATAGCACCATGTAAGGCGTTTGGAAGATGATACATTAGACTTGCTGCTATATTAGCGCCATTTGAATAGCCTATAGCAACGAGACGATTACGATCAAATACATATTTTTCAGCAGCCTCATTAAGGAACTCATTTAATTCATTTGTACGAAAAATTAGATCTTCCTCATCAAAAATTCCCTCTGCAAGCCGTCTGAAAAATCTTGGCATTCCATTTTCAAGGACATTCCCTCTTACACCGAGGATTGATGCATCTGGTGCGATCATATTAGCTATTGGTAATAAATCTCGTTCATTTCCACCTGTTCCATGAAGTAGAACAAAAGTTGGTGAATTTTTATCTTTTCCTGCTTGATAAATATGTTCCATAATAAATGAAATTCCCCTCTCTAACCTATCAATTTGTTTCCAATGGTTTTAATTTTGCTTCAATTTCTTTTCGTTTGCTTTCAAAATAAGGAGGTAAAGCTAATGTTTCTCCTAAATGCTCAAAATCTTCGTCATCTTCAAATCCTGGTCCGTCTGTTGCAAGCTCAAATAAAATCCCATTTGGTTCTCTAAAATATAATGACGCGAAGTAATATCGTTCGACAAAGCCTGAATTAGGTAGATGATTTTCTTCAAGAATCGCTTGCCATTTTTCCAATTCTGTTGCATCCTCTACGCGAAATGCGACATGGTGAACGCTTCCTCGACCAGGTCTTTCGCGACTTAAATCCGTTTCTTCTATTACATGAATTTCTGCCCCTGTTCCACCTTCACCAGTTTCAAAAACGCGAACAATTTTAAGATCTTTGTCTCTTTTGTAGGATGCAATTTCACGGAATCCCATTATTTTAGTTAAAACTTCGATTGTTCTCTCAGGTCGTGAAACAGTTAAATGTACTGGCCCTAGTCCGATGATTCCCTTCTCTTTTGGAACAGGGCTTTTATCCCATGGGATTCCTCCCGCTACCCCTTTATTACTTTCATCGGAAACTAAGATTAATCGTTGTCCTTCAGGATCTCTGAACGATAATGTCGCTCGATGTGATTCATATTGAATCTCATCATGGTCAACATTTAATTGGACAAATCTCTCTTTCCAATATTGAAGAGCTTCATTGTCTTTTACACGGAGTGAGGTAGCTGTAATACTGTTTGTCCCAGGGTATGTTCTCCCTGCACGAGGAATCTCAAAAAAAGTTAAGTCAGTGCCCGGATTTCCTCGTTCATCCGCATAAAACAAATGATAGACAGATGTGTCATCCTGATTGACTGTTTTCTTGACTAATCTCATCCCTAATACTTTTGTATAAAATTCAAAGTTATTCTTTGCATTTGCCGTTAATGCTGATACATGATGAATCCCTTTTAATGGTTTTCTATTCATAGTGATCTTCCTTTCAACCATATTACAATGAAAATACGGAATATCTCAGTTAAAATAATCTCGATTTCAAGATAATTATATAAGAACCTTATTCAGATGTCAACTTTATAAAGAGTATGTATATGCAGCATTTTTGGTAAGAACAAAGTAAGAAGATAAACAGGGTAAAGTAGACTCAAACTTACCTTTACCCTGCATGCAGCTGCTTTTTATCGTTGGATGAATGGTCTATTTACTTGTGAAGCTTGATAACTTGGGATTTGTGATTGAATAGGAAAACCTTGTGTCGCAGGAGCTGTTGTTGAAATTTCTTGCTGCATTTGATTGCAAATATTTAATACTTGTTGGCATTGTTGAATTGCTTGGTGATGATTTTGCAGACTTTGCTGGATAACATGAACAGCTTGTTGTTCGTGTTGAATCATTTGTTGTAACATTTGAACATTTTGTTGCTCTTGCTGGAGCATTTGTTTATATTGCTGACTGCTTTGTTGTGTTTGCTGAATCATTTGTTGAACAATTTGGCGACATTGGTTAATTTGTTGAATCGCATGCTGATTAGTATGCATTGTAATCCCTCCAATTAAAAGTGAATATTGTTTTGGCTTATTTGTTGTGCAGTCGGATTATATATACTGCTCGGTTGGTAGCTGTTCATTATGGCGTTTGTCGTTGTTTGATCAAATGTTGGAACTTGATAGTAGCCGTTTTTATTCATGTAGCTCCAAACTTCATAGGCTTGGTCTGCACAATTTTTTGCACTTTGAATCATCATTTCACGTAACCCTGAATCTGTACATTCTAGTGCTGCTTGCATTTTCATAACTGCTGATGATTTATGAAGTCCAAGCATACATGATGATACATCACGGTCGTTCATATGATTAACAGATGCATTTGGAATTTCTGGAACCCCACCTTGCTTGATCCCATATGAAGGTGTAAAATTCATATTTGCTTGAACACTCGGTAATTGTCCGATATTTGCTTTTTGTTGAACTGCCTGTAAAATCGTATTGTACTCACTTGTCATAAACGATAATTGATTTTGAAGAATATTCTTTAACTCTTGATCCTGGCAATATTGCTGAAACAATTGAAACTGATTAATTCCATTGATTGTACACATTAACACTTCATGACAATCTAAAATTTCATGGGCTCCGATAGCTTGTTGGTTCATTTGATTTTGCATATGTCGTTCCTCCATTATCTTAAGTTTTAAAGCCAAATATAAATTCCCACGATACTTGATAAAATATACAATCTATTTAAGTTTCTTAAATTTTTCAAAGAACATTTCACTTGTGACAATCCCCCTTTTTAGCAATAGATGAATAAGTAATAGGTGTCCCAGGAAATTCACGAATCCATTTCAATTTGTTATTAAACAAAAAAACAGAACCAAAATAGTCCTGTTTTTTTGTTTAATATTTTTTCATTGTTCTTTTGGAAACCATGCGATTTTAAGCAATCTTAATCCTTCCTCGATTTCAGTTTCCGATAGACCGCCAAAACCTAGTAAAAGCATGTTGTCTTGTTCTTGTTGATTCTCAATCTTGTAGATTGAGGTTGGATATACGCTGACACCGAATTGTTTCGCTGTTTCAATAAGCTTTAATTCGTCCATATCGTTTTTCACTTTAATGACAATATGAAGACCTGCGCCAGCACCTACAATTTCTATTTTATCCTCAAAAATGTCCGAAAAGCGACTTATCAAAACCTCATGCTTTTTTTGGTAAAGAGTTCGCATTTTTCGCATATGTCTCTCAAAATCACCTGATTCCATGAACCATTGAAGGGTTGTTTGAAAAATAGGTGATGCATGTTGGTCATAGCTATGATTGCCTAAATGAAATAAGCTAAGCAAATCCATTGGTAAAACAAGATAACTAATTCGAAATGAAGGTGTTAGCGATTTCGAAAATGTCCCTAAATAAATGACCCTTCCATTATTGTCAAGACTTTGTAACGAAGGAATGGGACGATTATTGTAGCGAAATTCTCCGTCATAATCATTCTCAATAATATAAATTTCATTTTCTGTAGCGTACTTTAATAGTTTGATTCGTTTGTTGATCGAAAGGGTCATCCCATATGGAAACTGATAGGATGGTGTGAGATAAATTGCTTGTACTTCTTTCTTCTTTAAATTATTTAGGTTAATGCCGTCCAGCTCTAATTCTAGTGTTTCTACTTGAAATGGAAATTTATTTAATAATGCTTTCACCCCAACATGTACGGAGCTTTCGACAGCAATGCTTGTCGTTCTGTGCTGAATGAGCTGAAACAAAAGATCTAAAGAATGAAATGTACCTGCTCCAATGACAATTTGATCTGGAGAGCACCTGACACCACGATTTTGGTGTAAGTATGAAGCGATTTCCTCACGAAGTCCTGATTCACCTTGGATATCCCCGTATAATAAATGAAAATTGTATTCTGGCAATAGGCTTCGATTCATAAATTTTCGCCATTTTGTAATCGGGAAATGATGTAAATCAATCGTTCCGTAGCCAAAGTCATACTTAATGGCATCATTTTGATAAGAATGATAAAAGTGATGTATTGGTGAATAGTTAGAGGCGGCAGACATCTTATTAGGTTCAAGATCATGATGGGATCTAGCAATCGATTCTATGTTTTCTGCATAGTAACCACTTCTTGGCTTACTTTTAATATAACCTTCTGCAAGTAGCTGGTCATATGCTAATGCCACTGGTGTTCTACTTATGTTGAGATATTGAGATAATCTTCGAATAGAAGGTAGTTTACAGTCTGCTTCGATCCTACCAGCAATTATTTCCTTTCGTATATAATCATATATTTGTAGATAAATTGGATTAATCGAGGATTTGTCGATCATTGGGGTTAATTCCATTTCGTATTCCTCTCCCTTTAAACTGTCACTCGAAACTTGTTAAATCTGGCTATTTTTGAAATGTCAATTTCAAGTTATCCTCATCATATCATCATTTTTATAAAAATATCTAATAAAGGAGCAAAAAATGACTTATATTCTACCTCATATTATGGAAATGCCTTCTTATCAGTCTGGAAAACAACCAGATGAAAAAAGGGCAATCAAATTGAACCTGAACGAAAATCCTTTTCCACCATCTAAGCGAGTATTTGAGGCGTTGCAATCTATTCAGGTTGATTCATTAAAACGATATCCTGATCAGTTGTGCCAAGAACTCCGTGAAGAAATAGCAAAGCATAATTTTGTAAAAAGGGAACAGGTTTTTTGTGGGAATGGTTCGAGTGAAATTATTTCGTTACTTTTTACTACTTTTATTGGTGCTCAAGGTCGAATTGCATTACCTGATCCAACATTCTCGCTTTATGAAAATGTTGCCGCACGATTTCAAGTTGAATGTGTGAAAGTTCCGACACGAGAGGATTTTACAATTGATATTAACTCACTGATCGAATCGAATGCAGATGCAATTATCCTTGTTAATCCAAATGCCCCAACAGGTTTACTATTAGCATCATCCGATATCGAGTACCTTGTTTGTCATTATTCAGGTCTTATTGTTATTGATGAGGCATATATCGATTTTGCCTACCCTGAAAACTCAGCCGTTCCACTCATTCATCAATATGATAATGTGATCGTTTTACGAACATTTTCTAAAGTATATTCACTATGTGGGATTCGCATTGGCTATTGTTTTTCAAATCCTCAGCTTATAGCTGCATTAGAAAAAAGTAAAAATCTTTATCATATTAATACGATTAGTCAACAGCTTGCATTAGCTGCATTAAAAGATAAGGAATACTTGAATACAACAGTTCAAATGATTAAACAGATTCGTGATCACTTTAGTAACAGGTTAAAAGAACTAGGGTTTATCGTTTTACCATCTGAAACGAATTTTATCCTATGCTCACCTCCTAGCCATGTAAACATGACCGCAAAAGAGCTATTTGAAGCATTTATTCAACGTAATATATATGTCCGTTATTTCGATTCACCTCGTTTGAAGGATAAATTACGTATTTCTGTTGGCACAGAGGAAGAAATGGAGATTTTATCTCATGAGGTTTCCTCTATTATAAAAGAAGGCAAGTAAAGGATTCTCTATAACTATTTTTATTGACTAAAGTGGATACATCCATTTTTCATTGTGAAATCCTCCATTACAGGGTTCTTCTCGTATACAATAAACAAAGGATCGAAAAATGCATTGAAGCAATAACATAACAAAAACATCTCAGAATTTGTCTGAGATGTTTTAATGTATTGTATATGATATGTTTCCGTTGGCAAATATCGTCACTTTACATATCCCATGATTATCAAATTGTTTTGAAATAGAAAAGGATCGATCTTCTATGTTCAACTTCCAATTATCAGGTGCATTTGCTCGTAAATGCATGACCTCATTTTTATAAAAATGATAGTTATTTGATAGTGACAAAAAGCCTTCTTCCTTCGCATACCATAGCTTTTTAATATATTTTACAGCCTGAATCGTATCAGAACTATTCATAATTAGCTGCACAGTTGAATAATTCATTTTATCCCCTCATCCTATAAGCTATTGGAGAAAACAAGCTAGTTTATAAGCTTATATCTTATAGATTAGTAGAATTTAGGAGAAAATACTATGCAAAAATGTTTCCAATTAAATTGATAGAAAACAAATACATATATGTGATTGATATCACAACACTCGTTTGTAAACCAAAATACCCATCTTTTAGGAGGTGCATGTATGATTCAAAAATTTAACCGAACAACAACAATTGGAGAAATTGTCGCAGCCTTTCCACTATCCAGTGATTTTTTTAAGTAATATAAAAATGATTTTTCCTGTGGAGGAAATAAAACGCTAGAACAGGTAATAGAAAATCGGAAGCTTCAGGCAGATGAATTTGTCGAAAAGCTTGAACAATTTTATTTAGAAAATAATCGATCAACAGATGAAACAGATTGGAGAATGGTTGAATCAGAAAAATTACTTCATCATATAATTTCTGTACACCATCATTATGCCTTATATGAAGTTAGCAAATGACGCCATATGTGAATAAGGTCGCAATGGTACACGGTGAACATCATCCACATTTGCATCAGCTATTAGCACTTTTTACAGAGTTAAAGGAAGAGTTATACGCGCATTTTGAAAAGGAAGAAATATCGGTTTTCCCGGAAATTTTAAAATATGAAAAAGTAAAGTCGGAACAATCGTAATAGAATTGCAGACATTAGTAAAAAGTCTCGAGGATGAACACGATGCTGCAGGTGAAATTTTAAAGAAAATTCGTATGTTAACAAACGATTATCATGTACCTGAAGCTGCTTGTGGTACGTATCGTTTAGTTTGTAACCGCTTAGAAATGCTAGAGGACGATATGTTCGAGCATATTCATTTAGAAAATAACATCCTCTTTCCTAGGTATCTTTCATAATGTGTAAAGTCTAGTATTAAAGCTAGTTGTTGATTTCATTCATTTTGTTTTTTTATTGGAGAGAATTCGTGAGTCTCCTGTGGGAGAAGTGTGTCAAAGTAAGACCTTAAAGGGCTAATGCTCTTAATGTCCGTGAAAAGTAAAGCTGTAAATAGGAAATAAGCAACTAGGATACACAGCATAATGCAAAAAAGGATAACGAAATGCCTACCCTAAAATGCTTGGGTAGGTTTTTTGTTGCGAAAATGTCACATCTATCTAAAAACGCTCTTAAAATGTAATCTTTTACACAAACAGGATGAAACAGGTTTGCTAAGATACCTTTAAAATATGGCTAAGTTAAAGGTATCTGGCACAAATGGTTTATAACGGTTAGTGTTGGCTATTTTTAGCAGCGTCAACTTAAAAAGGAGCTCGAAAGGAGAATAAAATGATGAAGCGTCAAAAAGTTCAGCTTCCTCTTCAAACTTTAAGTTTAACCGCGGGATTTATGGTATGGGTGTTGATATCATCTATTATGCCAAATATCAAGCAGGATATCGGTTTAACTGAACAAGAAATTGCGCTTGTAACAGCGATTCCTGTTATTTTAGGTTCGATTCTTAGAATTCCGATCGGCTATTTTACTAACCGATTTGGAGCAAGGATTATTTTCACGATTAGTTTTATCCTTTTAATCTTTCCTGTTTATTATATTAGCATCGCAAATTCATTATTTGATTTAATTTTAGGTGGTCTATTTTTAGGGATAAGTGGAGCTGTCTTTTCTGTTGGTGTTACCTCCCTCCCAAAGTATTACAGTAAAGAAAAGCATGGTTTTATTAATGGAATATATGGTGCAGGGAATATCGGAACAGCAATAACAACATTTACAGCACCAGTGTTGGCAAAAACAATTGGGTGGGAACAAACGGTTCGACTATATATCGTTCTTTTATTTTTATTTGCCGCATCGAACTTTTTCCTAGGTGATAAAAAAGAACAAAAAATTAATCAGCCAATCATGCAACAAATTAAAGAAGTATATCGAAATCAAATACTATGGTTTTTAAGTCTGTTTTACTTTATTACGTTTGGTGGCTTCGTAGCATTTACGATTTATTTACCTAATTTTCTAGTGAACCACTTTGAGCTTGACCCTGTTTCAGCGGGAATAAGAACAGCAGGGTTTATCGTGCTAGCAACTATTCTTCGCCCGATCGGTGGCTTTCTTGCAGATAAATTTAACACATATAATATGCTTATGTTTGTATTTGGTGGATTGACGATTTCAGGTGTCATTTTATCCTTTTCACCAACGATTGAAATATACACTATTGGTGTTTTAACTGTCGCTGTATGTGCAGGTATCGGTAATGGAACAGTCTTCAAGCTCGTCCCATTATATTTCTCAAAGCAAGCAGGTATCGTTAATGGAATTGTAGCTGCAATGGGAGGGCTAGGAGGCTTTTTTCCACCTCTTGTCTTAACGTCTGTATTTAATTTAACTGGTCATTATGCTATTGGTTTTATGGCTTTATCCGAATTTGCATTGCTTAGCTTTGTGATTGTCGTCTTTATGTACTACCAGGAGGAACGACAAATTGATAATAAAATTATTCAGAACACGGCACAAGGGCTAATGATTACAAATCGTGAAGGTATTATTCAAAGTGTTAATCCTGCGTTTACAAAGGTTACAGGCTATGAAATGGAAGAAGTTATCGGGAAAAAGCCGAATATATTACAATCAGGAAAACATAATCGGTCTTTTTATCAAACGTTGTGGTCTGAAGTTAAAACAAATGGTTATTGGCAGGGTGAAATATGGAACAAGCGGAAAAATGGTGAAATTTATCCTGAATGGCTGACGATTACGAAAATAAGTAATGAGGCTGGAGAAATAAAATACTATGTTGGTCAATTTAACGACATTTCGAAGGAAAAAATGAGAATGATCAAATTGAGAAAGGATTAAAATCATGTTATCTGCAATTCTAACATATCAAGGAAATGAATTTACGCCAATCCTAATAGAGTATGGTTTTATATGGATTGGTAATCGTTTTGTCTATCCTATTAATAAAGGAACTCAATTGAATGTTGAGGTCAATACACTAAATAATGAACTAACTTTTAACTATTCTAATCAATTAGGTATTGAGGAATATAGAAAAATCCATTCTCTCCTCTCTAGCATTCAGGACCGGCTTAAAGGAACAATCTACGATAATAATAGTTTGTTAGGCTATACTGAAACTGGTGAACCAGCGTTTATTATAACAAATTGGTCAAAATGGTATCGATTTATCCAAAAGGCTATGCTGACATCACTTTCCGGGAAAAAGGTTCGTGTTATAAATGAAACTGAAGTTGAACTCGCTTCAGGATTATTTGTTGGATATGAAACATCTACATATGAGGACACAATAACAAAATGTACTTTGGTTACACTATTCGGTGAAAAAACATTTATAGGAAAGGATTTAAAGATTGAAGCGACAAATGAATGGTAATTTATGATATATCACTAGTCTGACTCCTTAAGAAAATAGTTAATAAGCTTAATAATTATGATTGGGGGTCAGACCCTATGCTTAGACCCCCTTTTTTAGCTTTTTACTTATTCCACATGGCCTAATATAAACAAAAGCTTCTTATTTAGGATTTTGTAAAACTAAAACATAATTAATATCGTAATAATGAACAGCTGGTTTTACGGAAGCCGTATTTGTTAAACCATAGTTATCCTTCTTAACTTCTATCACTTCACCAATTTCTAAATTAGCAGGAAAGTAAGTGCTCTTTTGTGAAGTTGTAACAATACTCCCTACTTTAATTTCCTTATTGGTTTCAATTCTTGTCATTTTTATCAGGTTGTTTTCAGAATCATAGGATTCAATCATACCGAAAATTGACTGGTCATCTTTAAAGGTTGCTGGAATATAGCTTCTTTTCTGATTACTCGTAACTAGCTCCACCTCAGCTGAGTCTTTATGAACTGTTTTAATTAATCCAATTAGGCCGTCAGGTGAAATGACAGGCATATTCTTCTTAATTCCTTGGTTTTCCCCAGCACTAAGTGTTAATGAATTAAACCAATTTTGACTATTTTCAGAAGAGAAATCTCGATAAATAACAGTAGCAACAAGAGGTTGATAGCTTTTATATCTTTCAACAGCCTGCTTCATTTTTTCTAATTCACTATTGTCAGCTTGGACAAGCTGGTTTTCTATTTTAAGTTGCTCAATGCTTGCGATTCTTTCCTCTAACAATTTATTTTCATTGTATAAGTTTAGAAATTGGCGAATATCTGCTACAAGAGTATTTTCAGTAAAATTCTTTACCAATTTGTCTGTAGGAATATATCTCATTGAAAACAGCAATGCAAGAACAGCTATCCCACCGAGCAATATGTAAATCTTCGTTTTCGTTTTCGTTTTCATGGTATCTCCTTTATTATCATGATGTTCATAGTTTAACCAACTCTACTATATTACCATATTTTACATAATCTTTGTAGATTTATAGAAAAAAACTGCCAATAGATCGATGATCTATTGACAGTTTTCAAGATATATTATTTTACAGTAGATTTTTCGCCTTCTGATTTTTCATCAGAAGATTTCTCATCTGTACTATTTTTATCCGTATATTGATAATCTTTAGGATTAATAGGTGTAAATCCTTCAGGAGTATAGAAACGTAATAAATCTTGGTTAACGATTTTATCGGACATCTGTAGCTTCATTTCTGTAATTTCTTCATATTGCTCAATTTCTTTTGTTTTCTCTAGCTTCTCACCAGTATTTGTATCATAATACTTTCCGTTCAATCCTGTAACATTCTCAGTAATAAAATCACCGTTTCTGAATGGTACGACAGTTTGATGCTCAGGTGAGAATAAATCAGTACCTAATTGAACATATCCTTTTGTATCAATTCCTAATAAATGCATAACAGTAGGCATTAAATCGATTTGTCCTCCGTATTGGTGCATTGTTCCACCCTCTACACCTGGGATATGAATAAATAATGGTACCCGTTGTAATTGTGCATTTTCAAAGTTGTCTACTTCTTTATTTAACACTTTAGACATCGCTGCTTTATGATTTTCAGAAATACCATAGTGGTCTCCATACATAATAATCATGGAGTTATCATAAAGCCCAGACTCTTTTAAATCATTAAAGAATTGTTCTAACGCTTCGTCTAAATAACGTGCAGTTTGGAAATAATTATCAACAGACTCATCACCAGTAGTATGCGATTCGATCGTTGCTAAGCTTTGATCGAGTGGATATGGAAAATGGTTTGTAACTGTGATGAATTTTGAATAAAATGGCTGTTTTAATGATTTAAGCATTGGAATTGATTGCTCAAAAAATGGTTTGTCTAATAAGCCGTAATTCACCACTTGATCGTCTTCCGCATTGTAATAGCTTAAGTCATAAAAATGATCAAAACCTAAAGATTTATATATTTCATTTCGGTTCCAGAACGTCTTAGTATTACCGTGAAATACTGCAGATGTGTACCCTTGTTGACCTAATATTGCAGGTGCTGCTTGATACGTATTGCGACCTTTAGTAGAGAAAGCTGCTCCTTGTGGCAATCCAAATAAAGAGTTCTCTAACATAAACTCAGCATCCGCTGTTTTCCCTTGTCCTGTTTGGTGGAAGAAGTTATCAAAATAGAATGTACTTTTATCCTTTGTTAAAGAATTTAGGAATGGTGTTACTTCTTCACCATGTAATTTATAATTAATAATAAAGTTTTGTAGTGATTCCAAATGGATATAAATAACGTTTTTACCTTTTGCTACACCAAAAAGATTTGGATCTGGTTCAGCATATATTGCATTTGTATAGTTCGTTACCTCGGTAATATCATTTGAATCGGCCATCGCACGTTGTGCAGAATCGCCAGTACTTTTAATTGCATCATAAATCGTGAAATTGTACATACCTAAATATTTAACAATATAGTTTCTGTCAAAGGTTCTTGTTAATAACTGTGGTCGGTCTGTTTCAGCTAAGCTTAAATTTACCGCAAAAATCGCAATCGCTGCACTAAATACGATAAAAACTGTTCGTTTTTTCACTTTCGTTGTTTCAGGTTTTACGGCCTTCGTTAAAACAAGAAGTAATAAAATAATCGTATCTAGGAAATATAATATATCGTATGGGCTTAATAAAGCTAAAATACTTTGTCCTAAATCTCCAGCATTACCTGTTTGTGTAAGTGTTGGCAATGTAATAAAATCTGAAAAGAAGCGGTAATAGACAATATTGGCATATAATAGGAATGACAGTAGGAAGCTAATGAAAATCATCATATTATATGATCGTTTACCTTTGAAAAATAATGCGAATCCTATAAAGAATAAAACTGAACTTAAAGGATTGATAAATAGGAGAAACTCCTGCATTTTATTATCAATTCCTAAAGTAAATTCAACTTCATAAGCAATGTAGGTTTTTATCCATAAAAATACAATTGTTAAAAGAAAGAAATAAATATGTTTATTCATCCAAGAAAATATCTTTGTTTTCATGTGTAATACACCTCTTAATTTGAATAAATGTAAAAATACTAAATCTACTCAACGAACATTTAACAATTCTAACTCAACGTATAAAGTTCGTCAATATCGCAAAAATGGTAAATATCAATGTAAGCGGTTTGATTTAGTTCTTACATATTCTTAACTTGAGATGATTGTTTTTCCCATCTCCTTCTAGTGTTTAAGTTAATATGTATGCTATTAATTGATTTCATATTCAAATCAGAATTTGTCGAAGATTGATTGAAAAAAAGGTCATTTGTCCTAAACCATTCGATCTAGATACTTTTCGAAACTTCTGTGAACTCGAATATTCTCATTATGTTCATTTGCTTAATTACTAATGCAAAAAGTATAAGTAAAATCACTTCCATTTTTTTGATTATAAATGCTATCTCAAAGTCAAAATGAATAGGAATTTTTGAGATAGCCCGAAAGATTAATCGTATTCGTTTTTTCTCCATCGTAAAAATGTAAAAAAACAAATTACTGATGAGATGATTGAGATTGTACTTAAGATATAAATGCGCTCATATTCTTCACCAAAGAAAGACTCAACTGTCATTTGAAGCATAACAATGTTTACTATAAGGGTAAGAAAAATAACGACCCAATATCCTTTTTTACTCATGACGAGTTTGTCTCCCAACTGCATATATGACCCCATCTACTACTTCAAGTTGTATGAGAGGAAGCTCACGTTGTGGTGGGCCAGCCATCGGGTGACCTGTTGCCTTTTTAAAGTCTGCTGTTGTCGCATCGATTACCCTTGGTCTAGCAACATTACCTTTCACTGGATTAGCCCTTACTAATAAAAAAGAAACGAAGCTTAGTGTTGAGATAGCAAAGCTTGCAAAAATACCTAAGGATAGTGCTCTTAACTTCAATTAACCAACTGACGATGTTTCTTCATTGCAAAATATATATTAATGAAGAAAAAGGGAACCATAGCAAAACCAAACAAAAGCATTTGCCATTTGAAAATGAGAACAAAAACTAAGAAAAAGAGAGTAAATCCTAAATAAATACACGACCATTTAAAGTAATACTCCTTTTTCTTCCCCTTTACGAACATTAGAATCGGATATGTAGCTAAATACAGGCTTAACCACCCTATGAATAAAGGTATGTGTAGGAATGAAAATCCCCCAGAAGCGATTCCCAAAATAAAGGGAATAATTAACATTGCCCATGCACCGTGTTGTTTTGGAAGTAATAATTTCATTTTCTCTTATCACCAGCTTGTTTATTTACTATAATCTTATCGTAGCGATAGAAATCAAAATGTGATGAAGCTCACAATCTGTTTTGTTGAAGTAATCAAATGTCCTTAGAGATAAGGATTTTGACTAGATATAATAGGCTGACTTACAACAACCTACCTTAGTATTGTTGTTTGAAGATGACTCCAAGATGGACAATTAACGTGACTTTAACATAAATTTATGATTAGCAACAATACCGGTCTTTATGGAAGAAAGAATTAGAAAACCCATTTAGAGACATACTCCAAATGGGTGCATAGCATATTCCTTCTTATTTGCTCGTAATAAAATGACCTTCCTTAGATGTCAATTGTGTATTTGCAGTCAATTTATTTACTGCGCTAAACAGTGCTTTAACTGAAGAAGTCATGATGTCAACATCTATTCCACAGCCCCAATAGACTTTTCCATTGTCATCTGTGATGCCGACATATGATACCGCATTTGACTTAGAGCCTAGCTCCTGTGCATGCTCTTTGTAAACAAGATTATGATAGTTAACTCCTAGCTTCGTGCGAAGGGCATTGCTAATTGCATCCAATCTACCATTCCCTTCACCATTTAATTCCTGTTCTTCATCGTTAATTTTTACGGTAACTACTGTTTGATAATCGTCGTGCTTTGTAAAATGATAATTAACAAACTCGATTGGTTTAGAAAGATTCACAAATTCATTTAAGAAAATTTGATGGATTTCTTCCGGCATAAGCTCTTTATTTTGACGATCTGAGACATTTTTTACTGTGTAACCAAACTCTTCACGCATTTCTTTTGGCAAATCAAGTCCAAATTGCTGCTCGAGTAAATAGCCGATTCCACCTTTTCCTGATTGGCTATTAATCCGGATCACATCACCTTCATACTCTCTCCCGATATCCTTTGGATCAATCATTAAGTAAGGCACTGTCCAATGCTTACAATCATGTTCCTCACGCCATTTCATTCCTTTAGCAATCGCGTCTTGATGTGAACCAGAGAAAGCGGCAAATACTAGTTTACCACCATATGGTTGTCTGTCATCTACCTTCATCTTTGTCATTCGTTCATACACTTCAATTATCTCTAGAATATTTTCAAAATTCAGCTTTGGATCAACACCATGTGAATACATGTTTAAAGCAAGTGTAACAATGTCAACATTTCCTGTTCTTTCACCATTTCCAAACAAAGTACCTTCGATTCGTTGTCCCCCTGCAAGAATTCCAAGCTCTGCATCTGCAACACCACTTCCTCTGTCATTATGAGGATGTAGTGATAAAATGACATTTTCTCGATAGTTTAAATGGTCACTCATATACTCGATTTGACTTGCATAAACGTGGGGCATTGAAAGCTCGACAGTTGCAGGTAAATTAATAATCACTTTATTGTCGGCTGTTGGCTTCCATACATCTAATACACTGTTGCAAATTTCTAAAGCAAATTCTAGTTCTGTACCAGTAAAGCTTTCTGGCGAATATTGGAATTGGAAATTCCCTTCTGTTTCTGCTGCGTATTTTTCTAATAGCTTCGCACCAGAAACGGCAATTTCAATGATTTCTTCTTTTGATTTTTTAAATACTTGTTCTCTCTGAGCAACTGAAGTTGAATTGTATAAATGTACTACTGCCTTTTTTGCACCTTCTAATGATTCAAACGTTTTCTTAATAATATGGTCTCTTGATTGCGTTAGGACCTGTATTGTCACATCGTCTGGAATAAGGTCTTTTTCAATTAATGTCCGCAAAAATGTATATTCGGTTTCAGAAGCTGCAGGAAAACCTACCTCTATCTCTTTGAAGCCAATTTTTACAAGTAATTGAAAGTATTCAAGCTTTTCTTCAAGAGTCATCGGAACGACTAACGCCTGATTACCGTCACGTAGGTCAACGCTACACCAAATTGGTGCTTCTGTAATATACTCTTTTTCTGTCCATTTTAAGCTTTTAACTGGAGGCATAAAATATCCTCTTGTATACTTTTCAACATTTTTCATTTTTTTAAGACACCCTTTCAAAATCGAATTGATTGATCATTGAATATTCATATATTTAAGGGGCAAATACACCCAAAAAGAACTAAGATAGACGCAAAAAAGCCTTTCATCTCCATTTCTAGAGACGAAAGGCTGTTATCAGCTTACGCGGTACCACTCTAATTCACACCTTATGATGTGCACTTTGGTAGATACAATCGTACAAATACTATGTATCCTCCTAATATAACGGTTAGGCTCCGTCTCCACCTACTCTAATAAATATTTCAGCGAGCTACTTCAAGGTGAGTTCAGATTTTTCTCACGACTGTTTTCCACCAACCAACAGCTCTCTGTGCGTTTAAAAAATCTTACTAGTCCTTTTCAATGTATTTAAATATTTAGAATATTATATCAAGTGAATCATCTGTTTACAAGTGAATATTCAGAAATTCTTTTTGATAGTATTGGCAATCCGTCTTATATCTATGAATGTAGTTTTGCTTAATTAGTTATATTGTATCTTAACATAGGAAAAAAAGGAACGAAATATTCAAAATTAATTTAATATTTCTGCTAATATTATTATTTAAAAAGCAAAAAACCGCCAAACACTGTTGACGGTTTTTTACCTGCTCCCTATTCGATCTTTTTCGGTTCTGGGTAAACGATTCCGAAAGTATCGACGATGACGTCTTTAATTTTTTGTTCTTTTAATGGTTTATTTTCACCATCTCTCTCAACTGAAACTATTTCGTCCACAACATCCATTCCTTCAATTACTTTTCCAAATCCAGCATATTCACCATCTAAATGTGGTGCATCAGCAACCATAATAAAAAATTGTGAACCAGCTGAATCAGGTAATTGTGAGCGAGCCATTGAAATAACGCCACGTTCATGTTTTAAATTATTTTCATAACCATTTGAACTAAATTCACCTTTTATTTGATAATCAGGTCCTCCCGTCCCATCTCCATTCGGATCTCCGCCTTGAATCATGAAGTCAGGAATGACTCTGTGAAATGTTAATCCATTATAAAATCCTGAATTTGCAAGGGAAATATAATTATTTACCGTATTTGGAGCAATTGCTGGATATAATTCAACCTTTATTATCTTATTATTTTCCATCGTAATCGTTGCAACGGGGTTTTTCTCAATAACCTGCTCTTCCTTTTTTTGCGTAGAACTACTTGTTGTCTTATCGTCTGTAGTGCTCGTCCCACACCCTGCAACTAGGAATAGGATGAATCCCACTAGTAAAGCAAGACTTAATTTCGAAAAATGCTTCATCATTAACTTCCTTTCTCAATCTAACAATCTATACAAGCATTTTACGATTATCACTCAATTGATTCAAGTAGTAGATATGTGTTACTACTTTCAAAAATAATTATTAGGTCATATCCTATTGCAATAGAATTGGATAATTTCATGCAAAAGTACGTGATTTGAACGTAAATTCCAATTAGGGACATAGAGAATCAATTAATTCTAACTCTCCTTGTTTAATAAATTAACTAGTCGCTTTTGCAAAAAACTGTTCTAGTTATTTTTTGAAAAATAAAAATGACCTAGCTCCTACCCTTTCAAGATTTACTGACGAAGGGTTTAGACACTAGGTCATCCTTTGTTTACTTTCCATATCCGTAATATTTATGTCATCCTTCAGGTTAGCTGAAACATTTAAAAGGTACTTCATCTAAAAGATTGTGCTTCCTTATATTTTTTTATAAACAGCAGCTTTTGTTGGGTATTCACCATTTTCCAATTCAATGATATGAGAAAATGTGTACACACAGCCAAGTCCGTCAATATCAAAAAGTGTCATTTCCATAAAATCAGTGGGTAGTTCGTGTAAATGCTTCAAAATGAGTTCATTTTCATTTTTAAAAGAAAGGTCTCCTTCTTGTAAGTAATGGACATATGGATTTGTATCAAGACGATTTTCAAAAGGAACATTCATAAAATTCATTTAAAAGCACCTCACAGTATAGTTTTCTGTATTTTCTGATTATTTATATCATACACGATACGAATCAATTTGAAAACTATTTTTTAAAAATTTTTAATTGAAATTTTTACCACTCCTCTTTTCTTGAAATCTATTATTCTATTCCCTAAAATATATAAACTTAAACGTCCAAACCTTATGATATAAACAAATGATACCAATTACGTAATATTTGTATCATGATACAATGTAGAGAAGGATGTGACAGCTATGTTAAAATTACGACAATTTTTTATTATATTACTATTTTCATTTCCTTTTCTAGCGAGCTTTAGTTCGAATGGACTTCCGGCAAATTTCTACTCATCCTATACGACCCCAGAAGGAATTCGGATCATTAGTTGTTCCGAAAAATGGGATAAAGCAAAATTAGTAGAATTATATAAGGAATTCGTAGAAAATAAGCACGGTAATGAGTTTTCTTTATTGAATGGAATTGTTATTGACGGTGGAGCTCATTCATCTTCTCTTACGAAAGGAAGCTACAGTGCGTTGACGAATACGATTACCCTCTATCAAGGGGATAAATATACAGAGCCAGCTGATTATGCTGAAACTCTTACACATGAATATGGTCATCATTTTGCCTATCATTATTTCCCTTCGCATCATCTACCCTTTTCAAAGTGGAGCGAGCTTAGAGGTTTAGCTGTAGAAGCAACACATTGGGATGCTTTTTGGAATTATAATGAAAACGATCATGCTCACTATCCACAGGAAATTTTTGCAGATGATTATGTTTTGTTATATGGTGCGACAAAGGAAATGGATGTGAAGGATGTCTTTACTAATGAGGATTTTTACTTACGGACAGAGCACGAAAATCAACAACTTTCCAATGTCTTAGAAAATAGCGAGCTAATTGAATTTATTGAAAGAGAAAGTGGCTTAAAGGTTGAGCGCTCTCGACTTCTCCAAGTACCAGTTCTTACTGAATATAATGATGCAAATCTATTCTATGAAATTACAAAAAAAGCAAATGTTGCCTATCGATTAAATATAAGCCTTCATCATGAAAGAAATAAACCTGCAAAGGAGGATTGGGAGCTTTACAATGTAACAACAAAAAATACTGGTAATGTACTGCAATTTTCATTAGCTGAAATTGATAAAGAAGTATTTGCAAAGTATGAATATATGACGATTAGCGTCGATACTGTTGACCTATCAACATCTCTCGGCATCAAATCGGAGGAAATAAAGCTTAAACTAATTCAATAAAATTGATATAAAAAAGGGTTACACAACTCAACAATTATTGAGTGTTAACCCTTTTTATATAAATAGAAATTTTAAAGTAGTTCTTAAAAACACAAACTTTATAAACGACTTTTTACATTATCTCTAATCTCTTCTATTTCATCATCAGTTAAATTAGCTGGATACGATGTTTTATTCTCAAAAACCCAAGCATTTATAAGTTCCAAGTCTGATTTAGTGAACGTAATGCTATACTCTTTTTGTTTGTACTTAAAGTTTGCTGTTACATGCTCTTGTTCATATTGCTCGTCAATAATCAAATTTGTTAATTCGTATGAATCCATATATTGTCTCCTTTATTACGACATTCTTTTTTAGAATGGTCGTTATTGGAGAATTTATACTTTTTCTAATTTATATGTTGCCCCAGTTAGTATTTCTTTAACATCTTCTCTCGTAAGTGTACTAATGTTTTCATTCCCAGGCTTGATAACTTCTTGAATTAAATGCTTCTTTTTTAATTGAAGTGCGTTCATTTTGTCTTCAACTGTTCCTTTAGCAACAAGTTTTATCACATGAACATTTCGTGTTTGCCCCATACGATATGCGCGGTCTGCTGCTTGTTGTTCAACTGCAGGATTCCACCATAAATCATATAAAATCACTGTATCAGCACCTGTAAGGTTTAACCCTGTTCCACCTGCTTTTAATGAGATTAAAAACAGTCCTCTTTCGCCATTATTAAATTTATTGCATAGCTCAACTCTTTCGGCAGAAGGTGTTTGACCATCTAAATAAAAATAAGGAAGTCCAAGATTTGTTAACTCGCGGCCAATAATTTCAAGCATTTTTGTAAATTGTGAAAATAGGAGAATTCTTTTCCCCGTGCTATGACATTCCATCACAATATCTAATAATTGCTCTAATTTTGCTGAACTACCTGTATAGCCATCAACAAATAGTCCAGGGTGACAGCAAATCTGACGAAGCCTTGTAATACCAGCAAGAATTTTAATGCGATTTTTCTCAAACGTTTCTTTATCAAGATGTTTAAATGTATCATGCTTAAGCTTTGCTAAATATGCAAGATAAAGCTTTTTTTGCTCTGGTAACAATTCTGAAGTGTGAACCGTTTCGAATTTTTCTGGTAGTTCGTCTAATACGTCTGTCTTTAATCTCCTTAAAATAAACGGTCTGACCTTCTTTGCAATCGTTTCTCTTGGTAAATCAAGAAACTCCTTGCGTTCAGGGAATAAATCAGGAAAGACAAGATGGAATATTGACCATAGCTCTATTAGTGAATTTTCGATTGGAGTTCCTGTCAAAGCAAATCGATTTGCTGCTTTGATTATTTTTATCGTTTTCGCCGTCTTAGTTTGAAAGTTTTTCACAAATTGTGCTTCATCTAAAATTAATGTATGGAAGTGATGGTTTTTATAAATAGTGCTATCTCTTTGTACTAATGGATAAGACGTTATCAACACGTCAAATGAAGCTGACTTCTTCAAGAGGTTTTCCCTATCGCGTTTAGTCCCTGTAACAACTGCAACGTTGACAGCTGGAGCAAATTTGTTAAACTCTTGCTTCCAGTTATATACAAGCGAAGATGGTGAAACGATTAATGCTGGCATCTTTTGTTTTCTTATATCAGTAAGGACAGACGAGATAAAGACGATGCTCTGTATTGTCTTTCCGAGTCCCATATCATCAGCTAGAATCCCTCCAAAGCCATACTGTGCCATAGTTTTCAGCCATGTATATCCTTGTGCTTGATATTTCCGTAATGAAGTACCTACAACTTCAGGAATAGCAAACTTTGCTTGAGGATTTTGTAAATCGTCCAAAAGCTTTTGGAAAGAGTGCTCTAATGTAACGATTGTTCTATCTCCAAGCATATCAAGATGCTGCATCCCTTTTACTATTGGTAATGAAAATTGTGGTAAGAAGAGGTCAGCTTCAATGTCTAATCCTTGCAAAAAACGTGTTACTTTTGTAAATTCTGGGCCTTCTAATGAAAGCAATGAGCCATTAGATAGTCGGTAATATGGTCGTTTAATTTCTAATGATTTTAATATGCCTTTAATGTCAGACTCAGGAATACCACCTATATCAAATTGAAAGGATAACCAATTTGTACGTTCATCTAATTTAACTCTAATGTTCAGATGCGAATGCTCTGTAAATAATCTCGTTCGAACAGCTGAAGTCGCATATACTTCGACTAGCGGCTTCAATAACGGTAGAAAATGATAGAGAAAATGATATTCTAACTCTTCATTTTGTAAATAATATCCCCCCTCTGTTTTTGAAAACATACTATCGTCCATTAGCTGCAAAATCCGTTGTTCCTTCACTTCCTCACGAAGAAAAGCTAACCCGTTATGCTGTTCAGCATCATCTAATGGATTAATGACAACTTGGCCGTAATGAAATTCAAGACCAGCGAGAAGCTTATTATGAATTCTGTCAAGATATAACTTAGCTTTAAGAGGATTATTATTTAGCTTAACTAACACACTTTTTGATAACTGTACTTTCCCAAGCTTCATAAATCCAGGCATGACGTGATCGACAAACTGCTTAATTTGATCAATTGGAATGAGAAATTCTTGTTTTTCATTTGTCTCTAACATATCTTTTAATTCGTTTAACCTATTATAGTCTTCTTCAGCTAGATGCTTTATTTTATTCTCATATAAAACAACCCGGTATGCCTTCATCATTGTTAATCGATCAAAACCATTAACGAACAGTTGATAGTTACCTTTGAGTAATTTTTCCGCAAATGAAAACGTTAATGGAAGCTGAGCTGTCATTTCTTCTATTCCATGATATACCGTACGATTGTTTATGATTTTCACATTCGGAGTACTAAGAAGTAAAGGGAAAATGGTATCCCAGAAGGACGGTGGGATAAGCATATGCTCATGATTTTTCCTGTCTGTTTTAGTCTCTTCTAAGTAATTTTCAAGTTTATAAATTTTAAGCAATTCCTTTATAAGAGCATCTGTATGAGGGTGAAGATAATATTGATTGCGATCATAGGTTAGGACGTTTGTGATTTCATACGGTTCAGCGTTTTCGAAATGGTGAAAAAACTCATCTAAAATGATTGGATAGAGCTCTTTCGTTCCAAGTCTTAATTCTATAGCGAACATTCCATTTTCTACATATGGGATACATGTGAATTCGACAATTAATTGCTCACGTTCTTCGATTAAATGTTGTCTACTTTTTGGAGAGCTCTCACGTGGTGTAAAGAGACCGAATAATTGATTTGTTAATTGTTTCTCAAGCGGAGAAAGAGCTGTTCTTTCATAAAGAGAAGATCCTTCCTTTGTTGAAGAATCCCCTTGCCGCTTTTCGAGTATATGTTGTAAGTGTTTGGCATTTATTGCAAATAATGCTGCAGCAACATGCTGGCAGAACTGCGTAATAGAAGCGAGTTTTGGACAAGTACATTCTGCGGATACTTGTCCATTATGATGTTCAATTGTTACATGAAATTGGTTATCAATGTTAACATTGACATTATACGTTTTGGTATTTGGGGTAAAATTTGTAACGGCAGCTTTTCCCTTTTGAAAATATCCCTTCCCTTTTTTATAAGCGTGATCCCCGCATAACTCTTTTATAACCTGATCACTGAACAATTGATTCATCATTTTATTCCCTTCTCTTCCTCAAACAAATAAAGTTAGCTTGTTACTGTATGTATCCAATCATTTAATCGGTATTGCAAATTAGAAAACCAAATATTTAAAAATGTCATTTGATCAAAATAAAGCAATATACCGAAAATTATCATAATCACGCCACCAATTTTCATTAGCTTTTGTGAATGTTTAACAATGAATTTTGTTTTACCAATGAAAAATGCTAATACGATAAATGGTAAGCAAAATCCTAGTGAATAGCCTGTAATATTAATGAACGCCTGTGATGGATTGAGCGCACTTGCATACATGATAACACCAAAGATCGGACCGATACATGGAGTCCATCCTGCCGCAAAGCCTAATCCAATAAGAAATGAATTTAAATAGCCGACATTGCTTCGCTTTTTTTGAACACGGGTATCCTTTAGCATAAATTTAGGCTGGAAAACCTCCAACATAAATAACCCCATTAAAATAATGAAAATCCCACCTAGCATCCGAATCAAATCTTGATGTTCACTAAAAAGTTGACCGATTCCACTAAATGAAAAGCCTAATATGTAATAAATGACGGAGAAGCCTAAAGAAAAAAAGATCGAATGCAATAATATCTTCTTTTTATGCTGGGTATCCTTGTCACCCTTTAATTCATTAATAGACATCCCTGTTATGTAAGAAACAAACGATGGATATAAAGGTAAGCAGCATGGTGATACAAATGCAAGTAGCCCCGCTGAAAAGGCCATGATAAATGTTATATTTTCCACAGAATCCCCCCTCATAGTATTATAGCGATTTCATCATAAATGATAACAGAAGAGTTGTGAACGTTTTCGAACTCTTTTATTTATATAAAATACATGATAAAGCAGCAGTTAGATTTCATGAAAATTAAGAAATCAACTGCTGCATCTATTCTACCATAAGATTGTCTTTATGCTTGTAATTTGTCATTGGTTTTTTTCTCATATAAAACCGTCAAGCTAATTAACGTCACAAGGATTGTTGCTCCCATATCTGACAGTATCGCGATCCAAAGAGTTAATAAACCCGGGATTGTTAATAAAAGAGCAATAAGTTTTAAACCTAGTGCCAGGGTGATATTGATTTTAATAATCGAATTTACCTTTTTCGCTGTTTTAATTGCTGAAGGCAGCCTTCCTAAATGATCCTGCATAAGAACGATATCGGCAGTTTCGATTGCACTGTCCGTTCCTTTCCCCATTGCAATTCCTAAATCCGCGGTCGCTAAGGCAGGTGCATCATTAATTCCATCCCCTACCATAGCTACCTTACCTATTTGAGAAAGCTCTGAGATTTTCTTTACCTTTTCCTCTGGTAATAGTCCAGCAAAATACGTCGATAATCCAATCTTTTTGGCAACCTTTTCGGCAGTTTTTTCATGGTCACCTGTTAACATAACTGTTTTTGCGATCCCTAAACCGTGTAATTTTTTAATGATGGCTGCACTTTCCTCACGAATTCTATCAGCAATCCCCATCATTCCAAGGACAGTAGAGTCATTTGCTAAAAGCACGACAGTCATCCCAGCATCCTTTAATCTTTGAAGATCGATTTTAAGGTTATCAGGTAAAGTAAGATGCTGAATTTGTTTTTCATTGCCTAAATAATAAGTCGTGTCGTTTCCTTTCGCAACAATTCCAGTACCTGAATATGCAGTTATTTCATCTAGCTCAATTAAAGGTATATTTCTCGCTTCGTTTATGATAGCCTTGGCGATTGGATGTGATGATGATTTCTCTATCGAAGCAGCAATTTGTAAAAACGTTGGGTCATATGCAATAAGCTCCTCAACATGAGGCTCACCCTTCGTTAACGTTCCTGTTTTATCAAAGGCAATTGTCGTGATTTTTCCTAATTGTTCTAAAAAGACGCCACCTTTAATTAAAATACCGTTTCGAGCATTTTTCGTAATTCCTGAGACAATCGCAATTGGTGATGATAAGACAAGGGCGCAAGGACAGCCAACAATCAATACAGCTAATCCTTGGTAAAACCAATCTGCCCAGCTCCCATTAAACAAAAGAGGAGGAACGATCATAACCATTGCCGAAATGACCATTATTAGCGGTGTATAATATTTGGCAAATTTATTAATAAATAACTCTGTTGGTGTTTTCGTCTCTTGTGCTTCTTCGACAAGATGAAGAATTTTTGCTAAAGATGAATCATTATATGCTTTTGTTAATTTCACCTTTAAAAGTCCTTCGTTGTTAATGCTGCCACCGAACACTGGTTCATTTACTGATTTTTCGATTGGCATTGATTCACCAGTTATCGCAGATTCATTAACTGAGCTATTTCCTTCGATAATGATTCCATCTGAAGGAACCTTTTCACCTGCACGAACGAGAACAATTTGATTCACCTTTAAGGACTTAATAGGAACAAGTTGCTCTCGTCCATTTTCAAGAACAGTTGCTTCTTTTGGGGCAACCTTTAAAAGTGATTCCATCGATTTACGGGCTTTTTCCATTCCTAAGCCTTCTAAATATTCATTAAGGCCGAAAAGAATCGCAACAAGCGCTCCTTCCTTCCATTCACCTATTGACAATGCACCGATAAGCGCAATCGTCATTAGTGTCTCGATATTAAATTTCAATTTCACTAAATTTTTTAAGCCTTTAATAAAGGTTTGGTAGCCACTTAATACGGTTGCAGCAAGGAAAAGAGCAATTGCCACATATTCATTCAACAGGTTTTCTACAAAAAAGGCAGCAAAATAAAAAATCGTTGAGATTGATAATAATGTTATCCAATTTACCTTTGAATGGTGATGTGTATGCTCATAATCTTTCTCTAACTGGTCTGTCTCAATATAAGCACCATCTGAGGAAAGGATTTTTGATACCTTATCCATGTCTACCGTATTGGCAATACGGAGTTTGCCGCTGTTATAATTTAATGTAGCAGTTTCACCTGATGGTAATCGATTAATTTCCTCTTGTAATTCCCTAGTGCAGTTTGCACATGTTAGCCCTTTGACCTTATATTCTTCCATAAAGATTCACTCCATTTAAACTTAATGGTGCTGAGCATGGTTAATTGTTTGCTGTAATACATTCATTACATGGTTGTCATCTGGAGAGTAGAAAAGAGTAGTCCCCTCTCTGCGATACTTGACTAACCGTAAATTTTTTAAAAAACGTAGCTGATGTGAAACTGTTGATTGTAAAAGTGATAGCTTCTCGGCAATTTCATTTACAGAATGTTCTTTGTGTGATAATAAATGCAAGATTCTAATTCGAGTAGGATCACTTAATGCTTTAAATGTTTGAGAAACAATGAATAACGTTTCTTCATCAAGCTGTTCTAGGTCATATTTTTCATCATTTTTTGCTTCATCCATTTCAAACACCTCTTTGTCATAGTATATATCAAAATATGAGTATGTGTTCATATAACATAATAAAAGTGTAAAAAATTTTTTGACTATTGTCAATCTTATTTACCATATTTGTTTTTAATATGTTGCCAAGTTCTCCTCGAGGCATTTCTTTTCGTGTGATAGTGTTCAACATTTAAATAAGAATTTCATAGTTAAATGGTAAACCTACATATTCATGTCCATTTTAAGAAACTTGTTTTTTTAAGGAATTTGGGAGCCTTTCCAGCAATTTTTGCCAATTTTAAGTCTCCCTTTGCTATTCCTTCTTATACCATATGACAAAAAAAGTTTGTAAACTAATTAATATTTCTTACGTGAGTTGAGAAAGAAACAATCGAATAAGTGGTTCAGAATGCAATCGAGTAGCAATAGATGGTGGCGTGACATTTACAGATGCTTCGAAAGGTATACCTACCCAAAGATATTGTTCATCAATGATTATGAATGGAAATGACAGTGTCTCTCGCTCTGGACTTTCCGCTGGAATGAACGTAAGCTTTACAGACGCATTTCGTTGCGATAACAAGCTTTCCCACTCTTTTGTTAACTGTTTGTTTGGCGGAAGTCCAATAATAATCGAGCGCTTTGCCTTTTTTAAATCATCAATAATACGGTCAAGCTTTTTCGCATGAAACCATAATAATTTAGGATGTTGATGTTGGATCCATTTACCAATCAGGTGTGGATCAATCTTTTGCTTATGCCCTATCTGGTATTCGACAAGCTTTCTAATTGTCTTGCTGCGATAGACATGCGCTTGAATATATTTGTGGTCACTCACATGGATAAATTTCCCTCTAGTTCGTGTGATCGCTACATTTATTAATCTTTCACTATCTCTTCCAATAAGCAGCATACCTGGCCTTGTTTGTGGATTGCTTTCAACTGTATCAAATACCATTACATCGCGTTCACTTCCTTGAAAACGATGGACAGTTGCAGAAATAATATCAGCGTCTATTAACTCTTTCTGGTAAATATCAGCAAGCAATGTATCCATAAATTCAGCTTGAGCACGATAGGGTGTAACATATCCAATAGATCTTGCCCCTGCTAAATACGCTTCATGAATAACTTGAAATGATAGGAATAGCTGCCATAGATTAAACCTTGAATGTGAAGTTTTTTCACGAAGACAATAATTGCCCATCCCACTGCTGTTTAATAATACGGAAGACATCCCTTGAAATGGAGCCCTCTCAACAATTGCATTTCTTGATTTTTTCACACTTTCATGGTCATCAACTAATGAATGATAAATATAATGATTTGTAAATGCAGATATCTCTGGATGCATCCTCCGTTGTTCCTTTAAGATAAAAAGCTGAGCATGTGGGCTAGTATCCTTTGCTCCATCTTCTAACCAATCGATTACATTTGCTTTATGAAATATATCTTCACGTAACCACGAATCGACTAATGGATGCTTAGCTGTTGCGATTGGAGGTAGCTGTTTAAAGTCCCCACATATAATTAAACGACTGCCAAGTGTTGCGGCAAAGCCAATTTGCGGTACGTATGCCATGCTTACCTCATCAATAATCACCAAATCATAGTTTGCTTCATAAATAATCGGATCAGTTGCTGCTTTCGCTAACGTCGTCCCGACTATTTCGGCATCCTTTACAAATTGAATTTCCTTTTGACGAATTTTCTCTACTACTTGAGCAAGTTTACGTTCAATTTCTAATAGCTCCTCAGAGTCGCGTTTACTATACGATTGTCCAAGTATTTGCTTAAGGCTATTTCGTTCTTCGAGATAATGTGTTCGTTTCGCAACGAGCTCTGGGGCATGCTTAAGCAATAAATCGTTAGCAGTAATCGATGTATTTGCTTCTAAAACCACTTGATTACCATATCGTAAAATATCTCCTTCACGAGACTTTCCTTTTTTATTGATAAAATGAGAGATTTCTGCCATTAACACATCAACAGCTTGGTTACTTTGGGCTAGAACTAATACTTTTTGCCCTTTCACATATTTATTTGCTGCAACTCGTGCAAGTGTGTACGTTTTACCTGTACCAGGCGGTCCCCATACAAATGTTACGGGATTATATTTGCTACGAATGATAAGTTCGTGGACATTTGATTTAAATGTTTTTTGCGGATGCTTTGTTTCATTTGCAGGATTCATTAACCTTTTTATTCGTGCCCTTTTGAGCTTATTATCTTTTATTTCTTCTAAGCGTTCATGTAATTCATTTAACAATTCCCACGGGTCATAAACGAGAAATAGATCATCTAACATTGTTCCTAATGATGCATCAATAGAAAGAATTACACTTTTTCCTTCTGAAGATAATATTCTTCCTTTAAGTGAAATTGGTTCAAGCACAATAATCGAACCGATTGGTATGTTTAGCTGACGAGGTGTTTCAAAAAAATATGTATAACCCTCATCCTTTTTCATTAACTGGCCATTTATTAACGGATATTTTGAGCGACCGATATTTTTTAAATGATTGATTTCTGCTCGCAATGCCTTTTGCCATACTTTTAAATAATAACTGGTTGATTTCATTATTTTCAGCTTCCTTAAAATATGTTCCTTGTATGTGAATGCTAACTATACCATTTTGAAAAGTAAAAATCTATTCAAGTATTAGTAAGATTAGAGAATATGAGTATGTTAAGGCCAACATAAAAAAGCAACCTGTTTGTGAAGTGCCTTATAAATATTAGATTGATGTCTAACGTTTATAAGGATTTCATTGACAGGCTGCTTACTGATTTGTTACTTGTTATTTAATTCAGCTAATATTGGGTATAATTCCTCAAGATGTGTGATTTCATATGTTGGGATTACTTCATTTCTCTCTTTATTATGTCGATTAATCCAAACTGATTTCATCCCGATGCGTGATGAACCTAAAATATCTGTCATTAAATTATCTCCGACCATGATCGCTTCATCTTTTGATAGGTTCATTTTTTCTAAAGCATGCTCAAATATGGAAGGATCCGGCTTACCGCGACCAAAGGCACCAGAAATAATAATATGTTCAAAGTATGGAACAAGCTCTGGAGTGATTTCTAATTTCGTATTTTGTAGGTCAGGTGAACCGTTTGTTAAGAGAAGGAGACGATAGTCCTCCTTTAACGTATCTAAAACCTTAAAAGACTCCTCATATACAAAGGGGCTTTTCCGTCTTTGAGCAGGAAATTCTTCAGCTAATTTAGCAGCAAATTCACTGTTATCGATTCCACATGCCTTTAGTCCTCTTGCCCAAGCATCCTTCCGATATGAAGGAACGATTTTCGCCATTTTTTTGAAATTTTCTTCATCATCAAGGAAATTCCCCCAAAGTCCTTCAAAAGGGTTTATTCCAATCATTTGTGTAAATTCATATGTTTCATAAGAAGAATACAATTCTCTAGCCTCTTGGCGGACAGCTTCTTCAAGCTTTTCTGCATCAATACCAAATTCGGCTTCTGCGAGTTTACATGTAGCAACGAATGCTTCTTTAACACTTTTCTGATCCCATAGTAATGTATCATCTAAATCAAAAAAAATAGCCTTAATCAATTTTGCTCCTCCAATTCTCTGTGCGGCAATTGCTTCATATTTATCCTATTTACAAAATAGATTACAGAGAATTAATTGATATGTAAATAGAATTTTAGAAAACTATAAAAATTTTGTCTATTCTTTAAATTAAACTTTAAGTTTGGCTGTAGATTCTCTTATGATCAATTCACATGTTAGCAATATTTTTTCAAATTGTTCCTTCCTGCTATGAATTTGGTCGATTAGCACTGTAACAGCTTTTTTACCTAGCTGTTCTTTCGGAACATGAATCGTTGTTAATGTTGGCGAATTTAAATATGAGCTTTCAATGTTATCAAAACCTGTGATGGAAATATCTTCTGGAATGTTAAGCTTTTTTGCCTTTAGTAAGTCTATCATGTATAAAGCAATAGAATCATTAGCACAGACAATTGCAGTAGGCATATCATTACGAGCTAATGTTATATCCAGCCATTTTTTTGCACTTATGATCATTTCCTCATAATCTTTTTCTCTTTTTTCTAGATAAACTTCATTTGTTTTCGGGACTAATTGATGAGACTCAAGTGCACTGCGAAAACCTAACCATCTGTCATAAAAGCTTCTTGAAAAGTATATATCTCCAATAAAAATCAAATCTCGATGTCCGAGACCAATTAAATAATTCGTTAGTTGAAAGCTACTATCGAAATTATTCGCAAAAATAGTGTCAGTCGAAAATAATGGCTCTTCATCATCAATTAATACGACTGGAATCTCCCATTTTTTAAATTCTAATAGGATATTAGTTGAAATATGTCCCACACAAATAATTCCAATGAAGCCTTTAGGGTTTATAACAGATGAAAAGCTATCCGTTTCTGTCATCATGACGATACCTAAGGAATGACCTTCTAATTCATTTGATATTCCATCAATAATTCTTCCCCAATAAATTGAGTCTTGATATTGGCTTTTCGGTAAGACTACTAGTACATTATTTTGCCCTGCTTTAGTAGAATGAAGCGGATCTTTGGCGTTTGCAAGTATTTGAGGTTGATAGCCTAATTGTTTTGCAGCTTCAAGAACTTTATCTCGAGTTGCATCCTTTACTCCACTTTTACCGGATAATGCCCGTGACACGACATATTTCGATACTCCTAAATAATCGGCAATTTGCTGAATGGTAACCTTTTTACCCATTTGTACACCTCATTAAACAGTCAAAACTATATCTTTTTCATTCCTTAACTATTCATTTGATAGATTGACTTAAGAACCAACTTATACTGTAATGGCTTGATTAAGAATAAATTGCTCAACAACCTTTGCAACACCGTCGTTCATATTCGTATCTGTTACATAATTTGCGGCTAATTTTATATCCTCAGGTGCATTTCCCATTGCAACGCCTAGACCAGCAAACTCAATCATTGAAAGGTCATTATAGCTATCACCTATTGCAATTACTTCTTCACGTTTAATACCACATACGTTAATCAATTGATTTAGACTTGTCCCTTTTGTCACATCTTTTTCTGTAAACTCTAAGAAAAATGGCTTTGAACGCATGACACTATATTCGTCAGCTAATTCAGCTTGGAGTTTTTCCTCAACTAATTTTAACTTTTCAGGTGTATCAACCATTAATGATTTAACAACAGGTTCTGTGATTGCTGCTTTAAAATTTGGCACGACGCGAATCGGTAATCCAGTTAATTCAGATTCGATTTTCGTATATTGATTGTCTTGATCTGTGATGATTTCATCACCAACATATGTATGAATGTATACATTTTCTCGACGACTTAAATCATATAAATCGTGAACTTGGTTCATTGATAGAGTACTGCTGAAGAGTTCTTCATTTGTTTGGCAGTTAATTATTTTTCCGCCATTAAAGGATAAGATAAAGCTACCATATTTCGCTAGAGAAAGCTCGTTTGCGATTGCTTTCATTCCAAATGTTGGTCTTCCTGAAGCAAGGACAACCTTAACACCCTTTTCTTGTGCATCCATTAATGCTTTTTTTGTACGTTCCGAAATTGAGTGGTCGTCACGTAGTAGTGTATCATCTAAATCTAGTACAATCATTTTATATGTCATGTTTTAAAATTCCTTTCTATATGCAAGTACCTATAATCCTACTATAAAATTAACATAAAAGGAATATTTGGCTGAATTAGACCTTCCTCATGTTTTCGTTATAAATTATTGCTTTCAATAATATAAAAAAATAAGAATGTCCTATCGATTCAATAGCAACATATGAAAAAAGAGGCTGGCTCAAAATGAACGGTTCAGACCCCATAAAACACTGGTATATAGACTAATGAAAAGGTTAGTTTACTATATACCAGTGTTTTTTGGAGGGGTCAGACCCTTTTGAGTCACCCTCTATATATTATAATTTTGCTGCAGCTTCCTTTGAAGTTAGGATTTGCACTTCAATTGAACCACCAGCTGTATCGACTATTGTTCTAATCATTACGGGATAATCTTTATTGTTTATAAATTTAAAATCAGGACCGTTCCAGGAAACTGTTGCATCTTTACCTGTTGGTACATAACCAACTGAACGGGAATGTGAGTGAACTTCAATCACTTCTAACCCTGCATTCATTACTGCGTTGTACAGAGTTGATGATGTTTGACATATCCCACCGCCAATACCTTCTACAAATTCTTTATCAACTATTTCCATTGCTTTTTGGTATCCTCTTTCAGGTGTTCGTTCACCAACAACTAAATTATAATAAAAGCGATCTCCTGGCCCTAAAACGATTTGGTTTATCGCTCCTGCTGATAATGCAATATTATGTGTTCGCCCTTTTATACTTGCATTAAATGTCGTTTTATAGCTTCCAATAACGACCTCATCGATACCTTTAACGGTCTCCTGTGTGACATTAGGTGCTTTTTCTTCGATTGGCAATACAATTGATTTGTCAAGGGCACGAATATTTTTTAATGATTCGACTAATTTTTCTTCGTCTAAAACGACACGACTTTGACCCTTTGTAAGCTGACCATTTGATAGTTTTACTGGAACCATCGGTTGGTCTAATTTACTTGCTAATTCATCCGCAAGTGTTTTTAATTGTTGCTCATACTCTTTAGAATTTACCGCTAATGTCGGTTTATAGGAATATAGTACTTCTTTAGTTGTTGGGTGTAATAAGTCTACATTAAATTCCACTGACTTCTCAGCTAGCTGAAACGTACTGCTTCCCATCGCTTTCACTGTTAGCGTTTCATCTTCTTTAGAACCACTTGCCAAACCAGTACTACAACCTGAAACCATTAATAATAATAGTATCGAAGAAACATATTTTTTGTACATTCTCTCTCCCACATTTCCCACTAAGATATTCTTTCTGTTTTTTTAGTAATTTAACCCACTTTATAAATTGCCTTTAGTAAACACCCCTTATATCTTATAATCCAATTACCAACAATTACATTTATATTCAGGAGATAATAAAATATCCTTAGAAGTGTTAAAAATTACCTTTAACTAGGATGAAAATCATAAATTGTTTAATTTTCATTTTACTATAATTTTCATAAAATGGTTAAAATAAAAATTAAATTATTTTTTTATTTATCATCTTATATAGTAAGACGTTTTAATAAAGGAGAATGTTTCATTTTTTTACTTTGTTACACAAGTTAGGGAGAATGCTTTTGTTTCCCTTCAAAAAAAGAAGACCACTATTAGAACGCGGTCTCCGATTTTCTATTTATTAGTTAACTTCAACGATCCAATTAAATAAATCCTCATGTTTACCTGTTTGGATCCCTGTTAATGTATCGTATAATTTTTTTGAAAGTTCACCAGTATTACCATTATTAAGAACCATTTTTTCATCATTATAGAAAAATTCACCGATTGGCGAAATAACGGCAGCTGTCCCTGTTCCAAATGCTTCTTGAAGGAGGCCATCTTTATAAGCCTGATAAACTTCTTCCATCGAAATTCTTTTCTCACTAACAGGAATACCCCAATGTTTTAAGAGGTGAATGATTGAGTTTCTTGTTACACCCTCTAAAATGCTACCGTTAAGAGCTGGTGTTACGACTTCCCCGTTGATTTTGAAGAAAATATTCATACTGCCGACTTCTTCGATGTATTTTTTCTCAAGTCCATCTAACCAAAGAACTTGTGAATATCCATTCTTTTCTGCATTTTCCTGTGCCTTTAAGCTTGCTGCATAGTTAGCACCTGTTTTTGCTGTACCAGTTCCACCTTTAACGGCACGAACATAATTGTCCTCAACATAAATTTTTACAGGCTTAATACCTTCTTTATAATAAGAACCTACCGGTGAAAGAATAATCATAAATCGATAATATTTAGATGGAGCAACGCCGAGATAATATTCAGTAGGTATAATAAATGGACGAATGTAAAGGGATGTTCCAGGTGCACTTGGAATCCAATCCTTTTCAATTGAAACTAATTGCTTTAATGCCTCTGCTGCAAACTCTTCATCAATATGTGGAATACAGAGGCGATCATTTGATAAGTTTAACCGTTGAAAGTTTTTGTCAGGTCTAAATAAGAAAATTTTATCCTCTTTCGTACGGTATGCTTTTAAACCTTCAAAAACCGTTTGCCCATAATGGAACACCATTGTTGATGGATAAAGACTAATAGGCTCATAAGGAACAATTCGTGGATCATACCAGCCTTTTTCCTCACTATAGTCCATTACAAACATGTGATCTGTAAATACACGTCCGAACTCTAAAGATGATGGATTCGGTTTTTCTTTTCTAGTTGTACTTAGGGTAATGTTGATCTTATTTGTCATAGCTAACTCTCCCAGTTCAAAATAAAATTAAACTTAGCTATTATCGAAATAATAACCTTCTTCTGATAACGAAATATCTGTTAACCTATTTTATAACTTTTCTCATATAATTAACAACTGTTTTTCGACAAAAGATTCAAAATAATCTATAAAAATAAAAAATGAGTTAATCGTAAACTATTTATGTATCATTTTTCTTGTGGAAATTCATTTTCATTTAATTTTGTTTAGAAGTAGTCTATATTTATTAAATTTTCATTATACTCAACTAATAGTTTTCCAAATTGAGGAATTTCATTATTAAATATCTATAATTCATAATGCTTATCTTGAGTCCCCATTCTAACTGTTTCCATTGTTGTTTGTCCAGTAAAGCAACTATTTATCCTCTATTAGAATATCAGCACCATTCATTTCAAGCTTTATTATCATTAGTATCAAAATGAATCGATATTAATACATATAATTTTAATCTGCTTTCTATAATTTTCTTCTCTGTTTACTTTTTAATTGAAATATTCGATATCTCATCATGTGTAACTAAAGGAAGGAATAAATATAAGAGTGGTAAATGTTTGATATAAGTATGTGACATCTATTGCAGTATAATAAAAAGAAACAGTATATACTACTGCCTCTTAATGTGTGGATTTTTCAGTTTATCTTTCACCGCTGATTAATTGTTATCCCTTTACTTTTGAGCGTATCTATAACGATTGCTTCATTTATTAGATCTTCATTGTATTCAACCTTTAAATCTCCATCATTTACATCAATTAACGCTCTTTCAATACCATCGATGGTTAAGAGGAATTTTTCAAGTTCACGGTAATTGTCTTTGTTTTCATTATGTAATGTAAATGTTGTTGTTTTCATTCTGTTCACCTCCTAACGAATTTCTTTGTAGTTAGTTTTTGATGTACCGCTGATTTTATCCAAAATTTATTTTTAGAATAGACGTTTAAAGATTTCATGTAAAAAAGCATCGAAAATTCGATGCTTTTCCAAGTAATTAATTTTGATTCGTTTTGTTTTTTCTTAAAGCGAAAATAAAGCCAATCGCAATGATTAAAGAACCAATAAGTAATAAATTGCTATTCATCGTAGCCGTATTAGGTAATTTATTGCCTTCGTTTTTTTCTTCATTAGAATCAGAATTTATTTTATTTGTAGCAAGCTCATATTTAGTATCACTAGTGTTCTTTTGGACGGATTCATCTTGTGGTTTTTCATCCGTATTTGCTTCAACCTCAGGTTTTGGTTTATTTTCTGGATCTTTTACAGTCGGATCCTTTGAATCATCGACAGGTTCTGTTGGAGTCTTATCTGGAATCTCTTGTTCATTATCATTATTGTTATTGTTGCCAGTATCGGTGTTGTTGTCATTATCATTGTCGACTGGTGGTTTTTCTTCGTTTACAGGGTCTTTTACTTCTATTCCGATTTGATATGCAGCAATCGTTCCAGATACTTCATGTGCTGCTAATAAAATATTTTGACCTGTTGGGCTTTCATTAGCAGGGATAAATGTTAATCCTTCAGGTGCTACGTCTCCACTTGCTGAAGTAACCTCTTCTTCATCTGTAAAGATTCGACTTGAGAAATATCGATTAAATGTCGGGCTTTCTGGGTTGCTAATATCATATATCATAATTCCACCGATTCTTTCTAAGCCGATAAATGCATAATTTCCACCTTGAATATTAGCTACCGTAACTGTTTCAGGCTCTGGACCTTTGTCATCACTTCTGTTATCAAATTCATTTTCTGTATTACTTGCATTAAAATGTGCTTCAGAATAAACGTTTTTAGTGATTTCTTCAAAATCGGCACCACTATCATATGTTTGTTCTAAAGTATTTGCATCCCATATTGAAAATGAACGTGCACCATAGCCATATATAGCTTCGTATTTTCCTTCTTGATTCATAGGAGCAGAAGTAGTAGTCGTTAATCTTCCAAGCTGTTCATCCTCAAATAAACCATTTGTAACCATTTGATCTAGCTCTTCTTGAGAATACCCTTCAAAGAGATCTGCATTTAAATCATAGTTGTCTGCTAAATCTCCAACTCTTGCTTCTTCAGAAAAACCGTCATAGTCTTGTGCGTCACCCTCATTTGCAGTTAAAATATATGACTTTCCATTAACAGAATAAGTCGCCATTCCATCTGGCATGTACATCGATAACACAGGCCAATTACGGATATTAATTGCATCATCCTTATTAGATGCATCTAATTTATTTTTTTCGATAGAATAATCTTTATAACCAAGACTTTTAACCGCAACAAATTGTTTAGAATCTAAATCTAACTTAGCAATTGCGTTATTTTCTTGTAAAGATACATATGCATATTGATCATTATCATCAACAACAATGTATTCAGGCTCAAGATTTTGCTGTGCTGTACTTTCAGCATGCACCAGACGGACATCCTCATCGATAATGTCATCCGCAAAGTGAACATTTGTTACAGCTTCACCATTAATGCTTTTAGGACCTGCTGAAACATCAATGATGCTTACAGTGCCTTCGGGATTTACTGTATAAGCATCATTTGGTTCACCTTCATTTGCAACTAATACTTTGGAACCATCTTTTGTAAAGGTTAACATATCTGGCAATGAACCTACTTGTACATGTGAAAGATACGCTCCATCTGTTGAAAAGAACACAACATAACCAGGATCTACCTTATCTTTTGCTGGTGCAGCAACTGCAATATATCCACCATCAGGATGGATTGCGACACTTGTTACATCAGATGCTTCAACATCTAAATCTGCTAATGTAATCTGCTTAATTCGCGGGATATTCTGCTCACCTTTTTCCAAAACAGATAAATCAATAATATCTAATGCTTTTGCTGAACCGTTAACAGAAAAGGCATGATGGGATTTCGGATCATAAGCTACAATTTCTGTACCTCCCTCATCAATTCCTGCTCCACTAGAATAACGGCCAAGTAATTCCACATGGAGAGCTTTATCAGGATCATATTGATAGGTTGTCAATTGTTCAGCAGCACGGCTATGTATTGGTGAAAATAATAAGGTGCATGTCGCTGCAGTAATGACTGACTTTGTAAAAATGTGATGAAATTTCGACATTTTATCCTCCTAATTATAAAGTATAGTACGACATACTCATTTTATAGGAGTGATATAAAGTTAATTTAAAAGTTTTGTAATGTTTATGTAAATTTTGTCTATTTTTAGTGAAAAAGCAAGGTTTTATTTTCCTACAATTGAACCATATCGACAAGCATTTCCTTAATATTGCATTTTTCATCAAACGTTTGTTTAAAAGTAAACCGTAGATTAGTCGAAAACTAAAAAGGACCTCATGATTCAGAAGTCCTTCCTTTCTTATGTATTTTATTGAATAGTAACATAATAATGATATTGTTTTCCAAATCAAGCTAACTGCAATTGATATCGATAAAATTGTGATTCACGACTAAAACCAAATTTCTCGTATACTCGCTGTGCTTTGTTATTATCAAATGCAGTGCTTAGTTCAATCCGAATCGCTCCAGTTTCTATCGCAAACTCCTTTGCCTTTTGTAATAAATTTGTAGCAATTCCTTGATTTCTACCTTCGCTTGCAACATATAAATCGTTAAGTATCCATACTTTCTTCATTGAAACTGAGGAAAAGGTTGGATACAGTTGGGTAAAGCCTATAGGTTTTCCGTTGTTCGTTGCTAAAAATATAATAGAGTCTTTGTTTTGGAAACGTTCCTTGATATACGCTCTAGCTCCATCTATATCTGAAGGTTGTTTGTAAAACATACGATATAAATTAAATAAGTTAGCTACTTCTTCTAGTTCATTTACTGTCGCTTGATTAATGTTCATGTTTGTTCCCCCGTTATTTCGTAGTTTAATAAGAGTTCTTACTAATTGTCTGTTATATTCGTTCCGTTTTAAAATTCTTAAAAGTCGGAATGAAAATTTACATACACTCCTATTCTCTTTTCCAAGGAGTAGGAACAACAATTTTGTAGAGATATTAAACAATTTCCCGTTCAATTTTCGTTATAAAATGAGATGAAAGCTCTGTCTCTTCAAGCCAATTCTCGATGATTTCACGGAACAATGTTGGATTCGCTAACGAAACGCCATGTCCAACTTTTTTGATGACAATTCCTTGGCAAAGCTGGTTCGCTAACACAAGATCAGTTGCTGATTTTTTCATAATTGAATTTTCTTTTTCGCCAACTGTAACTAATATGTTGACATTCGCATATTGAAATTGATTCGGGATTGTAAAGGACATGTTCTCTGTTAAAATTCGTATAAGCGTTTCTTTTTTCATTTCACAGCTTTCTTTATAATAAATGGGAAAATCATCACGATGAATAAAAAGAGTTTTTGCTTGAATGCTAGAAAAGGTCTTATTTTTAATTAGTGGATACGATAATTTCAAGAAAAACTTAATATAATAGCTAGAAAATGTAATAGGTCTAACAAGGGCGCTATTTATCATTGCATAATCAATTATCTCAGGTTTCATGCTAATCATTTGAACGACGATTTGTGCACCTAGTGAAAATCCTATTAAAATGACTTTTTTACCTTTTGCTTTCTTTTCAAGGGTTTCTAGTAATAGATGAGCGCTGCCTTTAATTGAAAACACTCCACACTCTCTACTTCCTCCCTGCTCTGGCAAATCTGGAACAAGGCAATGAAAATGTTGAAAATCCTTTATTTGATTTTTCCACATCCAACCGCTTACCCCACCTCCATGAAGGAACATGATTACAAGCTTAGAGTTTATATTCCCTGATTCCTGTATATATATCGTCAACACCGCCTCTTTATCATACTAGCATTACGAAAAAGCTTAAACTATTATCTTTTGTTCATATGATGTTATAAATCTTGATATAATCTAGTTAATGTAACTACAAAGTAGGTGACCTGATGAAAAAAAGTACTGGATATGCAATTTTATGTTCTCAAATCATATTCTTCCTCTTATTACCGTTCTGGTTAAAATTAACAGATTATCTTCATATAGCTGTAGTTGGAGTAGTGTGGTTTATCCTGACTGCGAGCTGTTTGTTTATCGTTTATTTCATTTCAAAGCAAACGATTAAAATTACTAAACTTATGTTACACATCGTTTTTAGCCTCTACTCTTTCAGTCTAGTCATTTTATTATATGTACGACCAGGTGGGCAAAACGATGGAGCAATAAATCTTGAACCATTTAAAACAATACGCTTCTTTTTATCAGGAAATGTTGACCCATTGATCGCATTTTATAATTTAGTTGCTAATATTATCTTGTTTATTCCATTCGGGATCTATTATACATATTGTAAAACGAATCCTTCGTGGAAAAAGCTACTACCTTTTGCGATATGTTCGATCAGTTTAATTGAACTAACTCAATACTTAACAAAACGGGGAAGTTTAGATATTGATGATTTGATCCTAAATGTATTAGGTGTTTTGCTTGGTTTTTTCATTACACCATTGTTTCAAAAAGTAATTGTCGTTAAAAGCTAATAATAGCACAATATTCTTTGTTAAAAACGGTATCTAATCCAAAGAACCGTTTTTAACTTACCATTTACAGCATTCTTTTAATAATTTACATCAGATTCATTTCCTTTCTTCAAAACACCAGAAGTTTTTATTGATTTCACAACTTCTTTTAGCTTGTCCTTATCTTCAACTAAAGCAATTCGAACATATCCTTCCCCAGTTGGACCAAATGCATGGCCAGGGACAACAACTACACTCGCTTTTTCGATTAATGCATATGTAAATTCAGAAGATGAGTATCCTTCTGGAACTTGAGCCCAGACAAACATCCCTGCATCTGGCTTATCAATCCTCCATCCGATAGCATTTAACCCGTCTACTAATACATCTCTTCGTGCCTCATATATTTTCCGATTGATCTCACAGAAGGATGAACCTTGTTTAAGCGCTTTGATTGCAGCTTTTTGAATCGGAAAAAATACACCATAATCTAAATTACTTTTCAGCTGATGCATTGCTTTAATGATCTCTTTGTTCCCAGCTAAGTATCCAATTCGACTTCCTGCCAAATTATAGTTTTTCGAAAAGGAGGACATTTCAACACCAACTTCCATTGCACCTTCAACGGAAAGGAAGCTATTTGGTTTTTTTCCTTCATAATAAAGCTCTGAGTAGGCAAAATCATGTAGTACGATGATTTCATATTTTTTTGCAAATGCGACAACCTCTGTAAAAAATTCTTTATTTGCTAGAGCTGGAACAGGATTTCCCGGAAAGTTTAAAAACATTATTTTTGCTTGTGATGCAATTGCTTCAGGAATAGCTGATAAATCAGGAAGAAAATGATTCTCTTTTTTTAACGGCATATAATATGGTGTTGCTCCAGCCATTTCTATCCCAACTGTATAGGCGGTATAACCAGGGTCAGGTACTAAAACGAGGTCACCACTATTTGCAAAAACCATCGGGAAATGGACGAGTCCATCTTGTGAGCCCATTAGTAGTAACACTTCATCATCGGCTTCAATTTTCACATTATAATTTTGATCGTAAAAGGAAGCAACAGTCTCATTAAATTCAGACGAACCAGTCATCGAATAACCGTACTGGTCATCGTGTAAAACCTCACTCGCTAAAGTATCCTTAATAAAAGAAGGCGGGGCTAAATCAGGACTTCCAATACTTAAGTCAATCAATGTAGCTCCCTCTTTTAGCTTTTTCTTTTTATATTCAGCAAGCTCGCTAAATATCGATGTCTGAAATGATCCATTCGCTTTGATTGTCTTACCCTCATGTAAAAAACCCCCACTACTTCAACTATTAATATTTTCATATAATTATATTTTTTCTGAAAATAAGTGTAACATATTTTCCCTATTCTCAAAATAATATTTTGGGATTGTTGTGACCTAGCCAAACTAAACTGTTCCTTTATCTAATGATTTTTTAAGTGATGGAGAAGTAGGAGTTTATTAGAGTATCATGTAGGAGTATAAAATGATGAGGTTCTGCAAGGGTTTTCTAGTATATAAAAAAATAGTTGGCCCCTACATTTTGTAGAAACCAACTATTTTTATAAATCTATCATCCTGCCAACGATTCATTTCATGAAAATCAATTAGAGCGTCTCTGTTTCAAGTTTAAATCCTTCTACAACGACATCTTCTTCAATTTCTAACAGCAGGCAACGCTTCCCTTGATACATAATATATTTTACATTCTTAAGGTCTTTCGGGTTAATTGATAGATTTGCTAATTTCGTATTAATTTTAATTGATTTTGGAACTAGGTTGCTTGCTTTAAATTCGTGCTTTTCATCATCGATAATTTCTTTGAATGCATGTTCCACCTTTGCTGCATCCATATTTTCTACTCCACTTACTTGTAGGATTCGTCCTACGTCTTCATAATCCAACATTGGTGGCTCATCATTTTCTTCGTCCTCTTCATTCTCTTGAACCATTTTATCGATTTCCTCATAAACATTAGAAATTACCTTAGTATCCACTTCTTCACCAATTACTTTTTTTAAGACTTCTTCGAAAATTTCCTTATCTTCGACAGCAGTAATAATTTCTTCACAATTGAGAACCTCTTCTATAAATGTCTCATCAGGTTGATTCGCTTTCCCAGCATAATAAAGAATATGGTTCACATCTGCAGAGTTATCGATAAATGCTGGAAACAGAAAACCTGACAATGGGGATGCTAGGTTAATAATCGGATCAACGGCATTATTCGGTCTAACTTCCTTTTGAACATAATCAAACAGAAGTGCCTTTTTCGGTTGATCGGTTTTATTTAAACTGCAAAGAATGAATTCACTTGAATATACTTCATCATTTCCACCTTCTTCAGATTCCATATCACGTTTCCGTGTTGGTTTGCGGTACTCACCGCGGATAAACGTCACCATCGTATCAAATTCATAAACAGTGTGTGTAAACATTTTTTCTACGATTTGCAGCATATATTCTTGCCAGTCTTCAGATAATACCTCTTGTAAGCCGTCATATAGAATTGTTTGCGTGCTATTTTCTACATCTCGTTTAAATTTAAGATTAAATAGTTTAGCATCAAGCTGTCCAGTTAGCACCTTTTTGAAATTACCTAAAAAAAGTTCCTGTGTTTCCTGCTCTAACATTTGGAACGGAAGACTAAAATGATGATAGATCTCTCCTGTTTCCTTCTTAACATAAACATTGAATATTTCTCGAATTTCCATAAGATGATTATTTAATTTAAATTGTTTGCGTATATTTGCGATGTCTTTTTTATTCATAGATTTCAACTCCCAATCCTGATTATACTGTTATGAAAAGAAAATAGTAATACTTGATATTTTTTCACTTTTCATATCAGGAAGGATTTATTCTGATAAAACCAATATAAGATATCCTTATATTTGACTCTCCATTCAAACACAAAAATGCTACCTTAACTGGTAGCACTTTGTTGAAATATTCCTAATAGATTTTCAAGCTATTTAATAAGTTCATTGTTAGAAAACACGTTATTATTTTTAATAAAATAATACAATTCTACAAACTGATTAAATGTTTAACTCCTTTAAATATAAGATACTACCCGATAATTTCTTTCCTTAAATAAGGGTATCCCAGTTCCGAGTATTGTTGGAGCTACTATTAATATGATTTCATCTATTAGTCCCTCTTTTATAAAGGAACGAAACAATTCTCCGCCACCAACTAGCCAAATATTATCTCCAGCCTGCTCTTTTAACTCTTTTTTATAAAATTTGCTCAAAACCACCCTCTAAGTAAAGAGTCTTTTCTTATCATGGTTTTTCAATATGCAATGTTTGTTTTCATTAATTTCAGATATGTCCGGTCCTATTTTTGTCAAATTAATTGTTGAATTACTTGATTGATTTCTTCAGCGGGTAGAGGTTTGCTAAACAAGTAACCTTGAGCTTTATGACAGTTATGGGTTTTGAGAACTTGTAATTGTTCGTTTGTTTCGACACCCTCTGCAATAGCCTTTAACCCTAAATTATGCGCCATAAGTAAAATCGTTGTTGCGATATTTTCATCACTCTTACTTTTTGTCATATCACGAATAAATGATTGATCAATTTTTAAATTATCAATTGGGAAAGTTTTTAAATAGTTTAACGAGCTATAGCCTGTTCCAAAATCATCAATTGAGATTGTGAGGCCTAAGTCCTTTAAGTCATGTAAAATAATTGTTGCAGATTCAACATCCATTGTCATACTTTCAGTTATTTCAACTGTAAGCTGTGCTGGATTGATTTTCGTTTCATCAATAATCCGTTTGATCATCGTCGTTAGATTTACTTGATAGAATTGGCGAATTGATAGGTTTAAGGATAGCGTAAGATCTTTAAATCCTAATTTTTCCCAATTTTTAATTTGTTTACATGCGTTTCGAAGTACCCACTCACCAATAGGTACAATAAGACCAATTTCTTCAGCTATCGGAATAAATTTGCTCGGTGGCACCATTCCTAACGTAGGATGATTCCACCTAATAAGTGCTTCAACACCTGTCATTTTGTTATTAGTAAGGTCAATGATCGGCTGATAATGGAGAGAAAATTCCTCTTTGTCCATTGCTTTCCTTAACTCGTTCTCTATTTCTAATCGTTCAAATTCCTTTTTATCTAATACTTCATCGTAAAATTGATAATTATTACGACCTCGCTTTTTTGCTTGATACATTGCCATATCAGCCTTTCTTAGCAGTTCATCTTTATCCTGTCCATCAACCGGATGTAAGCTTATGCCAATACTCGGTGTAACAAATATCTCATTTCCATTTATCATAAACGGTTTAGACAATACATCGATGATTCGTTCAGCAATATCAGCTATTTCGCTTTTAGATACACCTTCTAGTAGTATCGTGAATTCATCGCCACCTTGTCGTGAAAACGTATCAATTTTACGTATACACCCCTTTAATAGCTGAGAAACCTCTTTTAAAAGTAAATCACCAATATTATGTCCGAGTGAATCATTAATCACTTTAAAACGGTCTAAATCTATATATAATAAGCCTAAAAGATTATTTTGAAGTTGATTATTTTCTATTGCACGTTTTACACGTAGATCAAAAAGTCTACGATTTGGTAAACCGGTTAACGCATCATGATATGCCATAAAATTGATTTTTTCTTCAGAAATGAAATGTTGGATAACTAAATTTGTAATATATGCTGCTTTTTCAATTGTTTTCCGATCATGTTCATTTGGAGTTGTCGGTTTATCATAATACATAGCAAATACACCTAATACATTTTTCGAATTATCGAAAACAGGTAAAGACCAGCAAGCCTTTAAATTATGTTTAAGCGCATATTCCTTATAATTTTCCCATAAAGGGTCTGTTTCAATATCCTCTACAATAATGATCTTCTTTAAATATGCAGCAGTTCCGCATGAACCGGTATTATTGTCAATAGAAATATTCGCAATAAAATTAGTATATTCCTCTGGTAAATTAGGTGAAGAATAATGAACAAGCTTTGTTCCGCTTTTATCGACTAAAGATATCGAGCACGTCCCCCCATTTGAAACCTTTTCAATAACATGAATGATTTCATTTAAAACATCTTTAATTGGATAGCCCTTTGCTAACATTTCTAATACCTTATTTTGACCATTAAGTAATGTTTGCAAATGATTAATTTCAGTAATATTTTTAGCTATCCCGCCAACACCATATATTTTATTTCCAATATAAATTGGTACACATGTTACAGACAAATCAATTCGAGTACCATCTTTTAATTTTATCGTTGTATTAAATCGTTCGCTATTCCCGTTTTTAACACTTTTAAAAAAACGCCGTGTATTTGCGATACATTGCTCTTCTATTAAAGAAACAAACGGTACATTGTGAATTTCATCCTTTGATAGTCCTGTTAATTGTAAGGCAGCATCATTAAATAAAAGAACATTCCCGTTTAAATCTAAAATATAACAAGCATCAGGATTATGAGAAAATATTGATTCATACATATCAAATAAGCACGTTTGATCTATTGGAAATTTCATACTTACACCAATCTTCCTAAAGAGCATAGTAATATGCTCCATCATACTATAGGAATGATAATCTAGCATTAGTAAAACGTATATTTCCAAGGTGGAAAAACGCACCAAAAAAGGGGACAGTCTACTCATCCTGTCCCCTTTTAGAGTTTTTACGCTCGTGCTCTTTTTCTCATAATAGAATATATCGCTAATCCTATTATGATTAGAATTGCTCCAGCTAACAAAATCGTATAATAATCAGTTGCAGTATTTGGAAGTTGTATACCTGTTACCTTATCATTTGTTAAAGATGATGTGTTTGAATGACTTGCACCATTTTTATTTGGCTTTTCATCGTTATTCCCTTTTACATCATCTTTCGGATTGTCGTTATCTTTACCATTGTTACCATTGTTATTTCCAGATCCGTTGTTATTGTTGTCCTTATCTAGCGGATTTTTATCACCATTTCCGTTATTGTCATGATCATTTCCGCCGTTGTTGTTATTTCCATCATTATCTTGCCCATCATCGTCGTTGTTGCCATCATTGTCATTATCGTTTCCGCCATTGTTGTTATCTCCACCATCGTCATGATCATCACCATCTTGGTTGTCAGGAGGAGTCACATCTGACGTTGTAAAGCGATAAATGTCAGACTTTCTTGTTGCACCATATTCATCAGTAATATTCATATACCAATAATATGTTTTATTTGGCTCGAGGTTTTTCCATTCGGTTGTTGCAAAATCACCTGATGCGACATCTTTATCAGTACCAATCGTCTTTTCAGAATAAATATTGACACTGAAATAATCGGTTGCTACACGTTTGTTGATATCATTGAATGTAAAGTTTTCTGTAAAGCTTTCATCCTCTGGTGCAAAGAAATCATAATCATCTAATATTGGTGAGTACGTCTTTATATCGACCTTTCCAGCAATCGGATCAAATGTTAGTAAACGGACATAACCGTCTCCGCCATTAGGTCCACCTTGATAGTCTGCAAGCATTTCCAATACTTCTCTAGTAGTACCATCTTTATTTGGAATTTTTGAGATCCTTTTCGTTACACCATGATAATGGCCACCAATAACCATCTTTACGTTTTCGTTCGGTACGATAATTTTATCAAAGACATTTTGTGACATATTTGACAATGTTGCATTATATTCGAGATATGCATGCATGCCAATGATTGCATTCCTGTCAGCATGTTTTTGTAATACTTCATTTGCCCATGCAATCGTTTCCGGAGTATCCTCTGTACCAAATCCCAAATAAAGGATAATAAAGTCATGGCCACCAAATGACATTAAATCATAATGGTTTCGGTTATTATCCATCGATCCACCGTACCATGGATTGTTTTCAAAGCGATCAGCACCTACATATTTATGGTAGTAAGAATAGTCAATCCCATCTATAATCGAATCGTGGTTACCTGCCAATACTCCATAAGGAACTTTCGCATCGTCTAATTTTTTCAGATTGCGGTCAGCAACAAGCCATTGCTCATCACTATTTGCAACATTGACTAAATCACCTGTATGAATCGCATAATCAAACAGACCATTATTGTATTCATCGACTATCCAGTCACCTAAAGAATCAAAAATATGTGGGTAAGATTCAGCATAATACTGGGTATCCGTCCACCAAAGCATCGTAAATGGATCGTTAGGATTTTTTATTTCATCCTGTACCATCGCTTGAATTTTTCCATCTTTTACAAACTTATTCTTATCAATTTCTACACTTAATACGATATCAGATTCGTTCGTATCACCTGTTGCCGATTTTAATGCTACCCATTTATTTAGGTCATTATCCCAGCCATATAAGGTTACGATTCGGTTTGGTAATGTTTTTCCCTTCCAATAAAGTTCAACGGTATCCTTTTCTGATAGTTGTTCTGACACCTCGACTTCAAAGCGATGATATGGAAAGCCCATTGTTGAGTCATTAACGAGATAATTCCCATCCTCATACGCAATTTTCGTTTTATCAGCATCAGTTAAAGTTGTTTCACCTTCAGAAGTTAATGTTAATGGTGGTTCTCTATCTGCGACATTTGAGAAGCCAGAAATTCCGTCCTCTCTAGCAAAGTCATATTTATCCCCTTCAAGGAAGGTTACATCCATTTTATCTCCACTAGGATCAATAACCTTTGCTTTTAATGTAGCCGTTCTAGATATTTCTGTACCAAAATTATTTGGCGATAGATCGGTAGGGTCTTCAGGCAATTCAGTTTCGATAACAAAATTTGTTGATACCGTTTCTTTATTACCTGCGCCATCAAAAGCAGTTACGGTTAGTTCGTGATTACCTGGCGCAAGATTTGCTGAGGATGTTTTATAAGGTAATTCTATTGCTTCTCCATCTAATTCTGCCTCAATTTTAGATATACCTGAAAGGTTATCAGCTGCCTCAACAGTGAATGTTAAATGTCCTTTTAACAAGTCACCCTCTTCTATTTGCTTGCCGTTATTTTTTATTCCTTTAATTTCTGGGTTCGTATTATCAACAGTTATATTAATTGATTCTGTTTTCGTAGCATTTACTTTAACATTAAGCTGATAAGTACCATCAGCGTATTTAGTCGTATCGAATGCAGTATATCTTGCGGTTAGTGCGTCTTCAGGTAAATCAAAAATGAAATCACGCTTCAATGGTTTGGTTAGATTTGTATTCGTTGGTGCATTACCATCACCTAACGGATAATAGATATTTTCGCTATAAGCTAATTCAGATTGAGTTAAATTTCCAAGATAATTATGAATTTTAACTGGCTTTATCATTTTCCCATCTGGTAAAACAAGATGAAGATTCATAACCTCTAAATCATCAAAATTTGTTTTATTAAAATGCTCCTCGTGTACATCTAAATCGTAAGGAACATTTTCACTACCGGCATGAATCGAAACGAGACTATCCTTAATAAAATAGGTTGGTGCCATTTCATACGTATACATCGCACCTTCTAAATATTTAGGATAGATTCTTGTAAAATACTCTCTTTCACCATAGGAGTTAATCGCACTAGCTGATGTTTGGTAAATATGGTCGATACCACGAGCTTGGAAACCTAGCTGTACATTTCCCGGAAGTGCTGGTGTCATTTCAAGTATTTCATTTTGAAAGCTTACCATAATATCGTCAGTTGCGTTTTTGCCATAAGCAAATAAGTCAACTGTTTGATTAATAACCTCTCCATTTTTAATCGATAATCCGGAGGTTGGTATCTGTTGTTCTTGACCTTGTTCAATAACAGAAAATGAATTTCCCCTTGAATTATACGGAACCTTCGTTAGATTTCCACTCGCATCTTCCCCGACTAACATATAACGATAGCTACCTAACTCGGATATTGTTATTGTTGCTTCATATACATAACGATTGTTTTGTTCTTCCTTTAACTCCATTTTTACACGGTTTGTAAACTCTGTTAGCTCATTTTCAGCTGTTCCATAGATGAATTCTGCATTTTCTAATTTCTCATGACTTGTCATTGTAATGACGGTAGCTGTGTTTTGCTTAAGCGTATAGAATGGTTGGTCGTGTTCAATCATTGGAGATACGACATCTAAATTAGCTACTGAAGGTACTTGTCCTTCATCAATACTACCAGGATTAGAAAAATCTCTAGTCTCGATACGCTCCATTGTTTTACCTTTTTCTGGGTATCGATACACAACAGCGCTATTTCTAACGTCATTGATTAAGCGATCAGCACTATCAACATTTGAAGCATCATACCAAGCCTCAACAACGATATCATTTACACTATCAGAGCTAGAAATAGCGAAGCCGCGATGCAATGAATTTGGTAAATTAAATTCTGTTGAAGCCGTATTGTCATAGATGATTACGTCATCTTCATTTAAGCTTGAGTTATAATGAATATTAAAGTCATGAGCCGTTGTATATCCATCACGAATTGCTTCTTTTGCAAACCAAATGACTGCCGTACTATATGGTTCAATGCTTGTATCTTGAGTAATTGTCCATTTTTTAGGTAATGGAGAATTATTCGGGTATAAATAAAACAGCGTATATCCTTTTAAATTTAATACTTCATCTGAATTATTATATATCTCCAAAAATTCGTATTGATTTCCGCTTCCTTTGCGATAATCACCTGATGGATTTGGTGCTAATTCTGTAATTAAAATGTTAGGTGTTTCTTCCTTTTCTTCAAATCCTTCAATTTTTACATGGAAATGATCAGAAGTAACCGATGATTCTTGATCGTTTGCCTCGATAAAATATTCGATTGGACTTGAAACGAATTGTTCACTCGGAACTGTATAATGATATTGTCCGTTCTCTCCCATTTCCATTAGCACTTCAGTAAATTCACTATATGAATTAAAGCGGTAAAATAGGCTTACTGTTAAAGGATCACTATCTGCATCATCTACACTCGACATAATTGTTAAATTTTCTGAACGATTAATTACTGAAACTGGACTATGTGTAATAACAGGTTCCTTGTTTGTCGTTGGAACAAGCTGTTCATCTAAAATGATACCTGGTGTGGGAGCCGACTTTTTATATAGGGCATCTAATAAAGTACCAGTCTTAGGAACTCTTGTTTGAAGGCTTTTTCCATCAGAAACATCGTCACTTGTGTAAAATACTTCACTCATGGTCGTATTGTTCAGCTTATCTGTTATAAGGAAGCCGCGGTCATTATTTGCAAGACCATCCTGACCTCTTGCCATATAAACGTGAATATTTTCAGGAATGTTATGGTACTTTCTAAAATCAGCTTCAGTAAGACTTGCAGCGTCACCTGTAATACCTGTGCTTGTGCGTTCAATCCACAAGACAGCTGAGCTTTTTGCTGGGATAATTACGTTCTCATTTGTTGCATCATCCACTGCAGTGACCTTTAATTGTTTCGTGTTTGAAACATAGTTATATCTAAGGTTATATGTGGAATTAAAATCTAAATCATTTTCACTTGCGTTATAGATTTCAATAAATTCAAATAAATCATTTTCTCCTGCCCCATTAATATGGCTATTTGATTTATCGTTTGGGTAAACCTCAGTAATCATAATTGGGAATTTTTCATCTAGCTCTGGTTGCTCTGGTTGCTCCGGTTCTTGAGGTTGATCTGGTTGTTCAGGTTCTTGAGGCTCTTGAGGTACTTCAGGTAATTCTGGGTTATCTGGCTGCTCTGGCTGTTCGGATGGAACTATCTTAACAGTAAACGTTTCTGACTTTTTTAAGACTTTGCTATCACTGACTTCAAAATAATATTGGAGTGTATCTCCATTTAATTCTGTTGAAGGGATTGTGTAGGTGTAAAGTCCATCAGTTCCTTCTGTTAAATCGACTGTTTTGAATTCATTATCATTTACCTTATAAGACAGCTTAGCAGTTAAGGGATCTAAGTTTTTGTCAGAAATTGTTGCTTGGATTTGTAAATCATTACCTTGTTTTATTTCCTGTATTTGCTGATGAGTAATCGTTGGCTCTTCATTAATCACTGATTGTAGCTGTTCAGATAAAACCACCCCTGCAGAAGGTTTTGCTTTTTTTAAAAATGAAGCAACAGTTGTATGATCATTCGCTACCTTTGTATGAAAGCTTAACCCATCACCAACATCTTCTGCTGTATAGTGTATATGACTAATTATCTGATTGTTATCATGTTTGGAAGTAATATAAAAACCGCGATCACTATTGTTAAGTCCATCCTGCCCCTTTAGCATATACACAGGTACACTTTCTGGAATATTGTGGTATTCCCTAAAGTCCTGCTCTGATAGATTTGCTGCAGCTCCAGTAATTTTACTGCTCGTACGTTCTACCCATAAAACTGCAGAGCTATTTGGGGGTATGATAATTTCACTGTTTTCTGCTTGATTTGTTCCAGATACAATTAAATCCTTTTGGTTTGTTATGTAATCATATCGTATTTTATAATGCTGGTTAAAATCTACTTGCTCATCTGTTTGATTATAGATTTCAATAAATTCAAAAAGATCGTTATCTCCAGCACCCTCAATATGGGGATTTGCCTTATCATTCGGGTACACTTCAGTAAAAACTAACGGCATTTCTTGATTAGTTATTGCTTGAGTATGAATATTCTCATTCTGAATTGCAAGTCCTACATTTGCAAATGGTGTTGTAAGTAATAATATTGATAGACTAATAGATAATACTTTCCGAATCATTTTTCACCTCTCCTATGAAAATAAACTATTTTTTAGTAGAAAAACTACTACCTTACTATGTTCATTTTTTCTATCAATCCTCCAATCTGACATCTTTAATTATGAGAACCAATAAACATTTTATAGAGTGAATATATTGGATTTATGGTAAAAATGTAAAGATTTAGTTAATATTTTGTCGAAAGGAGTGAAAATTGTAATGATTTTATAAGTGCAGGAAGAAGGATACGTGCCATAAGGTTGAATTAATTGTTTAAAAAGATAAAAAGGACCTATAGTCTGCTATTAGCTAAAATGTTTCGTTTTATATGTGAAGTTTTTATTGTTCAGTTGTTAGGACAATTTCCCTTATGGTTTTGAATTCATGAAATGAAACAAAACGTAAATCCTTAAAACTGAATTTTCACATAAAATTTATGAAAGTATGTAAGATTCTTTAACAAACTTAACGTAAAATCTGCATAAATAAAGAATAATAAACTAAGAGTAGTATTAAGAATACGTTGGTTGAAAGGAAGGATGTTATGTTCGAACAAGAATTTTTAGAAGAAGCCATTCAAGAAGCAATCAAAAATGTTGAGAGTAATCATGGCGGTCCATTCGGAGCAATTGTTGTAAAAAATGGTGAAATTATTGGAAGAGGAAGTAATGTTGTAACAACCACAAACGATCCGAGCGCACATGCAGAAATTCAGGCAATTCGTGACGCATGCCGTTATTTAAATCATTTTCAGCTTGAAGATTGCGAGATTTATTCCAGCTGTGAGCCTTGTCCAATGTGTATTGGTGCGATTTATTGGGCAAGACCTAAAGCAGTCTATTATGCTTGTTCAAAGGAGGATGCTGCAAAAATCGGATTTGACGATAAGTTTATTTACGAACAGCTAGCATTGCCAACCGAACAAAGACAAATTGCTATGAAACAACTGACAATACCACAAGCAAGCATACCTTTCAAATTGTGGGGAAGTTCTACTACTAAAATTAATTATTAATCTTAATGGAAATGTTGGTGATGTGAGTGATAGATACACTAAAAAAAAGAATTTCTGTAGCTGCTGGAAAAGAGCCTGCAGATATAGTTATAAAAAATGGCAAAATCATTGATGTTTTCACTGGTGAAATGACCGACGGCGATATTGCAATCGTTGATGGGTATTTTGCAGGGATTGGTGATTATAACGGTATTGAAACCATTGATGCAAAAGGTCGTATTGTTTCTCCTACTTTTATTGATGGTCATGTTCATATTGAGTCTTCGATGTTAATTCCATCAGAATTTGCTAAAGTCCTTCTCGCTCATGGTGTAACAACTGCTATTTGTGATCCTCATGAGATTGCGAATGTGTTAGGAAGACAAGGGATTCAATATATATTAGATTCAAGTGAAAATCTCCCTTTTGATTTTTTCTTTATGCTACCTTCCTGTGTTCCAGCAACTCAATTTGAACATTCTGGAGCAGTTCTACAAGCAGAGGATTTAAAAAGCTTTTACAATCATCCCCGAGTCCTTGGACTTGCTGAAGTCATGAATTTCCCTGCTGTCGAAAATGCAGAAATTGATATGCTTGATAAAATTTTTCATGCAAGAAAATTTGGAAAGAAAATCGATGGGCATGCTGCAGGGCTTTCAGCTAATGAGTTAAATGTATATATGTCTGCATTTATACGCACTGATCATGAAAGTACAACACTAGAAGAAGCAAAAGAACGATTAAAAAGAGGCATGTACTTGATGATTCGAGAAGGAACTGTTGCGAAGGATCTTAAACAATTAATTAACGTTGTAACTGAACGAAACTCTAGACGTTGTTTATTTGTGACAGATGACAAGCATTTAAATGATTTGATCAGTCAAGGTAGTGTTGATCATAATGTAAGATTAGCTATTTCGTTAGGATTACACCCTATTACAGCAATCCAAATGGCTACAATTAATGCTGCAGAATGCTTTGGTCTAGAAACAAAAGGTGCCATTGCCCCTGGATATCATGCTGACTTTATTCTATTTGAAGATTTGAATTCCATTAAGATTTCTGAAGTCTATAAGGAAGGGAAGCTTGTTTTCAAAAATGAACAACTCGTATCCTTTCCACAAAACGAACATCTTGGCGCACCCCGATGTTTACAAAATACAGTTCGATTTCACGAATTGTCAGAGAATGATTTGCAAATTCAAGTTAAAACGATGAAAGCCAATATAATCGAAATTGTTCCTAATAGTTTAATAACGAAGCATAAGGTGGAAATTGTCGATGTCTCAAAAGAAAATTACTTTATTCCTTCTATTAAAAATGACCAATTAAAGCTAGCTGTTATTGAACGACATCAAGAGACAAAAGCAATTGGATTAGGGATTGTCAAAGGACTTGGGCTCCAGTCAGGTGCCATTGCAACAACGATTGCCCATGATTCACATAATTTAGTCATTGCAGGTTCAAATGACAAGGATATGTTGCTTGCAGCAAAGGTAATACGAGATATGCAAGGCGGACTTGTTATCATTCAAGAAGAAAAGATAGTAGCTTCATTGCCTTTAACGATTGCTGGATTAATGTCTGAGCGTCCATATCAAGAAATCAACAAGGAATTATCAAAAATCCATCATGCTCTCACAAAAATTGGCGCAAAATCTGATTTTAATCCTTTTTTAACTTTATCCTTTTTAACTTTACCAGTGATTCCTGAACTAAAGCTTACTGATACTGGTCTTTTTCATGTAGCTTCCTATAAGCATATTGATGTAGCTACAATTTAAACAAAAATAAGATCCTGCTTACAAGGGTCTGCTCCCTTTAAGACAGGATCTTATTTTATCGATTTATTCTACTGTTATTTCCTCTTTAATATTCCAGCCTTGTAAATACTCTTTAGTTTGATAGAGCATTTTATCGAGTAGCTCTTTGGCATCATCAGGGCTGATTTGTACAAGAGGATCTTGAACAAATGCTTGAAATGCAAGTGATTTATCCTTTTTTAATGCTGCTTGAAGTGTTGTTTCTTGATTACGAATATGAAGTGACACCATATTTTCAATCGGTGTAGGTAATTTTCCAGCACAAATTGGTTTGACACTATTATTTCTAAAAATAGCATTCGTTTCTACAACTGCATCAAACGGGAGTCCTTCGATTTGTCCTCGATTAGGTAAATTCACATTTGTCACAAGGTCACCTAACCCAAGCAATGCTTTAATCATCTCAATTCCCTCTTCACCTGTTTCATGAAGGATGAATTCTTCCTTACCTTCAGCAAGTCTTCTTCCTTTTTCAAGTAATTCTTGCTTATTGTCGATTCGCCATTGTACCTTAGTAAGTCCGAATTTCCATTCCTTCACTTTCTCAGGGCTTTGTAAATACCAGGAGGCTGGCATGAATTCAGCTAAATGTCTGTCACCTGCAGCTGCAATTAAGCCAAACTTTTTAAATAAATCAAATTTTACACGCTGGGCAGATGAAAAATGATCATTCATCCAATGGCCCTTTTCATTTCCTTCAAAGCCAGTCTCAGCATACTTATCAACAAATTGCTTATATAATGGAAATAAATCAATTCCTAAGTATGATGCTTGATTAATCCATGTAAAATGATTGATTCCAAGAACATTTACTTTTATATCCTTATATGAAACATCTTTTATGTCTAACATCTCTTCTACCATTGAAGCTAATAGCTTTTGTGTTCCAAATACTTCGTGACAGCAGCCTATTGCTTTAATTTCTGGGAAAGCTTCATATAAGGTTCTTACACATAGGCTCATAGGATTCGTATAATTAATTACCCATGCTTTTGGTGCAAACTCTTTGATTTGATTAGCAATTTCAAAAAAAATCGGAATAGTACGCAAGGCGCGAACTAATCCACCAGGTCCAATCGTATCTCCAACAGACTGATATATTCCGTATTTTTCTGGCTCATGTACATCTGACATCATTTCAGAAAATGTCCCAGGCAAAATGGAAATAATGACAAAATCAGCATCGACAAGAGCTTCTTCCATCGTTTTGACTGCTTGATACTTCCATTTCCCGACAACATCCTCTCGCTCATAAAGGCGATTTCCGATCATTTCATTTTGTAGTGCTGCATCATAATTTAAATCATAAAGCTTTACTGTGCCCGATAAATTTTTTTCTAATGCAAGATCACTCATTAAGCCCCAAGCCCAGCCTCTTGAGCCACCGCCAATATAAGCAATATTAAGATTTCTCCCCAATGTTAACGTGTTCATTTTTGTCCTCCCTTTATTTATTAAAACTAAATGATGAGTTCATCCTCGAAGATTATATGTTATTTTTAAGGCAAATTAGTCTATTTTCTACTCGTCCTATTCTGTTGGATTTTACAAGAATTTATTACAGTGATAAAAAACTAACACCTGCCTTTTAAGCTGCTATTAGCATATAGAATGCTTAAAATCCCCAAATTGTTAACGTGTTCATTTTTGTTCGTAATTTTTATTAAAGAATGGTGTTAATCTTCGAAGATTACGTCTCTTGATTACTTAATTCGTTATCTAACACAGTAATCCTTCCTTTGCTTTCAATTATTTTAATAAATTTAGGATGTTCATTCAGTGATATATTAAGTGAATGTAATGTTAACATGAGATTTTCTTTAAATGTTTGAAAAAACATTCCATGAACGCCATCATTTGTTTTACTTTCCCCTTTTGATTTAGATTGTGAGCCACATCCAGTAAAGAACAATTAATTACAAATGATAAAAATACTTAGGAACGCCATCTTCTTCAACCTATTCCCCCCTTTGTTTTGATAAATTCATTACTACATAATAAATAAAGAAAAGTAAGATTAATAATATAAGTCGATATGTTTCCATATTAAAATTAATTGTATTAATCAATAACGATTACTTCCTTGCATTTTATAGGTAAAATCTTTTGTCCTATTGACTCAAAATAATATACTTATAGAATTGTAAAAAGGAGGAAAAGAAAGGGAAGATAAAATGAAGGTTAGTTTATTGTTATTCACATCAATAATTAGTAGTTTCATTCTTTTTATGTTTCATTTATTCAAATGGGAGCTTCTTAAGACATTTACATTATTATTAATGCCTATTATTTGGTTAGCTGTTTATGGGTTTTTTATCTTGATTTATATTATTGCAATTGCTCGCATTCTTAAGAAAAAGGAACGACTTCCATTTTACTTACAATCGCTTGTTTTACTTTTGATCCTGATTATCCCTTTTGAGCAAATTTTAATTGACTTATACTTCGCTATTAATAAATCACAACGTGCTGAAGTTGTTTCAATGATACAGAATGAGACAATGACCACTTCTAGTGAAGCTAAAGTACACCTACCTAATAAGTACACTCATTTATCATCGGATGACGGTTCTATTGAAATCGAGGAACAAAATGGAGAATATTCGCTATTATTTTACACGTATAAAGGAATTCAAGATGACTTTAATGGATACATATTTTCCCCAAATGACAAAAAGCCTTCTAATTATTCATTTGGTGGGGATTTGAAGGAGATTCAGAGGATAGAAGAAAATTGGTTTTATGTGGTTTCTTATTAAATGAATATTAAACTAGTAACATGGTAAAGGATTTTGCTCTCAACGATTTTAAAATAAAAAAGCAAACCCTAATTATATTTGAGGTTTGCTTTAAGTATTCATTATTTTCCGTCAACAATTTCCTTTAAGATTTCATAAGATCGTTTTTGTTTTGCCGGATCATAAATATATGATACAGCCATAATTTCATCTACATTATATTTTTCTTGGAAATTTGATAATTGTTCTTTTATCGATTCTTTACTACCTAGTAATGTCACGCTTGACATCGAAGTAGCCATTTCTCTTTCTGCTGGACTCCAAATGTCATCCATACTCTCAACTGGTGGTTGTAATGGTGATTGTGAACCGCGAACAACATTTAAGAAAAATTGCTGCATTGTCGTTGATTCACGTTTCGCATCTTCATCTGTTTCAGCAGCGATAACATTTAAACATACCATCATATATGGTGAGTCTAAATATTCTGATGGCTGGAATCTGCTTCGATAAATTGAAATCGCGTCCTCCATATACCTTGGTGCAAAATGAGAAGCAAACACGTAAGGTAAGCCTAATTTAGCAGCTAAATAAGCTGAATCAGTCGAAGAACCAAGAATATAGATTGGGATATTTGTGTCAACTCCTGGATATGCCTTCACATAGCTTTGTTTCTCTTCTGGTCCGAAATATGTAAGTAATGAGGTTACGTCATCAGGAAACGTATAGACAGAATCATTTTGTGAACGTCTTAGTGCACTCGCAGTCATCATATCAGTTCCAGGTGCGCGACCAAGTCCTAAGTCTAATCGGTTTGGATAAATGGTGGCCATTGTCCCAAATTGTTCAGCGACTACTAATGGAGAATGATTTGGTAGCATGACTCCACCAGAACCAACGCGAATTGATTTTGTATGCTCTAACGTATGCTTAATCAAAATAGCGGTTGCTGAGCTAACAAGTGTTGGAGTATTGTGATGCTCTGCAATCCAATAGCGGTTATAACCCATCTCCTCAGTCGCTTGTGCTAAATCAATCATCGCATCAATTGCATCTTTTGGTTCCTGACCTTTTCGAATTGGTGCAAGATTTAAGACTGAAACAGGTATATTTATATTTGTCATCTTATTTAATCCTTTCCATTTCAAGATATATCACTATAGTAACAAGTGATCGTCTAGAAACAAACTGATATGCTTACACGAACCTAAAAATTACCTTATTTAAAATGAAATTTAGTAATTTATGATGCAATGGATATTCTCTCCATTCCTTTATCGCTTATTTACGGATCCATAAAAAAGAAGTGAATTTGATAAACAAACCTTTATTTTTATAAGATAAAAGGTGATGAGAGCCCGCGAAGGAAACACCTGAGGGGCATCACGAAGCTTATGCATTGCACAGGATCCTCGTACATCCGCTCGAATCAACCCTAAAAACGTTTAGTTATAAATAACGATATTTTAGCAAAGAGCCGTAATTAAACACCCTTCTTTTCTTTAATTTGTTGAATAGTTTTTTTTGTATTAATCATTTGTGTAATCATTTACTTAGCAGGATAAATGTAATTTTATGTTAAAATCTCAAAGGGTATATTGTAGTTAAATTACTATCAGGAGGATATATGAAGAGGAAAGTAATTGTTTCAGTCATAATCATTTTGTTTTCGTTGGTGCTGTGGTGGGCTAAATCCATGTATTTTTTGCCTCATTTTCAAGAAGGACCAAAAAACACATTGGTTTCTAAAAATATGAAATTAGAATTAGTTACAGATTCAACAGAACCTGAAAAATTAGGAATCAGCGTTCCATAATTTCTTCCATTTTGGAAGACAGTCGGCACGGTTGACGGAGAAATGGATGGTACTTTGTGGGAATTTACTGATAAGGGAAAAAAATATGTTCTATATTCAGCAAATACTGAAATGCCTTGGCGGTACATTTATAAATATTCTGCAAAATAACATATTTAGTCTCGTTTTCGATATAATAGTCTTTAAATCTAAAAGGTGCAAAATATGTTTAAATAAAAATATATTAAAATAGTTTATGACATGTATTTTGCCAATTAGTAAAGCTTAGAAAAACATTTATTAGCATTCTTTATCAAAACAACCCTATTCATGAATTGATTATATATTTCGTCTAAATCACTTTCAATCAAAACACAAAATCTCCTTAATGTCGATTCCCTAAAAAATGAAGGAGATACAGCATTCTAAATAGCTCCTAGTACAATTACTATTAGAATATTAACTCACAATCATGATGTTCCCAGACGTCAAATATATTTCCATCAATATCTTCAAAGGTAAAAAAGTTTCCGTTTTCCCCTTCGTAGCTAATTTTACTTACCTGTACGTTCTTGGAGGTTAACTTTTCATGTAATTTTTTTATATCATCTGTAAAAAACGTAATCACCCATTTTTTCTTATTATCAATTGTAAAGAAGGCCCTTGATTCATCTGAGCTATGTAATAAATGTAAGATCGGACGATTCTCCATAAATAAACTTACTGAGTTTTCTGTCTGATGTCTAATATTAAAATTAAAATGTTCCTTAAACCAATTTGCAGATTTCATAATATCCTGTACTGGTATAACATTATATGCAATTCCTAGAATATTTCCGTTCGACATGTTTTTCCCCTTCCTATTTTTACTAAATGATCTATTCTTTATTAGGAAGCTGAAATCCTTCTACTTCTACAAACATATCAATGTTTATTGATTGCATATTTATATCGGTTAAATAGTTATTTAGAGAGTTTACTTAATTGGGTTAAGAACTACCTAAAAACGTAAAATCGTTTTTTGTAATTATTTTAAATATATTTGCAAACTAACTTTGCTGTTCGCATAAGACCAAACAGTGTTTTCTATTTTAAGATTGGTGTTAAATGTCTCGATCCAAACCTGTTTTGATTTCAACAATGCCGTTAATTGTGCAGAATTAAGTGTTATTTCCACTGTTTGTTCAGTCTTTTGATAAACAAATACTACTGTAATTGATTCACCTTGATTTGTTGCCACACTCATTAACTTCTCTCCCTTTTTAAGTTAGTGTTTGTATTTAGTACGGTCAACCTTAGATAAAGTTTCATAGCTTATGATAGAGTATTTACGAAACATAAAATAAACTTAGGGCAATGGTGTCATAACTAGTCTTACCTTCTTACTTTGCGAAATGAAATTTTCTATGGAATTTAAGCCAAGAAAAACTGTTTGTTGGTAAAAACGTAAAAGCAATTATAACCTTTGAAAATAATGAGAAAAACAATGGCCATCAATAAAAGAATGATTGCATTTCCCCCACTTATCATACGCAATTTTTTTGGTAAAACCTTAAAATATCCACCCATTGGGTAGCCTAGTGAAAGTAACACTTAAAAAACTGCTATGGATATAAATATTAGTGCAACAATAATCAATATGATAAAAACAAAATCTACCCCCATACATAATCGACAACCTTAAAGTGAAAATTAAAATACTCTTAAAACACAAACCCAATAATTATCCACCGTTTATTGTAATAAGATTTTTACGATGTAATGATTAAGATTAAATTTTATCATTGAAAAAAGGGATGAAATCTAGTAAACTCTATATTGTCTTTCTTAGAAACAAATTTGTTAATACCTGTATAACCTCAAGAATAAGGCTTGAGGGTCTCTACCAGGAACCATAAAATCCTGACTACAGAAAATGAATTGATCATTTTTTGTAATCAGGATTTTTTTATTTGAAATATTTTTTTAGAAAGGAAGGAATATAAACGATGAATGTAAAAGTTTTTATACTTGCATTGTCAACTGTCGCAGTTGGACTTGTTGAATTAATTGTAGGTGGGATCCTACCAACGATTGCAAATGATTTTCATATCTCATTAAGCACTGCAGGCCAGCTTATTACTGTTTTCGCACTAATTTATGCTGTTGCTGGCCCTGTACTCCTTGTCATAACTAGCAAAGTAGAGCGAAAAAAGCTCTATCTTGCTTCCTTGTTTGTTTTCTTTATCGGGAATATGATGACGTATTTTAGTACGAGTTTTACCGTTTTGATGATGGCAAGAGTTTTAACTGCAATGAGTACAGCATTGATCGTTGTGTTATCGTTAACGATCGCTGCTAAAATTGTTGCTCCAAAACATCGTGCTAAAGCTTTAGGGCTTATTTATATGGGCATTAGCTCGTCACTTGTGATGGGTGTACCGCTTGGAATCTTGATCTCCAATTCATTTGGGTGGCGTGTTATTTTCCTTGGAATTGCCATTTTATCCATTGGTTCTTTTTTGCTTATTTCAATCTTTTTGGAGCAAATTCCTGGGGAAAAGACGATTCCACTTTCACAACAACTACGGGCTGTCGGCAGCGCAAAGATAGGCAGTGCTCACCTTGCAACAATGTTTATGCTAGCAGGACATTATACGCTTTACGCCTATTTCACTCCGTTTTTACAATCGGAACTTCATTTAAATTCCAATTGGATTAGTATTTGTTATTTAATATTTGGGATTGCAGCAGTTAGCGGCGGCGCCTTTGGGGGTATATTATCAGATTCGATTGGAGCACGTAAAAGCATTTTCGTTGTAATTAGTGCATTTGCTATAGTGCTATTTATATTGCCATTTACGACTTTTTCATTGTTCCTTTTCATACCGATGATGATGGTCTGGGCGGCTTTAAGCTGGAGTTTGGCACCACCTCAACAAAGTTACTTAATTCAAACAGATCCTGCTACTTCTGACATACAGCAAAGCTTTAATAACTCTGCTTTACAAATCGGTATTTCCCTTGGTTCAGCATTCGGTGGCATCGTGTTAAACCAAACAGGTACTGTATCTAAAACAGCTTTTGTTGGCGCGGGAATTGTCATTATCTCTTTATTATGTGCTACATTTTCTTTAACAAGAAAAACAAAAACAAGAGAAACGCTTGATGTAACTTCTTCACCTCGGTCAAATACTCATGATTTATCGTGAGTATTTGTATTACATGCGGTAAGGGAACCCCTCCTACGAAAAAATGTACCAGATGGGTTCCCAAAATAAACCGCTTCTTTAGCTGGATGTCGCAGAGCTTAACCTGTATAAACACCCTCACATGTTCCAGGCTGCGGCTCATAATAACAATGATTTTTAAATTGACCAGCAAAAGGTTGATCATACCAAGTTGGAGGGCATGGAGCATAAGGATTAAAATACCATAGAGCGTATTTTCCAGGATGTTGTCGCCAATATTCTAAGTTTTGTCTTGCTAGTCTTCTTTCAGCTTCTCTCGCTCTTTGATAAAAAACATTCCCTTTTTGCACAGCTTCGAAAGAATAATTTCCTCCTTGTACTTGAAAAATAACTTGTCGAATTGTTCTTAAATTTCTAAAGTCTAAACAATTGGCTGTAAGACGATTAACAATGACATTACCGACATACAGCATACCTTGTTTCCCTTCACCTTCTGCTTCTGCCCTCATCATTCTTGCCATTAAGTCAACGTCTGAACTTCGGTAACTTGCTCTCGCCATTTTTTCACCTCCAAAATATAGTATGAAAAAAAGCCTATTTTCATGTTATTGTTCATAAAATAAGAAACCAAGTCTTAGTTTAATATAAAAATATATGGGACTCTTTTACAACTTATGCTGCATGTTAAGGAAAATAAGTTATAAATTTAATATCACATATCTCTTCTCATCCTAAATTAGTTAATTAATATGTGTGTAGAGTTATTACGCATTCGCCTACTCGTCATTTTCTGCAATCATTTTTTTTTGCAAATATTTAACAAAAATACAATTGACCTTCCGTTATTACTTCTGTTAAAATGAATCTCAATAAAAGCATACAAATTCGTTGATGAGAAAGAGTAGCGTTTCGTCTTGATCCACAGAGAGCTGACATTTGGTGCAAGTCAGTGTTCAAGTGTTACGTGAAAATCCTCTCTGAGAAGCTAGGCTGAATTAAAAAGTAAGTCTAGCCGGGAGTCTACCGTTAAAAGGAACACGTATGATTGTACGTTGCTAAGTGCTATTGGTTCGGATCAATAGAATTAGGGTGGTATCGCGGTTAACCCCGTCCCTTACTTGGGACGGGGTTTTTTGTATGTTTTTATACATTTCATTTTGAATAGGAGCGATATCTGTGAATGCTAATGAGAGTAAAGAATCTGTTGTACAGCGTGAGGAGCGTATCCGTAAATATTGGACTGAAGAGAACATATTTCAGAAATCTGTTGAATTAAAGGAAGGAAAACCGCCTTTTGTTTTTTACGAAGGACCACCAACTGCAAATGGTCTCCCCCATGTTGGCCATGCATTTGGAAGGACAATTAAAGATGTTGTAGCACGTTACAAGACGATGAAAGGCTTTCAAGTTGAGAGAAAGGCTGGCTGGGATACACATGGTCTTCCTGTCGAACTTGGTATTGAGAAACAACTTGGGATTTCTGGAAAAAAAGAGATTGAGCGTTATGGTGTCGAGCGTTTTGTTAAAAAATGTAAAGAAAGTGTTTTTACCTACGAGAAAAAATGGCGATCATTTACAGAAGAATTAGGTTATTGGGTAGACATGGATAATCCATATTTAACTTTAAGTAACGATTATATTGAGAGTGTGTGGAACATTTTAAGTAAAGTTCACAAAGATGGTCTTTTGTATAAAGGTCATCGCGTTTCGCCATATTGCCCTAGTTGCCAAACAACCTTAAGTTCACACGAAGTAGCACAAGGTTATAAAGATGTTAAAGATTTATCAGTTACCGTAAAATTTAAGCGAATAGATGCAGAAGAAGAATATTTCTTAGGCTGGACAACAACACCATGGACTTTACCTGCAAATGTTGCCCTTGCTGTTAATCCAAATTTAACGTATGTCCGGGTACAAAAAGAGAATAAGATTTATATTGTTGCGAAATCTTTAGTAGAAAAGGCTCTTGGGGAACATATAAGTGTTTTAAGCGAGCATAGTGGTCACGAATTTGAAGGAACACGATATGCACCACCATTTAACTATATGAATGTTGAGAATGGACATTATGTCGTATTAGCAGATTATGTAACTGATGAAAGCGGAACAGGAATTGTTCACATTGCACCCGCTTATGGGGAAGAAGATTATAAAGTAGTTCAGCAAAATGGTTTATCTTTCATCAATGTAGTTGATCAACAAGGCAGATACACCGTTGAAGTAAAAGAACTTTCTGGTAGATTTGTGAAAGAGTGTGATGTAGATATTATTAAAATGCTTTCTGAACGAGGCATTCTATTTCATAAAGAAAAATATGAACATAGCTACCCGCATTGCTGGAGATGTGACTCCCCTTTGCTTTACTATGCAACAGAAAGTTGGTTTATTAAGATGTCATCTTTAAAAGATAACATGCTAGAAAACAATGGAACCGTAAATTGGTATCCGGAGCATATCAAAGATGGACGCTTTGGTAATTTCCTTAAAAACCTTATTGATTGGAATATAAGTAGAAACCGTTACTGGGGTACACCTCTAAATGTTTGGATATGCTCTAATTGTAATCATGAATTAGTTCCTAACAGTATCAAGGAACTACAAAAATTTGTGACTTCACCAATACCAAATGATATCGAGTTGCATAAGCCATATATTGATGAGGTACAGTGTACTTGTCCGAAATGTAAAGCTGTCATGAATCGAACACCTGAAGTGATTGATGTTTGGTTTGATAGTGGCTCGATGCCATTTGCACAATACCACTATCCATTTGGGAATGAAGAAAAATTCATATCTCAATTTCCAGCAGATGTTGTCATTGAAGGAATTGATCAGACGAGGGGATTTTTCTATAGCCTACTCGCAGTTTCTACCCTATTCAAGGGAAAAGCACCATATAAAAATGTTCTCTCCCTAGGGCATATACTCGACGAAAATGGACAAAAAATGTCTAAAAGTAAAGGGAATGCTTTAGACCCTGTTGAACTTATAGAAAAATTTGGTGCAGATTCTCTTCGCTGGGCATTTTTAGTTGATAGTTCACCCTGGAATCCGAAACGCTTTTCAATAAAAATTGTACAAGAGGCAAAATCAAAATTAATAGATACATTAGATAATACGTGTAAATTTTATTTAATGTATGCAAAAATTGATGGATTTGTTTATGATAGACAACAATCAGGTAAAAAAACAATCTTAGATGAATGGATACTTTCGCGCTTGCATAGTACGGTTAAGCTCGTTAATGATTATATGGATAATTATCAATTTACTCAAACAACACGGGAAATTGCGACATTAGTTGAACAATTAAGCAATTGGTATGTACGTCGATCAAGAAATCGTTTTTGGGCTACTGGACTTTCTGAAGATAAACGATCCGCATACTCTACATTATTTGAAACACTATCAACAATTAGTCGAATGTTAGCCCCTTTTGTACCTTATATTGCAGAGGATATCTATTTAAATCTAACTCAAAATAGTGTTCATTTACAAAATTACCCGAGTGCAAATCTTTCTATGATTAATCCACAATTAGAAACAGATATGAAAACGATCTTAAAAATAGTTGAATATGGTCGGAGTATTCGAAATGCAAAAAATTTGAAGGTTAAGCAACCTTTACAACAAATGATAGTATGGGCAAGTAAAGAATATCCTGTTTTAAATGAATATTCAACGATCATTAAAGACGAACTCAATGTTAAAGATGTGATATATACAAATGATATATCAACTTACTTATCAACTAGCATCAAACTAAATTTTAAAACTGCAGGTGCAGCCTTTGGTAAAATGGTTAACGCTGTAAAGGACTATGTAAATAATATGTCCAATACTGAAATAAAGTCCTTATTAGAAAAAGGTCAATTACAAATTTACGTTAAAGGACAATCGATACTGATTAAAAAGGAGCATATAACTGTTGAAAATCAAGTTTCATTTAATTTTGAGATAGCTGGGGATGAGCACTTAAAGGTGATAGTAGATATAACACTCACTCCTCAACTTGTTGAAGAAGGTCAAGTTAGAGAATTAATTAGAACTATTCAAGATGCTCGTAAAATATTGGATTTACCTATAGAAAAATATATTGGAATTAATGTTTCTCCTACTGAATACAGCATTAAAACGATAAAACGTTATGAAGAGCTTATTAAAGAAAATGTTCTAGTTCACCAGATAAGCTATGAAGCGCTCGATAGTTCCGAAAATCAAATTAAAGTAAATTTTGGAGAAGAAATCGTAAGAATCACTTTAGTATACTAGCTATCCTTTAAAAGAGCACTACTAAAAGTATTATTTTGCAAACTGTAAGTAGTGCTCTTACAAAATTATATAGAGGAAATTTTAGAGAAAACTCCTCTTTGCTAATTATTTTTATAATTACTTTTAAAGCAAAGCAAGCAGTTAATTAATCCGTACGAACGCTATAATTAACAACCTTTTCTCTTTCATCAAAGTCGATCACGAGCCATTCACTATCAATTGAAATAAGACCTCTTTCATTCCCAAGATAATAGACAATATTTGTTTTAGTCTTAAAATATCCTGTATCTGTTGGTGCTCCTAATAGCTCAATTACCTCACTTTTTGTTTTTCCTTTTAAATCATAGGTTGATAATAAATTATCCACCATATACACTCGTTCAGAAAGACTAGTTAACCATCTATTAGTTTTGAAGGATGACTTATATTCATTAATTCCTAACATTACCATACAAACAATTGTTGGGATACTCCCAATCATTGCAATGTGTTTTAGTTTCATTTTCGTTTTTCTCTCACTATTTACGTTGAGAGATTGGCTTTTCGAAAAACTTGTACAAATAAAAGGAAAATAATAAACGGAACTAAAATCGCGAGAATACTTACTATATTAAAAGAGGAATGTGCTAAACTGATAAGCAAAATAAACCCGATATATATAAACACGTAAAGAACTCCATAAAATCTAAACAAAACTTCTATAAGAGATTGGTTCTTCATAAGTAAATACCTCCAAAGAAATCTAGCAATTTATAACGATTAATCACACTTAAAAGTTTAACATAATTATCCAATAAATTCCTATTGCAATTTAAAGTAGTATCATGAATGTCAAATAAATGAGCTTAAATTGTCACATCAACTTGGTAAAAATAATCTGTTGTAACTGAAAGTAAGGATACCCCAAAGTATTATTTTAGGCTACCCTTTTGAAAGTTCTTTCTACTATTCAAGGCTACTAAATAAATCGTTTAGGTGAGAATGTAATTTATTCGTGAAGCCTCTATTAATATCAAATTGATAATCGCTTGTAAGGGCATGAATTAAATCCTCGACTATTCGAAGTGCATTTGAATAGGCATTATAAAGTTCTCCTGCATCTAGTTTTGCAGTTGTTGAAGCATATTTACGATAAGCTTTATCTGATAAATCTGCCTCTAAGTTTTTTGTCACGTATAGCCATCGATCTGTAGTTTTTTCTTGAATTCTGAGCAGCTGTAGTACATATTTCTGGACATATGAGAGGCATTCAAGTGAACGCGAATGTTCTCCCCTTTTCAGTACATTCACTCCCATAATCCATGCATTAACAAAATTATTAAAGGCAAAATTGACATGATCGTTTGTCATTCTTTCTGGTCCTTCACCTTTCAGTTCATCTAATAATGGCTTTAGTTTACCAGTTATATCATAAATAAACATCGATTTTGTATCTGGAAAAACACCTGTTACTTTAAATGTTTTTATAATATCCATTTCAGATTCCGGAAGAAAGTGGAATTCTCCTCTAATTAAATTGGAAAATATAACAACCTCTGTACCAAATTCGTTAAAGAATAGTAAATCATACGATGCAATATCGTTCATCCATCCAGATGATTTAAAGTTATGAATTTCATTCTCTTTTAGAAAAAGATAAAACTCAACATCCGAATATTGGTCTCCCTCACCTTTCGTAAACGAACCATACATCATGCATGCAGAAACAATTCGATCGTTTTCACATTTCTTTTTAATGGATTCAATTAACTTTTCTTGAAATAACATGTTAAAAAACAACCTCCAAAAATTTAATGTATAAAGATGTTTGTATTTTTACTATGGGACAACATGAGCAGCACATATTCATTGCTCCTTTCGTTTGTATGGAGCATACATTCCCGACGAATATAACCATTTACAACAATCTAAAGGAACGGTATAAAATAGGTTTATACTTCTAATTACCCCCCATTAAATATAAGCAGTAAAATACCATTCCCGACACTGAGAATAACTTTCGTATGAATATCGGCAATTTGGAAAAAATAATGTAAACTAACATGACAATAGGGGCAAAGATGTTTTTTAGAAAAAATTCAAATACATATAAATCACCAATAGCAGCTTTATTATGGTCAATTACTCTTCCAGGATTCGGACATTTATATAACCGTGACTACATCATCGGTATTTTACTAATTGTTTGGGAAATTACAATAAATAATATGACAAATTTAAACTTTTCTTTATTTTTAGCAATTAATTTTGAGCTTGAGAAATCTTATGAAGTACAAAACTTGCAGTGGGGTTTGTTTTATCCATCAGCTTATGCCTTTTCAATGTGGCATTCATACAACAGAGCCAAAGAAATTAATGATGAATTAAAAATAAAAGGAATACAAAAGCCAAAAAAGACTGTTGAAAAGCTTGGATTTTTCTTTGGGTTAGCTGTAGGTATGACAATTGGTGTTGCATTAAACTTTTTTAACAGTCCAATTTATAGTGGGATTTTTTTAGGGATTCTATTTGGTTTTTTCGGACATTTTATAGAAAAAATCGTACAAAAACAATGAAGATAATTAGACTATTTAAATTAACAACACTGTAATCTCCTCAATGTTAAAAAATGTACTGAATCTTATAAGATTGGCCTATTTACGAAAATATTTCTCAATAGAAGAACTGTTGTTAACCTTCCATCCATTCTTCAGCTACTTTAATATCCATTGACAAATTTAAGTTCGAATATTTCTTATCTAATTTTTTTAGGCACTCAATATACTTCTGGCTATTTACTTTAGCTGAAATGTCCTCAAAAATTTCACTTAGCCAATAAATTTCTTCCTCTGAACAATTATTAAGATAATGAATTGTATCTTCAACGTTTCTGCTGAGTAATTCAGTTAATCTTTGCCAATATTCGTACACTTTTGAATCGTTCATATGTAATATTGAACGCTCTATTATAAGTGATTTTACTAGACTTGTGTCGAGCATGTTGTTACCTCTCCTCATGATTCATGTCTTACTTCAAAAAATAATGGCGTTTCCACTTTATGTAGATACGCCATATTAATAAGCTAACAATAAACATCCTAAAACGATTTTGCTAAATATAATTGATACATCTCTGTCTCTTGATCAATTGATTTTGCGATTTGAAATGCTTCGTCAAGACTCTTTTTGTTATTGATTACTTCATACATCAATCTTGTAATAAACATCAAGGCGGCATTACCATCAATATAATCATTTGGGCCAATATAAGATTTACAACCGCTATGAAGAAATGCCTCCGCAAGATTTTTATGACCTAATGTACATCCATTGCCAATGATATGAATATTTTTTAATTTAGTATATTTTTTCACCTGTTGATAATCAAAATACTTACCCTTAGGTTCATTTGTCTCGTAAATATCATCAGCTAATTCTGTCATACAAAAACGACCTTCATCACCGTGAAAATCGAATATTAAGTAATCACATTGCTTATCTAAATACTCACCTGAAAGAACATCAATTAAATCATTAGGTCGACCAATCCAATGTACAGTAACTCTTGCTCCAAAACATTCAAGTGTTGAACGAAGTGCAAACGCAGACATATCACAATTCTCTCCAACGACTAAAGTAATAAATAGCTCTGGTCTACTCATTATCTCTTCTCCTATTTTTATAATGATATTATTGTATTTCACCTAGAAGTGAACTATTCTTTAAAGAAATAAATTGAAGTCGGCTTCTACTATTCAGCTAAATACCATAAAACTTTAAATTTTCAATTATCATTGACTTATATTTACTCAGTTCATATTGTGAATTATTGATTTTCACCTTATTTATTTTAAGCCTATCAAATATTTCGTTTTCAATATCTCTTCTTGCTTCTAATACTTTCATCGTTCCATCCAAACCGGTGTAGCCATTTATTTTTCCATATCCTTGAGTTGTATAATAGTCAATAAATCCATCAGACCATTCTTTTGAGCGTTCTTTAACAGCCTTTTTGAATGAAAATTCTAAATCATCCTGATTGATATAAATCAAGATTGGATTTAAATTTTCGATGATTTCCGTTAATGTGATGACATAATTTACAACGTTCTCTTTTTTCTCACCATATTTAATCATTCCGATTGTTACTGGATTTTGTATAAAGCAGCATTCAAAGATATACGTGAGATGTTCATTTTCTGCATTTCCTGCAAATTTCCTCCATTTTTCAGTGATTAAATGCTTATTTACTTCAAATGGTAATTCATAAATATCATTTTTTATAATCATATTGAATAATTTGTCAGGGAATTTTGCGCCATATTCATTTTTTATTTTTTTATATGGTAATAAGCATTTGTTTCCCATCATCGTAACTTTCTCTTGAAAGACTTCTTTAAAATGTCCACAATTCACTAACAAACTTTCGAATTCTATACTCGTAAAACAAGCTACCCCATCATAATCAGCAGGGTGATTTAAATTTCCTTCTAAAAATAATTCAGAAACGATATTTTTTTCAATTAGAATATCATTGATGATACTTGCAGTCGTAGATTTTCCAAACCCAGGAAGCCCTTCTACTATTATCAATTTTGTATTCAAAATATCGGCCCCTATCTATAAAAATACAAAAAAGTAATTTGCAACTTTTAGAAAACAAAGAGCTACATCTAAGAATAGCGAACTAACTATCTCTACATTCTAGCTATTATTCTTCTTTAACCGCGAATAAATCCACCTTCTGAATGAATAATTTGTCCAGTTATCCATTTAGCCTCATCACTTGCTAGAAAAGCGATAATCCGCGCCGCATCGTCTGGTTCACCAATGCGTCCCATCGGAAATTTTGGCATTAGAAATTTTCTTATTTCATCAGTCATCCAAGTCGAATCTGTTGGTCCTGGATTCACAGCATTAACAGTAATGCCGAATGGTGCAAGTTCTTGTGCCAACGATCTAGTAAAGGCTGAAATCGCTCCTTTAGTTGCAGAATAAGCTAACTCTCCTGCCATTGGGCCTAAATCTTGTCCTGATGTTATATTGATTATTCTTCCTGATTGTAAATTGGACTTTTCAAATCGACGGGCAAATTCAACAGATAGAAGAAACGTTGCTCTCATATTAACAGCATAATGTAGATCAAGTATTTTAGCATCTAACTGTAAATAACCATTACTTGTTGAATGTGCTGCATTATTAACTAAAATAGATGGCTCGCCTAATTTGTCAGAAACACGATTAAGGATTGTACATGCTGCATTTGCATCAGATAAATCTATTTTCATTTCTCCACACAACACATTCATATTTTCGATCTCTTGACGGAAATTAATTATCCAATCGCGATTAGAATTCCAGTGTGTAAAGAAAATATTTGTACCATAAGAAGCTAATTTTCGGCAAATAGCTGTTCCGATCTCTTTTTCACCGCTTGCACCTGTAACGATTGCAATTTTACCTTGTAAATAATTCATTGATATACCCCCAATTAATAGGGATACTTGATGTGGTTCAAGAGATGTATATATTGTAAAAAAACTGAGCAATCCCGAAAAGGACTGCCCAGTCGTTGGATATTATAACTCCACACCATGCATCCCTGTAATGATTTTAATTTAAATAAATAGACAGACTACCCCTTTATGAGGTATACGTAATCGTAATCTATTTATTATTAATTAATTGTTCATTACAGGACATTCCACATGTAGAATCTTAATTCCCCTTTCAATACATCTCTAATCTCATCATACTTACATAATTGGTAAAATACAACAATTTTACCGAAAAAATTTCAACGTTTGTTAAGTACAAATTGCCCACTGAAGCAAAAAATATTGACTATGCGTCTGCCCAAATATGTAATCATATAGATGTCCTTTTTTAACTCGTATTGAGCTAAATTGATTTACTCCGCTAATCATTATTTTAGGAGCATTCACTTTAAATAAAATCCGTTTAAAACTGCTAACAAAATCATCATTAATTATTTCAATAAAAACTTGTTCGTATGGGTCAGCACTTGGAAAATACTCATTGATCCAGATATTTTTTAATGCGGTAAGCCATTCTTCATCAGTAGGGTCAGGATCATCACTCGTTTCCCATTCCTCTTGGTCAAACATTTCTTTTTTAAAGATTGCAGAAAATGCTTCTTGAATCGAATCAAATTGATTTCTTTCAGCGAATATTAATTGTATTCGCTCGCGATTCTCCCAATATTCATATACATTAAAGGATAAATTTGCTAAATTAGCATTTGCAATTTGTCTGGCAAAAGCATCATGATTTTCTAATAATTCATAAATTTCATTTTTCACCAATATCCTCAACCCTTCTTCAGCCATTGTATCGTTAACAAAAAATAAATGCGTTCCTACATACTGTAGAAACGCATGATAAACAAAAGTTTGCAATTGTCCTGAATAACAATAAGCAAAATTATATTTACATCTAAATGTTTCGCTTGCTTACACTTGTTTTTTCCCGACTAATAAATCAAAATCGATAGTAATTTGAGCAGAATCCTTTATAAAAGATTTTACTCGTTCTTCTGTTGTCCCCCAAGTTAATGGCGTCATTTGAACTAAAGACTGTAAAGAAGATTTATTTAGTCTTGCTTTATAGCTTAATCTTGAGATATCTACTAATTGAAAACTTTCGGTAAACCTTTCCACTATCTCTTTATTAGAATAGCTCGTTTTTTCGGGTTTTAGGGAAAGATGCTCCCTTAACTCTATTAAGTAACCACTTTGAGGAACAACTTTAATCACTAAGCCGTCCTCATGTAACAGTCTATTAAATTCAGCATAGTTTGAGGGTGATAAGATATTTACAATATAATCAAACTGTGCCTGCTTAAAAGGTGTGTTTGCAAGGTCTGCAACAGCCCAAATATGCTCTGAATAGTTCTTTGCAGCTATTAAGATTCCTTCTTTAGAAAGATCGATCCCAACTCCAATTACTTTATGAGAATGTTCAGAGTTGACAATATTGCAAATAGTATCAAGATGTGAACCTTCACCACACCCCATATCAAGGATAGAGCTTGCTTTTTTTGTTTTACCAATATGATTTTTTATGACATTTGCTATCGTTTGGCTCAAAGACTCAAAAAAGTCACTTTCATTAAAAAGCTTTCTCCGCGCTTCAAAAAGTTCCTTGCTGTATTTACTTTTGACATATCTAGTCGTTAAATTAATGTATCCTTGCTTAGCAAAATCAAACGTATGAAGATTTAAGCAGATTAAGCTCTTTAAATCGCTCACCTTCATAGACGAATGACAAATAGGACAAGCAAAAATCGATTCATAATTCCTTACAAAACTTACATTCATTATTCTTTTATTTTCTTGTAACAAAGAAGTCACCTCATTCATTCGTTTTTTAATAAATGAAAAAGGCATAGACAAATAAACCCTCTTATATTTTTTAAAAAAATAAGTGGATTAGAAGCATTATGTCTATACCCATTTTTATCTATAACGAATGAATTGAATAATCATCAAGATAACTCCTTTATATAGCAATAGGGATTACACCCAAATTAATGGTAACAAGACTATTTCTAATTTGCAAATAAATGCTTACAGAACTTTTTGCCTATTTTCTACATAATACTAAAAACAATGAAACAAAACTAAATTTTTATACGTCATCATTATCATAATAGTAGAAATTGGTGAACTTGGAGGTTATGACAATTTGCACACGAGAGGATTGGATTGAACTATTTTTGGAAGCAAAGGAATTAGGTTTATCCGTTGAAGAGGTAAAAGACTTTTTGGATAGTTTGAAAGGAGAAAATTGACTTCTTGGAGGGATTTTGAGTTGAGTCTATAAAATTTTTAGCTTGTTATTGGATATAAAAACTGTTTTTGCAAACGAAAATTCCTTTATATAGCAATCATTGTTTTCTTAGTAATGAATAAAAAGCTATGTATCAACTGATTATAATCGATACATAGCTCTTCTATATTATATGTTTTTCCATTCATTTAATAGATTACGGAAATAGTCTTCTGTATTAGCCCCTTCTGTTCGATCAACCTCTTTACCATCTTTAAAGTGAACAAGTGTTGGAGTTGCTTCAATTCCGTAGCGATTCCAACCATCGTCAAATTCTAATAAGTTAAATTGTTCAATTTCAACATCTACATCTTCAGCTACAGGCATAAGAATAGGTGTTGTTGCTTTACAATGAACACATGTTGGGCTAAAGAAGTAAACAAATGTATCCTCTTTATTTTCTAATTTTGTTTCTAGCTCTTCTGGAAGAATAATATTCTGGTAATTAGGGTCGTCTAATTGTTCAATCGTTGCTGGATTCAACTCACTTTTCCCGTATACATTTCCTTCAGCAGCCTGTTTGTTTTGATATATTGTGATAAAAGTTAATGATCCGAAAAGAACAAGGATCAAAGCGCCAAAAATTAATATCTTTTTCATTTTATTGACCTTCCTTTTTTTTAAACGAGTAAGTTTTTTTCGATAGTTAATCTATTTAGAATTAGAAAAGAAAGTACTGCTTCATCCTTCTGAGGGGCCATCCGGCTTTTCCTTTAGAATATTTTTATATTTTTTCCTCAACTGTTTTGAATGACCGTTTAGGTAGCATGGAATCAATACTTAAAATCGTATTTCCTTTGAAGAAAAGGTAAATTGCAACTGCCATTAAAACGATATCAAGCTCATATCCTCCTAGAAAACCATTTCCGATTTTAACCATCAAAATCGCTCCAAGCATAATAACAGCAAATATAGCAGAAATAACCCTTGTTCCAACACCAATAATCAAAGCTAGACCTCCAACTACTTCAATGCCCCCTACTATATATGCCATAAATCCAGGCAGGCCAATGGACGAAAAAAACCCAGCCGTATTCTCAATTCCCCCTTGAAACTTGTCAAACCCATGCATAAAGAAAGTAAAACCTAACACAAGCCTTAAAATAACTGCTCCAATTTCTCCAGTTTTGTTCATAAAGTATTTCCTCCTAATAATTATTACACTACATTTTGTAGTGTTTATTTATAAAAAATTTTAGGCAAGAGTAATAAACATCATGCCTATGAGTAATAGCAATACATAAATAGAAATAAAAATTGAAATTGGTTTTATTTTTACAGGAATGTCTCTGTTTGGACTAACCAATTGCTGCAGCCTATAGTTAATCGATTCACCTGAAAACTGAACGGCTAACGGAACAGGTTTATTAGCAAGATGGTGTCGAATAAGCTTTAGGAGGGCACTACTTAACCCTATTTGTGAACCCATATGCCTAATCGCATATTCATCTGCAAGAATTTCACAAATGATTTTGTAATTTTGATAACACCACTTCGTTAGCGGAATAAACCATAACGACTGAGCGATGATTTGAAGAATAAAGATCATTAACGGATCTCGATTATTTTGATGAAATCTTTCATGCTCAATTACTGCCTTTAATTCCTCTTCCTCTAGTAAATCAATTAAAGTTGTAGATAAAACAATTGATGGACGTCTTATTCCCATTGTAAAAGCAAGTGATTGTTCACTCTTTACAATTGATATTTCATTTTTGAGCCTATATTTTTCACTGTAAATTCTCGTTAACTCTCTATCTTTTATAATTAATATTCTCTTTTTTAATCTAAAAAACATAATAAACTGCTCAATTATTTTGTATACTGTCAATACTAATGTAAAAGCAATTAGCGCATTAATAATCGAAATTGCGATAACATAATAAATTGAATTCTCTCGAAATAAACTTAAACAAAACTTAAAAAAGTTTAAGTTAATATGTACTCCAAAAATCAAATGTGTCAAAAACATTCCCATTTGTATCCATACACATGTTGCTAAAAGTAGACTGAGAGTTAAAAGGTATACTGATTTTTTTTTCCACCACATCATGTTTTATCCTTTTTCAACTGCTTTAATTTTTGCTCTAATTGGTCCATCAATTTTTCATCGACATCTGTTAATGAATCTAGCATGTGTGTAATGACGACACCACCAAATTCATCTAGCAAATTTTCCGTAAGCTTTTTTGATTGCGCTTCAAAAAATTCATCTCTCGACTGAATTGGCTTAAAGAAAGAAGTTCTTCCCTTTGTTCGTTTCTGTAAAACACCTTTATCTACTAATCTTTTCATTACAGTCATGACAGTATTAAAGTTTACTTTCTTTTCAACTTCAAGTCGTTGTTGAACCTCTTTAATACTCAATTCCTCCCCTTCCCAGAGAAGCTCGAGTATTTTCGCTTCAAGTGGACCAAAAAATCTTGAGAGACCTTCCCCAGAATAATTGAACTTCTTTATATCCAATCAGATCACCTTCCACTACGTATTGTAGTGTATTATTTTATATAGTTCAAGCATTTCCTGAATCTTTAATTAAATTGTCATATTAATTTAACTTGATTCCTATTGTTTAAGAGGCTACTAGTCTAAAAGTTTTGTTATTTGCAAAACATTAAACAATATTAATAGTAAAAATCCAATTTTTAAAAATTCAGCATAATGAATCAAGAAATAAACTTCTCATTTTTATTATTATAAGGTGTATTCATAAGTTTACCTAATCTTTCTGTAAAATAAAACAAGGAGCTGCCAATACAACTCCTTGTTTAAATCTCAACTTATTTTCTATATAAATGAAGTTGTGACCATATTTCGATAGGTACCTTGCAGAGTATAAATGACCAATTTTCAAGAAGCACTTGATACCGAATTATTTTGAACAGGTACAACCTTCTTATTAGACTTTGTTCCTCTTACATTGCCGACAATAATTCCACATAGTATGAGAACAACACCTACCCATTGCACCAAACCAACATCTTCCTTCAAAACGAGTGCTGACATTGAAACAGCTACCGGAAGCTCTGATGTCGTTAATATTGTTCCAAGTCCTGGTCCAATATGAGGCATCCCAATTGAAAATAATAGAGGTGGGAGTACTACTCCAAAAAATCCAAGAAGTAATCCATATGGTGCAACCCCTAGTAAGACCGGTAAATCAACTAGATAGATTGGTGGAAACACTAGAAATACTACGATTAATCCTCCAGTGGAAAGAACCGCACTTTTTAATAGTGGTGGTACATCTGTTCCAACTGAACCGCTCAGAAAAATAAAAGTTGAAAACGTTACTGCAGCTAGCAGTCCCCAAATAGTCCCTTGCCATGATAAAGCAATTCCACCATTTGAAACAATACCTGCTGCTAAAATTGAGCCGATTAGCAGAATCGTTATTGAAAGTATATTCACTTTTGTAGGTTTTTTCTTATAGAATAACCACTCAATAAGTGTACCAATCCAAACAAATTGAAATAGTAAAATAATCGCCAATGAAGCATTAAGTGTTTGCAGTGATTGATAATAAAATATTCCTGTTAAGCCAAATGGAATTCCTGATAATAGTAGTTTAATCGTTTGGCCTTGAGAAATTTTCTTCCTTCTTGTTAATAGAACGAGCCCCCAGGAAATCAATGATCCAAATAAGTATTGCCCCCCTGTGACCTCTGTCACCGAAAAGCCATTTGCATAAGCAAGCTTAACAAATGTAGATAATATCCCATAACAACATCCACCTAAAAAAACAATAAATGCATAATGCCAAGTTTTCAAAATAAATCCTCCTTTTTTCGCATTAAAAAAGCCACACAATTGTCATTCGACAGTTGTGTGGCGAAAATAGAGGTACACCTCTAGAAAAATCCACGGCCTAAAAATATAGGTTTTATTATTCCATTTCAAAAAATATTATAAAATTCATTAATGTTAGTTGTCAACGATAAATAACATGATCCCGATTTTCCTTACTCAATTAACTGAAGAAAAGATATATATATGACCCGTTAATAAACCTTCCATGGCAAGGATTCATACTAGTAAATCTAATTTTTTTTTGTTCATCCTCTCTAAAATAGACTTAACGAATTCAGTTTTATCTTCCGCGTATTTATGTTTATTACCGATACTCACCAAAGATAATTCATGCTTAAGTTTTTCATATTGATTTCTTGCCGTTTCATTATCTCTCAAATAATCTCTAAATCTCAGCTGTTCGAGTAAATACCCATCACCACTTTGGTACATATGTATTTGATGTGTCCTTGGCTCTCCTTTGCTAAAGTAATGTCTTTCTGGCAGTACATTTGTCCCTTTATATGAGTACCCAATTTCAACTAATGGTTTAACGCATTTATCTCCATCCTGAAAATCCTTAATCTCAATAGCGATATCGATAATCGGCTTTGCGCTTAAATCCCTTATAGCTGTACTTCCGATATGATGAATATTTATTATATATTGACCAATTATATGTTGGATTCTCTTTTTCTCTAATTGAAATTCTCTTTCCCAATCACTTGTCCAAGGAACTAAAAATACCTCACCTTTTGGTAATCCAAGCATAACCTATCCCTCCTTAGCGTACATTCTGCATTTATTTAGTAGTCTATAATAGAACTGCTATGTTTTCTTTGCTGTTATAACTAATTTGTTAATACTAAGAAAGGTCTTGTAATATTAAGAGAAAGTTATTGAAAATAATCATTTATATTGTTGTTATCCATTCCGATTATTTTTTATTCGAAAACGAATTAATATGGCAATTGATATAAAAATGATGATAGGTATAATTATTTTCAATAAATCTAACCAATGAAAAGGGGCTTCATGAGAATATATTGCTTTTTGCCACCTATTTTCACTTACTTTAACAGCAATAGCCTTTTCAGTGGGTATATTATTTATTTCATAATAAGGAGTACCTTTAGGATAAGCATTTGAAGCATTTCCATAGTATTCTCCTGTCATATCATTAGGGCGTGTTTTTACTTCTCCTATCCACTCGCCTATCTCTTTCTCTACTAGCTTTTCTTGTTTAACCTCATACACATTTCCATCCCAAACAACAAAAGGATAAGCCCAGCTTAATGCTTGTATTGATGATGTAAATGCAAATATGAATATTATAAAAAATGATACCGTTTTTTTCATCAGTATCCCCCCTAACATTTATTTCCCACCTAAATAATACGATCAAATAGTAATTTTACTTAACATGAAATTTCGTTTTCCTGACTTAGTATTCATAACCTTAAAAAGGACAGGTAGCTTATCTATTAGAAATGCTACTTGTCCTATCCATCAAGAGCGGTTCCTCTATTTTGAAACCTTTCTTGATTTTTAGCTGGTCTAGTCTTTTGATGTTCCAATTTTTCAAAACGAATAATTTTATACCTTAGATTTAATGTACTCCTTTTGTAATCTTTCTTTTATGTGTATACATTTATTCAAATGGATGAAGTTGTGTCTTGTTACAGGCATCAATATTAATCCTGCTATGATTTTTTTGCTTCAGTAGTCTGCTAACCATTTTGATTTTTCTGAAACAGCATTTTCTTCAAATAATCGATTAATACTTTTTTGCTCGACTTTTTCCTTGAATTGCCCAGGTCGCAATGTTGATATGACTTGGTGAGCTTGCTTTCCAACTGCTGTTCTATAGAATAATAAGGCATTTATATACAGGATAATGTCTAAAACGTATTTTCAGCTAAATTCTTCAATAGTACATCTTCCAATGTGATTTGGTCAGTTTCAATTAATGAGGAACAATGTAGCAACGAATGCTGAGAGAGAAATAATTTAATAGATTGTAAATGTTCTCCAGGTTTATTTAATAGATTTTTCAACATTTTATGATTTTCATTCCAAGACTTTCGTTGTTTTAAGTCCATTAACTTCAACTCATTTCAAATTATAATCTTATGTATATTTCGATTTAGCTGATTGCGAAACCTTTTTTCCATCACAAATAATTTTAAAGGTATAAGTTCAAAAACAAAGGAAGATTGCCAAAGCAATCTCCCTTTTTGAACGACGCTATCTAATGATTAAGTATATTTATGACAAAATCGTTTTTGTTGCTATTCTGTCTTTTTCTCGTTCATAACATTGTGAATCATATAATACTCCATAGCTTGATTTAACCAATCCTCTTCTTCCTTCGTGTAAGGGGATGGGATCGTATTTATTAATTTTTCTTTTTCTATGTCTTCGATACCCTGTATGAAGCTCACAGCTTCTTCCCCAACATACTCAAATGTTGATTTTAAATGTTTACTTATTAACTCTTGTACCTCTTGATCGTGGAATGGTTTCCCTTTTAACCTTTTTACTTCTTTTGAAAACCAAATAAATTCTTTATCTGATGCTAATTTTTCTTCTTCAGCCTTGTTAAATAACTGCTCTGCCACTTCCTTCGTTGTATGTTGCTCCAGCCATCGTTGTTGTTCATTTTCCGTCTGCATGCTGTTAATTAAACTGATTAAAATAGTACTATCCACTTCACCTTCATCTTTTATCAATTGAATCGTACGATTTATCGTATTTAATACAGATTCGATTTGTTCTTTTTTCTCTTCAAACGCCAATTTTTGAATCTGTAACGAATCATTTAAGCTTAAATTAAAACTTGATTCCTTTATCATTTTACAAATTTCATTCAAGCTATAGCCTAAATATTTAAAACTCAAAATTTTTTGCAGCGTAAGAATATCCTTATCCGAATATCGACGGTGGCCAGAATTAGGGTGTTTTTTGGCTTTAAGTAAACCAATTTCATCATAATAATGCAAGGTACGTATTGAAATACCCGTCTTTTCAGAGAATTCGCCAATTGAATATGTCAGATTATTATCCATCTTGTTTCCTCCCTTTTCATTACCTTTCATGGATAAATTCATCTTACTGCCTCACGTAACTGTAGGTTCAAGCTTTAATTGTAAATTTTTATAAAAGAAATTTTCATCTCAAAAATTAAGGCAAATTTAGTGATTATGCCCTTAAGAAGCGGGAACAACGAATACTGTCATTACGTTTTTCCCTTCAACCTCTTTTTCATTTAGATGAATTTCAACAATTTCAAAAAAGTCAACATTGGTAGAAAATGTTGACGAAAAAATTGAGAAATAATCAAAACACTGGGCCATTCTAAAATAATTAAGCTTGGATTCTATTAATGGGAAGATGAATTCTAAGAATGAACCAATTATGATTCAGCTCTGCTTCCATTTTCCCATTCATCTTTTCAACTAATTTTTTTGATAGATAAAGCCCTAACCCGCTTGCTTCAATGTTTGTTCGACTTGTGACTTCTGTATAAAAACGCATAAATATTTTTTCTACAGCAATTTTACTATCCTGTTTGATGTCATTTTTCACCGTGAATATTAGATAATTCCCTTCATTTTGATAGCTGATAACAGCCTTGCTTTTAGCATAGCGAAGGATATTTTGCTTACTCACTTGCCTTGCAAAGCTGATTGTAGCTCTAATTTAATGAATAGTAAATTCATTTGTTAAATAATTAAAAAAGTCGAGCGGGGCTAGCTCGAGCTAAGCATCACCAGATTTTTCAACATAGTATTTACTCTTTACCAACCTCTTACTTCACAGCAACTTCTTCATCTGTCTTATCTTCATAATTTGGTTTTACTCTCTTAATAAAGAAAGCTAGAATGAGTGCTAAAACCGTAATCAATGTGGATTCCCTTGAGAATTTATATAGATTACCAGCTAAATAATAAGCTTCCTTTAATTTTAACTTATTAAAAAGATAAGCCAAATTCCTGTAAGCTTAGGAATTTGGCTATATTCATGTCGCGATACTTCTATTTTAAAATATTAATTACATAATAGGAGGGAAAGATGTTCATATTATGATAGTTTTATTATTGTTTTTGAACATTAATTTAGTTTTCTTTTGAAACTACCCCTTTTTTTGCGACTGGAGCATTTTTGCCTAGTATAACTGAAAAGACAACAATTACAGCTATAATTATCGTGAATAGTGTAATCGATTCATTTAAAAATACCGTTGCAAATAGAATCATTAAAAATGGTTGTAAATATTGAATTTGACTGACTCTTGCTATTCCGCCGATAGCCATTCCACTATACCACGCAACATATGCAAGAAATTGGCTAACTACCGCAAGATATATAAAGCTAACCCAAGCTTGAATAGGTGCATGAATCATTTCGGGTGTAATGTTTAACCCAACTGGAATAATAAAAAATGGAGCACCGATTATAATTGCCCAAGCAATCACTTGCCAGCTACCTAGCTCCTTTGCTAACCTCCCCCCTTCTGCGTAACTAAGACCAAGTATCATTACTGCTGCTAGCAGAGCCAAATCAGCTAATTGCAGTCGGCCAAAGCCAAGATGAACTGCATAGACAATAACAGCTAAAGAACCGACTGCACTTGATATCCAGAATTTTAGTGAAGGAGCTTCACCAGCTCTGAGCATAGCAAATCCTGCTGTTGCTAATGGTAACAGGGCTGATTCGACAGCTCCATGAGAAACAGACATTGAATCCATTGCCCAAGAAGTAAGAAGAGGAAAACCTAATACTGCACCTGCTGCGACAATAATAAGACTTTTGAATTGACGAAGGGAAGGTAGTTTTTCTTTGCGAACAATTAAAACGATAGCTACTAAAAAAGCTGCTACAACTGTTCTTCCTAAACCGACGACCGTAGTTCCAAAATACTTTACTGCAATACTTGTAGAAGGAAGAGTTAAGCTAAAACAAATAACTCCTACTAATCCTAATAATAACCCTATTTTTTCTCTTTGCATCAAATCCTGCCCCTATCTTTTTGTTTTTAGGCTATGTTTAAGCTTAATGTTGATTTAGGGAGACTCGCATTATCTAACGCAGTTGAGGCTCCCTGCCCCCGGAAAGCGAACACCATTGCAGAAATAAACGATTAAGATTAAACAGACCTATTTTCAAGTAACTCTGTACCATTTATCTGTTTTTTTATAAAACAGTTCTGATATAATTTACATATTACTAGGTACACATATAGAATAAAACCATTCTTTCACCCATCTGTCCTGGTACAGATAATGAGGAAGGAGCAAGATATGAGCTCAAAGTATATTGAGATTATGGAAGAAATAAAACTTCAGCTAGAAAATGGTTCACTTATTGCAGGCAGTAAGCTTCCTTCAATTCGTCAGTTATCTGAGCATTTCTCTTGTAGTAAAAATACAGTTATTAAAGCATACGTCGAATTGGAAAAGGAGCATTTGATTTATTCTGTTCCGAAAAGTGGCTACTTTGTCGTGAATGAATATCAAAATGAGACGAAGGAAAATGAAGTGATTGATTTCTTGTCTGCGGGTCCAGATAAACATGTTATGCCTTATCTTGATTTTCAACATTGTATGAACCAAGCAATAGAACAATATAAAGAAGAGCTTTTTACATATTCTGATCAACAGGGGTCTTTCACATTACGAGTGCAATTAGTGAAATACTTGCAAAATTTACAGGTGTTTACTCAGCCTGAGCGATTGGTGGTTGTATCTGGCTCACAGCAAGCCCTTAATTTATTTGTTGCGATGCCGTTTCCGAATGGTAAAAACAATATTTTGATAGAACAGCCTTCTTATTTCGGAATTATCGAGTCCATCAATCTCCACCAAGCGACTGCTTTCGGAATTGAGTTATCAATGGACGGAATCGATCTTGATCGTCTCGAATACATTTTTCGCAACAATGATATAAAGTTTTTCTATATCATTCCAAGATTTCACAATCCTCTTGGACATAGTTATACAAATAGGGAAAAGCAAAAAATTGTTGAGTTAGCCGAAAAATACGATGTGTATATTGTGGAAGATGATTTTTTAGGGGATCTTGATCCAAATGCAAAATCAGACCCATTATTTGCTTTTGAACCATCTGGGAGAGTGATTTATATAAAAAGCTTTTCAAAAATTTTTCTTCCGGGATTAAGGATTGCGACAGTCGTTCTTCCTACTCTTATGATGAATAATTTTTTGCGATATAAATTTAGTTCGGATTTTAACAGTTCTGCCCTTTCTCAAGGTGCGCTTGAAATCTATTTAAAAAGCGGCATGTTTAATAGTCATCTAAAAAAAATAAAAGAGGTATACTATACTAAAATGAGCCTCCTTCAAGATGCATGTGAAGAATTGCTTCCGGAAAATACTCATTATTCTAAGCCTACTTCAGGATTCTATCTATCCATCAGCTTGCCTCAGAATGTGACAGCAAAGCAAGTCGTACATATGCTAAATGAGGAGAATATATATGTTGATGATGCTTCTAGAATGTTTTTACCTGAATATAAAAAGGATAATTTGGTTCGATTAAGTATTTCTCAAGTAGAGATGAGGAAAATTAAGACAGGGGTCGAACGATTGGCTCACTGCATTTCATTGATTGACAGTAGGAAAAATCAAAAGCGTCCGAGGAATTTATTACTTTTTTAGTATTTGTAATTTATCTTAGAAAAGTATGATTTATAAGCAAAACCCACTCAAAAAAAATCTTTGAGTGGGATCTACGATTACCTTATCTCATAAATAATGATAATTAATCCGTTAGCAGTTCATTTCTAACGGACTATATATAAACGAAAAACATATTCAATACTATTTATTTTTTAAGGTCACGACAATTATTTCTGGTCGATTATTTATTCGAAGTGGGATTGGATTGTTACCTAAACCTCTACTTACAACCATAATCGATTTTTCATTATGATATAAACCGCCATCAAATTCAGGGAAAAAGCCTTCTGTTGAAACTAATCCACCGATAATAGGTAAACGTATCATTCCTCCATGAGTATCACCAGAAAATACTAAATCTGCTCCCCAATCTGCATATTCTTCGAAATAAAAAGGTCTATGTGATAGTAAAATGTTCACTTCATCTTCAACAGGTTCTCCTAATCGTTCGTTAATTTGAATTTCTCCAGATAAATGCTCCTTTAATCCAAATAAGTTAATTTTTGCGTTTTGTCGTTTAACAATTACCTGTTCATCATTTAGTACTTCAACACCAAGATTTCTTAGTTTCTCTTCATATGCTTCTTTTGTACCCGCCACTTGATATTTATTTCTATCCTCGTAATATAAACCTTCTTCGTGTTCACCTGTTACATAATAAATTGGATAATTATTATTCAGGTTATCCACTAATTCTATTAGAACTTCACCATTGTTCGGAATATCATGTGAGTTATTTAACATATCACCCGTAATGACAATCATATCTGGTTCAATTTCATTAATTTTCTTAACCAACCTATTGTTTCCTTTACCAAATTGTTTATTATGCAGATCTGATAAGTGAACGATTTTAAAGCCGTCAAACTCCTCTGGCAAATCCTCCAATTGAACAGCTTCATTTGTAACCGAAATCCAATTAAGCTGTGAAAAGTAATAAACGATTAAACAAATAAAAATTGCTAAGACTATTACAAATTTTTTACTACGTTTTTTAACCATTATTTCCTCCTGTATAATCTGAGTTGCTCTAAAGATAATTCCTAAAATTACCCTTACCTTCTAAATAGTTCGAGATTTCTAGTAATCAAAAATGAAAAGTATCCTCCACTAACTAAAAGGTGGAATGTACTTAAAACAAAAGAAACAGACAATCTCTTAGTCTAATAAAATCAAGATTCCTTTTATCCATCCACTTGATTTTACCATATATTTCATAACTGTTTGTGTTAACTCGTCACTCTCCATCCATATTTGAAATAATTTGTTGATTTTTAATAATTTTAGGTAATGTTACGATAGATTCATTTCTATCCCGATCCAATCATAAATATATAAATAATGGTTATTCGAAATCTAAGTTCAGCAATTGGTGGGAAAAATGTCTAATTAATAGAGGTGGAGATAGATGACAAGCAATATAATACCTATTTGGGATGAGCATTTATTTTGGTTAGAAATTTTACAGGATCATGCTTATTTTGTGAGAGACCATCTTTCTGTAAGTGAAGTTGAATATGTAAATATTTCTCAGCAGTATATTCATTTATTTGGTGAGCTTATTTCCACGCTTAATACGATTCCAAGAACAGCAGCTCATAATGATGAAACGCTTGTTTACTTTGCAAACAGAGCTTGGCCAGTTGCGAAAGGCTATTATGAATTTGAAGGGAAGCTACAATCACTTCGAATCGATAATAAAGTGAATTTAAATTTGTCTCCTACATATTTAAATGGAACACTTGCTGAGAATCAGGAATACCTACGAATTTTGACTTTCTTAGTCAAAGGGAAACAACCTGTTCCACTACCATTAGTAGACTTAATGGACTTATGGTTAGAGGATCAATTAGGACATGTTCTGCTGTTTGAGGACTTACTTGATCCGATTGAAATTATGGCAGCTAATCAGGCTGGTGGCTATATAAGAAGTTATCAAGCATTTATGATTCAAAATCACCACTTAAAAGGATATTTACGGTTTAAAGAACCAAATTTTGCTCGCCAGATGGAATTTGCCCATGAAGTCGGAAGAACGACTCTTGAAATGAGTAGGTTTATTTATAATATGGTGATTAGATATAAAGAAAAAAAGCTTTTGAACAAATCAACTTTAAGGTTCCTTGAACATCATTTTCCGGAAACCTGTTATTTTATAAAAAAATTAAGCTATTATGCACCTGAACTGCGTGAAGAAGCAAGTAATTGTTCTTTGAAAAGATTATCTTATTCTTAAAATATTATTTAATGGTACGCGTTTCGAAACGTATCTTTTTTTATAACGAGTAGTTTTAAAAAAGGCACGTGCTATCGTAAATATTGCTGCTATGCAATCAAAATATTAATACATTAACAAGAAAACTCGCACTAGAAAATTTGCGAGTTTTTTTATTATATAAGGATTTACATGTTAACTAAAGTTCCCTTTCAAAGAAATTAAACGTTCTTCATTCACCAATTGCATATAAGTGTTTTTTCAACTTTAATGCTTCTTCACACATTTTTTTTAATTCCTTAACAAAGTTCCTTATTTCTTGTTCAGGACCATATACACTGTCATATTTTTCGAATAACATATCACAAATTTTAATAAGCTTAGGGATGTCCTTTGTATTGATAATATCTGTTCCATAAAGGTCTAAATTCAATAATAAATCGAAAGCCCGCTCCTTTCCAAACTCCTTAAGTAGATATTGTTGGATCGTTTCGTCAAAATGGACATGCTCTTCCGCCTTAGTTGCTTCTCTATCTGTAACTGCCATAACAAAATCAATACCGCACATTATCTAAAATCCTCCTGGTTACTATTTCCTAAAACACACTACACCTTAATATTCAAAGACTCTGGAGCTAACCTGTACAGTGAGTTGAACAGGGTTATTTCTATTACTCTAAGTTTAACACGTTTATTAATGAAGTTTGATTGTTTGCCCGTTTTATTTAAAATTTTTGCACACCAAAGAATTCAACTGTAGAATGATTCCAGTAAGAACCTACAATATCTGATTTATATAATTCCGAGAATCCTTTAAATACATTTCCCCGTATTTTTACTGCCTCCTCTATACGGAAACAACCATATTAAAAAAGCCCCTTTTGGTCCATAATTATCGATAATTAAGAACTAATTTCCTTATAAATAGCCTCAAAAAGCTTACAGCTAGTGAGAGAATTGTAAACAATGCTACCCAAATAAAGAAAGTAGTATTAAAGATTGTTACCATAAGGAAGCTTAATATTAAAAATGTGATGATAGGCATTACAAACCACTTTTTAGTTAATATTGAAAAGAGTATAGATGTCAAAACAACTGTGATTGGAAGTATAACCCAAACTAATACATATATCAAAAGTATCCACCCCTTTAATTTATATATGTCATTTTAAGATGTTTTATAAAAACGTAATTTTTTCATTAAGAAAGATGTTAAAATGCCTATTAACATGAAGAATGATAAAATACAGATTATACTCATTATCGGTTCATGTTTAAACGCAAAAGTATATTTGTCTATTTCTAAAATTTCTTGAGGTTCTGTAGAAAGCTCTGAAGTGAATACCCTATGTTCTTCCCAATCTTCTTCAATCATCATATATGAACCTACCCAAGAAGTTGCAAAAAAGCTGTATACAAATATAGGAAGTAACAATATAAAAATAAGAAGTCTTTTCAAACTTTATTCACTCCTCACTATAAAGCTCATTTAATCGTATTAAAGCCCCCTGTTTATCAAATGAACTAAACCATCGATATTGCTGTTCATCAATTATTCGATAATGCTTACTAACTAAATTTTGCTGCAACCGAAAACTTCCTTTTTTATCGACTTCTTTCCACCAGATTCTTCCCCCCATTGTCTTATCCTGCGGTTTATCAATTCTATTATGAGCAATCGTCTCAATCACTTCGAGAGGATCCTCCCCTAATACAGATTGTAATACATCACTGTCCCTAAATAAGGAGCAAATAACTACTGAAATTGACCATCCTGCTAACACTCTCCCCTTTTCAATCTGAACAAGAGTCTTTTTGGAAATCCCCAAAATATCAGCCATTTTTTCTTGAGAATATCTATTTTCCAATCTAATTAAACGAATTTTTGCTGATATAATTTCAACTGCTTTCTCTTTATCGATATTAACACCCCATATATTTACCATTTGTATGAATTAGTGTAATTTTACACCATTTTATAGTCTTTGACAAGTAAATTTTTCCAAAATTCAAACATTAGCTAATTGTACAAACATTCTAAGTTGGTACAAATAAAAAACTGTCTAAAAAGACAGCTCTAAAACCTTATTAATTTAATTACATAAATATCTCTTAAGCTTCCATCTTTGAAAAATACTCTTTCAATTACTTCGTCCGTAATTTGAAAAGTCATTTTATCAATCCCGTTACTATTATATTTTGTATTTTACAATAAAAACATTTGCTACTCGCTTAGAAGACGCTCTGTTTTAGACGTTAAAATAATTTCAATTTAACAATTTACTTTTTCATAGTATAAAAAAAAGAAGGATTTTGTAGTAGTTAGATAATGTTAAATCGATTAAGACTAACCCCAGATTTCCAAGGAAAATCGTTTTACCAATTTGTGATCCTGCCATTAACCACTTTAAATTTACTTTACTGATTAAAAGAGGTGTTAATATGCTTGAAATAAACATCGATGAAGTAATGATAAATGGAACAATGCTTGCAGCAAATGCAGAACCTGTTAATTCAAAAATCGCACTGATAACACTGATTATATATAATACATCACCGATATTGGCGATAGACTGACCGATCATTAATAAAGTAAAATTTTTATTCAATTTCAACTTATATCCCCAATTTTTCAATTAATTTTTGAATTAAGGGATATATTAAATTGGACTGTTCATGAAATTCTTTTCTCCCTTCAAATTGATAAATCTGGGGGATATAGATTTATCACAAATTTATTTCCTATAATTACTAATATGAAATTTAGCACATTAAAACGTCATATTTTGTAGCATCCTAGCTTAACTTTTTTAAATTTTATCGATTGTCTCCTTTTATATCATTACTTGCCTTCTCAAAACAAATATTAACAGTCCGTTCATTTGAACGGGTACGATGCATTGTATTTGCTGGGACAGTAAAGAAAGATATCTTCTGGTTTTAATGAAACTGTTTCACTATTTTCGATATCTATGAAAAGTTCACCTTCTAATACATAAAATAATTCATCACAATCCTCGTGCTTATGCCAGTGGAATTCTCCATTAATTACGGCTAACCTAAGAGCATGGTCATTTACTTCACTTACAATAAAATTTGTATATTCATCTTGATCCTTAATTAATTCGTTTAGATTAAAAACCTCTAATTGTCCTATTTTCTGCATTTTTATTCTCCTTTTGAAATTCAGTATTAAATTCCATTTCCCCATTAATTCAGCTTATTTATGTAATGGAATCACGTAAACGAAAGACATCTTTAATTGAAAACGAAAAATGCTTTACCACTATTTGAAGTAAAGCTACCCCTTTCATAAATATGAAAATGTTAGATTATTACTGATTTTTTGTTTAGATTTAACTGATTAACAATGGATATATTTAATGGTTCCAAAGGATTTAGGATATGCTTAGTCGTCATACGCTCAACTTCCTTAGACGCATCAACCATGGATAATTGAGCAACTGAAATTGGTTTACCAATATGAATGTTTTTATTTAGAAATTTACAAACTTCTTGATCATATTCTTTTTTTAGGCCTTGCATGATTAAATCAAATGTATTGTTTATAACAATTACTTCTATATCTATTGATTTTTGATGATTATAAGCGTATTCCTTGAGACGTTCTATTGTCCCATTAACAGTTGCAGGATTTGTAAATAGAATTGTTTGAGGTTCCTTGATATTACAAATGGATTCAAAATAAGGTTCATCAATCTTTATAATTGGAACTGACGTAGTTAATTGTTCTTCCTGTAAAATAGCGATATAGTTTGTACAAGTAATGAGAATCGCATCAACATTACATTTGGCAATCCACTCTATTTGCTCGTTAACTTTCCTCTGAGCTTCCACTAAATGAAAATTCTCGTCAGATGTAACTCGATACATTAATCCTGGATCAACGAAATGGATTAATTCCATATCATATGAGGAAAATGCACTTTCGATATATTCAATATTTGAATAATGGGCATGTAAGCAACCTAGTCGTTTTTTCAATTCTATTCCACCTCTAATATATTTCAGACTATTCTATCAGTATATATATGGAAATGTCTATATAAATTAAGATAAATGACCCTTTTTCTTCTCCCAACCTTGCACCCCAAGGATTATAAGAAAAATTTTTTTCAATCTTGCAATTGAAGAATACATAGAATATTTGATTTTGGACACATTAACTTTTGACAAGGTTTCTAGTAGGGATGTTATCTAAAATGATGGAAAAAATTACGTATAAAGAATGCAGAGATTATTTGACAAAAGGTCACACTCTAATGATTAAGTTTTTGGACTAAATAATTTAAAGGGTGGAAAAAATTTACATTTTTAGTTTGAAAGCAAAACAAAGAATTGATACATAAGCCTTAAATAAAAACAATCAATGAGGTGATAGAGTGGATGAAAATAAAATAAAGCTTACATCATCTGAGATAGGAACACTTTGGAGTGAATATATTTTCGGAACGATGACTGATGTAGTAAATAAATATATGGTTACTATTATTGAGGACGAGAAAATTAAAATCCTTTTTGAAGAAGCTATAAAAATATTCGAAAAACAAAAGCAGCAAATTGCTACTTTTATCGAAAATGAAGGATTTCCAACTCCAATTGGATTTAATGAATCCGATTTTTTTAAAGGTAAACCGAGATTGTTTTCAGATATATTTTGCTTGAATTATTTACATATTATGACGTTACATGGATTGCTTGGACATAGCACTGCATTGGGTGTCTCTGTTAGAAAAGACTTAAGGTATTTTTACGATTCATGTGATAGTGAAGCGAAAAAGATGTATCATCAAACAATTGAGTTATTACTTGAAAAAGGAAATTTTCAAAGAGACCCATTATTTTATCCAGCTAATAATCCTCAATTTGTTTCCAGTAAGGATTTCAAAGATGGATTTTTTGGTAAAGGCAGAACATTAGCTGCGACAGAAATCATTAGCATTTCTTTCAACCTTAAAAAAAGTATTATGGCAAAAACACTTTCTATCGCATTTAGTCAAGTCACGCAAACTAAAGAAGTCAGAAAGTTTTTATCTGATGTTGAAAACACTGCAGATGGTCAAATTAAAACTTTTACAAAAATTATGCAAGCAGATAATTTACCAGTTCCGAAATCCTGGGAAACAGAGGTGACAACATCAACGGAATCTCCTTTTTCCGACAAGCTAATGCTATATCATATGGGATTCTTGTTCCAAGCTGCACAAAACTATCATGGAGCAGGTTTAGCATCATCCATGAGGACAGACCTTGTGACTGCTTATGAAAGTACAATTCTTAATAATCTTAGGGTTACAAAAAATTGGTTTGATTTAATGGTACAAAACAAGTGGTTAGAACAACCACCGCTTGCCCCTAATAGAAAAGAAATAGCAAAGGAAAGAGAGTAACCTAAATTTCAATTACTATTAATAATCCACTTAAGGAATCATGTTTAGTTTTCAATGTCTCTACTGTTTCAAGTTTGAGAAAGTAGTCATTCATTTCTTAAAAAGTGTGCGTCTCATTTAATAAATAGGAGTAACGTGTTTAGTTTCCTACGTTGCTCCATTTAACTATTGCCATGAAAATCCACAAATGCCCTAGGCTCACATTAGGACGTAGTTTCAGATAAGAGTTCTTCATCTGAAATATTATTTTATGCTTTAAAATCCGTAAGAAAACCTTCTCTTTATATGCTACTCCTAAAATAAAAACGGTCCATTTCTACTTATATACCTCATCTTTTGCAACAACTTTTCTAAAAACTTTTCAACTGTCCACTTTATCGAGAAGTTCCAAGATTGCCTTTGTTATTGAGTCTGGACGTTCATTTTGTATCCAGTTGTGCCAAGTTTTTAGAAGCAATTTTTACATTGTGTAACTAAATCATACTATAATTTTTAAAAAACAATAAATGGTTCTCTTTCGAAATTCGTTTATTCTTTTAGGATATTGAACAATGCCTATTATTCATCAACATAAACGATAATCCTATTACTTGATTGTTGGAGAATAATTATTCAAACATAGGAATTCCTGGATCCTGATTATAACAGTGGACAAGCATCGCATGTAATTGCCCCCTGTGGTGATAAACGTGAGTCAATATTTCCAAAAGCCACTCATACCTTGAATAAGTCAAACCCCAATAGGATGTTGTTTCGGTTAAAAGTTCTTCTTCTGATAAGTTCCTATAATTATTTTTTAATGCTTTTAAATTTGTAAGTAAACCTTGTTTTATTGATTCTAACGTTTTATAAGATACTCCTGAATAAAAATCATCCATTTCTTCTTTAGACGCACCATTTGCAATACGCCAATCAGCTTCACAAATTACCGCCAAATGCTCAAGCAATTCCCCAATCGAATGCTTATTAGGCGTTGGTCTTTTTTGCAAATCTACTTCTGATAAATTATCGATGATTTTGATGATCGTGTTAACTGCAACTTCAATTTGGTGTATGACACTTTCATAGTTCATAATTACTCCTTAATTATTCGACAATTCGTTTTGCTAACTTGAAATGGATATAATAATTGCTTGTGGCAGCCCATTATTTTATTTAAATAAAACAAAACGAAAGGATATGTATTAGAGAAAAAGCTTAATGGTATGAACAGCTTATACATTTTGGCCTATGTAAACATAAGGTTAATTGGAGCATAGTGAAGAAAACGAGCAAAATGGGTGCAGACTTAGTTGATTTAGGATTAATAAAAGGAAATAAATAAAGGTAAATGGAAGCTTTATTATCCTTTTTGGGGCTTTCTTCTTTTCGTTTAATTGAATATGCTCTACTTCTCATTTGAACTAAGCCGCTCAAACAAATGTTAATTGGTATCAAATGATAACGACAAGATAAGCTGTTCCCCAATTGGTCCCATTTTCCGCTTACCTGTATCTTTAAAGCCTACTTTTTTATACAATTTCTGTGCAGGAACATTTTTATGGTTTACTGCTAAGACGATTTCATTACATGTAGGAAATTCAGCTTTAACAAAACTTTTAAGTAAGAGCATGCCTTGTTTAGCATAGCCTTTGCCTTGATGTGCATGGTTAACAGATAGGGACGTTAACAGCATCGCATTTGATTTTCGGAGTACTTCTGAACTCTTTCAGTTGCATGTAAGATAAAGAAACCTACAGGTGTAGTCTTACTTAAAATAACAATCCGAAATTGCCCATCTGTCACCTCCAAGATCTTGCTTGGTAAAGAAGTGAACTGTTCCTGTTCACTTGGAAGCTCAAAGAATTTTAATACTTCTAAATGTTCATTCGAAAAATGTGTTAACCTAATATAATCAACTTTTCCCATTAAATACAGTTGCTCCTTGTCGTTTTTCTCACTATGTATATATTCCTAGAATTTATGAATCTAGTATAATTATAATTTCAATAGCACTCCATATGAAATTGTGTACCTTCTTGTTATTTATTTTGATTGAATAAGACCAAAGCCTATTCCTGTAGGATCAATCAAGTATGCAAGATAAAAATCATCAAACTCCATCTTATCTCTAACTACTCTAGCCCCATTTTCCTTTGCTTTGGTAATAGCTTCATCCATCGAATCTACCTTAATTTGCATACGTATACCGTGTGGAAAATCAACAGGACCTTTACTTATACCAGCATTATTGATACCTTCACCTGAATGTTTATTAATAGAAATAGCCCAGTAATCCCAATTTTGTTCAGAAATATCCCATCCAAAAACATTAGAATAAAATGTAATTGCTTTTTCCGGATCCTGACTACTTATTTCAAATCCAACAATTTCCCCCACTAGTAGTTCCCCCTTCTAAATTTATAACTCCAATTATATACTTTTGTTCAACTACTACCTTACAGATTATAATAGAGGATAAGATTTTTAATTTGTTAAAGAGTATAATAAAGTAACGAATTTACAGGTAAGTTTTGAATAAGGATAGGTGTAATAGTTGAAATGAAATGTTCCAATTTAAAGCACCTTAGACTTCTGTAACTGTCAAAATTTATAGGTTCTTATCTTTTTCATATGCATATGAAGAACGAAATAGAGTTTCTTGAATTGCATGATTATTTTACTATCCTTTCAAAAACTCTTTTTGATTTCTCAGTAACATTTAGTGTAACCGCTACTTCAACTTGTGAACTAGTTTGGAAAGGGTTACCCTAGAGTGTATCCGTAGTATAGGAAAGGTATTTTCCGATTTTTAAATGTGCATAAATGATATAGTCTTTGCCAATTCTGAAAGCATGAATTCTGAAATGCTTGCATTTCTCAGTAAGTTTGTGCCACAAAATCACTGCTCCCAATGCATTTTCATTATATCACTTCTTTTCAGTAAGCCTCATTCTTAAATAAACATACGTACCAATAATCACAAAAAAAATAACGAACGTATATTCGTAATATATCATATATTACATATATATGGAAGGAAATTTTTTGAAAAAGTCTCACAATTAGTGTAAAATCTGTTTCCCACGGATATATGGCATCTATAATCAATACCTTATATATTGAATTTTTTCCTTAACAAATTGAAATCCATATAAGAGTAATGATTTAATGAAAAATAGCATCGATAATTGGTATTTCCTTAAGCGTATTAACGAGGCAATTCCAAGCTTTTTTAACAAATCAACCATGAAAAAGGTAAAGATTGAATCAATAATAAGATTTAAAATCGTGTAAAAAGTAAACCTTCCATAGGTTAGCTTTAATATCCACATTGACCCAATTAAGAACGGTCCCCATAAAAAAGGTACGATCCCTGATACGTTAGGGATGATTTTCTCGTACCACCACCACCATTTTCGTTTTCTAGCAATGACATCCTCTACTGTAACTAATAGTGATATAAATATTCCTGCTGGTAAAAATCTTTTAATCGTGTCTTTTCCTAGTAAAGGAAATGATAACCAAGAGAGAACGAGCATTAACAATAACAATGGCTTTGAATACTTCATCTTTATAAATTTCATCGTATATCCTCCTATTTAATCCATATGGAATAATATTCCCAAAGATTGGAGAAATATAAAAAATTTAGTATTGTTCTGTTAAAATATAATGATGATTTATGAATACTTTAAGAACACTTCCGCATTTGCCCCAAAAGAAATCCTTAGTGCAATCAACCACTCCGATCTTTACTAAAAAGCAACATAGTTTTCGTAACCGCTCATATTTTATCGTCCTTTATTTTGTTAGTTAATTTTTTGGATATGTGTTTGGGAATTGCATTTTTTTCCCATAATTAATGATAGAATCAACCTTTTAACGAAGGTCAGCTGCAGCTGGTTCTTAATCGAATTTTACTATGGGGTGAAAGCATGACATTACAACGAACATTTATTATGGTAAAGCCTGACGGGGTCAAACGAGGTTTAATTGGAGAAATCATGAAACGATTTGAGCAAAAAGGTTTCACATTATTAAATGCAGAGCTTATGACAATTGATCGAACGAAGGCAGAATATCATTACATGGAACATAAAGACAAGCCTTTTTTCGGTGAATTAGTTGATTTTATTACGTCTGGTCCAGTTTTTGCAATGGTATGGGAAGGAGAAAATATAATTGAGGTTTCACGTCTCATGATAGGTAAGACAAGCCCAGCGGAAGCGGCACCTGGTACGATCCGTGGAGATTTTGCAAATACAAAAGAAGAAAATGTAATTCACGGTTCAGACTCTCTCCTAAGTGCCGAACGTGAAATTGAAAATTTCTTCGGTCTCCTCAAAAGAAATATCGCTGACGATGATTACCGATATGAGGACCGACAATCAATGTAAAATGTTAATACCAGCCTGCTGGCTGGTACTTTCTTTTATTTTTTCAAATAAGCAAATGATGACAGCTTCTTTTCTAAATAGAGTCTCTTCAACAAACGATTTCATTTCATCATAAGTTTCCATCGTTTTCGGTAAGTATGTCCAAATTCTTTTATCCCTTCTAGCTTCATATAATTCATGAATAGCTTTGCATCCATCTATAGGAACGATTTGCACTTCAATTCCTGTTAATTAAATTCATTTGCTTTACACCCTCATTTGTTAGATATTTATCAAACGTGAAATTTTATATATTAGGTTTTCTTACCAAGCTCCATGAAACAGTGTAACGATTTATTTACTGTTTTTTTTATTACATTTCAAGAAAAGTTGCTACATCGTTCCAATCTTTTATTGGAGATATTTTTTCAAAATCAATTTTTCCGACATTCACATTAGCATCTGATTCATCTTCATATAGTAAAAATTCTCGTATTAATCTACCATTTTCGATTACGATAAGCTCTGCATTAAGATCATCATCGAAGTATGCATATGTGACTGATTGATTCTTTGATAGATTCAGCCATGATGCACTAGATAACCCCGAAAATCCTTCTCCCACGAGATCTATAAAATTAGTCCATCCATCATCACTTGAAGAAACGTGAATTGATTTATCGACATACTCGCCATATTCATTTAATACAAATTCAAGTTCTTCATCTATCGATTCACAATAACGATATATTGCTTCTTCTATCGATAAATGTATTTTAAAACAGCATTCTTTCAATTTGATTTACCACCATTATTTTGTTGCTTGCCAATTTCCACCTTTAAAAACGAGTTTTCAGCATTCTATATATCTTTTGAGAATAAAATTCTGTCTTGACCAATTCCTTCATAATCAGACACTAACGATACAGAAAACCCCATTGATTTATGATATGCAATTGATCCTTCGTTAATTGGAGATGTTATGCAGTGTACTTTATTACACCCTAAGAGGCGAACCTGATCAAAAAACAATTCATAAAGTTTTCTTGCTACACCATTTTTCCTTAAATTAGGATGAACACCAACGAAATGGATATAGGCTTGATTTGGATCTGTTTGTGAAATAAATCCGATAATAAAGGCAGATAAATGGCCATTCTCTTCAACTATAAAACTTGTAGGTTGAAAATGTTCAAAAAATAGTCGAGGCAGCAAATGGGTCATCTGTCTTCCACCCCACCACTCGTTTAAAACATTGATTACTTTATCATAATCCTCCACAGCAATATTCCTAATATCCATTAATATTCCTCACTTCATTGTTAAATTTAGCTTTTTATTAATCTTCCTTTTAAGCTATTAACCTCTTTTTTTGTGAAGTTTCTATCATTTCAGCTTCCAATCCTACACACTATCCAAATAACTTTAGGCTTAGGTTGTTAATCCCTATTAATGAAAATTTAGGTTAGCCTTTCATTTAATTTGGCTAACCGATTCGATATTTTGCATTTTTTCGTGCTCATAGTAAAATTGTTGTAGGAACGAAATTTATTCGATTTTTTTATTTGTCCTTATGAAAATTTCTTCCTGCCACATTTGAAATCCATATATGATAACTCCAAGAATTGTCGTTGCAATAACGTCTAACATAGGACTCATATTTAAAAATTCAATTATATTTCTTCTACCTAAGAAATAATATTCAAACACATAAGTATAGAAAATATTTAATATCAAATCAGAACATAAAAACAACCAAAATCTCCCATAGGTAAACTTAAATATCCACATTGTAAACACTGGAATTGCTCCATAAAGATAGGAAATATTTCTCAATGGATATGCAGTTTCATAATATACCCACCATTTTAATGTAACACCCATTTCAAGAATAATTGCACTTGTAAAAACAGCAAACAAACCGACAGGCATATAACGTTTAACATCTTCCTTTTTCATGAAAAATAACGTAACCCACGGAAGAATAAAAACACCCCATAAAATGAGTTGATTGTTCATGTAACACCTCTTTTTCTCTTTAAATTGCCTTACTTTTCCTTTATTTAATAAAGGAGAGGTTTATAATGTTAAGCAAAAGAAAATATATTTATCCTTCTTTACTTCTTACAAACATTCTTAATAATTTCATCAATAAATACCCTACAGCTATGCCAGGTATTACCGAAAGTATTGGTAGCCAAACAGGTCCAAAAGTTATTCCAAATAGATTAAATGTTGATGAATACATGGTTCCAACGGTCACGAAATAAGCAGCGAATACAAAGGGAAGAAAGGAATACCTTTCTATACCACCTCCAGCATCTTTCCAAGCATCCCACATAGAGAAAAAATACAGGCATGGGTAAAACATTAACCATTGATAATTCGCTTGTGAAATTGCCTGTTCAATTTCCCCGTGAAAACTAGAGATAATGACTTCGTTAAAGTGGGATTGAACATTAACGATTAGTTCCAATATTGTGAGAGTGATCCCTTTAATAAACCTACCGTTTAAAAATTGACCGAAACCTGGAAACGCAATTGACCATAGCAATTTTTCTGTTGGATTTGTCACATTCATTTATTCCTTTGCTAAATTCTTCGATAAAGGTGACTGCTCTACCCTTACGTTTGTGAACATACGATTCACTACGTCTTCAGAGATTTTCTTATTTTCTGTAGTTTAATTTGTTTATCGAAAGCAAAAACCAGCTTAAATATTAAACAAACTATAGAACAATTTTTGCAAACGATCTGTTTTTTTATAAAGCTATTCTTCAGCAAGCCTCTTCCTATCAATTGCTTTCGGAGGCTGTTCCATCCATTGATTTTTAATCATGATGTCACTCCAATCTTTAGCATACTTTAAATCCTCTAGGATAAATCTTTCATAATGGACAATTAAATCCGATCGCATCGTTGCTCCTAATCCTGCACCATAGTAAGAAATTGCTGTATTAAACAAAAACCCTGTCAAATACATCATTAATTTATCTGAAAATGGTGGCATTGTGGAGTCAGTTACATCCGAATCCCATGATTGAGGTGCTGGAAGGTTGTCATTAGTTAAAACATCACTAAAAAGCTTGATGTGTTTTGACTTAATATCAAGTCCCTTTTTCAAAATTTCTCGGACATCTTTTGATTTGGCAACTTGGCAGAAGCCTATTAATAATGCTTTAGTGACAATACTTTTTTTCAAATTAAAAAACACATTCGTTATCTCACTGCCGTTTAAGGTTCTCTTATCTCCAAAAAATCCCGAAAAGAAATTATTTGATTTTACAAAATCGATTCCACTAGCATTTGGAAGATATGGAGGACGATGATATATGCCTTTTGAAAGTAGTAATTCAATTGTTTTATTATACAAACTAATGCCATCACGAATCTTATCCTCATAAAAAAGACGCATATCTTTACGAGTTACAATTGTTATTGCAACTGAATATGCCGAAATTCCATGAATCGTCATTTCATGGAGGTATTTAAGACAGAATCCATCTGAATATAACTTTGGGGCTTCTAAATAAACATCATGTGAAGTAAATCCTTGGGGAACAGGATAACCCTCTCGTTTGAAAATGCTTTCAATTTGACTCAAGTTATTCTCTGAGGTCGTAATCGCATCCTTGAAAATTTCTTTAATATCATCACTTTCTGCTTCAAGATTATTATACATATATGTATTAACACGAAGATTTAAAGAATCTGATTGATATTGTGTCCACAAGCCTGTGATCTCAGGACCCGTTAATTTTGTGTTATGAGAAGTATCCATCATTTATTCCCTCCTTATATGTTCATCAATAGAAGTTAATCTGGTGGTAAATAAGATTTATCCATATCGAAAATTCGATTTTGTTATAATTTGTCCAAATTCGCTATACCCTATCCATTTTTTTACTTTGCATGTAATAAGCTTCCTTAGAGATGTTCAGTAAGTCTTTTAAAGACAAAAAAAAGACGCAAGCAATTCTCGCGTCTTTCTGTATTTCAGTAAATTTATTTAATATAGTGCCTAAAATATATTTTTTTTATTGTTTTATTGAACAAGCTCATCAACTGATAAATTTTCTTGAATGCGCTTAATAGCTTCACTAATTAACGGAGCTACGGACAGCTCAACAATTTTATCTATACGTTTTTCCTCTGGAAGTAAAATAGAGTCTGTCACAACCAACTCTTTAATTTTTGAATTTTGGATTCGTTCAATTGCTGGACCAGAAAGAACTGGATGAGTACAGCAAGCATATACTTCTTTAGCGCCGTTCTCGACAAGTGCGTTTGCTGCTAATGAAATCGTCCCTGCAGTATCAATGATATCATCTATTAAAATTGCCGTTTTTCCTTCGATATTTCCTACGATATTCATCACTTCTACGACATTTGGTCTTGGGCGTCTTTTATCAATGATTGCAATTGGAGCCTTTAAGCGGTCAGCCAATTTTCGGGCACGTGTTACCCCACCGTGGTCTGGAGAAACGATAACAATATCATCAAACTTTTTATTTAAGAAATATTCTCCTAAAATAGGTACACCTAACAAATGGTCAATTGGAATGTTAAAGAAACCTTGAATTTGTTGTGCATGAAGATCTAGAGCAATTACACGATTAGCACCAGCTTTTTCGAGAAGGTTCGCTACTAGCTTTGCAGTAATCGGCTCACGAGCTCTTGCTTTACGGTCTTGTCTTGCATAACCATAGTAAGGAATTACCAAATTGATTGTATTAGCTGAAGCACGCTTTAATGCATCAATCATAATTAATAGCTCCATTAAATGCTCATTAACAGGGTTGCTAATCGATTGAATAATAAAGACATCGCTACCACGAATACTTTCTTCTATGTTAATTTGAATTTCCCCATCACTGAAGCGTGTAACAGAGCTTTTTCCTAATTCAATCCCAAGAATTTCACTAATTTTTTTTGCTAATGCTTGGTTCGAGTTTAATGTAAATATTTTTAAATTTGAATCTTGAAAGTGACTAGACATTATTAAGTGAAAACCTCCATAAGGAATTATTAAATTAAATTCGACATAATTCTAGTTTACACTATAAACACTGCATACAATAGTCATTATATAAAAAATAACGTGAAAAAATTTAATTTTTTGGATATACAGATAATCCCCTGATCTCCTTACATTGATTAGCTGAAAAACAACAATAGTTTAGTAAAGAGCTCTTTATATCGAAAATGATCGAGTGAAGCTCCCTCTTACCAAATACCTCCAAAAAAACATTACATTTTATCTATAATTAAATAGTTCATTATTCCTTATCTTTGAAAAGTCTTGACAAATAATTGTAACAATAGCTTCAAAGTATGTTCACAATTTCACAATCTCCTTTAGTAGTTTTGGTGCTATATTTTAAGTGAAAATACATAGGAGGGATTCAAATGACTGAGATTATGCTGGCAAGACTACAATTTGCATCAACGACAATATTCCATTTTTTCTTTGTCCCATTGTCAATCGGTCTTGCCTTTTTAACTGCACTCATGCAAACAATGTATTATGTCACAAAAAAAGAAAAGTATTTAAAAATGACCGATTTCTGGGGAAAGTTTTTCTTAATTAACTTCGCTGTCGGTGTCGTGACTGGACTTATCCAGGAATTTCAATTTGGAATGAACTGGTCAGAGTACTCTCGATTTATGGGAGATATTTTTGGTGTACCACTAGCTATTGAAGCATTGCTTGCATTCTTTATCGAATCAACATTTATTGGCATTTGGGTATTTGGTAAAAATCGAATTCCTAAAGGATTACATTTAGCGAGTATATGGCTTGTTTCATTTGGAACAATCATTTCTGCATTTTGGATTTTAACAGCGAATTCTTTCATGCAAAATCCAGTTGGATACGAGCTTGAAAATGGTCGGGCACTTATGAATGATCTAGTTGCTGTGCTCACAAATCCAAAGGTACTTGTCGCCTTTCCACACACTATTTTCGCAGCACTTGCAACAGGTTCGTTCTTTATCATTGGTGTTAGTGCTTGGAAATTATTAAAGAAGCAGGATCTTTCTTTTTTCAAATCTTCCATGACAATCGCCTTAATTGTCGGTAGTATTTCTTCTTTAGGGATTGCCTTTTCAGGTCACTCTCAAGCAGGCTATCTTGTTGAAGCACAGCCGATGAAAATGGCTGCTGCCGAAGGAATATATGCGGATACAGTTGATCCAGCACCATGGACGGTTATTGCGAATATCGATACTGAAAATAAAGAAACAACAATGAGCTTAAAAATTCCCTATTTACTTAGCTATTTATCATACGGTGAATTCAAAGGTGAAGTACAAGGGATGAATACAATCCAAGCTCAATACGAAGAAAAATTTGGTGAAGGTGATTATATTCCGCCGGTCAAAACAACATTTTGGAGCTTCCGAATTATGGTTGGTTTCGGCTGTGCAATGATATTGCTAACGTTCCTAGGATTAATTTATCGCAAATGGGGAAAACCAGAAAACCACCCTATTTATTTAAGAATTATGGTGTTCATGATTGCTGCACCATTTATCGCAAATACATCTGGTTGGATTATGTCTGAAATTGGACGTCAGCCATGGATTGTAAATGGTTTATTTCAAACATCACAAGCGATAAGTCCAAATGTTTCTTCAGGACAAATTCTATTTTCGCTAATTGCCTTTTTAATCGTTTTTACATTGTTATTTGCAGCAACGGTCTATCTTTTTGTAAAAGTTATTAAACAAGGACCATATGTAAAAAAAGAAGAAGATGTTTCAGCTTCAGACCCTTTTAGCACAGGAGGCTTGGACCATGCAGTTAAGTGAGATTTGGTTTTTATTAATTGGTCTGTTATTTGTCGGATTTATTTTTCTTGAAGGCTTTGATTTTGGTGTTGGAATGAGTACAAAATTCCTCGCCCGCAATGAAATGGAAAAACGAGTACTCATCAATACGATCGGCCCTTTTTGGGATGCGAATGAAGTATGGCTAATCACTGCGGGTGGTGCAATGTTTGCAGCATTTCCTCATTGGTATGCAACGTTATTTAGCGGGTATTACATTCCATTTGTCGTTCTACTTCTCGCCCTAATTGCTCGAGGAGTTTCATTTGAATTTAGAGGGAAAGCACAAATGAACAAGTGGAAACAAACATGGGACTGGTCAATATTTTTTGGAAGCATACTCCCACCGTTTCTAGTTGGTGTATTATTTTCAAGTTTAATTAAAGGGTTACCTATTGATGAAGAGATGAATATGTACGCAGGCTTCACTGATATTGTAAACCTATATACAATTGTTGGTGGGATCGCTTTTGTCCTTTTATCCTATTTACACGGTTTAATGTTCATATCGTTAAAAACAACTGATTCATTAAGAGAGCGTGCTCGTGAGCAAGCAAAAAAAATCTATTATGCATGTGGCGCTATCATCGTTCTCTTTGTTGCACTAACAGCTTTATATACACCAGCATTTTCTGAAAAAGGCTTATATATTATTCCGATGTTTGGTGCCGTCATTTTGCTCTACCTTCTCCTCTTGCCATTATTGAAACAAAAACGAGAACGGCTAAGCTTTACAATGACCGGCTTAATTATGATTTTAGTAACAGCTTCATTTTTTGTTACATTGTTCCCGAATGTGTTGATAAGCTCGCTTGATTCGGCAAACAACATAACGATTTATGCTGCCGCATCTGGTGATTATTCGTTAAAAGTCATGACCGTTGTTGCACTGACGATGGTACCCATCGTTTTAGTCTATACGATATGGAGCTACTATATATTCCGAAAACGAGTGACAGATAAGGAGCATTTAGAATACTAATGGATAAACAATTAATCAGCTATAGTGGAATCAAAAAACTATTTTGCATCATTAGTGTACTTACGATTGTTCAATGTTTCACAATCATTCTTCAAGCAATTTACTTATCAAAAATTATTACGAGTATGTTTCAAGGGACAGTTTGGACAGCTGTCCTTCCCTATTTCTTTATGTTTATATGTTTATTTGCTACTCGGCATTTATTGCAATGGCTTAAAGAAAGATTAAGCTATCGCTTTGCTGAAAAAACAGCATTTTCTTTACAAAAGAAGCTGTTATCAAAACTATTTGAAATAGGTCCTAATAAAGTTTCAAAGAATGGAACAGGAAATATAATCACTTTAGCTCTTGAAGGTATTCCAAATTTCCGAAAATATCTTGAGCTATTTATTCCTCGTTTCATTTCAATGCTTTTCATTCCAGTAATTATCTTATTATACGTTTTCTATTCAGATATCCTCTCAGGCATTGTCCTTACAATTACAATGCCTGTCATGATTGTATTTTTAGCTTTACTAGGTCTAGTAGCAAAAAAAAAGGTTAATGACCAAATGGAAACATACCGATTACTTTCCCGTCATTTTGTTGATTCGTTACGGGGGATTGTCACACTAACCTATTTAGGAAGGAGCAAATCACATACGAAGGCAATTGCTACAGTAAGTGATAAATATCGAATTGCAACAAATCGGACTTTACGAGTGGCGTTTCTTTCAACATTTTCACTTACCTTTTTCTCAAGTCTGTCCGTAGCAGTTCTTGCAGTTGAATTAGGTGTTCGGCTCATTAATGGGACAACAGGGCTAGAAACTGCCCTCGCGATGCTCATTTTAGCACCTGAATATTTTGCACCTGTTAGAGAATTTGGCAATGACTTTCATGCAACAATGGATGGAAAAGAAGCAGGAAAACAAATCAATGAATTGCTTAATGAGGATAGTCTACCAGTAGTTAATGAAACGTTAGCCATTCCAAAATGGAATAAAGAATCTACATTAACAGTCAACCAATTAACTAAAAGATCAAACGATGAAAATCGCAATCTCCTTGAAAATGTTCGGTTTAAAGTAAGTGGGTATAAAAAAGTCGGGATTATTGGGGCATCTGGTGCAGGAAAATCAACATTCATTGATCTAATTTCAGGCTTTACGATTCCTAACGAGAGTGACATTAAAATAAATGGAATCTCACTCCCCCATTTTTCTGTTACAGAATGGCAAAGACAGCTTTCTTATATTCCACAGCACCCGTATATTTTCTCTGGTTCGATTGCTGAAAATATTAGCTGGAACAAACCGAAGGCAACAATCGAGGAAATAAAAAATGTCGTTAATATAACAGGCTTAACCGAACTCATCAATCGCCTTCCAAATGGCCTCGAAGAAAAAATCGGTCAAGGTGGACGGAGCTTAAGTGGTGGTGAAGAACAAAGAATCTCATTGGCTCGAGCTTTATTAACGGACCAGCCAATCCTCATACTAGATGAGCCAACTGCCCATTTAGATATTGAAACAGAGCATGAAATCAAACAAATGATTCTTCCATTAATGGAAAACAAGCTCGTCTTTTTTGCTACCCATCGTCTCCATTGGATAAAAAACATGGATATTATTTTCGTTATCAACGAAGGCAAGTTAGTCGAAATCGGAACACATGAAGAGTTATTTGAGAAAAAAGGACATTACTTCCATTTCATTGGAGGGAACATACAAAATGAAGCTATATCAGAAGTTTATTAATCCTTATATGAAACAATATTTAAAATCGGTTATAATCGCCATCTTCTTTGCTGTACTAACGATCCTGACAAGTGCACTGCTCACATTTACATCAGGATATTTGATTTCAAAGGCATCACTCAAGCCTGAAACGATTTTACTATTATATGTACCTATTGTAGGTGTTCGTACTTTCGGGATTTCACGAGCAGTTTTCCAATATATTGAACGATTAACAAGTCATAATGCTGTTTTAAAGATTCTTAGTACAATGCGTGTTCAACTATATGAAATGATTGAGCCACAGGCTTTGTTCATTCATAATCGTTTTAAAACAGGTGATTTATTAGGTACTCTTGCTAATGACATTGAACATCTACAGGATGTTTATATCCGAACAGTCTTTCCAACTATTAGCGCAATCGTTGTTTTCTTTATAACAAATGTAACACTTGCCTTTTTTGATTGGAAATTTGCGATATTTATCGCATTATGCCTTGGTATCATTGTTTTCGTATATCCTCTTCTATCTTTATACTTGCTTAAAACAAGGCAAACAGAACAAAAATCATGGCATGTTAAGCTTTATGAGTCGTTAACAGATACGCTTTTCGGTATAAAGGACTGGATGATAAGTGGAAAGAAGGAGCAATTTATTCAACAATTTTTAAACGCTCAATCTGCAAAAAATCAAATTGATCGCTCTATTGTGTTTTGGAATCAAACAAGAACATTACATCTACAGGTATTATCAGGGATCATTATGATTTCTATGACGATTTGGGCAAGCATTATGGTTCAATCAGGTGAATTTGCTCCAAGCTATATAGCTGCTTTTACGCTCGTAACATTACCTATAGTTGAGGGACTACTTCCTGTTTCCAATGCGGTTGAGAAAATTCAATCTTATAAAGAAGCATTAAAAAGGCTTGACCGAATTGAACGTTTTTCAAATAACGGACAGGAACGTTCAGACATTTCTAGCAAAATTCCTTTGAAAAATGTAACGATAGAACTGAATCAGCTTTCCTACCGTTATCAAAATCAACAAGAAAATGCTGTAAATAACATCTCACTTAGGATTCCACAAGGACAAAGGTTAGCGATACTTGGAAAAAGTGGTGCGGGAAAGTCTACACTTATTCAATTATTACAAGGCTCCCTCCTTCCTACATCTGGAACAGTTTCAATTGCTGGTTTCGCACCAGAACATTTTGGAGAATGCATTTATGACATCATTAGTGTTTTAAATCAGAAGCCATATCTTTTTGCGACAACTGTTGAAAATAATATTCGCTTAGGAAAAGAGCATGCATCCCGCGAAAAAATTGAGGAGATTGTCAAACAAGTAGGATTAGCTCATTATATTCAGTCACTTCCGAACGGTCTTGATACACAAATGGAGGAAACCGGACAACGCTTTTCTGGTGGGGAAAGACAAAGAATTGCTCTTGCAAGAATATTATTAAAAAATACACCGATTGTTGTTCTTGATGAGCCAACAATTGGGCTAGATCCTTTAACAGAATCCAAGCTAATGGACACGGTATTTGATGTTCTTAAAGATAAAACCGTTATTTGGATTACACATCATTTGATCCAAATTGAAAAAATGGATCAAGTAATCTTCCTAGATCATGGTGAATTGACAATGCACGGCTCTCATGACGAGCTTATGAAGACAAACAAACGATATCACCAATTGTTTCAATTGGATCGTGGTAAAGCACATGTTTGAAATAAATACTTACTTAAAAGAAGGGCAATAAACAAAAATACTGCCCTTCTCTCTTCTTACTTCGCTTTTTTTACAACAATATCATAATACAATCCTCGTAAAACTGATGTTTTATGCAATTCTATCTTTCTTCTATCAATTGGGTGCCGATTAATCCCCTTTGACTTTAACTGCTGAACAAACCAACCCTTCGATCCTGGATATGCCATATTTTTCACCTCTTTATCTATGCTTGTCCTAAATGTATGTAGTACTTAAGAAAACTATGAATAGGATTTTTTTCTTAATTTGGTGCTTTTTTTAAACTAGTTGAATAAAACTTAAATAGAGAAATGGATATTCCAATTAATAGGAGGATATTTATGCAATTTTATTATGGAAACCAAATGCCCTTACGTGTATTAGATGAGGCTGAATTTTGGAAGCATCAGGAGGAAGAGCACACAGTTGTCATTCGCGAGCTAGTTAAAAACCTTGAGCAACAATATGTGGAGGATCTACAAAAATGGGAGGACGAATTTGCTAAAGCTCACCATAGGGTTATTCGATACATTGAAACTGTGAATCGTTCAAATGGACAAGTTTCTCCTGCACTCTATCAGGACGTGCTTCAGCTTGTCACGTTCTGCTTAAAACAAAGCGAGGAATTTACAAATTTTTGCCGGATGCTTATGAAAGAAAGTGAACCTATCAAACGAAATCAAACGGCAAAAGTAGTTTTAAATCATATAATTGTAGAATCAGAGTATTTTATTGGCGTTGCCCAAACCATTTTATATAAAGGATAAAATGAGATTCTTAATACTATCACTGCACCCAATTTTTTTGTGGTGCTTTTTTAATTAATATGCTACTTAGAGCTATGTTAACAATCCCCATCTACAAAAGTTAAAATGCTGGACATTCACCTCGTAAAGTGCTCTGCCGTATACTGTATGAGCCTTGAGGAGGTGATTCAATTGAATCGTTTATATACATCTGAATCGTTAGATGGTTTAGGCAATTGGGAAAAATCTGTTTTAAGTAAATTCATCTTGAAAATGACAAATAAACAAGAGCTGTTTCCATGTATCCCCGCTACGCAAGGACATCGATTGAACCATTTTCGTTACGGATTTTTAGGTGACCCAAGAAGCATCTCTTCAGTTGAGGAGCTAGCAGAATTATTAACCGAATACACGAGAACATCAAAGGAATTTGGGGAATTTACATCATTGATTGTATTTTTTCAAACACCGAAAGAAATAAAAGAAACATACTCAGTCGAGCAATATGAGCAATTATTTTGGAATCATCTAAATGGCTTATCGAAGCTAGACAAAAAAACCTGGCCAATGCATATTCCTGTTACCCCTCATGATCCACTATGGGAGTTTTGTTTTCATGGTGAACAATATTTTATATACTGTGCAACACCAGCACATTACCGTAGAAAAAGCAGGCAGTTTGATGACTACATGTTAGCAATTACTCCTAGATGGGTGCTGACAACATTTGAGCATTCAGGGACATATGCACATAAAATTAGAAAGCATATACGTAAAAGACTTGAAAAATACGATTCAACCGGGATCCATCAAAGTTTAAATCAATATGGAAATGCTGACAATTTCGAATGGAAGCAATATTTTTTACATGATGATGATAGCGAACTTTCTAAATGCCCGTTTCATATGTGGAAAAAAGAAGATAAAGAAGAATGACCATCAAAAATTTTAAACGTCATTTTGATGGTCAAGTTTTTCGTAAAACCTTAATTCCAGTTATGTTCCGCAATAGGTACGATATGGGAGCGTTGTCGTCTCTGGTAATTTTGTATATTCCACATGACTAGTTGAATAGGAATAAGGTGAAGAAAGCACATCAAGTAGCTTCTTCATGACGGTAAAATCCCCTTCTTCTTCAGCAGCCTTCAGCGCTTCTTCAACCCGATGATTCCTCGGGATCACTGAAGGATTTGATTTTTTCATCAGCTGCTGAGATGCTTCCTCTGTCTGCTCCTGTCGCAATCGTCTTGCCTGCCATTTTTCCTGCCAATTACTAAATTCTTCACTTTTAAACAAGTCTATATCTGAAAGCTCATTAATCGTTAAGGAGCGGAACGTATTCGTATAATCTGCTTTATATTTCTGCATAAGATTTAATAGCTCCTCAATGAGCGATTCATCCTCTGCTTCCTCGTTAAAGAGACCGAGTTTATCCCTCATCCCTTGATTCCAATGCTGATAAAACAGTTCAGTAAAATGAGAAATTTCAGCTTGGGCAATATTTACCGCTTCCTCTTCATCATCATGAAGTAATGGCAATAATGTTTCGGCAAATCTTGCAAGATTCCAGCCTCCTATATAAGGCTGATTCCCATAAGCATAGCGTCCTTGCATATCAATTGAGCTAAAGACTGTTGCTGGATCATACGTATCCATAAAGGCGCATGGCCCATAATCGATTGTTTCACCACTTACTGTCATATTGTCAGTATTCATAACACCATGAATAAATCCAACTAGCTGCCATTTCGAAATAAGCTTTGCTTGACGCTTGATTACCTCCTTAAGGAATGCAAGATAGCGATCATGATCATTCCTAATTTCAGGATAATGACGTTCTATCGTATAATCTGCCAATTGACGAAGCTCTTCCTTTGTCCCCCATTGTGCTCCATATTGAAAGGTACCAACTCGTATATGGCTAGCTGCGACACGAGTAAGTATCGCTCCAGGTAAAATCGTTTCTCTAATAACCTCTTCCCCTGTTGCAATGACTGCTAGACTTCTTGTCGTTGGGATTCCAAGTGCGTACATCGCTTCACTTATGATATATTCACGAAGCATTGGTCCAAGCGCTGCACGTCCATCACCACCACGGGAAAACGGTGTTCTTCCAGATCCTTTTAATTGAATATCTACACGCTCTCCTTTAGGTGTTAGATGCTCGCCAAGTAATATAGCACGTCCATCACCGAGCATATTAAAATGACCAAATTGATGTCCAGCATATGCTTGCGCAAGCGGAGAAGCCCCTTCTGGAATTTCATTTCCAGCAAGCTGCTCTACACCTTCCCTACATTGAAGCCCCTGTTCTTTTAAGCCAAGTGTTTCTGCTAAACGGCTGTTCACAATGACAATTTTTGGGGAGCTTACTTCAGTAGGTAGTTGTAATTTAAAAAATGTATGAGGTAAACGCGTATAACTATTATCAAAATTCCATCCTATTTCGACATTATCTTCCTTAGTCATTATGTTCTCCTTATATCTCATGAAAAATTTTTTTGCCAAACTCTTATTATTGTCCGCTACAAATGATTTGTTATTCGATTGAGTCATGATAAAAATGAAATGGATATCATTTTCTTTATCATACCATGAAAAAAATTCCTTTACCTATTTCATGATTGTAGTACAAGTGGAAGAGAATATCTTTCACATAAAAAAGTAATGGACCTTTAAAATCCATTACCAATTTTTATAAATAGATATCTAGGCTGTGATCTCCTTGCTTTGAGTAACTTCACTAGATTTCTCTTTAATTAATAAACCACCGATTAAGCCAATTAAGGCAAAAAGGGCAGGAATCATAAAGCCATAAAAATACCCTACACTCGCTTCTGCACCTTGAAAATGATCTAATACTTTTCCAAATGCACTAGGTAATAAAACAGCACTAATAAATCCCCCCATATTTGCAAAGCCTGAGACTACACCAACCTCTTTCACATCAAACGATTTGCGGACAACGGCAAATGTTAAGGCGCTCGCACCATTTCCATAGCCAATTAAAAAGTAAAGAGCAATTAGCATAAAATACGGAGGCTTCCCATTAAAGAGTAAAAATGCTGACCAGCTTAAGAAAACAATAATATGGACAAGAATATATGGCTTTTTAATTGTTCCTAAACGACTTGAAATCCAGCTTGTTAAAGGTGCACCAATCATCGCCCCAAACAATCCGATCATAACAAATTGACTCGCGCCAGAGCGTGTCATATCAAACACATGCATTCCATAGGGAACTGCCCAGGACCCGATAAATCCAACGTATGTTCCTACCGTACCATAGTGACATAAAAAGGTTGCCCATGCTTGACGATTAGAGAAAACCCTTTTTAAAATAACACCTGTTTTTTCTCTTTTTTGAATTGGTTTTGCTGCCAGAGAATTTCCTGGCTGATGTAATTTTTCCATTTTACGGGGATTTTTTACTAGGACAAAATAAAGTAGGAGTCCACATAAACAAAGGACAATTCCTGTGGTGAAAAATGGTGGCCTCCATCCAGTCCAGGCAATCCACATGGAAAATGGAACGGTCGCCATTAAAAATCCTAGACTTCCTGTCATACCTGCCATACCAAGTAATTTGACAAATTCATTTCCTTTAAACCATTGGCTTAAAATTAACACAAGGTTAACCCAAATTGTTGCATCCCCTGTTCCGACAATTAATCTTGCTAAAAGAAGCACTGTCTCATTTGGGGCAATACTATAAAGCAATGTACCAACACCAGTAAGAAGTGTCCCAATAATTAGAAACACATTAGGACCGAACCGATCAGATAAAATTCCTACTGGAACTTGTAAGCCTGCATATGCAAAAAATTGAATACTTGTTAGCAAACCAATTGTTGATGCTGTTACTTGAAAATCTTTCATTAATTGGTCTGTAATTAATCCTGGTGCAGTTCGTTGACTGACAATCATAAAATAGGTCAATAATACACTAGCAAAAACGATCCAACGATACTTGCTGTTTTTTTTATCCATCTGTCTATACTCCTGTTAGTTAAGATTCCAATCTATATTATACGCTAAATATTCGTTCACGGATTTTTTTTTGCATAGATTCGTATAAAAAAGCAGAAGATCACATGTAAATTAATCTTCTGCTTTCATCTATGAAACTCTTAAAAAGATTCATCTGCTAAAATTTCTTCAATTTGCTGCAACGTATCTTCACTTAGTTTCACACCAGACGCTTTAACATTTTCCTCAAGCTGTTCAGGTCGACTAGCGCCAACAAGTGCACTAGCAACATTTGGCTGTCTTAGGATCCAAGCAATAGCTAGCTGTGAAAGTGTGAGGCTTTCCTTTTCAGCAATCTGTTTAAGATTTTCAACTTTATCTATATTTTTATCATTTAATACTCCGTAAAGATCGCCTAAATTTTCTTGAGCAGCACGGCTTCCCGCTGGTGCAGCCTCTCCTTTTTTATATTTACCTGTTAAAACTCCTTGAGCTAATGGAGAGAAAACGACCTGACCTATGCCATGTTTTTCACTGACAGGAATAATTTCCTTTTCTATATACCTTTGGAGCATACTATAATTTGGCTGGTTGACAACAATGCGATCCAATAGCTTTTTATCTGCAAGATGAATTGCTTCTGTAATTTGTTCTGGTGTCCATTCACTGACACCAACGTAAAGTACCTTTCCTTGTCTAACAAGATCGTCTAGTGCTCGCAATGTTTCCTCAAGTGGTGTTTCTTTATGATAGCGGTGACAATAATAAATATCAATATAATCTGTCCCAAGTCTTTTTAAGCTTGCATGACATTGTTCAATTATATGTTTCCGAGAAAGACCTTCATCATTCGGACCATCGCCCATTTTTCCGAATACCTTTGTAGCTAATACATAGGAACTGCGATCATATTTGCTAAGCGCCTTACCAACAACCTTCTCAGCTTCCCCTCGCATATACACATTCGCAGTGTCGAAAAAATTTATCCCTAGCTCATATGCCTTATCGATTGATGACGTTGCTTTTTGCTCCTCGACATAGCCACCATACGTTAACCAGCTACCTAAACTAATTTCACTAACCTTCAAACCGGTATTCCCTAAGCGACGATATTGCATATTATGAGCACCTTCCCTATCTATGTATTTTTAGGAATGACTTGGTCAAACCACATTTTATTTTACCATCATTAGGAATATTTTTCCCTCTATATGCTTGAAAGAAGAACAAGTAGATTCTTTTCAATAAATGTATAAAAATATGTAAAAAGGTTAAAGACAAGATTATAACAATGATTACATTAGGGAGGTGTCTTGATGAAAAAGGATGAACATCTAAAGAATCAAATACTTTATGTCACAAATGATGCTTACGAGAGATTGCATCAAACAGATGATCCTAGTCAGATGGAGGAAGTAGAAATTGTTGATTTAGGAGGAAATGTAGGTTATCAACCAAAGGATAGGTAGAATGTCAAAGGTCATTTAATTTCCTTTTTCTTCATGTATTTGAATGCACGTTACATCTTCACTCCTCATAATAGCTATATACTTAAAATGAAACCTTGAAATGCATTTAGCCAATCAAGGTTCTAATTTTTACGATAATTCATCCTATTAATCTTTTAGAGCTTTCGTTTTTCCGTTCTTATTCTCTGGAAACTTATTATGTAAAATATCTAACGACACGTTAATTAGTTAAATTCTCGATTTCAACAAACCAAAAACTGTCATTTTCTAAACATTTAGGATCAATTCTATTGAATTCTTCTGTTAACCAATTAATCACTGATTCAGGTATATCATTATCAATAAAGGCATCCTCACCATTCACTTCTATGGCCTTGTCAATCATTTTGGAAAATAGTAATAAACATTCTGCAAATTGATTTAAAGAAGAGTTAATAAATACTTCCTCATAATGATTACTGGTGTTAAGAAACACTATCTTTTCTTCCTGCTCAATTATACAAATCGGATCCCCATAACTAGTTGAGCCCAAAAACAAATACTTTTCAAATTCTTCCCGCATGTTTAACACATTTGAAATAGGTCTTACTATCAATTGCGAAGAAGAAAACTCTAAATACGGTGGAGAGCTCTCAGGTAGACCTCCTATTGTCAAAAATCTTTTCACTTCATCGGAGACATTTAAATTGATTAAGTCTTCGTCATTAAACTTAATAAGTGGACCATCTTTGGAAACATCCCATTTTTTATTAAATTCCTCTGGTTGTATCATCCTTCAACACCTCAATTTATAAAAGGTTCTGTTTTACTAGCAATTTTATCATGTACTTCTGGCAATTTCTTTTCTTCTTAATAAATAAGAATTTACCTGTTATATAAAAGATTTTATCTAGTTACTTACTAATGTTTGCAATTGATTTAACCAACCTTTAAAGCTATCAGTCTCTTTTTTAATAGTTTCATCATGTGAATAATAATAGACACTTGTATTGGACACTCATTTGCATGAAGACAAAAATAGTCACCATTCCCTATACTATAAAATGGGATTAATTCTTCCTTCCATCCACCTTGTTTCATCTCATAATCATAAGTAAATTCAATATTGTCATTTCCATTCGTTTTCCCATTAGCAACATTCAATTTATCTCCAGGAAAAGTGTATTCAGACATTAAATCAATAAAATATCTAAATTCATTTGGAAATTGGCACCCAAACTTTTTTTCGATATTTTCCCAATCACTTTTCGAAGGTGTTTTTAGATTCTCTAGTTCTTTCTCTAAAATACCGTCTAATATATTTGCAATCTCATCTTTTGTCACTAAGTTTACCTCTTTCTAAAATCCTATTTATTAAAATAGTAGGTTAAACTACTTTGAAGGCTTAGCGTTGTAATTAAATAAAACGCATACTAACAATGAAAATACTCCTCCAAAAACCCATAAAACGTTGTCCAAGATTCCTTTAGCTCTCCTTTTAAAAGCAGTTCATCTTTACCCTCAAAATTCATTATATAAATTTTATCGGTAATAGTATCAAGGACTAATACAGCATTTGCAGACATTTCACTTAACACTAGGAACTCTTTAGGAAAATCATGGACTTTCCGTGAAATTAGTGTATATGAGACAATATTGTTCTCTTCTTCTACTATATCTAATAATTCAAATGGAACATGTTCCTCCCAAAAAGGGCCTGCATATCGTTCATAAAAATCTCGAAAAGTATTTGATACGCCAACATCCAACATCATTAAAGCATTCTTTACTACATGACTATCTTTACGTTCATATATTTCTTTTCCAAGAAGTTCATCCAGACCATCTGGTAAAATACGCATTTTTCTTATTTACCTCCAAAGATTACCTCTCTACTTAGTTTAATTAACTTTTAGTTAATCGAAAATCGTTCATTTGTTAATAATTGTTTGGTTTTATATGTTATTTATTTTCACTCTTGATTTGTTCATACCAATTCCTAGCAATAGAGCGTGCAGTATTATGAGAATCATTTGTATATACAGGTTCATATGTATATTCTGCCGTTAGTTTATTTGCTTGTACATCATAAACAATTTTTATTTCTGTTGGCATTTCATGTTTATATTTATTGCATAATTTAATCATTTTTTTAATATTTTCATTTATTATTTTCACAATAGCTTTTTGTCGCTCGACTGATACATCATAAGAAAAATTCCCATCTTCCTTGATTAATGTATCATTCAGTTTATGTCTCTCTACAATCCTATCATTGATATTATAAAAAAAGTCATTTGATATAAGACCTTCTTCATATGAACAATAAATATATATTTTATTAGCTCTTTCATATACATACTCTAAGCATATTGAAACGATATCTGCCTGCAATTCATTAAAGGAATCCTCAAATAGTTTATCCAGTTCTTTCACTCCTATCTCAACATTTCTTCATCATCTCTTACATAGACAAATATATCGATTGTTAGTACATAACATTAACACTATTCGAACATAACAGCAAAACATAACTATAGTTTGTAGAGCTAGAAAGTCCCCATAAACAAAAAAGAACCGTGGGGCATTTTTCACGATTCTTCTCGAAATCATAGATACATTTTTTCAAATTCCATAGCTGCACATGGTCTGCCGTAATAAAAACCTTGAATATGATGACAGTTTTGCTCTAATAAAAAGGCAAGCTCTTCCTTTGTTTCGACACCCTCGGCAATAACATCCATATTTAGCTGCTGAGCCATTTTAATCATGGCGGCTGTAATTGGAGCATTTTCAGATTGACAAGAAATATGTTTAATGAAAGACATGTCAATTTTTATTCCGTCTAGTTTAAATGCTTTTAAATAATGAAATGAGGAATAGCCTGTCCCAAAATCATCAATATATATTTTCACACCCATTTCCTTTAACTCAAGGAGGGTTTGATAAATATACTCCTCATTTTTCATTAAAGAATTCTCAGTTATTTCAAGCTCGATCCAATGACCGTCCAACTCGTATTCTGCTAACAAATCTCGTAAATCTTGAGCAAATCCACTTTGTAAAAATCGCTGTGAGCTAATATTAACACTAATTGGGATTAGTGGAATATTTGCATTTCTCCACGCAACTAGCTGCTCACATACTTGTCGCTTCATCCATTTTCCTAATGGAATAATAAGACCTGTTTCTTCCGCAAGCGGGATAAATTCACCTGGTGAAACTAACCCGTACGTAGGATGCATCCAACGTATCAATGCTTCTGCACCGATCGTTTTGCCTGTCAATGCATCAACACGCGGCTGGAAATGTGCAATGAATTCTTCATTCATTATTGCTTTTCTTAAATCTCGTTCCATAAAGAACCGTTGGAATTGTTTATCATCCATCGAATTTGTGTAAACCTGGTACATATTTCTCCCTTGTTCCTTTGCCTGATAAAGAGCAATATCCGCCTTTTTCATTAAATCTACAGCAGTGATTCCCGATGTTGGAAAAAAGCTAATCCCAATGCTTGTCGACACCATTAGTTCATATTCGTCAATATGAAGCGGTGTGCTCAGCTTTTCTAATAGATTTTTTGCTAAATTGATAACCTCCTCTTGTTTATCAATTACAGGGCAAAGAACCATAAATTCATCCCCACCCAATCGTGCAAGATGCTGCTTCTTGCGATCAATTGTGTCAAGTAAACGGGATGATATTTCTTCAAGAAGCTGATCACCAATTAAATGTCCTAGCGTATCGTTAATCGATTTGAACCGGTCTAAATCAATAAATAAAACAGCGAGCTGAAGATTCATTTTCTCAGCTTGTTGTAAGGATTCATCAAGCTTTTTAACAATCCACCTTCTGTTTGGCAGCTTTGTTAGTTCATCATGATGTGCGAGATATTCGTTTATTTCTTGGATCCGCCGCTGCTCTGTAATATCTTTACCAATTGAGTATACCCCTTTAATTTGTTTATCAACGATTATTGGAAGAAACGTTACATTAAAAACAAATTTCTCCCTCTGAGTTTGGACATTTACATCAAAATTTTGTGGGTTCCCTTCAATCGCTTTCTGAAAATAATGAACAGTCATTTCTTTATCCTCGTCAGCGACTAGTTGCTCTAATGTGAGATAAGGAACTGCACCATTTGCATTTTTATATAATTCCAACATATTTGGATTCATATCAATGATTTCCCCACTAGGCGTAACTGATATAACATAATCTTGACTAAATTGAAAAAGTGATTGATATTGAAACTGGTTTACCTGGAGCTCTCTTTGGGTTGATCGTAATTCAGATATATCATGAACTGAGCCAACGATTTCAATGACAGCATCCTCTTGCACTATAGGGGTAATATCCACAAATACAAGCCTACCTTCTAATTCAACCTCATAATTTACTCTGTTTCCTTTAAAAGCTTCTTTATAGTGGCGATACTTTAAGTCAGCAATTTCTTTCGGAAAAACATCATGTGGCGTATGATGTAAAAGAGTTGCTTCATCCGCTCCAATCGCATCTAAGAGCTTACCTGCAGCCATTGTATAAATGAATCTCCCTTTACCGTCCATTTTCATCTTAAATATTCCATTTTGGAGGTTTTTCATTGTTTCAATAAAATCAACCTTCATTACTTCCTGCAGTTGATTTTCCACAGTTACTCTTTTCGTAATATCTGTTGATACACTGAAATACTGGTATGGTCTTCCATCGTCATCTAAAAAAGGAACAATAGTTGTTTCTACCCAGTACAAGCTTCCATCCTTTGCTTTATTTAAAATTTCCCCCTGCCAAATTTCACCTTGACGAATCGTTTTCCATAAGTGACGGAAAAATTGTTTGGGATGATAATTAGAGTTTAATATACAAAAATTTTCGCCAATTAATTCTTCTACATTGTATTTCGACAAGTCACAAAACTTTTGATTTACAAGCTTGAAATTCCCCTTCGGATCGGTAATGGCAATCATTGTTGATTTATCTAATGCTAGTTTGATATTTGCTAATTCCTTGCTTACATTCTTCAGTTGTTCAGATTTATTACGTTGTAAATCCTCTATAATCATTATCTTATATTGCACATCTTCAATCGTTAGTTGTTGTGTTGTTACTTTGACTTTGATAAGCTGGGATTGCCCACTGATCCCAAAGCATTTTTGCTTGTTCGTCCCTTCATCAATGGAATACGTATAATCTGAAAGTATTGTATCAACATGGCGACCATCGGCATGTTCATTTTTCAAAGAAAAAAGATTTTTAGCATTTTCATTTATGTAAACGATGATCCCTCTCGTGTCGATTACGATGATTGGGTCTGTTAAATGTTCAAATAGTTGAAAAAACTGGCGATTTGCAGCTGTGTACTGAGTCATGGTCGTAATTCCCCTCATTTAAAACATACTCTTTTAATTTAATTTATTATACCATTGAATCGTTCTGAAACGACATCAATTGGAAAAACTTTCAATTTTATTGCATAAAAATGACATTTCATAGAAACTATTACAATGTCCCTTTTCTTCAATCATACAAAAATGCCCTGCTCCCAAGAAGAAGCAAAGCATCTATTCTCATACAAAATCTTTATCGATTGCCACCTACACGTCCTAACCCCTTTATGCGAAGGAATGGCATTTTTCCACGCTCTTTAACATGAACGATACTACTGACAACTATAAGCTCAGCTAATATTCCCATTGATTGAGCTATGGCACCAATCATCCCATTCCAATGTGATGCAAATTTAACCGCAATAACTAATACAATGAATGTCATGATTAAATTTGCAGACTGAGAAAAGATCGTAACCTTCGTTTGCTTATGAATCATTAGTAACCCATTAAAGTAATCGACAAATGGGAAGATTAGAGCCATTAGAATGAATAGCTTTAATACTTGTAAACTAGCATCTAATAATCTTCCACTCACACCCATGACATGCTCTAGGAAGAACGCTCCTAATGGTGTAAAGCAAAACAATGTAAGTAAAATGAAGGGAATAAATCCGATTATAAACGAGAATTTTTTAACCTCTGGCTCATGGTCATCATAAAAATTAATCACAATTTGGTGCATGTAGGAGAAAAAGCTTAAAAACAGTTGGGCAACACTTAAAGCAAGCGCATAGCTTGCAATCGCTAGCTCGATATCAGCTGTTTTTCCTAAAAACACGTTGATCGCTGGACCAATCATGACGATAATAACGGATGAGAGCATAAGTGGACTATAAAAATTAAAGATTGTTCGTTTCGATGGGATTTGATTCTCATGTGATTCAGGCATCTTCCGAACTAATGAACGGCCTTCTATATAGCTAACAAGACACTCGATCATCATCCCAACGAGAAAAATAATCGCTCCTGTTTTCCCTGTTATATGTCCTGTATAAATAAATAATAAAGACAATAAATACATAGCTGCAAGCCTAATACCCATGCCTATCGTTAACCATTTCGTTTGACGATTATAAATGATAATCCCTTGATTTAAGCAGCGGAGCGCGGAAAAAATCGTCACAAATATGAGCACCTGATAAATGTTTTTAATATACTCAACCATTCTGTCATTTGCCCCGTAAACGTTCGCAAAAATAAAATCCCCAACAGGTGTAAATGCAACAGCACATGCAACAAGTGTTAAACTGACGATAATGTAAATCGTAAACCTCGACATTAGCTTAAATGAATATGTATCCCTTACTAAGGAAGAACATGTTTGACGAAGCAACACCCCAAGTCGTTCTGTAATTCCAAACAAGCTCATCGCAATCGCATAGCAAGCGATAATAAATTCTGAATTGTCCGCTCGAACAAGTGTACTATTAATAATAATATGAGATAATGTAACAAGACTTGCCGAGCACCCTAATGGAATAAAGAAAAACAACAGTGTTTTCGTATCCAACCCCTCTGATTTATTCATTTCTCCCCATCACCTTTTGTTTAATAAAAAAGCTATTTGATTTCCAACGTAAGTTTGATATTTATTATAACTCGTTTCCAAATGAAGGTATATCATTTTGCATATAACTCCACTAAATCCTCTTTTTAGCATTACATGTGTGATTCTAGCGTATTGCTTCATATAGATCTTATTTCTTTATCAATATAAAATGACACAATTAAAGGATTGAATATAGAGAATCGTTGGTTAGTAAAGAAGAAACTTCGAACAGGGGACAAATAAGCTAACCTTTTAAGAATTTCGTATTTTTATAGAAAAAAGGCTGAATTAACAGCCTTCTTAAAAAGTTATTTTATATTAAAGAGTTATTTATTGTATTTAATAATCTTCGGGTATTTTCCAATGGATGAACCGCTAAGCTTATTTCTGATATAATAGCTACACCATTTCCACCATTTTTTATTACTGGAGCTGCATTTTCTGATGTTATTCCGCCAATCCCGACAATTGGAATATCGATGCCTATGCGTCGTATTTCTTTAATGAGTGTTGTTCCTTGCGCTTTCTTAGCATCTTCTTTAGTCGTTGTCGTGTAAATTGGTCCGATTCCTAGGTAATCTGCTCCATCCGCAATCGCAGAATGAGCCTCCTCTAGATTATGAGTTGAAACACCGAGTATCTTATCGCCAATTTTTTCTCTTACTTCTTTAACTGAACCATCGTCTTGTCCAATATGAACTCCGTCAGCATCAAGAGCTAAAGCTAATTCAATATCATCATTAATGATAAATGGGACCTTCTGATTTTGACAAATGGATTGTAATTGCTTTGCAAATTGATATTTTTCTTCTCCTGTCAATGAATCTGTTCCCTTTTCCCTAAACTGAAAAATAGATATTCCACCTTCAATCGCTTGTTGAAGTACAAGTTCAGGTTCAATACGGCAATTATTGCTCCCCATAATGAAATATAGTTTTAGTAAGCTTTCCATTTGTTCTTTTGAAATTCTTGGCAATTCAATTGCCCCCTCTTTGTCTTCTTCGATATGCCCAATGATTTGTCGGTCCGTGTCCCTTACCTAGTTTTAAATCATCTTCAATTGCTGCCTGAATAAAGCTTTTTGCTGTTTGAACAGCATGTTTAACTGACTGTCCTTTTGCCATTTCTGCTGTTATTGCTGCGGCAAATGTGCAGCCTGTCCCATGGGTATTTTTCGTGCTTTTTCGTTGTCCTTTAAAAAAGCTAGCATTTACCCCATCATATAAAATATCAACTAATTCTTCCTCATCACCATGTCCACCTTTCAATACGACATGCTTCGCTCCAAGCTTATGCAATCTTCTAGCTGCTTCTAACCGATCATCAATCGAAAGAATACGCATATTAGTTAACACTTCTGCTTCTGGGATATTTGGTGTCACGACCATAGCTAGAGGTAAAAGATATTCTTTGAGTGCTTGTACAGCCTCATCTTGTAGTAATGACGCTCCACCTTTTGCAATCATTACAGGATCAACAATAATATTTTCCCATTTGAATTTAATGATGCACTCAGAAACAACCTGAATGATATTTGCGCTAAATAGCATACCGGTTTTTATCGCATCCACCCCTAAATCCGTTCCAATCGCTTCGATTTGTTCGACAATTGCCTCAGTTGACAGCGGATATACGCCATGAACCCCAAGTGTGTTCTGCGCTGTAATAGCTGTAATAGCAGACATACCGAAAACGTCTAATTCCTGGAAGGTTTTAATATCAGCCTGAATGCCCGCACCACCGCCGCTGTCTGAACCTGCTATTGTTAATGCTCTGCCTATCACTATATCTCCTCTCCTTTCATGCCTTTTACAGTTTTTCGATTTTAATATGTTTTTGAATTTCTTCCGCTGAAATATTTGCTAAACGATTTAAAAGCTCTATTTGAAAGCTACCTGGTCCTTCATTTGCTTTATTGCTTGCTGCTATTTCTGCTGCTATCCCATAGATTGAAAGTGCTGAAACAGATGCGAGTAAAACGTTCTTTTCTACAGCAGAAAATGCGCCAATAATTGAGCTTAATAAACAACCTGATCCGGTTACTTTTGTTAAAATTGGATGACCGTTATGCACGACATAAGTTGTTTCACCATCTGTTATGACATCATCTTTTCCAGTAATGATGACAGTCGTCTTAAGCATGTTTGCAGCCTTTTGTGCCAGCTCAACTGTATTGCCTTCTTCTTTCCCTGCATCAACACCTTTAATTGTCTGGTCCTCACCAATCACATTGGCGATCTCGGCCGAGTTACCTCTTAAAATTGAAATCGATAGCTCATTGATTATTTTCCTAGAGATTTCCGTACGGTATGGAGTCGCTCCTGCACCAACAGGGTCAAAAATGACAGGTACACCATGCTCATTTGCTGATTTTCCTGCTATGATCATTGCCTCAATTTCATCAGGAGTAAGTGTCCCAATATTTAATACAAGTGCACCCGAAATCTTAGCCATATCTGCAACCTCTTCTTTTGCATATGCCATCACTGGTGATGCTCCTAATGCTAAAAGACCATTTGCTGTGAAATTTGTTACAACAACATTCGTAATATTGTGAACAAGTGGGTTTTGTTGTTTTACTTTTTCTAACGTATTGATAATATGTAATGTTTCCATCATGTCCTCCTAAAAATCCTCCAGTTTCAAAGCTTGAATTACTGTCTAGCTGCTATCCTTGTTTCATCAACTACTGACGCCAATTAGTGACTTCAAACCTCATCTTGCATTATCGGTCGGGAAGAAAATCTCCTTATTTTTTAAATTTGCTTAGTAATCATTTCCTATACTTTTTCTTAAGTACCATGGCTTGCATTAGTTTGATAGACGAGACCTAAGAAACTACTAAATTACTCACCAGCAGAGAAAAAAACTATGTATACAAAAAAGAGCACCCTGCTGGTACGCAAAGTGCTCATAGTTAACTAAACACATTCCCTACGCTGGCATTATCCAACAGGTTATCACGGTCAGTAACGGAATAGTTACAATCTCAGCCGGTTTCCACCAGCACCCGAATCATATGAAATTGATTTTAGTTTACTTAATTAAATAAAAAAATACAAGCATAAAATCTTATAAAAACCTCCTAAAGTAGCTTGAGAGTTTAAAACATCCCGTATTTTAGAGCTTTTTAAAGGCTTTTACATTATATTTAACCAGTAAAACCCATTCCGAATTATCGTAGAATGGGTTATAACAATTAGATATATTTTTTAACGAACATGCAATTCGTTAGGATGTGCCCCTTTACGACGATTGCGATTCAATTGATTGATTTGCTCCATTTGTTCACTCGATAACTCGAAATCAAATACTTGAAAATTCTCTTCGATTCGTGATGGAGTAACAGACTTAGGGATAACGATCGTGTTGTTTTGCAAGTGCCAACGCAACACAACTTGAGCTGGTGATTTACTATATGACTTAGCGATGTTTTGAATCACTTCATCCTGCAACACTTCACCACCCTGGTCAAGCGGACTCCATGCTTCAACAAAGATATTATGTTTTACACAAAATTCCTTTAGCTCATTTTGAGCAAGGTATGGATGACATTCAACCTGATTTAATACAGGTACAACTTCACATTCATTTAGAATCCGCTCTAAATGCTCGATTTCAAAGTTACATACACCAATTGCTTTAACACGTCCATCATGATAAAGCTTTTCTAACGCCTTATATGTTTCAACATATTGGTCAAATTTAGGTGTTGGCCAGTGTATCAAGTATAAATCGACATAATCAAGTCCTAGTCTTTCTAAGCTTTCATCAAATGCTCGTAATGTGTTTTCATAGCCTTGATCCGAGTTCCAAACCTTTGTTGTAATAAACAACTCTTCACGAGGAACCGAGGATTGCGCAATCGCCTTTCCAACACCTTTTTCATTTTTATAAATCATTGCTGTATCAATGGAGCGGTAACCGACTTCCAATGCTTTTGCAACTGCCGCTGTTGCTTCCTCATCTCCTACTTGCCAAACTCCAAATCCAAGCTGTGGCATTTTTAAACCGTTATTAAGTGTGACAAAATTCATTTTATGTATCTCCTTTTTCAAGTATTTTTTACAATCCTTAAAGGAAATTAACCTCTAAAGGTTAGTTTACCGCTTTATTTAGTAGCTTGAACGTTTAATGAAGCTTTTCGCACAAATCCATAATAGGATAAAAAGGCCAAAAAGCTTGCTGAAAATATTATAATACCCATAGGAATCGCTGAATATTCCCCTGCTACACCTACCAATGGAGCAGTTAATGAGCCAAGTAAAAATGGCAATAAACCTAACAGTGCAGATGCACTACCAGCAATATGCCCCTGTGTCTCCATTGCTAGTGAAAAAGAAGTAGTTGAAATGATTCCGATGGATGAGACAAAAAAGAAAATCGGAATCGCAACAACAATTAACGGTGCCTTCATCAATAGCGCAATTAGTAAAGCAGCACTTGCTATGTTAGAAATCATTAATCCAATCTTTAAGAAGGTCTTCTCAGGTATTATATCTGTTAAGCGGCCAACTAATTGTGTTCCAATAATTAGAGCGAATCCATTTATTCCAAATAAGAGACTAAATACTTGAGGTGTTACCCCATAAATATTTTGATAAACAAAAGGAATTCCTGATACATAGGCGAAGATACCTGCAATGATAAAACCTTGAGTAAGGGCATATCCTGCGAACTTACGATCCTTTAATAAAGATCCAAAGTTCTTAAATGTTTGCGAAATATTACTTTGGACACGTTTATGTTCAGGAAGTGTTTCCTCAAGTTTTAAGGTTACGAGTATAACGAGTAAGATTCCAATACAAGCCAATACAAGAAACACTCCAGACCAGTTTGTAAATGCAAGGACACCCCCCCCAGCAATCGGTGCAACAATCGGTCCAAGATTACCAACTAGCATTAATAATGCAAAAAATTTCGTCAATTCTCTCCCACTATAAACGTCTCGGACAATGGCCCGCGAAATGACGAGTCCACCTGCTGCCGAAAATCCTTGGATAAAGCGAGCAGCAATAAATATTGAAATCGATGGAGCAAATGCACAAATGACAGAAGTAACTAAATACAAAATAAGGAATATTTGCAATGGCTTCCGACGACCTTGTACATCACTCATCGGCCCTATAATCAATTGTCCTAAACCTAATCCTAAAAGACACGACGTTAAGCTTATTTGTACTAAAGAAGCTGTTGTCCCATACTCCTTAACAATCGTGGGGAAAGAAGGTAAATACATATCAATTGTAAAGGGGCCTAATAGAGCAAGTGAACCTAGGAGCAATGCAAGCTGCAAACGTCTCCTGCCTGTTATTTCATTCATCTTTTTCCTACCTTTCTAGTAAACTTACTATAATAAATTTTATGTATAGCCATAAATTCAAGTAATCAAGAACAACTAAATTGCTCAATAGTGTTCTTATGCTTTATTTAGATTTCAGGAAATACTAGGGTAAATTGTCTAAGGTTTTCTAGCATTCCTTTCCAAACACATGGAAACAATTAGTTTTTAATAAGCTTGCTAAAGGTTCTTGATGAAATATATTGGATGTCCCCTGTTACTGATTCGGTAACACAACCCACAATAACGATTGTATTCTTTCTCATATTAACTAGGCAACAATTTTGACTCGAATCGGATTTATTATACGAGGAAACTCTTTATTTCTATTCATAATCATTGTATTTATTCGTAAATGATTATCCATACTATCTTTGGATGAATTATGAAATTATGACTATTAGGAGGAAGGCAATTATGGGTAATCAAAAAAATATACTGTTTGTCGTCACTAACCATACGAAGGTAACGGATGATCATAAAACAGGTCTTTGGTTAGAAGAGTTTGCAGCTCCTTATTTAGTTTTTAAAGAAAAAGGATATAACGTTAAGGTGACGAGTATTGAAGGCGGTGAAGTACCTCTTGACCCAAATAGTATTGAAGACAAACCAGAGTGGAAAGAGGCGGAAAATGAATTGAAGAATACCTCTATATTAAGCAAGGATGATGCAGGGCAATTTGATGCCATTTTCCTTCCAGGTGGTCATGGCACAATGTTTGATTTCCCTGAGAACGAAACATTGCTTTCCATTTTACAGCAATTTGCTGAGGAAGAAAAAGTAATTGGTTCTGTTTGCCACGGTCCAGCTGGCCTTGTAAATGTTACATATAAAGACGGTACCCCTTTTGTAAAAGGAAAAACGCTCACTGCTTTTACAGATGAGGAAGAAGTTGAAATGCAATTAGACATGCATATGCCCTTTCTGCTAGAGACAAAGCTACGTGAAAAAGGAGCAAATTTTGTTCGAGGTGAAAAATGGACAGACTTTTCCGTCCGTGACGGACTGTTAGTAACTGGACAAAATCCGCAATCAAGTCATAGTGCTGCACTTAAAGTCGTTGAAGCTTTAGAAACAGTTTAATTTATTTGGAGGTTCTTGACCTATGCCCTTTATTACAATAAAGGTACTTGAAGGAAAAACGGTTGAGCAAAAACGGGGCCTTGTGCAAAAAATGAGCAAGGTTGTTGCCGAAACATTTGATGTTGAACAGGATAAAATCTATATTTTCTTTGAAGATTTAAAAAAAGAGGATTATGGCAAGCACGGAGACCTATCACTTTTTTTGGAAAATTCCTAATACACCTAAGCTAGTAAAGCAGATAAAGAATTACCATTGGTTTATCTTTACCTGCTTCTTACAATCGTAATTAAATTAGGAAATAAAAATGAACATTTAGCTTTACGCTGGAAATTTATTAGTTCCTTTACAATCTTTCATTTGTTAAGCTAATAAACTCTTCTGCATCCTTTTCTATTAGCTGGACACCAGCCTCCCAAAAGTCCGGTTTTGTAATATCAACACCTAAATGCTTCATCGCTAAATCTTCAACCTTCATTGAGCCTGTATCACGCAGTAAAGCAATATACTTATCCTCAAAGCCTTCTGGATTTTTTAAGTATTCACTGTATACACCTAGACTGAATAAATAGCCAAATGTATAAGGGAAATTATAAAATGGAACATCATCAATAAAGAAGTGAAGCTTGCTGCACCAGAAATGTGGGTGGTAGCTTGATAAACTATCACCATATGCTTCTTTTTGCGCATTAACCATCAATTCATTGATTCGTTGCTCAGAAACGATTCCTTTTGAACGTTCTTCATAAAACGCTTTTTCGAAAAGAAAGCGAGCATGAATATTTAAAAACATCGCCGTTGCGTTTTCTAATTTCGTATTTAGTAACGTGATTTTTTCTTCTGTCGTTTTTGCCTTTGCAATCGTTGCATTGCTAATAATTGTCTCAGCAAAGGTACTTGCCGTTTCCGCAACATTCATTGCATAATTTCGATTTAACGATGGTAAATCTCTCATCACATAGCTATGGAATGCATGGCCTAATTCATGAGCTAATGTGCTAGTATCATTAGATGATCCTGTAAATGTCATGAAAATCCGTGATTCCTCTGATTCAGGAAGCTCCTCACAATAGCCGCCAGGTCGTTTATTTGGACGATCCTCCGCTTCAACCCAGCGATTTTCCAATGCATGCTTCGCAAAGCTCGCAAGCTTCGGTCCAAAGCTAGCGAAGTTTTCAATCACAAAATCACATGCTTCATCATACGTATACCGTGGTGGTTTCACATCACCAAAGGCTACAGGGGCATCAACATCCTGCCAGCCTAATTTATCCATCCCTAAAATCGTAGCTTTTTGCTTCAATAAATCAATAAACGACTGTTTATGTTTTGACACCGCTTGCCACATCGCATCGAGAGTTTCTTCAGACATTCGGTTATATTCCAATGGCTCCTCTAAGAAGTTTTCCCGGCCATGAGCCTTTTGCAATGTGAGACGATAGCCATCTAAATGATTTAACGTATCAGCAAAAATTGGCGCATATTTTGTCCAGGCTACCTCCCAATTGTCAAACAGCTGCTTTCTCACTTCTGGGTCTGGGTCAGCGTACATGCGATTCATTGCTTGCCCAACTGAATATTCCGTTGTGTTTCCCTCTTTATCGGTAAACGGAATAGTCATTATCGAAACGGTTGTATCATACAACTGACTCCATGCAGCTAAGCCATCCTTATTTAAATTAGTGATTAGCTTTTCTTCTTCCTCTGATAATAAACGTTTCCCGTTATCACGAACTTCGTTTAATGCGAAAGCCACTTCCTTTAATTGCTCATCCTCTAACAGTGTTTGCCATGCCTCATCCGAAATAGATACGAGCTTCTTTGTGAAAATCGTTGAATAGGTTTCAACCTCACCTAATAAATCAATAATTTGTCCCATGACAACATTTGCGTGCTCATCATTTGTATAGGCATCATGCCACATTTGGACAAATGTTCTAGCTTGACCTAACCCCTTTTCAACGCTTTCTTCTTTATGTAAGATTTTTTTCAGTGGCTCTGGTGACTTATTTTCAGCAACATTCCACGATAAAATAAGTGTTTGGTACTCTTTTATTTCTTCTTTAATATTATGAAATTTTTCTTGCAGCTCCTGCGATTTGGTACCACCCGGAAAAATCGCATCTAAGTCCCATGTATCTGCATACTTCAATTGAATCACTCCTTTTCTACTACCATTTTAACCCTTTATTTTACGAAGGCAAATAATAAAGTATGACAAAGAAGAAAACCTCCCTATAAAACTTCTACTTCCAATTAATTTTCTGCAAACACTTACATATTGTTGCTTCGAGCTTTCCTTCAAGCCTTTTTTATCAGTTTTAGTTTTGAAGTTTCCGTTTAAATATTATCTTTAGACAATTACTTTAAACAATGGAACAAAATATAACATAACTAAAATGAACTCCACACGATTTGTGATTCTTTTTTTAATATTCTTCTTTTATAAATTAGAAAAATATCATTTTTTATACAACATGCCTAATAAAAAAACCGTTTTTTGTCAGTTTATACAATGACAGTTATCAGAATATTTATTATTATGTAAACATTAGATACATTATACGTTAGAATTTCTAACATCAAAAATAAGGAGGTTCATTATGACTAAAAAAATTGGAAAACCAGAAATTTTTTCTTTAGGCTTACAGCATGTACTCGCGATGTATGCCGGTGCAATTTTAGTTCCGCTTGTTGTAGGAGGCGCCCTGCAATTCACCCCTCAGCAAATCGCCTTTCTTGTCTCAATTGATTTACTGACATGTGGAATAGCTACAATCCTACAATCGATGAAAGGGAAATATATCGGACTCGGACTTCCTGTCGTATTAGGAACTTCGTTTGTCGCGGTTTCCCCGATGATTATGATCGGATCGAATTATGGAATCTCTGCGATTTACGGTTCAATTATAGCTGCAGGAATTTTCATTATCGTTTTTTCAAGCTTGTTCGGTAAATTAATTAAGCTTTTTCCACCAGTTGTAACAGGAACAGTTGTTGTCATTATCGGATTATCGCTCATTCCAACCGGAATAAAAAACATGGGTGGCGGTGCTTCAAGTTCTGACTTTGGTTCAGCAGAAAACCTCATCCTCTCATTTGGAGTTTTAGCAGTCATTTTAGTGATGAATCGGTTTTTAAAAGGGTTCCTTCGTGCCATTTCTGTTCTGACAGGGATTATTGTTGGAACAATTGCCGCAGCTTTTATGGGGAAAATAGATACCGAGGCTGTAGCGGATGCAAATTGGTTTCATATTCCAACACCTTTTCATTTCAGCACTCCTTCCTTTGACATCGTCCCAATCTTAACGATGATTTTAGTTGGAATCGTCATTCTCGTCGAATCAACAGGAGCCTTTCTTGCACTTGCGAAAATGACTGACAGGGAATTAAACGAAAAAGAAATTACCCGCGGGTATAGAACGGAAGGAATCGCATTTACTCTAGGGGGAATTTTTAACGCCTTCCCATACAGTACATTCGCACAAAATGTTGGGCTCGTTCAATTATCAGGAATCAAAACAAGGTCTGTCACGATCGCTGCTGGCTTTATCTTAATTGGATTAGGGTTAGTACCGAAAATCGCAGCATTAGCAACCTTAATCCCAACTGCGGTTTTAGGTGGAGCAACAGTTATTATGTTTGGAATGGTTGTCTCATCTGGAATTAAGATGCTAAACGGCGTTGATTTTACAGATAACAACAATCTATTGATTATTGCTTGCTCGATTTCATTAGGTCTTGGTGCAACGGTTGTACCAGAGCTTTTCGCCGGCTTACCAGATACCCTTCGAATTATTGTTAGTGATGGGATTATTACAGGAAGCCTAACTGCCATTATCTTAAATATGATTTTTAATATGCGTCCAAAGCGTTCTATACAAGTGATACCTGATGCGACGTTAGAGCCGAAAGTAAAAAATTTATCGTAAATGGAGTTTGATGACATGTATACAATCGAAACATTAAATAGCTCTTCCTCTAAGCAATTCATCGAAATTGTCGGAGGGATATTCGAACATTCACCATGGATTGCCGAAAAAGCTGAAATATCAAAACCATTCACCTCCATCGAGCAGCTATTTCAGAAAATGGTTAGTATTGTCGAAAATTCATCACCAGAACAAAAGCTTAAGCTCATAAATGCCCATCCTAATTTAGGAGAAAGAGTAGCAATGACGACAGATTCAATCAACGAACAAAAAGGTGCAGGATTACAGGATCTAACTCCTGAAGAATACGGCAACTTTATCAATTTAAATAAAAGGTACATGGATAAGTTTGGCTTCCCCTTCATCATTGCAGTTCGCGGTAAAAATAAGGAGCAAATATACGATGCAATGAAAGCGAGAATCGGTCACGAAATCGATTATGAGTTTCAAACCGCATTAAAGGAAATTTACAAAATTGCCAAGTTTCGTTTAAGAGAAAAAATAATCACAACTGCTGCTACTGAGTAACATTTAAAGAATTTTTGAAATGAAAGGATGAAAATGATGAGTCTCGAATCATTAAATGAACGAGTAAAAAAAGAATTATCTTATCTTGCCATCGATCTTAATGAATGGGAAAAGCAAATGCCTTATTCTGAAGGACATGTGTATGATGTAATTATTGTCGGCGGCGGTCAAGGAGGTCTAGGAACAGCTTTTGGTCTAAAGCGAGAACGAATATCGAATATTCTCGTCCTTGATGAAAATGTCGCAGGATTTGAAGGTCCATGGGAAACATACGCACGAATGGTTACTTTACGTACACCTAAACATTTGACCTCAATTGATCTTGGCATCCCCTCCCTCACCTTTCGTTCATACTGGGAAGTGCAATTTGGAGAAAAAAGCTGGGAAGCGATCGAGAAAATTCCTCGTGGAGATTGGATGAATTACTTACGCTGGTATCGTAAAGTGCTTCATTTACCAGTCATCAATGAGGTAAAATTAACATTGATTGAGCCTTTAGAAAATGGAACATATAAGCTTCATGTCACCGGTAATGGAGCACCTGCCAGTTCATTATTGGCTCGTAAAGTTATTTTAGCTACCGGAATTCAAGGTGGTGGTGAATGGCATGTACCTACATTCATTTCAGAAAGCTTACCATCAAATCTATACAGTCATACGTCACAGCCAATCGACATTTCTTCGTTAAAAGGGAAAAGGATTGCAATTTTAGGAGGAGGAGCTTCCGCCTTTGATAACGCTAATTTCGCCCTATCTGAAGGGGTATCGGAAGCACATGTATTTGTTCGTCGTAATGAGCTGCCGCGAATCAATCCGATTCGACAAATGGAAAGGTCTGGTCTCATCGAACGATTTCATTCATTGCCAGACAAGGATAAATACGCTGTTATGTCCCATTTTTTTAATAATAATCAGCCACCTACAAACGACACTTTCGAGCGTGCAGCCTCATGGCCAGGATTCCACCTACACTTAGGGTCACCTTGGCTAAATGTTGAGTCCAGAGGAAATGAAGCGATCGTGACAACACCAAAAGGGACATTATCATTCGATTTCTTAATTATTAGTACAGGTCTCATTACCGATCCTGCCCTTCGTCCTGAATTAAGACTTATCGAAAAATATATTGCCCGTTGGGGTGACCGCTATAAAGCTCCAAAGGATGTCGCTAATCCAATGATCGATGCTCATCCATATTTAACTCCAGGCTTTGAACTTCAAAGTAAGGAAGAATCTGAAAAAAAACTACTAGAAGGCATTTTCACATATAATTATTCAGCATTAATTAGCTGTGGAATTGTTGCTTCAGCTCTTTCAGGTATGAAATTTGGGATTCCTAGATTAGTAGCAGCAGTTTCTGAGCAGCTTTTTCTTGACGATCGTAAAGAAGTGCTTGAGCAATACTATTCGTACAATGAGGCTGAATTCGTTAGTGACCTAAAAAAACCTGTTCGTACCATATAATTCTGTTTTTTTAAATGTAAAGGAGAATACGATAAATGTCTGGACTCACAACACATGTGCTCGATTTAACTCATGGCCAACCAGCCAAAAATGTTAAAATTGAGTTATATTATTTGCAATCGAGCGAATCAAAATTATTAAAAACTGTTGCAACAAATGAAGATGGACGGCTCGATTCCCCTCTTTTAATAGAAAATGAGATGAAAATCGGCACGTACGAGCTCATCTTTCATGTTGGAGACTACTTTCGCAGCAAAACCATCGAAATTCCGAGCCCTGCCTTTTTAGAAAGTGTCCCAGTCCGGTTCGGGATCGCGAATCTAGAAAGTCACTATCATGTCCCGCTATTAATCTCCCCTTGGGGCTATCAAGTTTATCGAGGTAGTTAAAAAACAGACATTCTTATCGGTTTGATCCGATCGGAATGTCTGTTTTTTTGTAGACAAATAGAATTATAAACTCATTTTATATATTCAACTTTTTCAGGTTTAACCCACTCCCCGTTAGCTTTCCCTGCCACAACCATACCATCTTGGTAAACAATTTTCCCTTTACTAATTGTTGCCACAACCTTACTTGGGAATGTATGGCCAATATATAAGCTTTCTTTATGCTTAGCAAGGAAATTTCCCTTTGTTACTGTAAAGGAATCCTCTAATGAAAGAATCGCTAAATCAGCCTCAAAGCCTACTGCAATTTTCCCTTTCCGTTCTGAAAGCCCAAATCTCTCTGCTGGTGCCAACGCTGTTAATTGCGCGATCGTTTCAAATGGAATGTTATATTCAATAGCTAGTTCAAGCATCGATAATAACGTAAATTGCCCTCCACTAATTCCACCCCATGCAGCAAATAAATGATGCTTTTTCAAATCTTTCAAATCAAAAGGACATGGCGAATGATCTGAGGAGATCATATCGAATTTTTTGTTGATTACGAGTGAAATTAACTTCTCCTGCTCTTCTTTTTCTCGTAAGGGTGGTGCACATTTTGCAATGGTTCCCAATTTACGTAAGTGTTGATGATTGAACAGTAAATAATGCGGACAAGTTTCAACTGTAATATCCATTCCACTATGTTTTGCTTGTTCGATTTTTTCAATCGCCAACGCGGAGCTTATATGGACAAAATGAAGCGGACAACCTGTAAGCTCTGCATAATATATCGCCCGCTCCACAGCTTCGACCTCCGCCATAATCGGTCTTGTTTCGAGATAATCATCCGCACTAAAAGCTCCAGCCTGTTCTTTCTCAGCTTTTAACCAATTCGTAATCGAAGCACTTTCTGAATGAAGCGCTAATACCTTCCCTGTTTTCGCAATCACCTTCATCCCATTAAGCAATGTCATGTCATCTACTGAGGCAAATTCTTTGTTGCCTGTTTCGGATAGAAACGCTTTAAAACCAATAACCCCAGCTTCAGCAAGTGGTTCTAAGTCCTTTTCATTTCCAGGTACTAGGCCGCCCCATAAGCTAAAGTCGACGAACGACTTCAGATTCCCGATCTCTGCCTTTTTAGTCAATGCCTCAACATTAACGGTTGAAGGAATGCCATTTAACGGCATATCAAAATAAGTCGTACAGCCTCCTGCTGCCATCATCATTGAACCTGTACGGAAGCCCTCCCAATTCTCTCTACCAGGTTCACTAAAATGAACATGTACATCAATCATCCCAGGAAAAATATATTGATTTACTGCATTCAACACCTTACTAGCGTTAGATTGGATACCTTTTTGAAGCGCGACAATCCGTCCATCCTTAATACCAATATCCGTTTCCTTTACTCCATCAGGAAGGACAACTTTACCATTTTTAATCACAACGTCTAATCGTTCCATTAAAAGTGCCCCTTTCACAAAATAAAATGATATATATTCTGACATGAGATGTTAATTATGTTTCCTATATTTTAAAACAACTATTACTACGAATCATTAATAAATTCATAAATTTTTCATTTTTGCTTTGTGTAAAATAACTAAAAAACCAAGCACATTTTGTGATTGGCTCTTCCTTCAAATATTTTTATTTAGAATCAAAAACAGGATTTCGTAATGCTTTAAAACCATCAATCTGACATTCTACAAAATCTCCATCTCGAATCACGACTGAACCTGGAGTACCCGTCATGATGACATCACCTGGATTGAGCGTCATAATCTGTGAAAAATAGGATACGATAAATGAAGGCTTGTACATCATATTAGCAACCGTATTATGGTGAGCCTCTTCCCCATTTAAAACGGTTTTAACGATTATCTGCTTAAGATCTGTATATTCATCGGCCGTGATGAAATAAGGACCAAAGCTAAAAAATGTATCATAGCTTTTTGACCTTTGCAAAAAACGAGGATTTTTCGCATGAATATCCTTTGCTGTTACATCAATTGCTGTTGTGTATCCTGCAATTACCGAATGTGCTTCCGCCTCAGCAATATCCTTGCATGATTCCCCGATGATAATCGCTAGCTCTGCTTCTGCCGTTACTTGCCTTGATTGACGAGGGAGAGTAATCGCTTCTCCATGTCCTATTAAACTCGTAACTGGTTTCATAAAAATAATCGGATCTACCTCTGGTGGCTTCCCCGTTAATTCGAGCGCCTTATCGAAATAATTCATCCCTACACCCCAAATGCTTCGGGGATGCCGATAAAGTGGGGCGAATGCTGCTTCTTCTACTAAAAGGCTTGGAAGATGAGACAGTTTACTTTCACCTTCATATTTATACCAATCGACTAATTCTGACAATTGGTTTGTTTGTAAAAGCTCATAAAGGTCTGTACACCACTTTTTCTTTTCTTGTTCATTGATTGTTTGAATAAGAATGACCTGTTCTTCAATTACGATCGCTGCTCCTTCTATTCCAGCTGTTTGAATCGTTGCAAGCTTCATTTTTTTCTCCTTATATTTCTTTAAAGAATTTTCCTACCCAATTTAATAGCTTTCGATCATTGTTTTGATTAGCTATAAATGATAATCCTATTGATAATCCATGAACGTTTACAGGAACCGTTACCTGTGGTAATCCAGCCAAACCAGCAATACAAGTCAATTGCATTGCTCTTTCACGATACTTGTCAGCTTTTTCTCCATGCAAATTTAATAACGGGGCTGCACCAGGAGCTGTTGGAATCACGAGCAAGCCGTCATTACCTAAAAGGTTTGATAAATTTCGAATAATCTTTTCCCTTAATAGAAAACACTCGTTGTATTCAAGCTTATTCAACGAACTTGCCCATTGAAATCTTTCGGCTATCCCTGGTCCAAATGTAGGGTTTTCTTTTTGAATCCAGTCACCATGCTCTTCCCAAATCTCTAAGCCTTGGAGGATTCGAAACGTGTTTGCCCATTCCTTTAGACCTTCATCGGAAATCTGCTTCCACTCAGCATTATCCATGTTTTCAATGGTTGATAATAACGCTTGTTTGTCACGGTTCTCTAATAACGCCCATGCGTCTTCTCCTAATAAAATCTTCTGAAAGCTTCCTTCTTTGCTTTGGCCATTAAGAAGAACATCTCCTACCTTGTTTAATAAATTGAGGTTCTTTGACATCCAGCCAACTGTATCAAAGCTTTTTGCTAATGGGATTACACCTTCAATCGACACTACTCCATGCGTCGGTCTGAAGCCATAAATTCCACAATACGATGAAGGAATTCGTACAGAGCCACCTGTATCTGTTCCTAATGCAAAATCTACTAATCCAGCCGAAACTGCAACAGCTGAACCACTTGATGATCCTCCTGGTATCCTCGTTTCATCTATCGGGTTTACCGGTGTACCATAATGAACGTTTTCCCCGTTTAAGCTATACATAAGTTCATCTGTATGGACAGTTCCCGTTAGCATTGCACCATAATTTAGGAGCGTTTTAATGACATTTGCATGATCAGTTGCCTGTTCATGTGTTCGATACCAATCAGGATTTCCCGCATGATTCCTATAGCCTGCGATAGAAAACACATCTTTAACAGCAAAAGTAATCCCATCTAAACGTCCACTTCCTGTTGGTTCTACTATGATCTTTTCTTCAACGAATGCATTCCATTTATCTGTCAATTCCATAACCTCCGCCAATTTAGATTTGCTCTATATGCTGTTGTTTTAGTCCTTAGCTTAAAAAGAACCGTTTTTTCTTTCGATATTGTTTGAATTTGATATTTTCTATTAAAACCGATAATAAAATCCCCATTAACAAACCATTGCTCATTAACGGACGAATAAAGGAAGGAAATGATTGAAAATAGGACAAAGGGAAGGTCATAAAAATGACACCAGTAAATAATGGTATGGCTAAACGATAAAGGCTCCCTGTCGTTAAATTAATTTGCATAAAATATTGAAGTGAGGATTGTAAAAGACGTAAATATGCAACAAATAAGACTGCGCTTCCAACACTTAAAGGCAATTTTGCCATGAAATGACTAATCTGAGGTATGATCCCCATTGCCATAAACATCAAACTACCGAGAATAAAGGGAAGTCTTTCGATAATTTTCGTTTGACTAAGCAATCCGATTGATGAAACATATGGTGCAAATGGGACGAGCCCGAATAATCCCGCTATAATCGTAAACAAGCCACTAATTGTAAGAGAACGTCGATATTCGTTTGTTGTCGTATATGAGTGATAAATGGTATCTGTTCCTTTTAAAGCGCCAAAAGTATTTGAGGTGTTAAGAAAACCAGCAATGATGACAGTGAAGATAATTCCTAAATCAATGGCAGGCGTACCGAGTGGAAACAATTCGATGACCATTTGTCCAGTCACATCAACCCCCTCTCTATTTATCAACAGTTCAAACAAAACCCACCCGACAATAATTCCTGTTAGTAAAGAATATTTCCTAATTATCGGCGTTGCTTTCAAACTTATGAACATAACGAGGCCTGCTATACAGCAGGAAAGAAGAAAGACCGGAAGATCAATTTCCCCCGTTTTTTCTTGCCCGCCAAAAGGTATGCCTAGCATCCCTTGAAGAAAAATTGTATTCAGCCTACATCCTAACAAAAACATAAAAACTGCCATCACACCATTATTAAATAGCTTAAAAAAATAGGTAGCTAGACCACATAATCCGATCAAAATCGTCAAAATTCCTGAAAGAATAACTCCAACAGCAAGGCTACCCCCAAGAGTTACAAGGGACATCCCTTCGGAGGAGGCCGCGTAGCATAAGCTTAGGATGACTCCCCACCATAGTCCAGACTGCCCTTCCATCACTGAACGTTTATGCCCTGTTAATGCTTGTAGCATAGATGCCAATCCTGTAAATAGAAATGAAAATTGCAGTAACGTAATGATTTTTTCCTGAGGGAGTTTGAAGGCAGCACCGATTGTAATCGGAATCACAACTGTATTTGTAAAAAGGAAAAAAAGCCATTGCAGCCCTGCTAGCCAAGGTTGTAGATTGAAAAGACTACTCATATAACCACCTTCTAGTCGCTTAGAAAAATAGCATACTGCTATATAAGCCTCGCTATTTTTACTTCTTCCCTATGATTTCACGACGATATTTTTACTATCATAAACATTTAAGGCTGCTTGCAAGGCATTTCCTGCTTGAACATTTACTTGATGGCGAAGCAATACAGCTTCAAGAGCCGCTAAAACAAATAAGATATTTTCCTTTCGACAGCTGTAGCCCATTGTCCCGATGCGCCATATTTTCCCGTGTAATGGACCAAATGAGCTAGCAATTTCAATTCCAAACTGATGTAATAGCATCGTTCTGACAGACTCACCATCAACAGCATCCGGAATTTTCACACAGGTCACCATTGGTAGCTTCCATGGGACATCATTAAATAATTCTAATCCCATGGCCTTTATTCCTTCGATTAATGCTTTTTCGTGAAAACGATGTCGGGCAAACCTTTCTTCTAACCCTTCTTGTAGGACGATTCGTACCCCTTCACGTAAAGCATAAAGCATCGAGGTTGCTTCAGTATGGTGATTCAATCTTCTCGGTCCCCAATAATCCTGAAGCTGGCTCAAGTCAAAATAATTACTACGGATCGGATTAAGCACATCCTTCTGATCCGCTTCAGTAGAAATTCCTCTTTCAACTTTTTTTCTCGCTGCCACTACTCGTTCAACGCGGTCATTATACGTAATCGGTGCCATACCAGATGGAACTGATAAGCATTTTTGCGTGCCGCCGATAACTGCATCTAATTGCCATTCATCTACTTTTACGTCTGTCCCACCAATCGTAGCAACTGCATCAACAATACATAGAACGTCAAGCTCACGGCATGCTCGACCGATCTGGTCCAATGGCTGCATACAGCCTGTTGATGTTTCACCGTGGACAATCGCCAGTACATCCGGCTTGACACGTTTCATTTCCTCGATGATTACCTCTTGCTCGAATACTTCTCCCCATTCACATTCGATAATATGGATTTCCGCTCCATTCCGTTCCGCAATTTCCGTTAATAAATGTCCGAATCTCCCGTAAATTGGAATCAATACTTTATCACCTTGTTTAATTACACTGCATAATACAGCCTCAAGACCAGATCGCGATGTTCCATCAATCGGAAACGCCCATTGATTTTTCGTTTGAAATACGTCCCTTAGCATTTCCATTGTTTCATTCATTAGTTGTGTAAACGCTGGGTCAAACTGACCTAAAATGGGCGTGCTCATCGCACGAAGCACTCTCGGGTCAACCTCAACAGGTCCTGGTGTCATAATCGTTCGTAATGGTGTATTGATTTCATGAAACGTACTCATTCGAAATTTCCTCCTTCATAAGCTAATTTATATAAAATTTTGATTAATAGTTGAATTCCTTTTTCTAGATCCTCTGTTTTCGTAAATTCGTTCGGGGAGTGGCTAACCCCATTTTTACTTGGAACAAATAGTAAAGAGGTTGGGCAAAATTCCCCAAATATTTGCGAGTCATGGCCGGCACCACTTGTCATTTTTTTATATGGAATTTGCTCTTTTATTAGTAAAGCCTCTGAAATGCTATTCAGCTTTTCAGACATTTTTACCGGCTTCTCCTTCATCCAATTATGAACCGTTACTTCTGTCTGGTGCTTCTTTGCAATTAATAAAAATTGCTCAAATATAACCTGGCAGAAAGATTCAAGAACATGCTCATCACGATGACGGATATCAAGAGAAAATGTAATCTCGCCTGGAATAACATTTGCTAGATTTGGCTCGATAACCATTTGTCCAACTGTAGCTACTAAATCAGGGGATGTTTCCTTTGCTTTCTTCATCACATATTGAATAAGCTCTGCAGCCGTATGCATCGCATCCTTGCGCCATGACATCGGTGTTGTCCCAGCATGATTGCTCTCACCAATTACCGTGACATTGTATCTTCTTTGACCGACGATATGACTAACGATCCCAATCGATTTCTCTTCACGTTCCAACATTTTACCTTGTTCAATATGCAGCTCAACAAAGCATTCAAGATCATTGCGCAAAGGCTGTTGGTAGTTTCCTTTCCCAAATCCCGCTTCCTGCATCGCTGTGACAAAGGAAATCCCTTGAGAATCAGTCAAATGTTCGATATCGTTTATCGTTTTAACACCAGTAATACTTCCTGAACCCCAATATGTCATCGGAAAACGACTTCCCTCTTCCTCACATAATGAGACAACCTCTATATTCTTTTTCGGTTGCCCGTAATTCTCATATAAATATTGAAGGGCTATGATCCCTGCAATTATTCCGTACGCTCCATCATATTTACCGCCATCTATTACCGTATCAATATGCGAACCTGTTAAAATTGTAGTATTACTTTTTGTATAAGCTGGCAATCTACCAAATAAATTACCGACATCATCATAATAGACTTCAAGTCCAATCTGTTTCATTCGTTTTTCTAATCCTTGCTGTGCAGCCTGCCAGCTAGAAGAATACAACGGTCGAGTGACACCGTTTTTTTCGCTTTTACCGAATGATGCGAGCCACTTGACCATTTCTTCAATTTGCTTGAAAAACGTCGGTGATTTCGTTTCATCTATAATCAATCGAATCCCCCTCTATATCGTAAATCATTTTTCTTATGTTATAATTCTTTACATCAATAGGAATATAAATCGATTGTAAAAGAAAAACATCGTAATATCATTCACACATATGTAGAATATTTAAACATTTCATTGTATAAATTAACTAAAATTTTGCTTAATTGATAATCTTTATGTAAATCATCCTTACGAGGGAGTGAACATGAATGAAATTATATAATTTATTAAAGCTACCAATATTTAATGGGGCAACAATTGCTGCTGGTGAAAATGGTATTTCACGTGAAGTTAATACGGTAAATATGATGGATGCGCCAGATATAATTCATTTTTTAAAGCAGCATGATTTGCTTATCACAACCGCCTTTCATTTTAAAGATGACTTAGATTCATTACTTTGCCTTATTGAGGAAATGGATAAGCAAGGATGCTCCGCATTAGGAATCAAAACAAAGAGATTCATAGATAACATACCTGAAAAAGCAATAGCCCTTGCAAATGAGCTTGATTTTCCACTAATTGAACTGCCTGTTCAAACCTCTCTAGGGGATATTGTTAATCAGTCTTTAAGCTATATTCTAGATGTTCGAACAAATGAGCTTCATCAAGCAATGCAAGCACATCAACAATTTACAAATGATGTTATGAGCGGCCAAGGGATCGAAAAAATTTTAAAAAGCCTATCCTCTCTTATAAATTTTCCGGTTGTGCTATTAAACCATCATCTACGGCCAATCGATAAACTTGTAAAGAAAATCTCTATTTTAGAATGTCTAGAAAAAATGGTGATAAGAGGTTATTCGTTTCATTGGCCAAAAACAATGATGACTAGCTTTTCTTTGTTAACTGAAACGAGAGATACAATTACCCTTTTCCCTGTTTATACACATAAAAAGCAGTTCAGTTACCTTGCAATTATCGGATTCATCCCCTCTTCAGACAGATCAACGATTTTAACGATTGAACAGGCAACTAATGTCATCGCTTTTGAGCTGATGAAGGAAAATGCCTTAAACCAGCATTCAAGACGGATACGAAATGAATTTTTTACTAAGTTCATCAATCAAACATTTTCTACAAATGAAGAAGTGGTAAGCAGAGGACTCGAATTCGGTTTGCAAAACGAGCAAAGGTATCTTTGTATAGTTGGGGATATTGACGTTCAGGACAAAAGCACACAGGCGCTCCAATTTCAGTCTGAGCAAGAGCTTATTTATGAAACGATAGAAGCGGAAATAAAGTCTTTCGAGCAAACGATTCATATGTTTACGATTGACCGTTCATATATACTACTTGCTGAGCTAGAACGAAACTGGAAAACCGTTGAAACTTCTTTTCTTAATTTGCTCGAAACAATTCAATTAAAGATTTCAACCCATTTTCGCCAAAGCATTTCCTTTGGAATAAGCAATTATGCTGAACAGCTTCTCCACATACCTGTTTCATATAAAGAAGCATTGGATGCGTTATACTATGGAAATATGTTAGGGAAAAAACAATTTATTGAAGTTTACCAGCCAAAGGAGGTACCTGAAATTCTCCGCATGGTCCCTTATGATCAATTAAAAAAGTTTTATTTAGACACATTCCAAGCATTTGCCAATGAACCGAAAAAGGATCATGAGGATCTTCTTAAAACATTATCTGTTTATTTAGAAACACACTGCCAGCTATCAGAAACAGCTAAACGGTTATTTATCCATCGAAACACTGTCATTTACCGTTTAGAAAAATGCGAAGAAATAATTGGCAGAAGCATTAAGGAGCCGGAGGAAACACTCCGTTTACGACTTGGATTTCGGATTAAAGCGTTACTTCAAGGAATTTAACAATTGCCTTTTTGCTTTCTTTAACAAGCAAAAAAGCTTTCAATAGACGAGAAGCTTTTTTGCTTGCATATGATCCACCTTCTCAATTTCCTTCTCGTTAATTGGTTATTGCTTTTATAATTATCGATTCTCCTTGGAATGAGATTACTTGCTTATTCTCGATTACAATCTTAAATTTCGTTTTTATTTTTTCAGAAGCATTTAGGATGAAGTTGTTTAGCGATTCCTTCTCTTCTAGAGTGAGGTTCATGCGATTACACCAAGTGTCAAATTGAAATGTTTTCACAAATCTATGCCATTCCTCTATTTCAAATCCTGATAATTCAAGCATCTGTATCCATTCACTCTTTTTCCAAGCCCGAAAATGACTGTAATCACGAGTCTTTTCGATGAAATTATAAAACTGATCAAGAGCATCGTCTTCTGGGACAACATTATCAATAAGCAAAAACTGTCCGTTTTGTTTTAATACGCGATGAGCTTCGGAAACAAATTGTTGAACATTTGGGAAATGATGTGGAGCAATTCTACATGTAACGAGATCAAAAACGTCACTAGAAAATGGTAGATTTTCAGCATCTCCTTCGATAAATTCAACATTTTCATTTCCATTGTTCTTTATAAAGTTATGAGCAGAGTCTAACATTTCTCGTGTTAAATCTAAGGCGGTAACTTTTTTTACATGAGGAGCAAAGGCATTTGCGGTATGACCACCACCTGTAGCGACATCTAGTAATAATTCATCTCCAGATATTGTAGCGATCTCAAGGAGCTTGTGGAGATCCTTCCCGTCTTTATGAATCGTACTATTAACATACGATTCTGCATTTTTACTAAATTGTTGTTGGACTGCCTTTTTAATATTCATGACTTTTAATCCCCCATTAATTTTTTATATCTTTACTATATAGCTAATACCTCATAAAGAAAATGAATGTTATTTTATAGGAATACATAAGGGAAACTTATCACCTTCATTACTAGATATATACTAGCTTTTAAAAAGAATACGCCTTTAACAAGTAGAAATTTGGACATATCTATACACCTGCTCTTCTCTTCTAGCGCCTTCTTTTCTTCCTAAAAATACATAATAAAATGTATGAGGATTGTTATTCAGGTAAAGATATACCTAAAAATTCCTTTATTATTTTGATCCTTAAGTTAAGGAAAAACCGTTATTAGGAGAGCTTTTGATGCAGCAAACTACAGAAACGAGAGAGACATTGGACTGGTTAACAGAGGAATTAAAGCCATCTAATGATTTAGTATCAAAGCCTTTACATATGGACGAAAAGCATATGGAGCTTTTATACATCAAGACAGTTGTCGATGGAGATAAGCTCCAGCAGCTTATTATAAAGCCTTTCTTTGAAATGGTTAATGATCTGTATGTGGAAGCGTATTTAAGTTCACTGCCTAACGTACAGGACATTAAAGCAAAGGAACAAATCGTAATTGAATTAACGAAGGGCAGTGTCGTTGTTTCCATTCGAGATCAACTAATATTGTTGGATATAAAAAAAGTCAACACAGATACTGTATTACAGACAAGCATCGAGCCAACTATTCAGGGACCGCAATTCTCTCTTAGCGAGGATATTTCGACAAATATCAATCTTATCCGCCAACGCTATCACAAGCCTTCACTAACAGTAGAGATGATGGAAATCGGAGAAAAAACTCATCAGTCATTGGCAATTATTTATGATGAAGAGGTTGTTCTAAAGGATGTGCTGGAAAACATTAAAAAAAAGCTAAATTCTCTTAAAATACCTGCAATCCAATCAACGTCAGAGCTTAACCGTTTATTAAACGATAAGAAACGCTCGTTAATGCCTATTATGATGTTGACCGAAAGAACAGACCGGGTCGTCTATAATCTTGCTGGGGGGAAGGTTATTCTTTTATTGGATGGCGGGCATACAACTGTTATTGCACCTGTCGTGTTTATGGATTTTATGACCTCGATGGATGACAAATACGGATCTTATTGGATTACAAAATTTTTAAAATTCCTTCGCTATTTTGGCTTATTTGCCTGTCTTACCCTCCCAGGATTATATGTAGCAGCTACATCCTACAATCCAGAGGTTTTCCGGGTCGAGCTTGCCCTAACGATAGCAGGAAGTCGAATTGGTGTGCCATACCCTTCATTTATTGAGGTTTTATTTATGCTCATTATTATGGAGCTATTAACCGAAGCAAGCATACGTCTGCCAAAGGCCGTAACGGGAACTGCAACTACAGTTGGTGGATTAATTCTCGGACAAGCTGCAACCGAAGCAGCGTTAGCCTCTAACATTATGATTATTCTTGTCGCAGCAGTCGCAATCTCAACCTTTGTCATTCCGATTAATGAAATGAGCTTTGCCATTAGGGTAATTCGTTTTATCCTCTTAGCCTTCGCAAGTTTCGCCGGCTTGGCAGGATTAGTGTTTGGATTAATTTGGTTACTCATGTATTTAACCCAATTGGATAGCTTTGGGCAACCTTATTTTAAAATCTATCTCCAAAGCAAGCGTTCCGAAACGAGAGGATCTTCAACATGAATCGTTACTTTTTCTACCTTGTCTTTGTCAATATGATTGCAAATGTTGTTTCCTCTGTTCCGAAAATTTTAATCGGTCAAAGGATGAACGGTGCAATCATCTCAATGGTGGTGTCCTATTTTTTAGGTCTCGCCTTCTGTTATATTTGTGCGCGATTTTTCAATCTTTTTCCAGGTCAAGGTCTACCTGATTTAACGAGAAAGTATCTGCCCCGCTGGCTATCCAGTACACTCGTTCTTGTCTTTGCGTCAACTTGGTATATTGCAGGTCTTATCACATTAGTCACATTCACCTTTTTATTAAATCGATTTTTGACACCAGATATGCCCTTACTATGGATTACCTTCACATTCTTGCTATTTCTTACGTATGGAATCTTAATGAACAGCAGGAGTGTCCTTTATTCAATTGAGTTTGTGCTGTTATGCTGTATCCCGATTATTGTATTTATTACGCTAAAGGCTTACACTTCACCTGAACTTAAATGGGATTTTATAAAGGAATCGTTTATGCATATTAATCATTTTCCTAGTTTTACAGGCATCTCTGCATCTAGCTATTTATTATTGGGTGGCTTCAATCTCATTATTTTCAATCGATTGTTTAAAAGGAAACAGCGAATCAACTGGAAAAACATGCTGATCATTGGCTTTTTTGGTGGTGCTTCACTTGTCACAACTTATTTTATTCCAATTGGAATGCTAGGTTTTGCAGGTGTCGGTGATATTGTGTACCCGTGGATAACAACAAGTGATACCCTTCACTTAGAGTTTTTTGTGATTGAGCGGGTAGTTTATATCTTTTTGCTCCTCTATTTAGCCATTTCTTTCTTAAGTGTATTGATCCATTGGCATGTAACCTTGGAGTTATTAAAGAGTGTTATATTTTTTAATAAGTTTAAATGGAAAAAATACAACCTTACACCCTATCTTTTTATCTTTGTCTTTTGGCTTTGCGCCTTAGTTACTATTACCCATCTAACAGAATATGAGCTGACAACGTATACAAGTTATTTTCTTAATTACTTACTTTGTTCTTTTGTCGTCATGTTTAGCCTTTTTTTCTATATAAAAAGGAGGGCGAAGGTTTGACTAATTATGTTTACCAATTACGCAGACCGTTTATTATAACGATATTAGCACTCTCTATCATCCTACAGTCGGGATGTGGATTTAAAGACATCGACAAAAGGATTTTCGTCCTTTCCATAGGGGTTGACCATAGCGATAATGAGGAAAAACCATATAAAATTACCCTTAAGCTTGCAGTTCCCTCTGGATCGATAAAGGAAACCGGTACGAAATATACTTATCTAACAAAGGAAAGTGATTCAATTGCCTCAGCCGTTCGACTTTTAAAATCACATGTCGATAAGGAGATCGATTTTGGTCACGCAAAAGTAATTGTCTTTGGTGAGGAAATTCTTAATCATGAAATGGATGAGGTAATCGACTTTTTTGTTCGCAGGAGAGACATACAAATGATGTCATGGGTAGCTGTGGGAAACCCAACCGCAGAAAGCGTTTTAAAGGCAGAACCTTCCTCCGAGAAGTCAGGCTCTCACGCGTTGTTTAATTATTTTGACCAGGATGGAGTGGAAAGCGTTTATATTGTCTCTACCTATCTATTCGATCTTCAACGAAGATTATCTGAGAAGGGATATGATCCGATTTTACCTGTTTTAAATTCAAGTGAGAACAAGAAAAAAATTGTTGTGAATAGCTCTTCCCTACTTGCGAATAAAAAAGAACCATTAAATTTATCCCCCGAGGAGACAAAACTGTATAATGTGATGGCTAATAATGTTGAGAAACTGAATCAAACCGTTAAGAAGGACGACCTTCTCTTTACAGTATCGATTGATGCCTCAAAGGCAAATTATAAAATTATCACAACACAAAAACATAAGCCAATCTTAAAAATGAACGTGACAATGAAGGGAGTCATCGAGGAAGCCAATCAGCCGATGAATCCCCAAAAATTAACTACCTACAATAAATATGTTAGTAAGGACCTTGAAAAACAGTTAACTGAGCTATTAACAAAGCTTCAGGAAAATGAAGCAGATCCAATAGGGTTTGGCCTTCGATATCAAGCGTCCAAGCTGCACACGAAAAATACGTTTGAAGAATGGCGAGAGCTTTATCCTGAGCTTTCCTTTGATGTTCACGTAAAAGTATCGATTATGAGCACGGGGATTGTTGAATAGAAATGTCGTTATGATTATATTAGCGGTTATTGCCGTGCGGAGTAGACGTTATTGGAAAAATAGAAAAATCCTTAGAACATGAAGCATTCTAAGGATTTTATAATTGTTCATTCAAGATGTCCCATTCGATTGTTCCTACCGTTCAAAACGGAACCAGGCAAAATCAAAATGACTTCCCGGAAGAAAGATGAATGTGACCTTTTGTTCACCTATGATTTTTTCCAAGTCATATACCCGCTCTACATATTCATCTGATTTTGTAAATTCTACGAGCTGGTTGCTTTCTCCGTTTTCGTTTGCAAACCGTATATGAATGGTATTTTTATCAATCGGTGAACGACCTGAAACAACAAGCTTTGTTGCTCCTTCAGTTGTAAAATCCATCTTGTCATATTCTAGGGAAACATTATTGCCGATCCCTTCGACATTGTTTTCTGTTTTCGTAAACGTATCTCCATAAATATGGTCACAGTCGATTGCGCGATTTTGTTCAAAGGCTCTATTGTATTTCTTAAAAGAAAAGCCTTTAATGTGAACCTTATTGCGGATCACAAAGCAGATGGAGCTAATCCCTGTTAATCGCTTCTTTAAACGATAGGTTTCCTCCTGATACACATTCCATTTTGATTCCTTCTGATAAATAACATCTGCAACGAGCTCACTGCCATTTTCACCAGGCATCCCTTCCCAAATTTGCAAAGAGTATTCCTCATCTGTTAATGCAAAGATTGGAATCGTCATCGTATCTGAGCCGTATGGACCAAAGTCAATATTTTTAAAGCCGACTTGTGTTTCTCCATCACGACTTGTTGCTACACCACGCTCGTTTCCACTCCCAAGCTCACCTTTACTATAGTCATACAGCCCAGCAGAGATAAATTCATACGGATTTTTATACGCTGTTCCAAGCCCTGTAGCTTTAAATTCAAGCTGTGAAATCAATCTTGTTTTATCGCCGCCATTTTTACTTGTACAGCGAAGTCTGAACTCCCCATCACCAAAAGCACTCACTTTCGCTTCAAGACCATTCGCTTCTACCTTTGCAATATTTGAGACGATTCCAGAATCATTAACAACACTCCATTCAACATTTTTATATGTTGTATTTTCCGGATATAATTGTGCCCTGACATTGATTTCTTTCCTCGTTTCATCAAATAGTTGCCCATACTCACTAATGAGTTCAATTTTTCGTAACGGGATTTCCTCTTCAGTTCCTAAAACAATTGGTAAAGGTTGATTGTTCATCATCGCTGAAATTCCTTCTATGCTCTCATCTGAAGGAAGTGCTTCAAATTCCGCTTTACTTGATTCGATTCCTTTTGAACTTACCTCGATTTGGATCAAGCCTGGTTGTAGCGTCGCGGCAATGATCGCCATAAGCTTGCCACTGAACAACCGTCTACTTTGCCCTTTATACTGATCGTAATCTGTACTATCGCCATTATCGAGTCCGACTAAACGACCTGCTCCAGATACGTTAACAAATACGCGGTTATTAGCATTTTCAACGAGATTTCCGTTCAAATCCTCCATCGAAATTTCGACGAAAATCAAATCTAACCCATTTGCGATTAACCGCTTTTTATCAGCCTTCACTTTAAGTCGCTTCGCATCACCAAACGATTTTTTCACATCTGTTGCAATAACATTTCCTGCCTTATCATAAGCTATTGCCTTTAGTTCCCCTGTTTGATATGGGACTTTCCACCAGCCAACAAGCTGCTTCCCCCGCTTATGATCAATATCATAAGCACCAATCATTTCCCCATTAAGCTGGAGTTCAATTCGTGGTGCATTTGAACAAACTCTCACATCGATTAGCTGACCATCATTAAAATCCCAATACGGAAAAATATGAACCATTGGATTATCTTTAAAATTCGTCCAAGCTGCCTGATAAATATAAAATGAATCCTTTTTAAAGGTTGCTGTATCAAGCTGTCCAAAATAAGAGTTTTTCGTATGATAAGGTGTTGGCTCCCCGATATAATCAAAGCCAGTCCAAATAAATTGGCCAAGGGAAAACGGCGTATCTCTTTCAGCGAGTATGCATGCCTCTGCTGATTTTGCTCCCCAGCTTGTTGTACTGTTTCCAAGAGCTGAGCATTGTTCATCATCATCTGTAAGAATCGCTTTTTCAAATGGAAAATGATAGATTCCTCTGCTTTGAACTACTGACGCCGTCTCACTCCCATATATAATCCAATCTGGATGCTCGTTATGATGCTTTTGATAATATTTTTCAGCATAATTATAGCCGGCAAGCTTCACAATGTCGGCACATTTTTGCGCATTTTCCCATGGCATATAATTCGAACCAATCGTTACGCGCGCATTGCCCTTTGGATCATATTTCTCTACATACGCCTTCAGCAGCATCGTTATTTCCTGGCCACGCTCATTGGCATGTGTATCATAAATCTCATTGCCAATACTCCACATAAGCAGGCTCGGATGATTCCGGTCACGCAGAACCCAGCTTCTCACATCGGCTTCGGCACATTCTTTAAAAAATCGTGCATAATCATACTTCGTCTTCGGCCTTTCCCACATATCAAATGCCTCTGAAACGATAAAAAATCCCATTTCATCAGCTAAGTCCATTAGTTCAACAGCAGGCATATTGTGCGCAGTTCTTATTGCATTTACACCCATTTCTTTCAGCAGTTCAAGTCTTCTTTTTAAAGCAGCTTTATTAAACGCAGCACCTAATGAGCCTAAATCGTGATGCTCACAAACTCCATTTAATTTCATTTTTTGCCCATTTAATAACATGCCTTCATTCGGATCAAAAACAATTTTACGAAATCCGAGATTTTGTGAAATTAATTCAAGTTCTCTTCCGCCCTCATTTTCTAACTTCGTTATTAGCTTGTACAGATTTGGCTGATCAGGACTCCATAGCAAAGGATTTTCTATGATTAACGTTTGTTGATTTACTGGATTCTTAGATTGATTTGGAGCAAGCGTATCCGAAATTGTCGCAATCACTTTGTCATCATCAACAATTGTATGTGTAAGAACAAGCTCCTCCGACACATTCAATTCGGTATCGATTTCAACGTGAAAGCGTGTATCTACTTGTTTTGTATGAACATAGATTCCATCTGTAGCAATATAACTTCCCCCACGTATCTTTAACCAAACATTTCGATAGATTCCCGCACCTGAATACCACCTGCTGTTCGGACTTTGAAAGACAACCTTGACTAGAACTTCATTATCTCCTTCTTTTAACGAATCTGTAATGTCATGCTCAAACGATGAATAACCGTATTTCCATTCTCCAACAAATTGTTGGTTAACATAAACAGATGAGTCCATATAAACACCATCAAACGATAAAAGAACTTGACTGGCTGCTTTTGGCTTAGTAAACGTCTTTCTGTACCAGCCGATGCTATTTTCATATAAATCTAACGTATTATAAATCAACCAATCATGTGGAAGGTCGACTTGTTGAAAATTCAAGCTTGAATGCTCTGTAACCTCTAGACTACTTTTTGCGAATTCCCATCCGTCGTTAAACAGTATTTTTTTGTTCATTA
>JAPSLL010000052.1:0-27421 GCA_031180805.1 Bacillus sp. (in: firmicutes)
AAATTATATGTATTTTATTCAAACTTGTGACAAGTCATATGCCTATCGTAAGATCATGTTTGTCTTCTTCTCCTCTTATTTAGATGCTTGCGTTTACGATATAGGTTTAAAAGTGTTTTCCACTATCTCCTACCTAAGCAAACTCTACTACTTTAAGAATCTCAACTATCCACTCTATTTAACATAATCAAGAAAACAACCTATTCCTAAATAAAAAAGGGAGAAGCTCAAATCTTCTCCACCATTTCTTACACATTATTCGATTTTTTCCCTTGGAAAACAGGAAGTGTAATATGGAAGGTTGTCCCTTTTCCTTCCTTACTCTCGACTTCGACGGTTCCATTATGCTCTTCGATAATTTTGTAGCTCACCATCAGCCCAAGTCCAGTTCCTCTTTCCTTTGTTGTATAAAAAGGCTGTCCTAATCTTTTTATTTTATCCTCTGGAATGCCGAACCCTCTATCTTTAATGGAAACTGTAAGATGGTCCTCATCCCTACGTCGTATTTCAACATCAACCTGTCCACCATCTGGCATGACTTCAATAGCATTTTTTAAAACATTTATAAACACTTGCTTTAATTGATTCGGTTCACAATAAATAAGCGGAAGCTGTTCCTCAACCTTTAGCTTCATTTGTACATTTACAAGGATCGCTTGTGCACTTAATAATTCAATCGTATCACTCATAATAATGCTTATGTCTTTTTTTAAATATTTTATTGCCTGTGGCCTAGCAAGGATTAAAAATTCAGTAATAATCGATTCAATTCTACTTAATTCAGAAGTAATGACATTAAAATACATCGAATAATCATCTTTCATATTTCCCTCAAGTAGTTGAATAAACCCTTTTAAGGAGGTCATTGGATTTCGAATTTCATGGGCAATACCTGCAGCTAATTCTCCAACAACATTCAGCGTGTCAGATTTTCTCAATTGCTCCTCAAGCTCTCTTTTTTCTGTAACATCTCGAAATACAGCTAAATGCATATTTTCATTGATATTGTTTTTGACAGTAAATTCAAGAATTTTTTCCTCACCATTTTCAAATGAATAAGTAATTTCTTGTAATTTGTCCGCTCTATCCCCCTCAACAGATTGAGCACCAACATCATCAGTAAGACTAGGTGTTAACAAATGACAGAAATTAAATGCTGCAATATCCTCTTTTCTAATATTAAAAATCCTTCGAGCAGTCGGATTTGCTTCAATTATTTTATAATCATTGTTAAATAAAACGATCCCATCCATTGCACCATCAAATATTTTCCGGAATTTTTGCTCACTTTCCCTTAGTTCCTTTTCCATCCTTTTGCGTTCACTTACATTTCGAAAGATTGTTAAATGATTGCCATCGAATATATCCATTTTAGATGTAAATTCTAGCTCCTTGCTTTGTCCATTAGGCATATGAAATAATAGCTCAGCTCTAATCGCACCTGTTTTTAGATACTCACGCTTTACCTTTATATATGCCAAGCTTGCTTGGTCAACAAATTCTTGAATATTTCGCTTTACTAGCTCTTTATCAGAAAGCTCAAACGTTCGGCAAGCTGCTGGATTTACCTTTAAGATTTGTCCACATTTATCCCAAATCATTATGGCATCAATTGCATTTTCAAAAATTTCCCTAAACCGCTCTTCGCTTTTGTACAGCTTCATTTCCATGAAACGTTTTTCCGTAATGTCTCTCATTATCGCCATATAAAAACCATTAATTATATTTGACGTTGTTGTAAACTCAAAAATCTTTTTTTGCCCGTTCTTTAAGAGAACAGGTAATTCGCCTTTTGCACTACCGTATTCCTTTAAGGCTGTCCATAGCTTTTCAAGTTTATGCTTATCCTTACTTTCAACAAAATCCCCAAGTAAATATGTATTTAATTGTGCTTTACATAAATCAAAGCTCGTACAAAATGATTCATTCGCATCAATAAAAAGACCGTGCTGATCAAAGATGACAATTCCATCCACTGCGCGATGAAACAAATCTTTAAAAAGCTGCTCATTAATTAGACGTTCTCGTTCTAACATTTTCCTGAATGATACATCCTTGAGCATGGCAAGATGACAATCATTTATGACATGATGTCGCAACGTAATTTCTAAAAATTTTATTTGTCCGTCTTCTAATTGAATCGCAAGGTCACTACCAAATGACCTATTATCCGAAATCTCTTCAAAAATTTCTTCAATTTTATGCTTTGGAACTAAGCTAAGAAAGTCATATAAATTTCGATTGCATAATTGTTGTTTCGATAGCTGAAACATTTCACAGGCTGCGGAGTTACCGTCAATAAAATTAAATTGAGCATCAAATATAACAACTGCATCTAGTGCATCTTCAATGATATATTCATGTTGGAGAAGCTTAGATTTTAGAAGTTTATTTTCCTTTTCTAAATAAGCAATTCTTTCCTCTAACAGGACGTTTTCGCTTTCCTCAATCGTTTCTTTCAATCCATTCACCCCTACTTACCTCAATCTTCATAATAATTCATATTCTACAAGACGGGTCATTGTCCTTCATGTATCTACAAAATGATAGACGGATCCGCCTTCACATCACAAATCACGACAAAAGAACTAGTAATTCTCTTAATTTTTATCCAGGAAACTACCAAAAAAGTAAATTCATTCACAATTTTAAAATCATACTTATCCTTGAGTACCAAATAATAACATTGATTTTCAGAATAAATTATTTAAGATAGGAAAGTATTTATCTAAACATTTTCTCTAGTAAAATAACGGAAATAATCTTACATGTTCGTTACATTTAAATGACATCCCTTTAAAATTATTTCCTTTTGACGAAATAGGTTTAGTAAGTAGCAAAATGGGAATATCCATATTATCTTTCCGATTTTATAATTTCAAAAGAAAGGTGAATATATGAAAAATCGTGATAGTTATTTTGATAATGCAAAGTTTTTCTTAATTATATTAGTTGTGTTTGGCCATATCATCCGTCCATTAATTGATGATAGTCAATTAATAATGAATGTTTATAAATTTGTTTACACATTCCATATGCCTGCGTTTATTCTAATCTCAGGTTATTTTGCAAAAGGCTATCGCAAAAAAGGATATGTAGAAAAGATCGCTAAAAAGCTCATTCTTCCATATCTGATTTTCCAAGGGATTTACTCTGTATATTATTATTTCATCGAAGACCAGCAAACTATTATTCTAGACCCATTTGATCCTCATTGGTCACTATGGTTTTTAATTAGCTTATTTTTTTGGAATATTTTTTTATTTGGGTTCACAAAATTACCAGCAAAATGGGCTTTATGTTTAGCATTTGCTTTAGGATTAGCAGTTGGTTATTTTGAAGTCATAAGCAATTATTTAAGCATGTCAAGAACATTCGTATTCTTCCCTCTCTTTTTAGTTGGCTTTTATTTAAGACGAGAGCATTTTGATATCATGACAAAGGTGAAATCTAGAGGGATAGCAGTCTTTGTATTAATAAGTATCTTTTTCTCTTATTTTTATCTTGATTTTGATTACGAATGGCTATTTGGTTCTCAGCCTTATTCACAATTTGGTGACCCATCGATTTTTAGCGCTGGGATCCGATTAGGCTTTTACAGTCTAACTTTTATAACTTCGATTAGCTTTTTATCGCTTATCCCAAAAACACATGCATTTTTTACTGAATGGGGAACTCGAACGTTTTATGTATACTTACTACATGGATTCATCGTTCAGTATATCCGTAACAGTGAATGGTTAGAGTGGATGAGAGATTATCAAAGTGTGACAATGCTCATCATTCTATCAATCATCATGACAACTACTTTATCAACGACAATCGTAAAGGCGATAACACAACCAATTATTGAATTACGCGCATCAACGATTCAGTATTATGTAAAGAACTTTACATCCAAATCAGTTCAGTAATTAGAGGCTGACTTCCTCGTAGGAGTCAGCCATTTTTCTTTTAAGCTTACTATTTATGCCACTTTAAGCGATTAAATTTCTTCTAGATTTCCTATACTATGGTAAGTACGTTTTCTTGAAAATATGATAAAATAAATAGTTGATTGTAATGAAGTTAAACTTACTAGGAAAAGCTCTTTCTTTTTCTGTGAAAGAGGTATCTTGCATGTAAATTAGCTCCAAAATAATAATAGAAGTGGTGTTCCAATTTATGAAAACAATCTTAGCAACGTTAAATGCAAAATATATCCATACAAGCCTTTCAATTCGGTATTTAAAGGCATATGCAGCTCCGGAATACGAAATTGAGCTCGCTGAGTATACGATTAAAGACCCTTCAATGAATATTGTCACAGACTTATATTCTAAAAATCCTGAAATTATTGGCTTTAGCTGCTATATTTGGAATATTGAGGAAACAATAAAAGTAATAAATATGCTTAAAAAAATCAATCCTTCGTTAATTATTGTTTTAGGTGGACCAGAGGTTACTTACGATACGAGGGAATGGATGGAAAGAATTCCAGAGGTTGATTTTATTATTATTGGAGAAGGAGAACAATCATTTAAGCAATTATTAGATGAATTACACAGTGAGAAAAACTTTGCCAATGTTAGTGGAATTGCCTATCGTGACAACGATTCTATCCAAATTAAACCACAGAGAAATAAAATTGATTTAAAGACATTGCCATCACCATTTCGCTTTGAAGAAGACCTCCCACATCTTTCAAAGCGGGTCACATATATTGAAACGAGTCGTGGCTGTCCATTTAGCTGTCAATTTTGTTTATCATCTATAGAAGTTGGAGTTCGCTACTTTGATCGCGAAAAAATAAAGGAAGATATTCGCTATTTAATGGATCATGGTGCAAAAACAATTAAGTTTGTTGACCGTACGTTTAATATAAGCCGCAGCTATGCAATGGAAATGTTTCAATTCCTTATTGATGAGCATAAGCCTGGTGTTGTGTTCCAATTTGAGATTACAGCTGATATTATGAGACCTGAAGTCATTCAATTTTTAAATGACAATGCGCCAAAGGGATTATTCCGATTTGAAATTGGGGTTCAATCAACAAATGATACAACGAATGAACTCGTGATGAGAAAGCAAAACTTTAATAAACTGACGAGAACAGTCACAATGGTAAAAGAAGGGCAAAAAATTGATCAGCATCTCGATTTAATTGCCGGATTACCAGAGGAAGATTACCATTCATTTAAGAAAACCTTTAATGATGTTTTTGCATTACGACCTGAAGAGCTGCAACTCGGCTTCTTAAAAATGCTTAGAGGTACAGGCTTAAGATTACGTGCAGCAGATCACGGCTATGTATTTATGGATCATTCTCCTTATGAAATTTTAAAAAACAATGTTTTATCGTTTGAAGATATGATTAAAATCAAACAGGTTGAGGATGTTCTTGAAAAATATTGGAATGATCATCGTATGGACGAAACAATCGAATATTTAGTATCACATGTTTTTGCAACTCCTTTTGATTTTTTCCAGGACTTCGGAACATATTGGGACGAAAAAGGATGGACGCGAATTGGCCATCAATTAGAGGATTTATATAAGCATCTTTATGAATTTTTATTACACGCTAAAAAGGAAGATTTGCTTATCGTAAGTGGTTTTATGAAGTACGACTATTTACGAAATCAAAAATATAAACCACGTAAGCCATGGTGGGAAGAAATCGTTGCTAAAGAAGAAAGAAGTAAAATTTATCAGTCAATCTTACAAAATCCTCTTATTTTAGGTAAAGAGTTTGCAAGCTTGCAGTTAGCTGAAAAGGACTTATATAAACATACAGTACTTGAAAAGCTTCCATTTAACCTAAATCATTTCTTAAAAACAGGTACGATTATTGAAGAGGAATCATTCATTATCGTGCATTATGATCCAATTAACCTAAAAACAACGGTTTATTCTGCTTTGTCAGGAGAACTAACAACTAAGGTTGGGTAAGTGAGAGAATAATCTCTCACTTTTTTTTACGATTTGTTTTTCCTTTATTCCCTTCTAACACATTATAAATTTGACTTGCATTTACATCGCCCATTTCCTGACCGAATTCTACTTGTAAAATGTCCTTTGGCATCGGTTTTTTATGGTTTTGCATATCCTTACTTTTTCTGTTTTTTTCTGTCATAGGATCATCCCTTCCCTTGCTGTCCTTTTTTTGAATTACGATTCGCGCCCTTCATTGGATCTTGATCATCATTTATCTCATAGGCTTCCCCTTCTGGAAGGCTCTCTGTCGGAGTATTATTATGTGTTAATGCCTGATTTCTCGCAACTTTTCTCTTCATGTTTTTCACTCCTTCAATCTTGTTTCTCCTTTAATTTTACCGACTTTCCCTGTTTCTATCCTAGTACTTTAAGGAAGGTTGTTTTCGTAAGTTTGTTGCTTTTTACTAAGTTGTCGTTTTGGTTGATTTCTTCTGCTACAGTACTCGCTTTCCACGGGGTGGTGGTAAGCCTCCATCTGCTTAGGCCTCACCTCTCCCACGCATCCCGCTGGAGTCCGCAATCAGCTCCAATCAAACTTTATATAAATAGTGCAAAACAACAATCTTTCAAAAAAGAGCTTAAAGGAATAAAAAAAGGGTGACTCAAAAGTTCTTCCCCCTCCAACAAACATCCTTATATAGTAAACTAACCTCATCATTAGTCTATATATTGTGTTTGAGGGGTCGTGCTTTGAGCCACCCTCCTATTTTTATTGACTTACAAAAGCTTTAAATACTTGCTTCACTCTTGGAACGACATAATGACTTCCACCTTTGTCCTTTACGTCTTCAACCATCATAGCAATTAATAATGAAGGATCATTTGTATCTATTGCCACAAACCAACCGTTCTCACTACCTTCTTTATCATCCTTTGACTGTTTTAGTTCTGCCGTACCAGTCTTACCAGCAATTTGAATACCCTCTACCACTGGTTCATGTCCAGTTCCGTTTGGATTTTCGACAACTTGCTTTAAATCATTTAAAATAATTTCTGCATTCTCTTTCGTTACAGCCTGTTCCTTCCAGATCGTTGGCACCGCATCTGATTTCTTCTCTAAATATGGTTTTACCATATTTCCTGAATTAACAAAGCTTGTATACGAAGCAGCGATATGAAATGGACTCATTTGTAGTTGTCCTTGACCATAGCCTGAATCTGCCAAGAGCTGTTCATTCGATAATCCGTCAGTTGAAATCGTTGACTTATTGATCGGAAATGCAAAGTCAATCTCTTCCTCGTACCCAAATTTCTTTAAACCACTTGATAATTTATCTGCACCAATATCTAATGCAAGCTGAGCAAAATAAATATTGTCTGAATAAATTAATGCATTTGCCAGATTTACATTTTCAACTTTACTTGATACACGAGTAATATAATAATTCCCCCAACTCTCATCCTTTCTCCATGTTGTACCTTTAATTTGCTTTGTATCATTTATAGAGATAGAGCCAGCATCTAATCCAATTGCTGCTGTTAAAGGCTTTATGGATGAACCTGGAGAATATGTTTTATTAAATCTCGCCATTAAAGGTTTCTTTGGATCATTTGCTAATACATTATATTTTTCATTCGAAATACCGTTTATAAAATCATTGGGATTATATGAAGGGCTGCTCACCATTGCTAGCGTTTCCCCTGTAATTGGATGTAGCGCAACAGCTGTTCCTGCGTCACCTTTCAGCTGTTCGTAAAGCGCCTTTTGCATATCACTATTAATCGTAATATGAATATCCTCTCCATTTACAGGATTTTTCTGTGCGATTATCTCGTCTGTACCTTCAATGTAAATTGTAACACCATTTTCTCCTCTTAAACGGTCTTCAAAAACTTGTTCAAGTCCAGCTTTACCTACCATCGAGTTACTACTATATCCTTTATCCTTTAACTCCTCAAGCTGTTCAGCAGTTATACTCCCTATATAACCAGTTAGGTGTGCGGCACTTTCGCCTAATGGATATACTCTTGATCCAACATCTTGCTTTTGTACAGATGGAATAGCCATTAATTGCTCGAATAATGCTGTATTCGTAGGGTCGATTTTTTTAATTGGAACAAATAATTCTGGTTTTACCCATGGTTCATTTAGCTTTTCCTCGATTTCTTCAACACTTAGTTCAAGGAGCTTAGCGATCTTTTCTAACATTTCTTGACGATTTTCCGAAAGTTCTCCCGGAACAATTCCGACCTGGTAGGCTGTGCCATTAATGGCAAGACCTTTATCATTTTGATCAAAGATTTGCCCTCTTACTGCAGGAATCGTAGATACCTTGACCTCTTGACCTTCCTTCAATTGAGGAAAAATCATCGATGGCGTCCAAGTAATATACCAATTTTCATCATTATCTCTTTTCTCTTTCACGATCTCCGTCTCTTCTTCAAATTCTACTTTTCCAGCAACAGTATCCATCGTCAAAGAAAATGAATAGGTTACCTTTTCCTGTTCATCTTTTTCTTCTTTTTCCGTCGGTTCTTTAAAAGTAACTTTCAAATTTTTAGCCGAAATTCCCTCGTATATTGCCTCATAGCGTTTAACAAACTCATCCTTCGTAATTGCTTCTTTCGCACTAGTTGATAACATATCATACATTGATGTAAATTTTTGCTCATTCCATAGCTTAATGTATTGATCAAAACGCTCTGAAGCAGTAGGTTTATTTGAACACGCACAAAGAACAATAAGGAATAAAAGAATAAAACCAGCAAATATTTTTTTCATCTATTTTCTCCCCCTTCCACATTCATACCACTTGAAAGTATAACATAATAGTCCTATTTAATATTAGCTTATTTACCCATTTCTGTCATAAAAAAGGATTGAAGACCTATTTTTTCAAAGTCTATCAACCCTTTAAAAACGATATTATCCGATACTTACACGTTCTTTCGGATAATGATAATTGTCCTTCTTTTCCTTCGTTCCAATCAAAAAGAGAAAGGTAATAATCCCGATTCTTCCAATAAACATAAGGATCATAATAACAATTTTCCCTATATTACTTAATTGCGGAGTAATTCCCATTGATAATCCAGTTGTTCCGAAAGCCGAGCAAACCTCAAATAGTATTTCAGTAAATGTAAATGGTTCTGTTATCGTTAAAATAAAAACGGCAAAAAAGCAAATCATAAAGGCCATCATTGTAACAACAACAGACTTCATTAGATCTTCCTCATGCAATTCTCTCTTAAAAATCTTAATTGATTTGTTTCCTCTCGCAAAATGAAAGAGAAATAATAAATTTAAGGCAAAGGTAGTTGTTCGTATACCACCACCAACTGAACTTGGAGATGCACCGATAAACATGAGCGCACATAAGGCTAGTAAAGTTGTTTCAGTGAAGGCACTTATATCAAGTGTTGCCAGTCCGCCACTTCTTGTTGCGGTAGATTGAAATAACGAATAAAAAAAGACTTCATGCCAATCCATTCCCTTGAAAAAATAACGATACTCTAGGCTTGCGATAAGAATCGTTCCACCAATGACTAATAAAAAGAAGGTTATCGTCGTTATTTTTGTAAATAATGTAAAGCGAAATTTCTTCCGCTTATTAAATAAAAAATCTTTTACTTCTATCAATACCGGAAAGCCAATCGCACCTAATATAATAAGAAGCATTACAATAAATTGAACAAAATAATCATGTGCAAAAGGAATTAAGGACTGTCCTGTGATATCAAAACCACCATTTGTCGTAGCACTTATCGATGTAAAAAAGCCATGTAAAAAAGCTTCCTGCCAAGTGTCATAATAACTTAAAAAATATACACTAAGAATTAATCCTCCTAAAAATTCAATAATGAGCATGAGAATAATGATTTGCTTTATCAAATTAACGGTTCCTGATAAATTCGTTTGGTTTTGATCAGTCATTATAAGTTGGCGTTCTTTTAAGCCGATTTTCTTCCCCATAATTAACCAAACGAAAGTTCCAAGACTCATAATCCCAATTCCACCAAATTGAAGAACAAATGCTAATATAAAGATTCCAGGTGTACTAAATGTTTCAGCAGTCGAAATTGACGTAAGCCCTGTTACACTAACAGCACTAACAGCTGTAAACAATCCGTCGATAAACGACCATTCAACCCCAGGCTTATGGGCAACTGGCAAGCTTAATAATATGACCGAAACCGTTACCGCTAAAAAATAATAGGATACGATTAATTGCACTGGTGTTAATGCTTGCAAACGTAGCTTCCATTTATTCATTTTCCAATTCATTCCAATCGTAAAATACTCATCTTCCTAAAGTGTCTATCTTATCATATTTTTACAAACAATTTTTTCAAAATGCATTAATTATCATAATGTAACTTGGCAAATTTATCATGAAAAATATGAAGAATAATAACATCCATGCTTTATCTTAAAGAAAAAGTCGAAAAAGGGAAAGGGCTTTTTCTAAAGTAATTGAAATTACTTGATAAAAGTGGAAGTTAAAAACATAAATAAGTTACCTGTATACAAAAAAAGACTAAAACGAATGTATCATCACATTGTTTTAGTCATCCTATTTTACTTTGCTTGTAAACGGCTGATTCTATCATCTAAGTCTGGATGTGTTGAAAATATGGACATTCCTTTTTTACTATTAATTTTCAACGTTGATAATGATGCTTGCTCATCTCTTACACGATTTGTATATCGTTTTAATGATTCAAGTGCATGGATCATCTTATCCTTACCAGCTAAATCCGCTCCGCCTCGATCAGCATGGTACTCACGATATCTTGAGAAGGCAAATACGACTAAACTTCCTAAAATCGAAAAGATAAGTTGGAAAATAATCACTGCAACAAAGTGAACAATAGGTGCCAAATCTTCTCTAACAAATCTAGAAGCTATCCAAGCTACGATTCGAGCAAAGAATACAACAAATGTGTTGACAATACCTTGCAACAATGTCATCGTCACCATATCTCCATTTGCAATATGGGCTACCTCATGTGCTAACACACCTTCAATGGCATCATCGTCCATTTCGTGAAGTAGTCCAGTAGATACTGCAACGAGAGAACGGCGCTTAGAAGGACCTGTTGCAAAAGCATTGACTTCAGGAGACTGATATATTCCGACCTGTGGCATGACCGTTAGCCCTGCAGCCCTTGATAATCGATGAACACGTTCAACAAGCTCACGTTCCATCGCTGAAAGAGAGTCTTTTGGATTTAAAACTTGAACTCCCATCATCATTTTTGCCATCCAGCGAGACATAGCAAGTGAAACAAATGAACCTGTAAAACCGACAACAGCACTAAAAATGAGGAGATTCACTAAATTCAGGTTACCATCAAGTGTTTGATAAGGAGAAACATTTAGTAAAGAGAGTACAATCCCAATTGTTGTAATTACTAGGATGTTAGATAGCAGGAAGAGTAAAATACGTTTTGCCATTTTGACCTCCAATTATTTTTCAAGTTCAAATGAACTTATATTATAATAAAATTATATGAATCCTTTCAAATGAATGCAAGCAATTATTTTTTAATTTTGTAATTCGATAAGCATTTTCATAATAGAATGTTCACGACAAAGTAGTCTATAATAAAAAGTCACAGTAAGTTTTTTAAAATGATGACATCATTCTTCCTTTTATATTAGATTTTTAATTAGATAAATGAACTGAGGTGTTTTTTTATGTCATTGCAATTAACACGTAAACAAATGACTACACTATTATATGCACTAAAAGGTGAGTCAAATCATCAGCCTTCTTATATAATTGAGAAAGTATTAGGAGAAAATCCCCAACACGCTAAGACTATCCCGCCCTTCCTTACTAGGTCAAAGCGAAGAACAGGGCATGAATTTGGGCTTTCATCTAATGATATTGTCGCTCTAGCAAATTTATGTGAACTAACATCACTCAAATCTACTTCGATACAAAATTGGATTAAACGTGATGTCAAAGAGCTAATCGGTCCTCCCGAACTTGGGAAAAAATATTCTATTGAACAAACAGCGATGCTCTTAATTGTCAAGGATTTAAAAAATGTCTTTGATTTTGAACGAATTCGAAAATTATTAACTGTCGTTTTTAATACTCTATCAGATAGAAGTGATGATTTAATTAACCCTATCGCTTTTTATGAAATGTATGCAAATGTGATTAATTCATTTAATAAAATACCAACTATCCCTGACAAATCTTTAGAACTTACGATTACAAATCAAGTAGATTCCTACTCAACACAGTTTTCTAATCTTACTGGGGAGCAATGGAAACCGATTCGTCATGTATTAGTGATAACCGTTTTCGCGGTTTTAGCGTCACATTTTCAATCTAGAGCATATTCATTTGCTGACCAACACTTTAACTAATCCTTATAAACAGCAAAAGAAGAAAACTTCTATTTATCATCAAAGAAATAAAGGAGTTATTTAGATTTTCAGCTATTCCAACATATTGTTGTACTTTTAAGTACCTATTACAGTGTCGAATGCTTTGTTTGATAATTTATGTTTACATACATGGACGATACGATTTTATATCCATTTAGAAGAGAAAAACAATTTACATACAAAATGAAGAAGCTTGTTACCCCGTTCCACTTTCTTGTTTTTATGGAAGGTCTAATCTTTACCAGTATAGAAAATACCTTCATATGAAACCTTAATAGTAAGGCTGAACACAGATTATCAGCTTTACTAAAATCGCTCTGTTATGCTTGACTGATAATTCGTTTCTACAAACGTCATTATCAATAATTGAGTTCTAACATTGCAAAATAATAAAGGGGTGTTTTCAGTGGCAAGAAGTAGTAATAAATTGCTTGTTCCAGGAATCGAAGAGGCTCTGGATCAAATTAAATATGAAATAGCAGCAGAATTCGGTGTAAAATTAGGCTCTGATACTGTATCAAGAGCAAACGGCTCTGTTGGTGGCGAAATTACTAAGCGTCTTGTAAAGCAAGCACAGTCACACTTAAATGGCCAACAAAGTGAATAATTCGATCTAAATAATTATAAGAAAAAGCTGACAAATTAGTCAGCTTTTTTCATGTTTTTGTTCTTTTATTTTGTTATTCTCAACTTTATTATTATCTTTCCATTGCTGTTTCTCTTGTTGCTTTTCCTTTTTGCTGTCTTCTCTCATCGATTTTTGTTGTTCTTTATCTTGCTTTTTTTCTTCCTTCAAGTTATCTGGCTTTGGTTGTGGTTTTGGTTGAACTTTCTCTTTATCGGAAGAATTATTTTCTTTCAACTTTTTTTTTGCATCATTTAATTTTTCTTTTGTTTCGTTTTGTAATTTATCTTTTTTCACTACATTTAATTCTTTTTTTGTATCATTTTCCAATTGATTTTTAACCGTTTGATTACTTTGAATCACGTTATCATTCGCTTCAACATTCGCTTCAACATTCGGTTCTACAGTTGCAGGCATTTGCTCTTTTGAGGTTTCTTCCTTCTCAATTGTTTCAGCTTCGACGTTCGTTAAGGTTTCCGCCTGTTTATCTTCAGTTTTTGGCTCAAGCTTCTCCTTCTCTTTTAGCTGCACATATTTCCCCATAGAAATCCCCTGTTGCTGAGCTTTTTCCCTTGTTTCTCTATCAGTTTCAATTGTTTCAACATTCATTTCCTTTTCTTCATAAGAGCTTTCGATCTCTTCAATATTTTTCTCAAGCTGAGAATGAAGCTTAGTATCCTCTTCATTGATAACTGTTGTTATCAAAATTTCTTTACCAGGATAGACATAGCCATCTAGCTTCGATTGAGTTAATATTGCATCCACTATGTCATCAAATTTCTTTCCCTTCCACTCAGGAAGCTTTTTCATTAATTGCTCTGCATCCTCATTTAACGGATCAAGAGAAATAACTCTAAGCTTATCATCGATACTTACCTCAAAGCTTGGGTTAATATCGATGGACATATAGGCATATACCTTATCATTTTGAATAAACGGTAAAGATGTAAAAATGATAACCATAATTGCTATTAAAGATAAAGTACCTATTTTAGCCCTTTTGGAATCGAAATAACTAATGATATTCCGCTTTTTCGGTTTTATATAATTTGCTCTTGTAACCGCTTGTTCGCTCTCATCTAGAGCGGGAAAAAAAGCTATTTCTTCCCCTAACTCATATTGACCGTTTTTATTAACAGTATTTACAAATTGCCCATCTGGGGTGAGCAGTGTTACAAAGTCATCATTTAATTCTACGACGACCCCTTTTTTCATGGATGGAGCACCCCTTTTAAATAATCTTTTAAATAGACGAAATCCCCTGATAGAATGATGGCCATTGCTATGATGTATTTTCTATTTCTTTCAATGGTCTTTCTACTAACTGAAACCTTCGTTTCTAATTGCTTTACAGGTAATTGCTTTTTGTTAAATAAATAATTCCTTAACTCTTCATCTTCCATTAATTGAACAGCAACTTGAATAGCATTTTGACGTGCATCATAGTGCTTTGGTGATTGCTCAACAATATCTTTAACCGTTAAATTAAATTCACTTAAGCAATGTTGTAAATAGGTAATTTCTTCTCGCCTATGCTCCTGCTCCAGTTGTTTTTGAAAATCTTCTAATGACAAATCAGATTCTATTTTACTTTGCGAATAATCTCCTTCTTCATGCTCTTGTAGCTCAAAGTTGATTGTTGTCGGAGTACGTGCCTCTTTACGAATATAATCAATGACCTTACGTTTAATCACCAATTCAGCAAAGGCAAACAACGAACTCCCTTTATCAATAGAATATTTATCAATTGCATCATTAAATGCAATAAGTCCAATACTGAACTCATCGTCATTCTCACGAATATACCTTTTACAGACAGATGAGACTGTTTTCGCAACAAATGGTTTATATTGTTCAATAATTTGATTTCGTAATTCATGATCCCCTTTTTGAATAAGAAATACTTTCTCTTCAAGGGTTTGATTTTTCTTACCTAGTCTAAACAAAAGGCTAAGCATCACTAGGTTCACCTCTGTTTCCCCATATTACCTAGTATATAATAACTAAATTATATATGGAGCGCAAAGGAAGAAATATGAAGCAATCTTTCTATTATTCGACGAAAAAACGACAAATATTACAAAAACACAGACTAAAGACCTACTTTAATAAAAGTGAATTTTGACGGATCCTATATAATTTTTTCTTTTAAAACATTTCCTAATAATTATTATAAATCCTATCCCTCCTTCAATTCCATGGAAAGAATATTTTATTCTTTACTAAAGGTTTCGACCGCATTTCATTTCTTTAGGGCGTTGCTAAAAAAATAAATAAAAAACTTGAGAATAATGAAATAGACCTATTATTTGTTACATATTTGACACGAAACTTCGCAGATTTACGAATATACATAAAAAAGAGGGACTGACCCCATCACCTATAATGGGTCAGTCCCTGCTTTATCTTTATATATTTTATTGGTTTTCAGCTTTCTTTAACATCGGTTTTTCTTCTTCTAATTCTGTTTCATTTTTAGTAAGGAACCAGCCTCCAACTGCAATTAAAGCTAATACTATCCAGAAAATAAGCTTCCAAGTAGCAGATTCGATAAAATGCTTTGAGACTAACTCAATATCAGGATGTGCTAACGTATAAAGAGCTAATTTTACTCCAACCCATCCTACGATCATAAAAGCAGCAGTTTCAAGACTTGGCTTTTTCTTAAGCAGCTTTACAAAATAAGTTGCGGCAAATCTCATTATAATAACTCCGATAATACCACCAGCTAAAATGACAAGGAACTGCCCGCCATCTATACCACCTATAACTGGAAGATTTGTTGCAGGTAGTGTAACAGCTAACGCAACTGCAGCTAAAATTGAATCAACTGCAAACGCAAGGTCAGCAAGCTCCACTTTTACTACAGTGCCCCAAAATCCTGACTGCTTTTTCACTTTCTCTTTATGCTCCGACTTTTTAAACAGGTATTTTTTCAATAAATGATTGATTGAGATATAAAGCAGATAAATGGCACCAATTGCTTGAATCTGCCATACATTAACTAAAAACGAAATAATAAATAATGCTCCAAATCGTAAAATTACCGCTCCAGCCAATCCATAAAATAACGCTTTTTTCCTTTGTTCTTCAGGTAAATGCTTCACCATAACCGCCATAACAAGTGCGTTATCAGCAGCTAAAATCCCCTCAAGTCCGATAAGAACAAGTAATACCCATCCATACTCTAGCAATAATGTGATATCCATTTTTTCTCCTCCTATGCTTATGATTAGTGATTTCCTCTCTAATCCATTGACAGCAATAGGAAATAAAAAAGACCCTTGCCATCAATGGCAAAGGTCTTGCTAAGCATGGTTAAAAATTCCGTACATGCCAACAAAGCCGATGGATACGATCCATGAAATGACGACTTTGTTTTCAGGTTACCCTGAACGCTACTCCCCTTTGAAAAGAAGAATATGAAGTTAACTTAATAATAAGTTGTATGTATGTAAAATGTCAATAGGTTATTTTACAGATGCTTTGTTATTTCTAAATTTAATTATTACCTTATACAAAACAAATAGAACTAACACTCCTATACCGATAGGAAGAATATACGTATTAGCTAATTCACCGACATCCTTCCATCTGTCCCCAAGCTTAAGCCCGAGAAACACATAAATAAACGTAATAGGTAACATTGCAAGAAATGTATATATTGAAAAAGCCCATACATTCATTTTTGCCATTCCACATGGAATAGAAATAAGTGTGCGAACACCTGGTAGAAACCTTGCTGTAAATGCAACCATTCCTCCGTTTTTCGCAAAAAACTCATCCGCTTTTGCTAGCTTTTCTTCATTAATAAAAAAGTACTTTCCATACTTGAGAATAAAAGGACGTCCCCCAAAACGGCCTAAAGCATAAAGGGTTAAAGGACCAAATGTCCCGCCAATTGTACCTGCTAAAACTGTTCCAAAAAGCGTCATATCACCTTGATATACCCAATAGCCAGCTAAAGGTAAAACAATTTCCGCTGGAACAAATTCTATTGTTAATGCGAGCATAATCCCTAAATAGGATAGCTCTTTAAAATTTTCCACTATCGTTAATATTAACTCATCCAAAAAGAATCACCTAATTCACGCAAAATAGTTCTACAAGTAAATATATTACACATATTCATGTATACAGACAACCATTGATTTATTTGCCCTAATCACTTGAGAGGATTCTAGAAATGAACAAGAAACGCCTAATCGTAGACGAAGCATCCCAAATTTGCAGCAATTTAAATACTGATAATGGATTTTAAAAAGCTGCTAAAATTTTCAAAGTTGGAATCGTGATAGAGACCCTACGTATGGGTGAACCAGTATTTTATATCATTATTAATTACTTGAAGGGGGAACTTTATATGGATTGGCTCGAAGCATTAATTTTAGGGATTATCCAAGGATTAACAGAATTTATTCCGATCAGCAGCACAGGACACCTTTATCTTGGACGTACACTATTTGGTTTAAATGAAGCTGGCCTATACCTTGATACAATGCTTCATATTGGGACACTTATCGCACTTGTTGTATTTTATAAAGAAATGTTATTAAGCATAATTAAAAAGCCATTTAGCCGCTTAACAGCTCTACTAGTGGTTGGCACAATACCAGCTGTCATTGCCGGTGTTTTATTTAGTGATTTTTTTGAGGAAATTTCTGAAACGGGTGTAACGATTGGATGGGAATTTCTTATTACAGGATTATTTTTATGGTTTGCCGATTCTATTAAAAATGGCGCTAAAAAAGTAGAAAATCTTTCTCTTTATGATTCATTTTTTATCGGGAGCTTTCAAGCATTCGCTATTTTCCCGGCTATTTCAAGGTCAGGCATGACAATTGTAGGTGCTTTAATTCGAAAAATGGACAAAGAGGCAGCAGCATACTTTTCCTTCTTACTTTCAATCCCTGCCATATGCGGAGGCGTCATTTTTCAGTTGAAAGATGTAATGACAGGTGATGTCCCACAATTAAGCTTCGTCTCCATGCTAGTAGCAACATTAGCCTCTGCTTTTTTTGGCTATATTGCAGTTCGCTTTATGATTTCCTTCGTAAAAAAACAATCCTTAAAACTTTTTGCCTTATATGTCTGGATCCTTGGCATACTTATCATCTTTCTACAGCAACTATCCATTATTTAAAAATGGTACGTTTTTCATTACATGAGATTGAAGCTCGAAACAGAACCTATAGATAAGAATATGAATGAAGGCAGGGAATTTTATGCATACAATGTGGAAAGGCTCAATTAGTTTCGGACTTGTGAATATTCCTATTAAGCTTTATGCAGCAACAGAGGATAAAGATATAAAGCTTCGAACCCTTCATAAAAAATGCCATACTCCCATTCAATATGAAAAAAAATGCCCCAACTGTGATGAAGAGGTAAAAAATGATGAAGTCGTCAAGGGCTACGAATATGTTAAAGGGAAATATGTTGTGTTAACTGATGAAGAACTTCAGGAGCTAAAGGAAGAGCATGAGGATAAAACCGTTGAAATCATTGATTTTGTAAAAATGGAAGATATCGATCCAATTTATTTTAGCCGTTCGTATTTTATTGGACCAGGTGAAAATGGCGGGAAGGCATATGGCTTGCTTCGTGAAGCATTAAAACAATCGGGAAAAATTGGCGTAGCAGAAATAACAATTCGATCTAAGCAACAGCTTGCCATGGTACGCGTTTATCAAAACTGCATCGTCATGGAAACCGTCCATTATCCAGATGAAGTCAGAAATGTTAAAGAGGTCCCAAGCGTTCCTGAACAGGTCGAAGTTGGTGCAAAAGAATTAGAAACAGCAATTATGCTAATTGACCAACTCACAACAACATTTGATCCTGAAAAATACAAGGACGACTATCGACTTGCACTTCAAGATTTAATCGAACGAAAAGTCAATCAGGATGAAGGAAAAACACCAACAGAAGCTGCACCAAGACAAAATGTCGTCGATTTAATGAGCGCACTCCAAGCAAGTATCGAGAAAACAAAAAAACCAGCCACTAAAACAAAAGGAAAGCCAGCTAAACCTAAAACAGCAGTCGGAGAAACAACAGCAACAACACCTAACCCAACTACCCCTCCTGCAACCGCTAAAAAAACAAAAACCGTCCGTAAAAAGGCGTAAAAAAGGGCCAAAAGGAAATGGGGGCCAGTCCCCAACAATTGCTTGGGGACTGGCCCCCATTAAAAAGCTTGAGCAATAGCGAAAGCTAGCTCAAGCTTTTTTCGATTATTATTTATTTTTCAACCTTCACTCTTCTTCTTTGTATAAAAACTAATATCCCACCAGTTATGAATACAATCGCACCAATCACTATCCAATTGTAATTAGATGTCGCAGTCGAAGGAAGCTTCTCACCTGATTTCGCAACAGGTTCAGCTACTGGTCTATCCTTAACGTCTGGCCTCGGTTCTTTGTTGGGGTCTGGCCCCGTTCCTTTATCAGGGTCTGGCCCCGGATTTTTATCGGGGTCTGGCCCCGGGTCAGGTGTTGTTTCGTTGATGAGGATGACTGTGCCGCCGTTGTCATTTGATGGAATGGTGATTGTGACTTCTTTGTTTTTGTTAACTGTGTATTTTTTATTATTATATAGGTCAGTTAGTTTTGTATTTGCTGCAAAATCTACGGAAATTGTTGCTTGTTTATCAGCTTTTGTCGTATTTAATCCGACAAGGACTTGCTCATTATTGTATTCTCTTGAAAAGACAAGGTAGTCTTCTTTATCACCGCCAGCAACTTTTTCGCGATTACCTTTAGAAAATACCTTTGAATAATCAGCACGAATGTTCAGTAATGTCTCATAATGGTCGTGAAGATCCATTGCCTTTTCGTCTTTCGTTTCAAGAAGCTCCCATGGCATATCTTCGCGGTTTTGGCCAAACTTCAATACTGTTTCGCCATCCTTCTCCCAATCTGCCTTACCAGAGTTTCCTAACTCCTCACCATAATAAATAACTGGCTGACCTTTAGCTGTAATTTGTAGCGCTGATGCTAGTTTTAATTTTCCAATATCTCCATTTACATACTCTGTTAAAAAGCCATTTTGGTCATGACTACTTAAAAATTGTCCCATAGTAGCAGAATTACTTAAAAATTCATTTCGTTTCTGTAAATATTCCTCAACTTGGTCAATATCACCGTTAACAAATGCTTTTGCTTTTTCTTTAAATTCAAAGTCTAACAGCGAATCCATTTGACCTGTTCCTAAATAGCCGCCATCATTCGTTATACCTGCTCCCCAATATTCACCAATCATTTTAAAATTCGGGTTCATTTTTGTTACTTCATTTTTCAACGCTTGCCATGTTGCTGGCTCAACATGCTTCACTGTATCAACTCGGAAAAAGTCAATCGTGTCTCCTCGTTCAGTTTTAGCCTTTTCTAGCCATGCCGTTTGCCAAGCAATTATTTTTTGCCTTACATCTGGATCTTCTGTTTTAAAATCAGGAAGATTATCCAATTCGCCACGTACTGTTGGATCCTCATCAACCGTTCTAAACATCCCATTTAAGCTTGCGATTTCTTCTTCAGTTGGCAGGTTATTAGCATCTGCTTTCCAAGCTAAGTTAAACTCACCGTCCATACCATATCCGGCATGATTGACAACAACATCAAGCATAATCTTAATACCGCGATCATGTGCTTTTTCAATTAATCTTTGGAAAGTTTCAATATCACCTAAATGCTCATCTAATTTGGTAAAGTCTTTTGCCCAATAGCCATGATAGCCATATTGCTTTGCTTCAAGACCATCTGCTGTGTTAAAATCTAATCCCTTATTAAAATCAATATTGTCAACAACAGGTGTAATCCAAATTGTATTAATTCCAAGATCATCTAAATAGTCAAGCTTATCGATAATTCCTTGGAGATCACCTCCATGATATGCTTCTGCATGTGATGGATCATATTCATCCCCGCCATTATTCGTTGGATCTCCATCTTTGAAACGATCGGTTAACATAAAGTAAATCCTTGCTTCGTCCCAATCAAAGGCTAACTCATCCCCAACTGCCTGTTTTGCTTTAACGGTTAGCTTTACTGTTTTAGTATGTGAATTTCCGAACTCGTCAATGACTGTTATCTTAAGCCCCTTCTCACCGGCAGTTACAGACTCATTGGCTCCAATCGAAATAGCCCCAACAGTTGAGTCAATATTCACTTTCTCTTTTCCACCGAGTGGAGCTAAGTTAACAAACATTTCTCTAATTCCAACTTGTTCTTCAGATGATGCTTTAACATTTAATACTGTATTTTCATCAAAGCTTATTTCGTTCATACTAAGATTTGCTTCAATTGTTACATCTGGTCGATTATACGTAATCACTGATTTTCCGTCTTTTGTATTTCTCGGGTCTGTTACTTCCGTTGTTTTTCCATCTTTTGTGACAAGGAATGAATATTCATGTGTCCCTTCAGTCAATCCCTCAAGCTTGTATGAAAAATACTCATTTTCCTTGCTATATTCCATAGGATATTCTTTACCAGCAATTTTCACTTTCACTTCTTCAATGTCAGCCATTTTGTCTTCTTGGAATAATTCGTCATTACGATAATAGAACGTTACATCACCGTCTTGGAGGACAGGGCCATTAACTGATGGTATCACGGTTTGACCTGGAACTCCTGCCACAACCGTTACCTTTGTAATTAAATCATCACGATTTATGACAACTTGATGATCATCACTGTCTGGCGAGACTTTAGCTGTATTCCAATCAGTTCCTTTACGGATTAAAAAGCCAATTGATTCTGTTTCAGGAGCAATTTCTACGTTTGCAATCGCTGTATCACCCTCAATTGTTTCAAAATCTATCTGATCATTTTTAACTCCAGTGTTCCAAACCCATACATTCCACGCACCGAAATCACCTGTAAAATCACCATCAGGTCTTACATATTTAATCCGGACATATCGTTTTATATTTTTCTTAATTATCATTTCAAAAGAAGCAGAAGCATCACCTGATCTTGCAGTAATTGTAACAGTTCCAGGCTTTAAGCCCGTTACTTTACCAGTCCCATCAACAGTTGCAACAGATTCATCAGTTGACGTCCATGTTACTTTCTGACCAAACATATTTTGGTCATATTGATCTTTGATTGATGCTGTTAACTGTGTCTCATAGGAAGCAAATACGGAATCATTCCCCGATATTTGAATTTTATCTGGAACTAATTTGTCAACAATTACTTTAATTTCGGCTAACGCATTACCGGCTTTTGCTGTAATTGTTGCCTCCCCTTTCGCAACAGCAACTACTTTTCCATTCGTAATCTTTGCAACTTTTTCATCTGATGATTGCCAGTTAATTTCTTCGCCTAGCATAACACGACCCTTTTGATCCTTGACATAAGCAGATAAACGTTTTGAATCCTCAGGGTTCAATGCAAGAGTATCAGGATTTACTTCAATGCTTGTCGGCTTTGGCGTATATTCAGCCTCCTGCTGATCGTATAAAACCATCATCGAAAGACCTTCAACGGTTACTTTATCTCCATTTACAACTCGGATTGTATCCGTTCCTGCAGTTGTATGGTCAACAACAACATTCCAATTCCCATTGTGCGGTAAAGCTATATCTTTTGCCTCTTTGTTTGCATTATAAATAACAACAATATTTTTCCACTTATCATGATTAGCATAATCTGCTAGTTGATAGGCAACAATGTTATCATTTTGCTTAAAAACATTAAGATGCTTTTCTATCTCCTCTTTTTCATCCATTTTGAAGGCTGAATGAGATTTTCTTAATTCAATTAAGCCTTTGTAATACTGAAAAACAGGTTGATATTCATCCTTTAGTTCCCAGCGGATTTGGTTAATATTATCAGGACTCTTATAGCTATTGTGTTCACCATATTTACTTCTAAGCATTTCCTCTCCTGCATGTAAAAACGGAACACCTTGGGCTGTTAAGACGATACCATTAGCTAGTAAACTACGTTTTACCCATTCATTGTCTAAAACATTTTCCTCTGTTATGACTGCATGAGGGTCATAAGATGGATCATCATGCTGACTGTCTTTTCCTGCAACTCTCATTAGCTTATCCCAAAGATTTAAATTATCATGTGCCGTAACGTAATTAATGGATTCAGAGGAACGATTTGTAAAATCATTTGTTGCTCCTTCTATCCCTTTCACAAGATCAGCCTCTTTACCAGATGCACCTGTCGCAAAGCCTGTACCAGCACCATCACTGTCACCTTTAATTGCTCCGCGAATATTATCATTAAATACTGCATATCCTTGGTCTTTTTGCGATCCTTTCACATTTTGTAATGCAGCTGGTAAACTAGAGGAACCGCCAGTCCATGGTTCCCCGTAAATCAACATATTCGGGTCAACCTGCTCTTTTAATTCGGTCGTGATTTCTTTCATTGTCTGTTTATCAATTAACCCCATTAAATCAAAGCGAAATCCATCAATCCCATATTCATTTGCCCAATAGTGGACAGAATCTTTAATGAATTTTCTTACCATTGGTCGTTCTGATGCAACTTCATTTCCGGTACCAGACCCATTTGTAATCTTTCCATAATCATCAGTACGGAAGTAATAGCCTGGGACAATTAAATCGAATGGAGAACCACCTTCTAATTGTGTTGCTTCATTCATGTATGTATGGTTGTAAACAACATCCATCACGACACGTATCCCATGGTTATGAAGAGCTTGGACCATTTGCTTGTATTCTTTTATTCTACTAACGGGATCCTCTGGATTCGTAGAATAAGAGCCTTCTGGAACATTAAAATGAACCGGATCATACCCCCAATTAAATTTTGCCTCTGTAGACTTTGGATCATCGACAGTTAATTCATTAACTGAACCAAAATCATACGTTGGGAGTAAATGCACATAGTTAACTCCTAATTCCTTTAATGAATCAATCCCTGTTTTTACAGCATTTGGACCTGTCGTGCCTTTCTCAGTAAATGCCAAATATTTCCCTTTATGTTTAATTCCTGAATTCTCATCAATCGAAAAATCTCTAACATGCAATTCATAAATGATCGCATCATTTTCTGAGACAACAGAAGGTTTATTAAACGGATCAAAGCCTTCAGGATTCGTGCTCGCTAAATCAACAACAACAGCTCTTTGACCATTCGCAGAGGTTGAACGTGCATAAGGATCTACCGCATAATTGACCGTTCCATCTGCAAACTCAACTTTATACATATAATATTTATTTTTTAAATTCTCATTTACTTCAATTGACCATACACCATTTGCAGCTCTATCCATCTCCGTTTCTTTTCCATTTTTATGGTCTGTTACGAAAGCGCCTTCATAACTTCCCGCATTGTCATAAAGTGCTAGACTGACTTTCGAAGCTGTCGGAGCCCAAAGTTTAAATGTAGTTTTCGCTGGGGTATACGTATACCCTAAATCATCACCATCATAATAAAACTGATCATGATTTAATATATTTCGCATAATGACCTTTGTTCCTAAGGAGTCCCCGATACTCACCTCATAGATTTTTTGTACATCTATGTCTTCTTCATTATCTACTATTAACTTTGCCTTATATTCATCAATTGTTTGAAGTGTCGTTTTTAAAGTCTTATTGGCCTCTTTATCTACTAAAGTGAAACGTTGATTTTCAAAAGGTTTATTTGTTGTAACAAGAATTTCATTTTTTGCATCCATTAATGCTGATTGAACTGTAATTGGTTGTGGGGAATCAATTGTAAATACTGAATTTCCGTTATTTTCTTTATCGTTTAACGGATCTGTTGTTGACTTATCCCAGCTACGGTTGTTAAGAAGAAATTTGTATTCATATGTGCCTGGCTTTAAATCGGATAGCGTAGTCGAAAAAACTCCATCCTTTTCTGTCATTTCTACAGCAGAAGTTACATCCCAATTATTGAAACTGCCAACGAGATAAACTGCTGTTTCACTTGACTTTTTATAATGAAATGTAACATTTCCGTCTTCATGAATAACAGGGCTCATTAGTTTTTCAATCGTAAAAACAGAGTTCCCATCCTTCGTATTTGGATTCTGTGGATCTGTTATCGATTCATTCCAATTTCGATTGTTTTTGATAAATTTATACTGATATTCACCTGCCTCCAATTCAGGTATTGTAATGGAAAATATCCCATCCTTTTCAGTCATTTCATATGCTTTCGTTAAATCCCAATCTACGAAATTTCCAATTAAATAAAGTTTACTTTCACCATTGCTAGCATAATTGAACGTAATACTTCCATCTTCGTTGATAACTGGACTATTGATCTCGATTAATTCGTTTTTTACTGAAACAAGAGAATTGCCATTTCTACTATTTGGATTAGAAGAGTCTGTTAGCCATTTCCCGTCAACAATAAACTTGTATTCATAGGTTCCAGCAGGTAATTCCTTCGTTAATTCCCAGATTCCTCCCTCCTTTTCCGTTAGAGCTAATGCCCCTGACTCCCAATCTGTAAAACTCCCAGCAACCTTTACAGTTGTTGCTTCCCCTTCATAACGAAACGTAACATGCCCATCACGAACCTCTGGACTTTTTACTACAGCATTACCAATTGAAAAGGGATATACGCCTGTAAATACTTGAAGAAGCAATGTAATGACCATTAGAAACGATAACACCTTTAACACTTTTTTACTCAAAAATCTCCCTCCTTTAACATATTTAAATATAGGAAAACGTTTGCACAAAATACTTTTAAAAGAGAATACCCAACTAGAGATATCTCTAATTTTAAATAATGAAAACGCTTTCCCTAAACATTATTAGAATATCATCATCATATTTTTTAAGCAATAGTAAACCACTTCAAATTTAGGACAACTATTGGCTTTTAAAACTCGTTCCCTATATATATCTTCGCTTTGACATACACCCATTCCTATGTTAGAATCCTCCATATTTATAGAGGAACTGGAAGTATATAGCATTTTAGAATAGGAGAGATACGATGAAGACATATTCTATTAGTGAAGCAGCAATGGAATTAAATGTTACATCATATACATTGCGTTACTATGACAAGGAAGGACTGTTGCCTTTTGTTGAACGTACACCGAGTGGCCAACGTTTTTTTAAAGAATCCGATATTGCTGCTTTAAAGGTCATTGAATGTTTGAAATCCACTGGTATGCAAATTAAGGAAATAAAGAGCTTCATTGATTGGTGTACTGAAGGAGATAGCACATTACAACAAAGATTCGATATGTTTACGGAAAGAAAAGCTATAGTAGAAAAACAAATGGAAGAACTAAAAAAAACAATGGAGCTTATCGATCATAAATGTTTATACTACAAAACGGCGTTAGATGCCGGAACCGAAGAAATTCATAAAAATGAAAAAATAGAATTTCCTGTTACTAACTAATTGAAGAGGGTGGCTCAAAACCAAAGGTTCAGACACCTCAAACACAAAAATATAGACTAATGGTGAGGTTAGTTTACTTGTAATCCGTTGTTTGGTGGAGGGGTCAGACCCTTTTAAGTCCCCCCTCCTTTTATTCCCTCTCAGTATTCTTTAGAGTACATTCCATCTTTCCATTAAGTACTTTCCAAAATAAACTGTCTTGCATTGAATATAATGACAATTACAACTAAAGTGAATGTTAACCTTCCTTATATGGTAATAATATGAATCATAAGGAGGGGTTAAACGCATGGAAAATACAGCAATATTTTTAGACAGAGATGGAGTCATAAACGAAGTCCTAACTAAAAGAGTTAAATTTGTAAATAAGCCCTCTCAGTTTCATTTTTTGCCTGGTGTTCCTGAAGCAATTAAGAAATTGAATGAAGTTTTTGATTATGTTTTTGTTGTCACAAACCAAGGAGGTATTGGTCTTAACTTCCTCCGTGAATCTCAGCTACATGCCATTCATGACCATATGATAAGTGAATTAAAAAAAAGCGGGGCATTCATTCATGATGTTGCATATTGCCCTCATAAACCGAAGGCAGGCTGTGAGTGTCGTAAACCTCAGCCAAAAATGTTAATCGACATGGCTAATAAATATAACATTGATCTTAGTCGTTCCTATATGGTGGGAGATAATTATACTGATATACAGGCTGGGAAAAAAGCAGGAACAAAAGGAGTTTTTTTAGGAGAAAGTGATCCACTTGCAGATGCAGTTTTTCCTGATTTATTAAGTGCTACAGACTGGATCATCGAGGATTCTAAAAATTCCTCCTTCTAGAAATGAATCAATGCAAGATTTCTTATAGCTTTCTGCATAAAGTTGCATCTATATCCAAATGATATCAAAGAATAAACAACTTTTAAGACAGAACAAAAGCATCGTATAATTCCTTCCCTTACACCTTTTGCCATGAGTCAAACTTTAGTCGATTGAGCTAGTTAAAACTTAGTCAAATAATAACATTCTTATCTATAATTAAAGGATGAATTACGATGAAACCTATGCTACCTACACTACATCAGGAAATACCCACTAGTTCTGATTGGGTTTATGAAACG
>JAPSLL010000052.1:27521-28847 GCA_031180805.1 Bacillus sp. (in: firmicutes)
GAGCTAGTTAAAACTTAGTCAAATAATAACATTCTTATCTATAATTAAAGGATGAATTACGATGAAACCTATGCTACCTACACTACATCAGGAAATACCCACTAGTTCTGATTGGGTTTATGAAACGAAATATGATGGATTTCGCGCCATCCTTACGATACAAGAAAGCTCGATAAGCTTAATGAGTCGAAATGAGAAGCCACTTCACAACCAATTCCCGGAAATTATCAATGAGGCAATGAATATTCGTGAGCAATTACACCCCTTTTTACCAATCACTTTTGATGGAGAAATCGTTTTTCTTACTTCCAAACACTTTTCTAACTTTGAGCAATTACAAATAAGAGGGCGTTTAAAAAGCAGTGAAAAAATTAAAGAGGCACAAGCTAAATTCCAATGTAAATATGCTGCATTTGATTTACTTGAGGTGAATGGCCAACCGATAACAAATGAAACATATATTGAGAGAAAAGAAAAACTTAAAACTATTTTACAAAAGGTTCATGTTCCAATGGAAACGGATCATACCTCCACACATTTAATTCAATATGTCCCATTTACGGTAAATCATCAGCAATTATGGGAAGAGATTCGACTCGAGGATGGTGAAGGGATTATTGCAAAGCATAAAAATAGCAAATGGGAAAGTGGAGTACGAACGAAACAATGGTTAAAAATAAAAAATTATAAGCAAGCTAGCTTTTTTATTACAGGATATGATAAGGAAAATAGTTATTTTCATGTTGGGGTCTTTAAAAATGACGAGATTTACCAAGTAGGTGCTTTTTCCCACGGAATGACTAGTGAAGAACGGGATTCGCTTATTCAAATTATGAAACAAAATAAACAAAATGAGTCGGCTTCATTTATTAAAATGGCTCCAGCAATCGTTGTTGATCTTCAGTTTATTTCACTATACAAAGGTCAGCTTCGTGAGCCATCATTCGTATCATTTCGATTCGACCACACAGTTGAAGATTGCACATGGGATCAACTAATTATTTCAACAGCACCAGTTCATCGAGAGGTTCAATTCACCCATCTTCAAAAACCATTGTGGGAAACAGCTGATGTGAAAAAGGAAACATTTATCAGCTATCTTTTACAAATTTCAAACTATATGCTTCCATTTATAAGAAATCGCTTATTAACGGTTATTCGGTTCCCTCACGGCATGTTTGGAGAAGCATTTTATCAAAAGAATTGCCCAGAATATGCTCCAAGCTTTATTAAGACAGTGAAGCAGGAAGAAATCGAGTATATCCTATGTAATGATGTGTCGACATTGTTATGGCTAGGAAATCAGCTTGCATTTGAGTTCCATGT
>JAPSLL010000108.1 GCA_031180805.1 Bacillus sp. (in: firmicutes)
TGAGCCAGGATCAAACTCTCCAATAAAGTGTTTGACTTGCTCATTGTGTACTTAATAGTACGTTTTGTGTTAATCGAAATTAACGTTGGCACGCTTGGTTTTGTTTAGTTTTCAAAGAACATTCATTTTAACTTCTTTTCAGAAGCGACTTTATTAATATAACATTTGTATCATCACTTGTCAACAACTATCAAATTTATTTTCATGGAATATTTTTTTTGATATTGTCTCACTTGCGACTTGATTAATATTACACCATTCAAATAAAAACGTCAACTACTTTTTTTAGTTTAATAATATAATTTCCTACATTCAGTGTAATACTCTTCTACTAAATACAATTTTTCTCTTCTTTATTCAAAGATTAAAGAATGAGGGTATTTAATTCTATAATGCAATATTAACTTAATTTGCTAATTTAGCTTACCACGATTGCTAGAAAGAAACACCCATTTTATAATTTTAACTTCACTGTTAATTAAAACTTTAGAAACGTATTAGTTCAATTCGGGTAATTGTTTTTGTTTAAATTCAAGAGACTCGGCATGGTTAGTTCTTTCAATTAATTGATGAGCCATACTAAAGGTATCAATATCAATACTATATTTAGGACGTCTCTTTGCTTCTTTATAAATTTTCCCTATATATTCACCAATTAGTCCAATAGCAATTAACTGTAATCCTCCTATTAGCCAAATTGAAGTAATTAGTGACGTCCATCCTGTTTCTGCTCCACCTAAAAACTTTAAGGTAATGAAATAGCAACCAAACAAAAAGCTTACAAAAAATGAAACCAACCCTACTAATAAGACAAAGCGAATCGGAGTAATTGAAAATGACGTAATACCCTCAAATGCAAAAGAGAGCATCTTTTTCAAAGGATATTTTGTTGTTCCAGCAAGCCTTTCCTTCCTGTCATAATAAATAGAAGTAGAAGGAAATCCAATTAACGGTACAATACCTCTAAGAAATAAATTAACCTCTTCAAATCTTTCTAACTCATCAATCGCCCTTTTACTCATTAGTCGATAATCAGCGTGATTATAAATCAAATTCACACCTAATTTTCTCATTAGCTTGTAGAAGAATTCAGCTGTCTTCTTTTTAAATATATGGTCTGTATCTCGTCTTTTTCTAACACCATATACAATATCAAATCCATCTTTAAATTTCACAATAAACTCTCTAATTATTTGAATATCGTCTTGCAAATCTGCATCTATAGATATTACACAATCAGACGATTTTTTTGCAGTCAATAATCCTGCTAATAGAGCATTTTGATGTCCTACATTTCTTGAAAGTTTTAAACCATGTACAGCCCTATTTTCTAAACTTTCCTTATAGATTATTGACCAAGTTTTATCCTTACTCCCATCATCAACAAATAATAACTTGCTTTCATTTGAAATTAGCTTTTCAGTAGTTAATTCTCCTAACACATTATTAAGCTGAGCTATTGTTTCCGGCAGCACTTCTTCTTCGTTGTAACATGGAACTACTATCGTTAGTATAGGTTCAACCATAATATGACCTCCAAAATTGTTTTACATCACTTTATACAAATAGATTTTCCAAGGAGAATACCCATTGTGAAACGTTTTCTCTAATTCCAACTGATTATCTCTTGCATTCTCTATAGGGACTGCTGAAAAAATATACGTCCCTCCTAGTTTTTTAAAAGGTTCAACATTCAATTGTAAATTTTTCAATTTCTTTTTCGAATCCTTCTTAAACATATAATGTTTACCTAGCTCTGCGGTGAATATATAACAACGTCCTCCCCACTCATCAAAATAGGTTCTAATTGTTTTATTTTTATTAAGTTCTTTTTCAATAATTTTTCTAAATTCATATTTGTATGTTAATGGATAAAAGTTATTGTAAGTATCAAGTGTATAGAAGCCGTTATATTGAGCAATAGCAGGATGAATGCCGATACTAGCTACTCGATAAGCTTCTACTGGCATGCCAATATACGATTTGATTTCCTCAAAAAGTTCAGTTGAATAAAACTCCTTAACAGATGGTTTATTTCTATAAACAAATTCATCATTAAAGCAAAATAAAAAGAGAAGCTGTGCAATTAAGAAAAAAGCAGCAAGAGGTTTCCATGATTTACTATTTTCCCATAGTATTTTTATCCCTAGGGCAAATCCTACATATATTACAAGTGGTCTTAGAAATTGAAATCTTGCAAAATTAAATGTATCCATAAAATGGAACTTCTTCGTTAATGGCAGCCAACCTTTATAAAACCAAAAAGCATACCACGTTGAGAGAACGAAATTAAGGATGAGCAAAATTACAAATGCACGCTCTTGTTCCCATAAATTTTTTTTAATAATGAAAAAGAAAGCGATTAAGGTAACAGCTAGAATAAATAATCCGTGAACAGTCATAACATGAGTATGCCCTAATATAAAATTTTTGAAGGTTAATCTTATAACTCGCCACAATGAGAGCCTAGCATGAAAATATTCATCTCGGCTGTTTGGTTCATCATCAAATAAAAATGAGTAAACAAGCCTGTACTCCACAAGCATAAATATCATTGTCATATAAATGATTGCTAGTAAAAATGCAAAGTTCGCTTTCCTTCTAACTAAATCAACTACCCAAAACACACCCATTGCAAATAAAAAAAAGAAAAAGCCTAACACGATACTGGAGTATAATGGAAGTAACGTTAGTACTAATAAATCCTTCCATGACCTTCTACCATTTCTAATATGCATAAATGACCACAATGCTAGTGGCATTCCTAATGTGCTCAACATACCGGACGGCCAAAATGGTGTTAGCGCAAAGGCAAGAGCAGCACCAGTACTTATAAATACGTAATGACGATTCTTAATAAAATGATCCCTCAACAATAAATACATTCCTATAAAGGCAAAAATCCGGGTGATCGTTTGACTTAATGCATATGCAACCATAGTAGGAAACAGTGCATATAACCAAACAATAAGGCTTAACTCAGTGCCATACGCATTTCTAGGTAAGCCATTTATAATTTGCGGAACTACTGCATCAATCGGGCCAACCATTTGTCCACTTTGACTTAATACCTTATACCAAGCTAAATTTGAATCTAAATTATCATGAACTCGTATATGCGCATTTTCACCAAGAACATAAAGTGGTAATAAATAGATTGTTATGATTAGAAACGATAGTATAATTAATGCCTTTTCCGATTTAAAATTCTTTAAGATCAAGTTTTACACTCCTAAATTCCAATCTTCCTGTACCCTATACTTAACATTTGCATAATCGTGGAAATCATACTAAAAATTACTTAATAATTGAATATCTACCTAATACTTAATTCATTATTATTTTTTACTGGCTTTCTATCACTTGTTATCTTTTTTACAAGAAAAAAAACCTTAACAAAAATGCTATGGTATTTACAGAAAATATTTAGTTTATCTTAAAATCGAATGAAATAAATGCTAACGAACCAAAAATTATCAGTAATATAATCGTAAACTCCCATACTTCTAGCGACTTTGCTTTTGCCAATGCAATCTGTACATCATTCATACTCCCTATAGAGAAAAAAACAACGATATTTTAGTTTTTAAACAATTAATCATAAGCATAGAGTTTTTATACTACTTTATAATTAAAAAGGTGATTGAAAAGATAAATAATAATATAGCTATAATATTAATAACGTTTCCTATTAGTCCGATTTTTAACTTTATTTTTCGTTTCCCCACTTATTTCCTTCCTATCTAAAGACTTTATTATCTAAAATAAGTTCTTAAAGTATGTTTCTTTTCAGTAATAATAAATTCAAAACCTACTGGTTTATATAAACAAAAAAAGACCAGTATTTCTACTGATCTTTTTCATCTTACCTGGCGACGTCCTACTCTCACAGGGGGAAACCCCCAACTACCATCGGCGCTGAAGAGCTTAACTTCCGTGTTCGGCATGGGAACGGGTGTGACCTCTTCGCCATCATCACCAGATACATATTTAGTTTGAAGGATGTTCCTTCAAAACTAGATAACGATATTATATTCATTCACTCACTTAGTTTTGCGCTCTTTATATCTAGCTCCAGAAGCCAAATCCTACGGTCATTTCACACTCTCCTGCGAAGTCAAACTACGACTTC
>JAPSLL010000109.1 GCA_031180805.1 Bacillus sp. (in: firmicutes)
TTGAAAAGCGATAAATTCAACGTCTAGTAAAATCTAAAAAAAAGACTTGAATTTTTGAAGTCGTTTTCATATTATATTACTAAAGGTAGTAACTTTTAATTAAAGGTTACTATGTTATGATAAAAAAATAAACATTATAACAAATTTGAGGGAGTGTATGATTCATGAAATATTTTTTAGATAGTGCCATCATGGAAGAAATTCGTTATGCATATGAAAATTGGGGAATTGATGGGCTGACAACAAATCCTAAGCACATTATGAATAGCGGGAAGCCTTTCTTAACGGTTGTAGATGAATTTGCTAGTGAGTTTAGAGGGGTGGATAACTTCCCAATTTCTGTTGAAATCAATCCACATTTGGATGATGCAAAAGAGATGGTTGCAGAAGGGAAAAAGATTGCTGCCCTTTCAGAGAATTTTGTCATAAAAATCCCTTGTACAGAATCTGGTCTTATTGCTGCTAAGGAATTAGGAAAAGAAGGCATTCCAACAAACGTAACGCTAGTATTTTCACCAGCACAGGCGATTCAAACCGCTAGAATTGGCGCTACATTTGTTTCTCCTTTCGTCGGCTGGAAAGAGAATAACGGAGAAGATACAAAGCAGTATATTCAAGATATTGCTAGCATTTATAAAACATATGGGTTTGAAACAGAAATAATCGTTGCGGCATTAAGAAGCGGTAAGCAAATTGTTGATGCAGCAAAAGCAGGAGCAAATATTGTTACTTGTGGATTTGAAGTGTATAAAAATAGCTTTGAGCATCCTTTTACAGACTATGGTTTAAATGTGTTTAGAAATGCTTGGGATAACACGGTGAAAGAAGAAACAATCGTAAAATAAAAAGGGGAAGGGCTCTTAATCGGGACATTGTAAGGGCCCTTTATCAAAAGGGGAAATTAACCTTGAGTTCATATGAATGGTTAAAAGAGAAAAATCCACATTTGAATTTTTATCATGTTTTAGATAGTCAGTTTCAGGATTTTGGCAGAATAGTAGAAAACTATGACGTTGAGGAATTAAAAATACAGATGGGTAAAACAGATATTCCTCAAGAAGGGAATGTGTATGTAGCATCTGAGCCTATGTTAGAACAAACGTCTTGTAAACAACAGTTTCAAGAGAGTTTTTATGGAGGGATGCCAATTCAAATCGGTTATTGTAATGGTAGTAATTCAACGTTAAATGGACTAGAATACCATAAGGGTAGTGAGATTAATATTGCAATAACAGATTTTGTCCTTTTATTAGGTAGAGTACAAGACATTGAAAATAATACTTATCACGTTAAAGATGTATCCGCTTTCTTTGTACCTGAGGGTAATGTACTCGAGCTGTATGGAACAACGCTTCATTTTGCACCTTGCAGAGTGACGGACACTGGATTCAAGGCAGTTGTTATTTTGCCTAAAGGAACGAATGAACCGCTTGATGGAAAGGCAGAGCAGTACACAGCTGAAGACAAATTGTTGTTTATGAAAAATAAATGGCTGCTTGCACATCCGGAACGTAAGGTTCTTATTGATAAAGGGGCATATCCAGGGATTAAAGGTGAAAATATAGAGGTTTTCTATTAATTAATAGGTAAGGGGGTTATATAAATGGGTGAACAAAATGTTTTATTTACCTTGCTTTCATGTTTATTTTTCATAGTGTTATTGGGAATATGGACATATAAAAAGACAAAGGGAGCTAACTCAACGACAGAAGGATACTTTTTAGCTGGGAGAGGATTATCAGGCGGTTTTATTGCAGGGGCGTTAATCTTAACGAATCTATCTGCTGAACAAATGATTGGGTTAAATGGGCAGTCCTATGGTGCGAATATGACGAATATGGCATGGGAAGTTACAGCTATCATTGCCATTGTGATTATGACACTTATTTTACTGCCACGATATTTGGGTGGAGCCTTTACAACCTTGCCACAATTTTTGCGTGATCGTTATGATGAAGGGGTAAGAAGATTAACAGTTTTATTATTTATGTTAGGTTATGTCCTTGTCACGATTCCATCAACACTATACTCTGGTGCATTAGCTGTAATGAAATTGTTTGATGTACCAGGATTGTTCGGGATATCTGAAACACAAGCGATTTGGTTAATGGTATGGGTGATCGGGATTATCGGGGCAGTCTTTGCAATATTCGGCGGAATGAAAGCGATTGCTGTTTCGGATACCTTTATTGGTATCGGATTATTGCTAGTTTGTACACTAATTCCAGCCATTGCTCTTTTTCAATTAGGAGATGGAAGCCTAATGGAAGGGTTTAAGATTATCTCAACAAATAACCCTGAAAAGTTAAATGCTGTAGGCTCAAGTACAGATTCAGTACCATTCTCGACAATTATTACAGGGATGATTTGGGCGAACCTATTTTATTGGGGAACGAACCAATATGCGATTCAACGTACACTTGGGGCTGCTAATCTAGCAGAAGGTCAAAAAGGTGTGCTATATACGGGATTTTTTAAATTGCTCGTTCCAATATTTATGATGGTACCTGGAATTATTGCCTTTCACTTGTATGGGGGGAATATGAATCCAGTTGATTTAGCATTTCCGACGCTAGTAGCTAATATATTACCGTGGTATTTGCAAGGCTTCTTCTTAGTTGTACTTCTCGGAGCTGTTTTCAGTACATTTAATGCATTAATTAACTCAGCTGCAACAATGTTTGCTTTAGATGTGGTACAGCCATTAAAGCCGACAATATCTGATGAAAAACTACTTAGCCTAAGTAAATGGTTCGGAGCAGTATTAGCATTAATTAGCTTTTGTGTATCACCTTTATTGATGTATGCACCAGACGGCTTATGGGAACTAATCCGTCGCTTTACAGGCTTCTTTAATATCCCAGTTATCGCTGTTGTTTTAATTGGTATTTTTGCAAAAAGAGTTCCGGCGATTGCGGCAAAAATTGCTATCATCTTCCATGTGATTGTTTATTATATGCTGCTATGGGGAACAGACCATTTATTCGGATTTAAGGTAGACATTAACTATATTCACATTTATGGAATTCTGTTTGTTACAGAGGTAGCGATGATGTTAATTATTGGCAAGTTCGCCCCAAGTAAAGAAGCATGGAATTTTACACCAAAGCCAAAGGTCGATATGCAGCCATGGAAATATGCACTATGTGTTTCTGTGATTTTACTAGGTTTAATGGTAGGCTTTTATATCGTATTCTCACCAATTGGTTTAGCATACAACGATGGAATCGTGTCACCTTATTTCTGGCCAGCATTATTAGGTTTAGCTATTGTGACTGGGATCTTAGCGTTTATCGCAGTGAAGAAATGGAATACAAAATATAGTAGCTATGTGAAAAAGCAGGTCACACAGGTTAAGGTTGATAAATCGAATTTCTCAGCATAATAGAGGAGGATGAAATATGCAAAACACTCTAAATGATTCAAAATTAATTGTTCAAAGTCTAGAATCGGGCTTCGAGGTCATATTAAATCAGGTTGTCCTGCTTCGCCATACTAAGGATCAACCGATCATTTATGTTGGTCGTGGTCAAGAAACAATCGATATGTATCGCGGAAATTTCGATATAAAAGACTATGTCATTGAACGGATCCCGCTTACATTTGCAGAAATTAGCGAAAGTGACAATGAAATCAACATAAACCTTTCAAATGCGGCAAATTCAGTGGCTGTACTAACTCTTTCATTGAAGAAAGAGGAAGGACGTTTGAAAATAGATTTTACAAATCATGACCCAACAATAAATCGATTTTGGTTAAGAATTGCAGCAACTCCTGAGGAAAAGGTTTATGGTTGTGGGGAACAGCTATCCTACTTTAATCTAAGAGGCAAGAACTTCCCGTTATGGACGTCAGAACCGGGAGTTGGCAGAAATAAAAAGACATATGTTACATGGCAGGCGGATGTAAAGGATAAAGCTGGCGGTGATTATTACAATACAAACTTTCCACAGCCAACCTATGTATCTAGTCAAAAATATTATTGTCATACAGAAACAACAGCATATGCAGATTTTGATTTTCGTCACTCAGAATTCCATGAATTGCAAATATGGGAAGTCCCTAAATCTATGATTTTTGAAACGGCAGAAACGTATGTAAAACTTGTTGAAAAAATTTCAAATTTGTTTGG
>JAPSLL010000053.1 GCA_031180805.1 Bacillus sp. (in: firmicutes)
AAGATGAGATTTCCCATCACATTAGTGAGTAAGAACCCTGAAAGATGATCAGGTTGATAGGTCTGAGGTGGAAGCGTGGTGACACGTGGAGCTGACAGATACTAATCGTTCGAGGACTTAACCTAATATAGAAAAGCAGAAGAAGCCAGTATGGCTTCTAGAGCTAGACAGTAAAGAGCGTTAAACTAAGTGAATGAATATTAAAAATCGTTATCTAGTTTTGAAGGAATATTTTTAAAAAAAGACTTGAAATTTTCTCTTAAAATAGTATAATAATTCTTGTCGCTAATGTCTGGTGACGATGGCGAAGAGGTCACACCCGTTTCCATGCCGAACACGGAAGTTAAGCTCTTCAGCGCCGATGGTAGTTGGGGGATTCCCCCTGTGAGAGTAGGACGTTGCCAGGCATAATTTGGAGGATTAGCTCAGCTGGGAGAGCATCTGCCTTACAAGCAGAGGGTCGGCGGTTCGATCCCGTCATCCTCCACCATTATATTTTAAAATAAACTATTGTATTTAAGCCGGTGTAGCTCAATTGGTAGAGCAACTGACTTGTAATCAGTAGGTTGGGGGTTCAAGTCCTCTCGCCGGCACCACTTATAATAAAAGCACTCATTAATATAATGAGCCATTAGCTCAGTTGGTAGAGCATCTGACTTTTAATCAGAGGGTCGAAGGTTCGAGTCCTTCATGGCTCACCATTTACACACCTTGCGGGTGTGGCGGAATTGGCAGACGCGCTAGACTTAGGATCTAGTGTCCTTGTGACGTGGGGGTTCAAGTCCCTTCACCCGCACCAATTAAATATGCGGAAGTAGTTCAGTGGTAGAACACCACCTTGCCAAGGTGGGGGTCGCGGGTTCGAATCCCGTCTTCCGCTCCAGAAAGTACATGCCGGGGTGGCGGAACTGGCAGACGCACAGGACTTAAAATCCTGCGGTAGGTGACTACCGTACCGGTTCGATTCCGGTCCTCGGCACCATTAGGATTGCGCCCGTAGCTCAATTGGATAGAGCGTTTGACTACGGATCAAAAGGTTAGGGGTTCGACTCCTCTCGGGCGCGCCATAATAACGGGAAGTAGCTCAGCTTGGTAGAGCACTTGGTTTGGGACCAAGGGGTCGCAGGTTCGAATCCTGTCTTCCCGACCATCTTATCAAATTATTTGGGGCCTTAGCTCAGCTGGGAGAGCGCCTGCTTTGCACGCAGGAGGTCAGCGGTTCGATCCCGCTAGGCTCCACCAAGTAATTTAATATAATAATCAATATGGCGGCGTAGCTCAGCTGGCTAGAGCGTACGGTTCATACCCGTGAGGTCGTGGGTTCGATCCCCTCCGCCGCTACCATATTGTGGACCTTTAGCTCAGCTGGTTAGAGCAGACGGCTCATAACCGTCCGGTCGTAGGTTCGAGTCCTACAAGGTCCACCATATCTTAAATAATTCAAATGGAGGAATACCCAAGTCCGGCTGAAGGGATCGGTCTTGAAAACCGACAGGGGTGTCAAAGCCCGCGGGGGTTCGAATCCCCCTTCCTCCTCCAGATTATTTTTAGATAAAAAATAATTCACTTTCTATTATCGCGGGGTGGAGCAGTCTGGTAGCTCGTCGGGCTCATAACCCGAAGGTCGCAGGTTCAAATCCTGTCCCCGCAACCAATTTAATTAATTAAATGGTCCGGTAGTTCAGTTGGTTAGAATGCCTGCCTGTCACGCAGGAGGTCGCGGGTTCGAGTCCCGTCCGGACCGCCATTTAGTTTTTAAAATAATTATGGCTCGGTAGCTCAGTTGGTAGAGCAATGGACTGAAAATCCATGTGTCGGCGGTTCGATTCCGTCCCGAGCCACCTTTAAATTTAATTGTTAATCCTTATGGCGGCTGTGGCGAAGTGGTTAACGCATCGGATTGTGGTTCCGACATTCGTGGGTTCGATTCCCATCAGCCGCCCCATTTTTATATTGCGGGTGTAGTTTAGTGGTAAAACCTCAGCCTTCCAAGCTGATGATGAGGGTTCGATTCCCTTCACCCGCTCCAAGTAATGGGCCTATAGCTCAGCTGGTTAGAGCGCACGCCTGATAAGCGTGAGGTCGATGGTTCAAGTCCATTTAGGCCCACCATTTCTATTATTCCGCAGTAGCTCAGTGGTAGAGCTATCGGCTGTTAACCGATCGGTCGTAGGTTCGAATCCTACCTGCGGAGCCATATGGGGAAGTACTCAAGTGGCTGAAGAGGCGCCCCTGCTAAGGGTGTAGGTCGTGTAAGCGGCGCGAGGGTTCAAATCCCTCCTTCTCCGCCATTGCGATACATATACTTTTTGGCCCGTTGGTCAAGCGGTTAAGACACCGCCCTTTCACGGCGGTAACACGGGTTCGAATCCCGTACGGGTCATAAAAAAACACTACAAATATGTAGTGTTTTTTATTTTGTCTTAAGCTACGTTAAATTTTGAGATTAGTAAAATGAGATGGTCTATTAAATTTCCATTTACCCTAAAATTCCACTGGTCTAGCATAAATGTACAAAAGCTCTCTCACATCCTCCAATATGACATGAAATGAGCTTCAGCTTTACATATAGTTCAATAAAGCAAATATGATAAACTTGATTTTAAATTTCTATCATTTGATGGGACCACTTATTAGTAGCATTATTGATTTAATGATTCTATTGAAATGAACGTATGCGTGTTTCCTTTTGTTGTAACAACAAGAATGTAATTTAAATCTATGTAATTCTCTCACATTTTCTATTTCATCATAATCCAAGTTGAATATGCAGAAAACATTTCGAAAACATATTTATTTCTATTTAAATCAATTAAGTAATTCTTAAGTTGACAAACCCTTGTTAATTAAGTAAAAAAACAAGTAATTAAATTCTTTATATTTTGTGTTTTTTTTATTTAAATATACTTTATTTTAAAGTACTCCTCACTTATAACTGCATTATTAATTAACATCTGTTCTAAAATTTAATCATTTCCCCAAATAACATTGAAATTTTTTTCAACAAAATCCTACAAAACGTCGAATGAAATGATATATGAAAATAATTTGTTGCATTCTATAAATCAATGGAATATAACGTTTTATCGAAATTTTAATTAAATCATTATTTTCTTTTATTGTAATGGATCTCTTTATACATTGGCTGTTTCTACCAATAAAAGTTCAGAGGTCTCATTTTTTTATAAATTTTAAAAGAATAACTTTTTCTATCGATTATTTCCCTTTTGTTGGTTTCTGTCGTTAAATAGTACCGTTTTCATTGGAGGGATCTATTTGTAAGTCTTGAATGTTTAGCATAGAGATATTAAGAGAAAGGGTGACCAAGGTGACTCTCATTTGTCCAACAGACTTTGACATTCATTTGTTTCACGAAGGACAGTGTTTTGAAAGCTATGGATTTTTTGGAGCTCATATTCAGGAGCGTAATGGTATCGTTGGAACAAACTTCTGTGTATGGGCACCACATGCAAAACAAGTTAGTGTAGTTGGGAACTTTAATTCCTGGAATGGAGAAAACCATCAAATGGAACGAATGAATGAGGAGGGGATATGGACTCTTTTTATAGCTAATTTAGGTGTAGGAGAATTGTATAAGTATGAAATCATCTCAAAAAATGGCTCTTCAATTTTAAAAGCAGATCCTTATGCATTTTATTCTGAGGTTAGACCAAATACTGCGTCGATTATATATGATCTTTCCGGATATAAATGGAGTGATCAAAAATGGAGACGAAGAAAGCGGAGGAAGCTGCCTTATGATAATCCGATTTCCATATATGAAGTTCATCTTGGTTCATGGAAGGTTAAGGAAAATGGAGACTTACTAAGTTATTCAAAGTTAGCAAAGGAATTAATTCCGTATGTAATTGAACATGGGTTTACCCATATTGAACTATTACCAATTATTGAGCATCCATATGATCGATCTTGGGGGTATCAAGGTACTGGTTATTATTCAGTTACTAGTCGTTTTGGGACACCGCACGAATTTATGAGTTTTGTTAATGAATGTCATGAAGCTGATATAGGCGTCATTATCGATTGGGTTCCAGGTCATTTCTGTAAAGATGCCCATGGTTTATATATGTTTGATGGTGAACCAACTTTTGAATATTACCATGAAAAGGATCGCGAAAATTATGAATGGGGTACTGCAAATTTTGATTTAGGAAAACCAGAGGTGCAAAGCTTTCTTATTTCTAACGCTATTTTTTGGGTAGAGTATTTTCATATTGATGGTTTTCGTGTTGATGCTGTTGCGAATATGCTGTATTGGCCAAATTCAAATGAACTTGTTGAAAATCATCATGCTGTTCAGTTCTTGAAAAAGCTTAATGAAGCAGTTTTTGCAAGAGACCCAGATATTTTAATGATTGCTGAGGATTCAACTGATTGGCCAATGGTAACTGCTCCTACCTCGTCAGGTGGTCTAGGCTTTAACTATAAATGGAATATGGGTTGGATGAATGACATTTTGACCTATATGGAGACTTCTCCAGAGCAACGACATAATTTCCACCATAAAGTAACATTCTCCCTTTTATATGCATTTTCGGAAAATTTCATCTTACCATTCTCACATGATGAAGTTGTGCACGGAAAGAAATCTTTGCTAAACAAAATGCCTGGTGATTATTGGCAAAAGTTTGCTCAATTACGTTTGTTGTATGGCTATATGATAACTCATCCTGGAAAGAAGCTATTATTTATGGGGGGTGAGTTTGGACAATTTGATGAGTGGAAGGATTTAGAGCAGTTAGATTGGTTTTTAGATCAGTATGAGATGCATAATAAAATACGCACTTATTATAAAGAGTTAATGCAATTATATCGTAAACAAAGGCCACTTTTTGAATTGGATCATGTAGAGAGCGGCTTTGAATGGATTGATGTAAATAATCTAGAACAAAGTATTTTTTCCTTTATTCGAAAAGGAAAAAAGGAAAATGATTTACTCGTCATTATTTGTAATTTTAAGCCTATTGTTTATCAAGATTATAAAATTGGTGTACCACTTGAGACGGAGTATGTTGAAGTCCTTAATAGTGATGATGCGAGGTACGGTGGTTCAAATCAGGTAAATAAAAGAAATATTAAGGCAGTAGAAGGAGAAATGCATGGGAAGCCATTCAATCTCTCGGTGACGATTCCACCGTACGGAATTGTTGTTTTCCGTGCAGTTAAAAAAAGAGGGGAGAAAGCAAATGGGAAAAAAGTGCGTCGCAATGTTACTAGCAGGGGGTAAGGGAAGTAGATTAAGTTCTCTTACAAAAAATATTGCAAAACCAGCTGTTCCTTTCGGAGGGAAGTATCGAATTATTGACTTTACTTTGAGCAATTGTACGAATTCAGATATAGATACTGTTGGAGTGTTAACCCAGTATCAACCACTTGTTTTAAATTCTTATATTGGAATTGGAAGCGTATGGGATTTAGACCGTAAACACGGTGGAGTTACCGTTCTACCTCCTTATACAGAATCGTCTGAGATGAAATGGTATCAAGGTACAGCAAGTGCCATCTATCATAATATTAATTACATTAACCAATATGACCCAGAATATGTTTTGATTTTGTCCGGTGATCATATTTATAAAATGGATTATTCAAAGATGCTAGATTACCATATTCATAAAAATGCAGATGTGTCGATTTCTGTTATAGAAGTTCCATGGGAAGAAGCTAGTAGATTTGGAATTATGAATACAGATGAAAAGATGAATGTGGTTGAATTTGCAGAGAAGCCTTCTCAACCAAAAAGCAATTTAGCATCAATGGGGATTTATATATTTAAATGGTCAGTGCTTCAGAAATATTTAGAAGCAGATGAGAAAAATGAGTGTTCTAGTCATGATTTCGGTAAAGATATTATCCCATTATTATTAGAGGAAAAACGTCATGTTGTTGCATATCCGTTTAAAGGCTATTGGAAGGATGTCGGAACGGTTAAAAGCCTTTGGGAAGCGAATATGGATTTATTAAAAGATCATCCAGATTTAAATTTATTTGACCCGAATTGGAAAATTTACACGGTTAATTCGAATCATCCCCCACAATTTATAGGAAATGAAGCAATTGTTTCGGAATCATTAGTTAACGATGGATGTGTCGTGCAAGGAAATATTCATCATTCTGTATTATTCCAAGGAGTAACAATAGGTAAGAAAACAGTTGTGAAAAATTCAGTAATTATGCCTGATGCCCTGATTGGGGAAAATGCTTATATCGAAAATGCAATCATTCCTAGTGGGATTGTAATTCCAAATGGAACGGTTATCTGTCCAGATACAAATACTGAAGAAATATTACTTGTAACAGAGGAATATGTTGAAGAAATTTCAACAGTCATTGATAGCCAAATAATTTAAAATTTATTGATTTGATCATGAATGAAATTGATCAATAACGATTGAGAAATAGGGTTTATACCGTTTTAATAAATGAATGGCAATGTTGACAAAGCAGAATGAGAACTAAATGGTTGGAACTGTAAGTATAATAGTTCCAGCCATAACCATTATGGGGAGGCAGAAATGAATAAGAAAATGCTAGGAATTATAGATGCAACTGCTTATAAAGAAAAGATAGAGGATTTAACAGCACATCGTTCTTTAGCTGCAATCCCGATTGCAGGACGTTATCGACTCATTGATTTCGTTCTATCGAATATGGTTAATTCAAAAATTCATAGTGTTGCTATTTTTCCGAAGTATCAATATCGCTCATTAATGGATCATTTAGGATCGGGTAAACAATGGGATTTAAACAGAAAGAAGGATGGTTTGTTCTTTTTTCCATCTCCTCATTTACATAATGAGTACGATGAATTTGGATCCTTCCGTCAGTTTTCGGATCATTTGGATTTCTTTTTGAGAAGCACGCAAGAATATGCGTTGATTACGAATTGCTATACCGTATGTAATATTGATTACGAGGAGGTACTAAACCGTCATCTTCAAAATCGATGTGATATTACGGAAGTGAAAAAAGATGGTAAGTCTTTACAAATGTATATAATGTCAACGAAGCTTCTTATTGACCTAATTGAGAATAAAGAAAGAATCAAGGTTAACACATTAGCAGAGGTTATTAGTGAAAATCCAGACAATCTCCTCATTTGCGATTATGAATTTTCAGGATATGTTGCTGTGATTGATTCAATAAGTAGTTATTATAAGCATAGTATGGAAATTTTGAAGCCAACGATTTGGAATGAAATCTTTTTAAAGCATCGGCCAATTTTAACAAAGGCTAAGGATGAGCCTCCAACAAAGTATGGAAAACATGCAATGGTGAAAAACTCTTTAATTGGTAATGGCTGTACAATTGAAGGAGTAGTCGAGAACAGTATTATTTTCCGTGGAGTACATATCGGAAGAGGGACAGTTATTAAAAACAGCGTGATTATGCAGCATTCACATATCGGAATGGATTGTACGTTAGAGAATATGATTGCTGATAAGGATGTACAGGTGTTAGATAGAACGACTGTGAAAGGTTCAGCCCTGCTTCCACAAGTATTAAGAAAAAGAACAATCCAAGGAGCGATGATGAAGTCGTGAATGTTTTATTTGCTGTTTCTGAATGTGTACCATTTGTTAAGTCAGGTGGTTTAGCCGATGTAGCAGGTGCCTTACCAAAGGAATTAAAGAAGCTAGGAGCAAATGTAAAGATAATCCTTCCAAAATATAGCTGTATCCCAGAGAATATTCGGGAACAAATGGTGAAAGTAGATGAACTGACTGTATCAGTTGGCTGGCGACAGCAATATTGTGGAATCGAAATGTTGGAATATGAAGGATTGACTTATTATTTTCTTGATCATGAGTATTATTTTTATCGTGATTCTTTATATGGGCATTATGATGATGCAGAACGGTTTTCCTTTTTTTGTAGAGGGGTTTTAGATATTTTACAAGTAATTGACTTCAAGCCAGATATTATTCATTCACATGATTGGCATACAGGGATGATTAGTTTTCTATTAAAAGAGGAATATGTGAAAAAGCCGTTTTATCAAAAGGTGAAAACTGTTTTTACAATTCATAATTTACAATTCCAAGGAATCTTTCCGTACGGAATATTGAGTGACCTCCTCAATACCAATGAGGAGAAGTTTAAGTTCGTTGAATTTTATGGAAATGTCAGTTTTATGAAGGCCGCAATTGAAAGCTCTGATATGATTACGACAGTAAGTCCGACTTATAAAGAGGAAATCCAAACCCCTTATTATGGAGAGCGTCTTGATGGGCTATTACGCGCAAATTCTGCTAAGCTTGTTGGGATTCTTAATGGAATTGATGAAAGAATATATAACCCAGAAACAGACGAGGAGATCGAGGAACAATATAATATTGATACGATTAAGAAGAAAGCGATTAATAAAGCTAGTTTACAAACTGAGTTTGGGTTACCAATGAAAGCAGATACTCCCCTTATTTCAATGGTAACTCGGTTAACGAAGCAAAAAGGCTTAGATTTAATTAAACGTGTTCTTCATGAAATTTTAAGTCGGGATGTTCAAATGATCGTCCTTGGTACTGGTGATAAAGAGTTCGAGGATTTCTTCTCACATATGGAATGGCTTTACCCTAAAAAATTTAAAGCTTATATTGGCTTTGATGAAGGTCTTGCACATCGGATATATGCAGGAGCGGATATGTTTTTAATGCCTTCTAAGTTTGAGCCTTGTGGGTTAGGTCAGCTCATTGCATTAAGATATGGCACGATTCCAATAGTAAGAGAAACTGGAGGATTAAATGATACTGTGTTTTCATATCGTGAGGATACAGAAGAAGGTAATGGCTTTACATTTAGAAACTTCAATGCACATGATATGTTACATACAATATTTCGAGCAGTTGAGTTTTACCACCAAAAGGAATTATGGCAGCAATTAATTAAACGAGCTATGGAGCATGATTATAGCTGGAGGCAATCTGCAAAAATGTATAACGAGCTGTATACTGAACTCATCACTAGGAGGGAAAAACGTGTTCTCTAACAAAGAAGAGTTTAAAGAATTCTTTTTAAAAAGATTAGAAAGCATGTGTGGAAAGGGCTTTGAACAGTCTACAAAGCGTGATCAATATCATACGTTAGGGAATATGGTTAGAGAATATATAAGTTCAAAATGGATTGAGACAAAGGAATTATACAGAGCAGATAATAAAAAACAAGTGTATTATTTATCAATTGAGTTTTTACTAGGACGTTTATTAGGTCAGAATTTATTAAACTTGCAAATAAAGGATGTCGTTGAGGAAGGATTGAAGGATTTACATATTTCATTAAGTGAAATTGAAGAATGTGAATCAGACCCTGCCTTAGGTAACGGTGGATTAGGGAGATTAGCAGCATGCTTTTTGGATTCATTAGCAACATTGAATCTACCTGGGCATGGATATTGTATTAGATATAAGCATGGATTATTTGATCAAAAAATTGTTGACGGCTATCAGGTGGAATTACCAGAGCAATGGTTACGTCATGGGAATGTTTGGGAAGTTCGTAAGCCTGAGGAAGCGGTTGAAATATCATTTTGGGGAAGAATTGAAACAAATTATACGAATAATATCCTTACCTTTAAACATGTTGATGCGGAAAAGGTTTTAGCCGTTCCATATGATATGCCTGTTGTTGGATACCAGGTAGACACTGTTAATACATTAAGACTATGGAATGCAGAACTAGCTGCATTTGGTCCAGACCAAGATATTTTATCCTACAAACGGGAAACAGAAGCTATTACTGATTTTTTATATCCGGATGATACACATGATCATGGGAAAATTTTACGGCTAAAGCAACAGTATTTTCTCGTTTCTTCTAGTATACAAAGCATTATAGCTTCGTTTAAAAAGGAAAGATCAAATTTAAGAGAGCTGCATCATTATGTAGCGATTCATATAAATGATACCCATCCTGCAATGGCGATACCTGAATTAATGAGAATATTAATAGATGTAGAAGGATTTAGTTGGGAGGAAGCCTGGGAGGTAACGAGTCATACTGTTTCTTATACAAATCATACGATTCTCTCAGAGGCACTGGAGAAGTGGCCTGTTCATCTATTTAAGCCTTTATTGCCTAGAATTTATATGATAATAGAGGAAATTAATGAACGGTTTTGTGCAGAACTATGGGAGCGGTATCCTGGAGAATGGGAACGAATTGAGCATATGGCGATCATTGCCCACGGTTTAGTGAAAATGGCTCACCTTTCAATCGTAGGAAGCAGCAGTATTAATGGAGTGGCGAAAATTCATTCAAATATATTAAAGAATAGAGAAATGAAATCATTTTATGAATTTTATCCTTGGAAATTTAATAATAAAACGAATGGAATTTCACACCGCAGATGGCTATTAAAGGCAAACCCTCAATTAACGGCATTAATTACTAATAGTATAGGAAACGAATGGGTAAAGCAGCCAGAGAAGCTAGTAGAATTAAGAAATCATGTTGATGCCCCTTTATTAATTGAACAATTTGCAAATGTAAAACGAAAGCGAAAAGAAATTTTAGCAAAGAAAATAGCTGAAAAGAACGGCATTAAAGTAGATGTTGATTCGATTTTTGATGTTCAGGTTAAAAGATTGCATGCATATAAACGTCAATTATTAAATGTCCTTCACATTATGTATCTTTATAATCGACTGAAAGAAGATCCAAACTATTTCATTCAGCCACGAACATTTATTTTTGGTGCCAAGGCGTCACCAACATATTACTATGCAAAAAAAGTGATTAAGCTAATTCATTCCCTAGCAGAAAAGGTAAATAATGACCCAAGGGTTTCTCAGGTTATCAAGGTAGTCTTTTTGGAAAATTATCGAGTTTCATTAGCTGAGGATATTTTTCCTGCTGCAGATGTAAGTGAACAAATATCAACTGCAAGTAAAGAGGCATCGGGAACAGGAAATATGAAGTTTATGATGAACGGTGCCTTAACAGTTGGTACGTTAGATGGGGCGAATATTGAAATGATGGAGGAGATTGGCGGCGACTATATCTTTACTTTCGGGTTGACGGCTGATGAGGTTTTGAAATACGAGGAAAATGGTCGCTATCGTTCAATGGAATATTATCATCATGACCAACGAATTCGCCAAGTTGTAGATCAATTAACGAATGGTTTTTTCAATGAAGATGAAGGAGAATTCGAATCGATAGCAGACTCGTTGCTAGTTCAAAATGATCAATATTTTGTTTTACGGGATTTTGCTTCTTATATTGATGTACAGGAAAAAGTGGGAATTGCTTATCAGGATAGAGCAACCTGGCTAAAAAAGGCATTAGTCAATATTTCTCATTCAGGATTATTTTCTAGTGATCGAACGATTCAGCAGTATGCAGAGGAAATTTGGAATATAACACCTGCTCTTCAAAGTAACCATAAATAGCTTCCAAGCAATAATAAAAAGGAAAGGGGACGCAGAAATCCTTCTTTCCTTTTTATATTAACAAAGGTTGATTGCAGTGATTATAGGAGAATTTTACATGGTAATAACCTAATTGTTTTCTCCTTCTTATCGATCACCATCTAATAATCGACCTATACCACCTAAAATACTGCCTTCACCACGACTATCTCCACCTGCTGAAGGGGCATTTGCCATCACACGGTCTGCGAGACGACTAAATGGTAAGGTTTGAATCCAAACAGTTCCTGGGCCTTGTACAGTAGCAAAGAATAATCCTTCACCTCCGAAGAAGGCTGATTTTACTTTGCCAACAAATTCAATATTATAATCTACATCTTTAGTCAATGCGACAAGACAACCTGTATCGATTCTAAGTTTTTCACCGGGATGTAAATCTTTTCTAATAATCGTGCCTCCAGCATGTAAAAATGCTAGACCATCACCTTCAAGTTTCTGCATGATGAAGCCTTCTCCTCCAAAAAAGCCTGTTCCTAATTTCTTCTGAAAATCTATTCCGATTGATACACCTTTTGCAGCACATAAAAATGACTCTTTTTGACAAATCACTTTTCCACCAAGATTGCTTAAGTCAACAGGAATAATTTTACCAGGATATGGTGCTGCAAAGGATACACGTTTTTTCCCAACACCATTATTTGTAAAAACAGTCATGAATAAGCTTTCACCTGTTAATACTCGCTTCCCTGCTCCAACAAGCTTACTAAGAAAACCTTTTTGACCACTATCGTCGCCGAAAATTGTTTCCATGTCTATGCCATCTTCCATCATCATCATACCGCCAGCTTCAGCGATGACGCTTTCATTTGGGTCCAGTTCAATTTCAACACACTGCATATCGTCGCCATGCAGCTCATAATCAATTTCATGTGCGTTCATTTTTATTTCCCCCTCAGGTATGTATACATTTAATTATTTATATCATCCTTATTTTACAGGGTTTCTACCTAATAGAGAAGAAAATTTATTGGTGTTAGTTTACCTTTGGCTGCTTTTGATTTTAACTAAAGGTTCCAGAAAAAAAACGCCATCTTTTAAAGATGGCATTTACTTAGTCAGCGTCCCTTTCTGTATATGGATCCTTTTCATAGCTTGGTAAATCTCCAAACATTGTCATTAAACCCTCTTCATCAAGCTCTTCTTCGTATTTCTCATGCTGTGTAGATGGATAGACTGTGATGTTTTTACCTTCAATATCAGTACCAACAAAATTTTCATAATCTTCTACATATCCTTCTGGCTCCTCTGAATCCATGTAGACATCATTGTAATGGTCTTTAGGATAGGATAAGTCAGAAGGTGTTTCAGAAGAACCAAAGCTGTTTACAATTTGATAGGCATCCTCTGCATCAAATGCAACATCTTCATCTTTATCATCATAATTAAATTTTCCGAAAGGAGGCATTAATACACCTTCTTCAATTGGCCGATTATGGGATACAACCTCCTCTGGAGCATGGTTAATACAAGTCGTTGTGGTCGGGATTGCATCAAGTCTATCTATAGGGATTTTTATTCCGCATACTTGGCATTTACCATATGTTCCATTTTCAATTGCTTTCAGCGCTCGGTTTATATCGTTTAATTCTTCCTCAATATGTTCATTTAGAGCAATGTCTTTTTCTCGTTCATAAAGTTCTGTTGCTTCATCAGCTGGGTGGTTGTCATAACTGGAAAGATCACCAACGGATTCATGAAAATGACCAGCCTCTAATCCAAAATGTGCTGTCATATCCAAACGTTGTTTAATTTCATCCTTCATTTCTTCAAGCTGTGAACGGAAGGACTCTAGTTGTTGTGAACTTAGCATGCCATCCACGCTCCTTCCTAAATTAGTTCTATCACTATTATGAGCAGTTTTTTAGGAAACATGAATGAAAAAAAATACAAAATACACATAGTGTTTCGATATCAAATTGTTTTAAAGAGTTTCTAACGAAAAATCAAGCTTTAAACTTATTGTTACCATTTATACCTATAAAATGTTTGCATGTTTTGTACCTTTTCATTTTAATCCTGAAGATGAAGATATATAATAAGAATAGCATGCAAAAATTACGAAACAATCTATTCTATTTGACACACCTTTAAAAGTAGGTGTATCTTTATATAAGCTATTTTCGGTGTCGGGGGGATAAGCATTTGTTAACAACTTTGGATCATACAATAAGAGAAAAAATCATACATTCATTAGAAGAAGCAAGGCGAACGAATCAATCGGTAATCGTAAGTGCGGTAAAAGAAATGGATGCAATCAACCCCCTCCATTTCTACACTTCTGGTGAAAGCTTAAGTTTAGGAGAGCGTTTCTTTTGGTCTACACCAAAAGAGAATTATACATTGGTTGGATTAGGAAATGAGCTTGTGCTCGAAAATAATAATCAATCATATGAACGATTTGAGAAAATCGAAAAACAGTGGAAACAAATTACAAAGACTGTCATTTCTCATGAACGGTTAATTGGTACTGGCCCATTACTATTTGGTGGCTTTTCATTTGATCCATTGAAAGAAAAAGATCCGTTGTGGAATTCGTTTGCTGAAGCAAAATTTGTGTTACCTACGAGAATGTTAACTGTAAAGGATAACAGAACGTTTTTAACAATCAATAAGCTTATTTCACCGAATGACCAACTAGAAGTATGTGTAAAGCATTTCGAAAAGTATACTGAAGAGTTGAATGTCATTCCATTTCATATAGATTGTGAAAAAGGTAACGAATTCGCTTCAATCGAATTAAAAACAGCAGAGTGGGTTGAGGCAGTACAACAGGCAACAGAGGATATTCGAGCAAACGAAATAGATAAGGTTGTATTAGCTCGAGAGGTCCATTTAGAATTCTCGAATAATATTAATTCCTATGAAGTGATAGGACGTTTACAACTGGAACAGCCAACTAGTTTTGTCTTTTGCTTTGAGAATGGACTACAGCAATTTTTAGGTGCTACACCAGAGCGATTGCTGAAGAAAGAGGATAACCAAGTTTTATCTACTTGTTTAGCAGGATCAATTAATAGAGGTAGTACAAGCTACGAGGATAAATATTATGGTGAACAGTTATTAAGTGATGATAAAAATTTACATGAGCATTATATTGTTGTAAAGATGATTAAAGAAGCTTTGGAAAGCTGCTGTTATGATTTAAATGTGCCAGAAAATCCGCAGGTTTTGAAAACGAAAAACATCCAGCATTTATATACACCTGTTAGAGGGTTTGCTAAAGAAGGTCATTCCTTACTATCAATGGTAGCTAGACTACACCCAACACCTGCATTAGGTGGATATCCGAAAGAAAAAGCACTAGAAAAGATAAGGAATTTGGAGCCAATGCATCGCGGTTGGTATGCTGCGCCAATAGGGTGGTTTGATCATGAAGATAATGGCGAATTTGTCGTCGCCATTCGTTCTGGATTAGTTGAAAAAAATCGAGCGGCATTATTTGCAGGTTGCGGAATTGTCAAGGATTCTGAACCTGAATCAGAATATCTCGAAACAAAAATGAAATTAAAGCCAATGTTATCTGCTTTAGGAGGGAAAGAGTATGATGGATGCTGATTCATTTACACGTTATGTTGCAAGCTTTGTAGAGGAGCTTGTCAGTTCTGGTGTAGAAAAAGTAGTCATTAGTCCAGGTTCACGCTCAACTCCTTTAGCAATTTTAATGGCTGAGCATCCTAGTTTAACTTGTTATATAAATATTGATGAGAGATCAGCAGGCTTTTTTGCACTTGGTATTGCCAAGTCGCAAAATAAGCCTGTTGCATTGCTATGTACTTCTGGAACTGCTGCAGCAAATTATTATCCAGCCATTGTTGAAGCGCATTATGCCAGGGTTCCGTTAGTTGTACTAACGGCTGACCGCCCTCATGAATTACGTGATGTTGGTGCACCCCAGGCAATTGATCAGTTGCACATGTACCGGAATTATGCAAAATGGTTTGTGGATCTTGCATTACCAGAAGAAAACGAAGCTATGTTTCGCTATGCGAAAACTGTTGCAGCAAGAGCAGTTGGATCAGCAACAGCGAACCCAGCTGGAGTTGTTCATTTGAATTTTCCATTTAGAGAACCGTTAGTTCCAAATACAAATCTTCCAGATTTATGGACAAAACTTGATAATCGTAGGACATATTTACATATGGCAAAATCTAATTCTTTTATTTCAAATGAAGAGGTGGATTCCATTTCTCATTTGTTAAATCGCCATTCAAATGGTGTAATTATTTGTGGAGAGCATGGAAATGACAATATCGTAAATGACATTCTAACTTTATCAAATCATTTGAATTTTCCTATATTAGCTGATCCACTCTCACAACTTCGGGCTGGAAAATTCAATCATCACCATGTGGTGGAAAGCTATGATTCTCTCTTAAGAGACAGTGAAATTCAAAAGAAACTGAAGCCTACTGTTGTCATTAGATTTGGAGCGATGCCAGTTTCAAAACCAATTATGCAAATGCTGAAAAATAACCCTGATATAATTCAAATTGTTGTTGATAATAGTGGTGTTTATCGTGACCCGACCTTAAATGCTTCATACTTTATTACATGTGATGAGGTAATCTTTTGTAAGGAACTAATAAATAAAATTGAACAAAAGCCTATAAATGCTTACTATCAAGCATGGCATGAAGCTAATCATATTTTTTGGAAGAGAATCGATGAAGAGCTACAACAAACAACAGAAATGTTTGAGGGAAAAGTTGTCAATGAGCTACAGACTTACTTGCCGAGTGAAAGTAATCTAGTAGTTGGAAATAGTATGCCAATTCGCGATGTTGATACTTTTTTTGGACATACTGATAAGGACATTAAACTATTTGCTAATCGGGGTGCAAGTGGTATTGATGGTGTTGTGTCGACTGCGTTAGGTATTAGTGTTGAACAGACCACCCCAACTTATTTATTGATAGGTGATCTATCGTTCTATCATGATTTAAATGGTTTACTAGCAGCTAAAATGAATGACCTTAATATTGTTATTTTGTTAATTAATAATGATGGTGGCGGAATTTTTTCATTTTTGCCTCAATCAAAGGAAGAGAAACATTTTGAAACATTATATGGGACTCCAATTGGTTTAGACTTTTCTAAAGTAGTTAATATGTATCATGGTCACTACAAAAAAACCGAGTCATGGGAGGATTTTCGTGTTTCTTTACTTGAAAGTCAAACAAAAAAAGGATTACAAGTGATAGAAATTTCAACGGATCGATCGACTCGTGTCAAAGTTCATCGAGATTTGTTAGAAAATGTTTCCCGGGAAATAAGAAGTGTGTTGAAGAACTATGAAGGTTAGAGGTATTCATTATCATATCGAAGATTCACTATCAGATGGGGAACCGCTAATACTCATTCATGGTTTTACAGGCTCTTCAGAAAACTGGCAGCATATACTACCGTTTCTAACTGATTATAGAGTCATTAGAATTGATATGATTGGTCATGGCCTGACTGATAAGCCAAATGAACCTTCAAGATATAAAGTGGAAGAAATCGTTGAGGATTTACGAGAAATAGTTATTCAATTAAAGCTTGAAAAAGTAAATATTCTTGGGTATTCAATGGGGGGAAGGATTGCGTTATCTTTTGCGGTTCTATATCCAAATTATGTTGAAAAACTTATTTTAGAAAGCAGCTCTCCAGGATTGAGAACAATGGAGGAGCGGTTAAGAAGGTTAAGAGCTGATGAAAATCTTGCAAATGAAATCATATCCAATGGGATTGATAGCTTTGTTAGGAAATGGGAGCAAATCCCTTTGTTTTCATCACAACGTCGCTTACCGGAAGCTCAACAGCAGTGGCTACGTGAGCAACGACAAAAAAATAGCTCCATCGGCTTAGCTAATAGCTTAATCGGCACTGGAACTGGAGTACAGCCTTCATGGTGGAATATGTTACAAAAAGTTGAAGTGCCTACTCAATTGATATGTGGACAATTAGATAAAAAGTTTTGTGCGATTGCCAAGGAGATGAATAAGCTTCTTCCAATTTCGACTTTAAAGGAAATAAACGATACAGGTCATGCAATTCATGTGGAACAACCACGAATCTTTGGTAAAATAGTAAGTGAGTTTTTAAAAAACGAACAACATTAGGAGGCTTTTATATGGCAATTGAATGGGTTACAGAGCGTCAATATGAAGAAATCATTTATCAAACATATAATGGAATCGCAAAAATCTCAATAAACCGTCCACATGTACATAATGCATTTACTCCAAAGACAGTAATGGAATTAATTGATGCATTTGCATATGCACGTGATGATGCGAATATTGGTGTTATCATCTTAACTGGCGAAGGTGGAAAAGCATTCTGTTCTGGTGGGGACCAAAAGGTTCGAGGACATGGTGGATATGTTGGAGATGACCAAATTCCTCGCTTAAATGTTCTTGATTTACAGCGATTAATTCGTGTAATACCGAAACCAGTTATTGCAATGGTTGCTGGATATGCAATCGGTGGTGGGCATGTATTACATATCGTTTGTGATTTAACAATTGCTGCGGACAATGCTATTTTTGGACAAACTGGTCCAAAAGTTGGAAGCTTTGATGCTGGATATGGTTCAGGCTATCTAGCACGTATTGTTGGTCATAAGAAGGCTCGTGAAATTTGGTATCTATGCCGACAATATAATGCCCAGGAAGCATTAGATATGGGGTTAGTAAACACAGTTGTGCCTTTAGAACAGTTGGAAGAAGAAACTGTAAAATGGTGTGAAGAAATCCTTGAAAAGAGCCCAACTGCGATTCGCTTCTTAAAAGCTGCATTTAATGCTGACACAGATGGTCTTGCTGGAATCCAACAATTTGCTGGAGATGCAACATTGCTGTATTACACAACAGATGAAGCGAAGGAAGGCCGAGATGCATTCAAGGAGAAACGTAACCCTGACTTTAAGCAGTTCCCTCGTTTCCCTTAATAGATGAATTTAAGAAAACATTCAGCTTGATGAGATCGATCATCAAGCTGTTTTTATCATCTAAAGGAATTTTTGTGGTGGTGAGATAAATGAATCAAGAAATGCCTAACTGGTTAAAGCAACGTGCAGAATTAACGCCAAAGCGTTTAGCTATTAAAGCAAATAATGAAGAAGTATCATTCGAACAGTTGTATAAAAGAGTTAAACAGCGAGCTACTATTCTTTCAAAGCATGGGATAAGCGAAAACCAGCATATTGCGATTTTGATGAGGAATAGTGTGGAAATGATAGAAACAATACATGCTGTGATGGCATTAGGTGCCGTAGCGGTAATGCTTAATGTTCGTCTTTCAGAGCAAGAGCTTGCTTGGCAAATTGATGATGTTGAAGCAGAATATATCATTTGTAACCGGGAATTTCAAAAGAATGTTAAAGTATATAAGACAATTGTTTGTGAAGAGTTATTTATTCATCATGTAGAAGAAATACTACCTAGTCTTAGTCAAGTGAGTTTTTATTCTGATAAAGTTGCAACAATTATGTATACTTCAGGAACAACAGGAAATCCAAAAGGTGTTATGCAAACGTATGGAAACCATTGGTCAAGTGCAATAAGCTCTGCATTGAATTTGGGTTTACATGTGAATGATCGTTGGCTGCTTTCTGTTCCCCTTTTTCATATTAGTGGTTTATCAATATTAATGAGAAGTGTTATTTATGGAATTGGGGTTGTTTTGCATGAACGGTTTGATGCTGTCGAAATGAATCAAGCAATTATGCGTGATGGGGTTACGATTGTATCTGTTGTCACAACGATGTTAAAGCAAATGATCGAGCTATTAGAAAAAGAAAGATACCCTGAGAGTTTTCGTTGCATGCTTGTAGGTGGAGGACCAGTACCAGAGAAGTATTTACTTGAGTGTCAGGAAAAAGGGATACCAGTTTATCAATCATATGGGATGACGGAGACGGCTTCACAAGTTGTAACACTAACGCCAGAAGATAGCCTAGTAAAAATAGGCTCAGCAGGTAAACCTTTATTTTCAAATCAAATAAAAATCATGAAAAATGGCCAAGAATGTCAACCGAATGAAGAGGGGGAAATCTTCGTAAAGGGACCGACGATTACGAAAGGCTATTGGAAGAAAGAGGAAGCAACAGATAAGGCAATAAAGAATGGGTGGTTACAAACAGGTGACCAAGGATATATTGATGAAGATGGATTTTTATATGTGCTAGATCGTCGCTCAGACCTTATTATTTCGGGTGGAGAAAATGTATATCCCGCCCAAATCGAATCAGTATTATTAACACATCCAAATATTAGTGACGCAGGCGTGATTGGTGTAAATGATGAAAAATGGGGACAGTCCCCACATGCGTTTGTCGTTTTAAAGGAAAATGTGGAAATTGATGAGATTAGAGCCTTCTGTCATGAAAGGTTGGCAGCCTATAAGGTACCGAAGAATTTTACGTTTGTTGAGGATCTACCGAGAAATGCTTCAAATAAGCTATTGCGGCGAAAATTAAAAGAGCTTATAAAGGATAATCATGATGATGAAAATTAAACAAGTAACGTTACATCATATAACTCAACGATTAAAATCACCATTCTATTCAAGCATTGGCCATGTTATTGATAGAGAGAGTATTCTTGTTGAGTTGATAGATCAAGATGGACTGACAGGATGGGGGGAAGTTGTTGCATTTTCAACTCCTTGGTATACCGAAGAAACGATTACGACAGCGTTTCATTTACTAAAGGATTTATTTATTCCGTTGATTCTTAATCAGTCTATTGCCCGTCCTGATGAGCTTCAACAGCTATTTTCACCTTATAAACGTAACAATATGGCAAAAGCATCAATTGACGGAGCAATTTGGGATCTTTTTGCTAAAAGACAGAATGTTTCTTTATCACATGCATTAGGCGGTAAAAAGACGAAAATTGACTCCGGTGTTGTAATAGGTATGTCTTCGATTAAAGAAATGTGTGAGCAAATTCGTTCCTATGTGGACGAAGGATATAAACGGTTTAAGGTGAAAATCTCCCCAAAGCAAGATATAACAATTATTGAAGAAATAAGACGGCATTTTCCAACACTGCCATTAATGGTTGATGCAAATTCATCGTACACATTGGCAGATGTTCATCGTTTAAAAGAGCTTGACCAGTTTAATCTAATGATGATTGAACAGCCTTTAGCGGCAGATGATATTATTGATCATGCAAAGCTACAGGAAGCGATCAACACGCCAATTTGTTTAGATGAAAGTATTATAACCGTTGCTGATGCAAGAAAAGCGATTGAGCTTGGCAGCTGTCAAATTATTAATATTAAGCCTGGACGTGTCGGTGGATTAACCTTATCTAAAAAAATACATGACCTTTGTTTTCAACATAAAATTCCTGTTTGGTGTGGAGGAATGATCGAAACTGGAATATCACGTGCGCAAAATATTGCGCTCGCTTCATTACCAAATTTCTCAATTCCAGGTGATATTTCTTCATCTTCAAAATATTGGGAGGAAGATGTTGTTTCTCCTGAAATTAAGGCTGTATCCGGTGTGATTCCTGTTTCACAAAAGCCTGGGTTAGGGTATGAAGTGAAAAGTGAGATTATTAATAAAAATCGTCTGTCAAAGACAGTTATAAAAGCTTAACAGTTTGTAGTAAGATAACAAGTTTATAAAAGTAAAAGTTGTTTTTCATTAGTTGTTAAGTCTGAGCAGTCTATATATATTAATTGAGAAAGACAAACTTGAAACGTTTCTCTTTCTGCTCATAATGAACCTAGCCAATTGGCTAGGTTTTTTTCGTATGTCGAAATGAGATTCTTGACATTTGTGGCTTAATACATTAGTTTTGAACTAAGGAAACTTTTTTAGATAAAGATATAAAATGTGAATTAAGTTAAAATAGTAGCACAAGACCTACATATACAACATACATTAAAGGTGTTACGATTCATTTCACTCTTAAAAGGTTTCTAAAAGTTATTTTCTGAAACGAATTGGAGGAGAAAAAATGAAAAAGTGGTTGGGAAGTGTAATAGCATTTGTCATCGTTTTAGTTATTGCTGGATGTGGAAGCGAACAGACTAGTGGTGAAAACAACGACAAAGAGACAATTCGAGTAACAACAACAACGGGTCAAGTAGCCGACCTTGTGAAAAATATTGGTGGAGATAAGGTGGAGGTTGTTTCTTTGATGGGTGCTGGAGTTGACCCACATCTTTATCAGGCATCACAAGGAGATATCAAAAAATTAGATCAGGCAGATATTATTTTTTATAATGGCCTTCATTTAGAAGGGAAAATGGATGAGATTTTTGAAAAGATGTCTGAGGATAAGTCTGTTATTGCTATCGCTGATTCTATTCCTGAGGAAAAGCTGCTAAGTGCAGATAATGGTTCCAAGTCATATGACCCACATGTTTGGTTTGATATAGAAGCATGGGTTTATGGCATTGAAGTAGTAAAACAAGAATTAACAAAGCTATCGCCAGAGGAGGAAGAGGTTTTTGCTGAAAATGCCGAAGCATATAAAAAGGATTTAGAGGAAATGCATCAATATACTGTAGACCAAATTCAATCGATTCCAGAGGAAAGTCGGGTACTTGTGACAGCTCATGATGCATTTAAATATTTCGGCAGTGCGTATGGTCTTGAGGTGATGGGATTACAAGGGTTAAGTACAGATTCTGAATATGGATTAAAGGATGTGCAATCTTTAGTAGATACGCTTGTCGAGCGAAATATTAAAGCTGTTTTTGTTGAAAGCAGTATTTCCGAGAAGTCTATAAACGCAGTTGTCGAAGGTGCTAAGGAAAAAAATCATCAAGTTGTAATCGGAGGCGAACTATTTTCAGATGCAATGGGAGAAGAGGGCACTAAAGAAGGAACATATATCGGAATGTTTAAGCACAATGTAGATGCAATTGTTAACTCATTAAGATAAGGTTGGTGTGAAAAAATGGTACCTGTTCAAGTAGAAAATTTAACGATCGCCTACCATCAAAAGCCTGTATTACAGGAGGTAAGCTTTGAGGCACCTCAAGGGAAATTAATTGGAATTATTGGACCGAATGGTGCGGGGAAATCCACCTTGATAAAAGGGATTTTAGGCTTAATCCCGATAGCTTCAGGTGAAGTCAGAATCTATGATGAAATATACAAAAAACAACGAAAAAAGGTTGGGTATGTTCCACAGCGAGGAACTGTTGATTGGGATTTTCCGACAAATGCTCTAGATGTTGTTTTAATGGGCAGATATGGGCATATAGGTTGGTTTAAAAGGCCGAATAAAAAGGATCAGGACTTTGCAAAGGCTTGTCTCCAAAAGGTAGGAATGATCGAATTTGCGAACAGACAAATTAGTGAACTATCAGGCGGACAGCAACAGCGAGTTTTTTTAGCAAGGGCGCTTGCACAGGAAGCAGATGTTTATTTTATGGATGAACCATTTGTTGGGGTTGATGCTGCAACAGAAAAAGCAATTATAGCTTTATTAAATGAATTAAAGGAAATGGGAAAAACCGTATTAGTCGTTCACCATGATTTGCAAACTGTTGAAGAATACTTTGATTGGGTATTGCTATTGAATATGAGAAAGATAGCTTTTGGTCCAACAAAATCTACCTTTACTATTGAAAACTTACAAAAAGCATATGGGGGAAGGCTAACTTTTCTTCAGGATCAATTGATATTGGGGAAATGAGGGTAAGGTCATGATTGAGAGTCTATTTCAACAATTACAAAATGCAAATACGCAATGGGTTTTAGTCGGAACTATACTTCTAGGCCTTGCAAGTGGTGTTGTTGGGAGCTTTACTTTATTACGAAGGCAAAGCTTAATTGGCGATGCGATGGCACATGCTGCATTACCAGGTGTATGTATTGCATTTTTACTATACGGAGAAAAATCATTGCTATGGTTTTTAGTCGGTGCTGCACTTGCCGCCTTATTGTCCTCTTTTATCATTCAATTTGTCATTCAACACTCGAGGATAAAGGAGGATTCAGCATTAGGAATTATCATCTCTGTTTTCTTTGGCTTAGGGATTGTTTTGCTTACGTATATTCAGCATAATGGTGCAGGAAATCAGAGTGGTTTAGATGATTTTATTTTCGGGAAGGCTGCATCGATGGTTGCTGGGGATGTTCAACTCATTACGTTAATTGCCATCATTGTATTAGTTTTAATTGTGATTTTCTACAAGGAATTTAAACTATTAACCTTTGACCCTCAATTTGCAAAAGGACTAGGTTTTCCAACGAAACTTCTCAATGGTTTACTCTTAATGCTGATTGTTTGCTCTGTTGTAATAGGGCTACAAACGGTTGGAGTTGTATTAATGGCAGCCATGCTTATTACTCCTGCAATTAGTGCCCGCTATTGGACAAATACACTTAGTCACATGATTATTATTTCTGGTGTTATTGGTGGGTTCTCTGGTGTATTAGGCACTTTACTAAGTACAATTATGAACGGAATGGCAACAGGACCATTAATTATTGTTGCTTCTACATGTATGTTTATATTTTCATTAATTTTTGCCCCAAAACGTGGATTGCTAGCGAAGGCAATGAAACAAATATCTATAAGAAAAAGAACAGCGGTCGAACATGTCCTTATAAGCTTTTATGAACTTGCTGAAAAAGGTGGTTATCATGGAGTAGAAGTGCAAGCTCTTCAAAGTAAACGGAAAATCTCTACAAAGCTTCTAAACTATGCTCTAAATTTTCTTCAAAAGAAAGGATATATTCAACGTGATTGCGAAGAATTATGGTCGCTTACTAATGAAGGGATAAAAGCAGGCTTTGATTTAGTAATAAATCAACGAATGTATGAAATGTACTTAATGTATGAGATGGATTTTGCCCAACTCGAGCTAAAAAATAAGAATGATATACAGCTGCAATTAATGTCAGATGAGGTAAAGGGAAAGTTACTTTCTTTATTAGAGTTACATGATCGAATACCTTTATTACTCCCAGAATCCTCTAGTATAGATGAAGGGAGAAAGATTCATGACCTATGATTTATGGATTATTATTACAGGATCTCTAGTAGCAGTTACATGCTCTATGGTAGGTTGTTTTTTAATTTTAAGAAAAATGGCTATGCTAGCAGATGCAATTTCACATACAGTACTATTAGGGATTGTTGGTGGCTATCTTGTTAGTCGAAGTTTAGAGGGCCCTTCGCTTTTAATAGGTGCAGTTGTTGTTGGCTTATTAACAGCACTTTTTGTTCAATTATTAAGCGGGAAAGGTGTTCAAGCAGATGCAGCAATAGGTGTTGTGTTTACTTTCCTCTTTGCAGTGGGGGTTATTCTTTTATCTGTATTTGCGGGGAATATACATCTTGATGTCGATCATGCTTTAATGGGTGAAATAACGTTTATTCCGTGGGATACATTCGAATGGAATGGGATGGAGTTAGGTCCAAAAGCTGTCTGGCTATTGTTATTTGTCTTTCTTGTTAATTTGCTCATTATCAGCTTATGCTATAAGGAATTTAAAATAAGCTCATTTGACCCAGAAATGGCAGTGGCCATAGGAATTCCAGTCTTGTTCCTTCATTATTTACAAATGGGAATGTTATCGATTACTACTGTCGCCTCTTTTGATAGTGTCGGTGCGATTTTAGTAGTGGCAATGCTAATCGTTCCAGCATCAACAGCTTACTTATTAACAGATAGGCTGCTGTCAATGTTATTTATAAGTGCAGGCATTGGTGTCATCTCTGCCAGTAGCGGATATTATCTGGCAACATTACTCAATGTATCCATTTCAGGAGCAATGGCCACCTCAACAGGAATATTATTTACCCTTGCCTTTTTATTCTCTCCAAAACACGGCTACCTTACCAAAAAACGCGCACAAAGAAACTTCGTAAAGGAAGCAGTAATTGATGATTGAAGGGGACAGTCCCTCAGGGACTGTCCCCTTCAATCAAAATAGCATTAAAAATGAGTTTTTCTATTAATTGGGGTCAGTCCCCGATGATAGAAAAATATAGTTAAATTGCTGTCTTTGAGATTTAGTTATAGGCTATTAGAGGGTTTTAGGGGCCAGTCCCCTAGGGACTGGCCCCCTAAAACCCTCTCTATTTCTCCCTCTTTTATTATTCCATTAGCCCATATTCAATCGCGCGGTTTGCGATGAGATTGTCTACATCATATGGGAGGTCTTCGAATGAACCGAATTCATAGTCCCAGAGGTTTGTAAAAGAGTCGACGTATTTTGGGAATTCTTCTTCACTTGAATTTTTAATATCATTTCGAAATGAATTGAGTAGACTATCTTTCACTGTGATTCCCCCTTTGTGATGATTACTAGTAGTTTGTGAAAAAAAAGTATAAAATATGTAAATTAAGTTGAATAAAATGAAAACGATTATCAATAATAAAAAGGAACGAGTAGTTGCAGCTACTCGTTCTTAAATAAAGGGCAAGTTAGATGTCAGCAGGCTCAAAGGTTTTGCAATCAGTTTCTTTGCTGCTCTCAGCTTGCTCCCCCGTATGGCTAACAACATAAATCGCATCAGCTGAACACTTATTTCCCTTCGACCAATAATGGCAATTGCTCACTTCACATAATACATCCTTTGCCATATTTGTACCCTCCTTAAATTTTGAGATACAAGATTAGTTATCTCCACCAAAAAACATTTCATACATGAGAAGATAGGGCCATGATAGTCTGTCTTAAAAGGCAAACGGATGACTTCTTTATGAAGATTATTAATGCGTAATGTTAATTTCCTCCTACCAACTAACTCGATATGATTTGTTATTCAAAAGCTAAAGTACTAAATAATATTTTGTAATAAGAAAAATTGCCTGAACTAAAAAGTCCAGGCATCTCAATAAATTTGATTACGATTCATTTTGTTTTAAATAACGTTTATCCTTCATAAACAATTTCCAAAAATAAAAAAAGCCAGGGAAAAGAATCAGAAACCCAACTATATACGTCATGAATAATGCACGAAATGTATTTGGATGTGTAAAGCCAGACTCAATTGTTACGTCTGGATAAATCATATAAGGTAAGTGTGCTCTTCCATAAACATAGCTAGCTAATAAATATTGAATAGTAATCGCAATTACAGCTAATCTTGGTCGACCAATTCTGTTTTTATGCTTTGCAGATGGAATAAATAGGGCTAAACCTGCAATGAGATAAGCAATAACTGAACCGATTAAAATGGGAAGATCTTTTAACATTTTAACGTATAACCAATTTGCTTCTACTCGTAATGTAAGCATAATTAATATTCCCATAAGCAAGGAGAGCGGTCCAGTAATCAAAGCATCACGCCTGTAAACTCGATAAGCATCAGGCTCTTCTGCAACATTTGAATAATCAGCTAGCAATAAAGAGGAGAGAAATAGTGTACTGCTGATTGCAAATCCGATAAACGCGTATATATTTGGACTTGTTAATAACACATCAAAACGAAGCTGATGGACACCATTTACTTCTTCAATATAGCCTCCGTGTGTAATTGGAAGTACGAGCATTAATAAAGCGGGAATAATAAATCCAGAAATACCGGAAACATAGGTTAGTGCCTTTACATAATCTTTTGCAACATGTGAAAAAACGAGAAAACCACTTCGCAGAGCTAATAAAATGAGAATTAAACTACCGGGAACGAGGAGGACAGTACCAAGAATAAAGGTTGCTCCAGGGAAAAAACTAACGAGAGCGATGACGATTGCAACAATAAAAACATTTGTAACCTCCCAAGTTGGTGAGAGATAACGATTGGCAATATTCGTTGCTTTCGTCTTTTCTTTATTAATATATATCATTGACCAAAAGCCTGCCCCAAAGTCCATCGTGGCCATTACAGCGTAAATAAACACAAATCCCCAAAGGACGGTAATTGCGAGTAAAGAATCTGTTGTCATTGTTAAACACGCCTTTTCTATGAATTATTAAGTATTCAAATCAAGCTCATTTTCAACAGGATGTCTTTTGAAATAATATTTTAGAACGAGTAAAACAGCGATGCCTAAAATTAAATAAATCAAAGAGAAAAGAATAAATAGGGTGCCTATTTGTGTTGATCCTGTTACAACATCTTTCGTTGCTAATACTCTATAAATTACCCATGGCTGCCTTCCTGTACAAGCAAATATCCAGCCGAATTCAATCGATAAAAGCGACAGTGGTCCAGCAATTACAAATGCGTACATAAAGAGTTTAGGGAAACGGGGCTTCTTTAAAATTTTCTTCCAGAAAAACCCGGCAATTGACAAAAAGATTAAAAAGCTACCAATCAA
>JAPSLL010000110.1 GCA_031180805.1 Bacillus sp. (in: firmicutes)
CAGGAGGGAAACATATGAAAAACAATTGGATCCTCAACGAGAAATTTGCAGGTGACGGCTTAAATGAAATGCTTGAGTGGCGTTGTGAACCTAAAAAATGGTTCTTGGACAAAGCTTCCACACAACTTGTTCTAGAAACGGATAAGGAAACAGATTATTGGCAAAAGACACATTATGGGTTCCAGGCAGATAATGGGCATTTTCTCTATACAAAAACAAGCAAGAATTTTAGGATGACAACAAAGGTTAAGGTCTCACCTAAATCAAAGTACGACCAAGCAGGGCTAATGATTAGATTTTCTGAAAATGTATGGGTGAAAACGTCTTTGGAGTACATACCTGATGGAATAAGCAAGCTAGGAGCAGTTGTTACAAATAGAGGGTATTCTGATTGGTCTACACAATATGCAGACTATAAAGATGGACACATATACTATCGAATATCTAAAATTGAGAAAAATTGCTATGTTGACTTTTCCTGGGATGGTGAGATATGGAGCCAAATTCGAATTGCCCACCTAGACATTCCGGAACATGCAACGATTCTAGCAGGATTGTATGCTTGTAGTCCTCAAGGGGAAGACCAAGAGGTTCGCTTTGATTTTCTTAAGATAGAAGAGCTTGGGGATGATCCAGCTGTTGCTTATATATAACAAATTGAGAGGGACTTTCTGATGGGAATGAAATGGATAAAGGTTAGCATTCTCATTGTATTATTTCTACTAGAAATTGGTGGGATGGTTGTGTTTAGCTATTGGGGTTATCATATCAACGCTGGGGTAGCGGTCAAAATCATCATGGCGGTCGCCATACCATTGGTGATTGCTATCTTATGGGGATTGTTTCTTGCTCCAAAGGCATCGCTCCCTATCATCTCCTACCCGATACGAACAGTGCTTAAGCTAGTTGTGTTTGTTGTTGCTTCGGCAGCTTTGTATACAATTGGGAGAATCGCGATCGGAGCTTTATTCCTGATATTGTCCCTCCTTATCGTGGCAGCAGTGTTCATCTTAAAGCTATATGACGTTAAGATTTGAATGGGTTAACGTATCACTTTTTTTGATGTAAACTATTTAGTTTTAATTTAATAAATTTATAACCTTTCTGCTTAATCAACTTTATGGAGATTAGTTTGAAAAAATAGGATTTTTTAAAAAGAATGGAGAAACAAGAATATGTTTTTTAAAAAGAAAATCAAAACTATAGATACAGAGTTAAATGAGCTTTCACAAATTTTATTTTTGGAGCAGGAAGGTTCCTTACCAAAACAAGAAATTCTTATCTCGATTCCAAACGATTATTCAATTGATAGTTTAAAGCTAATTGATCATTATCTTGAAGCAATAAGGGAAGCAAACGGGCTAGAAGAGAATTATAACAGCCTTGTACTTAGAATAGGGGCATATGTCGGTGAAGTAATCAAAATCAATTCTAAAAAAGATTATCATTGGTACGATTTTAAGACAGCCAAAAAATTACAACCGTCAATTAAAGATTGGGGAGAGCAAATCGGAACAGCGGCAATTTTACATTCAGCTGAAACTGGTAAAATGACATTTCCAATTAACAAAGTTTGCAAATTTATAGAAAATGGTTCTGAGGATAGCTTATTTTCCTATGCTAAAGTAATGATTTAATCACTATTATACATTTATAGTTCTTGTACGAAGGTACGTTACTGCAAAAAGGTGGTAACGTCTTTTTAATTTTCGAAATGAACAAAGGACGCTATGTTTTTATTTTTTTTACTGTTAAGCGCTTTAATCAAAAACCGACATCTAAAGGTAATTAATGCAGAAACTAATTGAACTTCAAATCATAATAAAATATAATTTGTATCAAAAGAACTAGATAGATCAATTGCTCTTATTAAATAAAAAGTGAGGAAGCACAGATGAATTCCACCTTAGAAGATTCGGCAACCTTATTCGCAATATATAATTCCCTATTCGAACTTAATCCAGATCCATGCTATGCATTGGATAGAAGTGGAAGGTTTATATTGATTAACAAAACAGCGAGTGACAAAACAGGGTATACAAACGAGGAATTATCTGAACTTTCCTACCTTGATATTATAAAAGAAGAATTCAAAGAATCTATGAAGGAATTATTTATAGATGTGTTAACAAATAAAAAAAGAAGAAGCTACGAGGTTTCTATAAAACATAAGAAAGGGTTTACAGTTGAGTTATATGGGACCTCAGTTCCTATTATGATCGGGGAGCAGGTTATTGGGGTTGTAGGCATTGTTAAAGATATAACAGGTAGTAATCATATTCAAAGAGAATTAGAACATACAAAACAAGAATTAGAAAGCGTTTTTAATAACATTGATGTATGTGTATGGTCAACTGATTTTCAGCATGAGGAGGTTTTTCAAATCTCTTCTGCGTGTAAGAAAATATACGGATATTCTCAAGAGGAATTTAAAAGAAACCCGAATTTATGGATAGAAGTAATTCATCCAGATGATATAGCTAAGGTTGAAAAGATGCAGCATAAATTGGCAAAGGGACAGCCACTTGAATTGGAATATCGGATTATTGATGCTAATCAAAATATTAAATGGGTATCAAATTTTACTACCCCAATCTTTAATGAAACAGGTGATTTGATTCGGCTTAATGGGGTTGTGGCAGATATTCATCAACGCCGAATTGCTGAGGAAAAACTTGAATTTATGGCATTTCATGATGAATTAACACAATTACCGAATCGAAGACGATTTGAAAAGCTTTTAAATAAGTCTATTTTAAAGGCCAAAAAAGCCAACACGAAATTGGCGATTCTTTTCTATGATCTTGATCAATTTAAATGGATTAATGATACTCTTGGACATACGATAGGAGACAAAGTATTAAAGGTTATAGCAAAGCGTTTGAAGGATACTTTAGGAAAAGAAGACATCGTTTCGAGAATGGGTGGAGACGAATTTATTATCTTATTAAACGATATAAAAGATATTAAGCAAGCTGAAATAATGGCGCAAAAGGTAATTGATACGACACTTAAACCAATCTACTTAGGGAAAAGGAAGTATGTTTTTACTGCAAGTATGGGAATAAGTATTTTTCCAGACCAAGCAAATAGGGCAGAAAAGCTTATAACATATGCGGATCAAGCACTGAATTCGGCAAAGATGGATGGGAAGAATACATATAAATTATACCGATCTGATTATTCAGGTAAGCTATCTAGAAAATTAGATATACTCCAAGCATTACAACAGGCATTACGTAACAAGAACTCATTGTCTATATCCTATCAGCCGATTATCGATATGCAAACGGAAAGTATAGCAGGATTTGAAGCTCTTTTACGCTGGGAAGACCCAACATTAGGAATAGTTTCCCCCTCAGAGTTCATACCAATTGCAGAGGAATCAGGATTAATTATACAGCTTGGAGAGTGGGTTATCCGTAGGACATGTATAGAGTTTTCTGAATTATATAGGAATTGTAAATTCTCCCCTTATTTATCTATTAATGTTTCATCAAGACAATTTGAAAATGGTAGCTTTGTTAGGATGCTTACAAAAATTTTAGAAGAGACGAAGTTTAATCCTAAGCTACTTAAAATCGAATTAACTGAAAGCATCATGATGAAGGATGTGGAGAAAACGATTGAACAGCTGAAAAGCTTAAATGCATTAGGCATAGAAGTATTTCTTGATGATTTTGGGACGGGATATTCTTCGTTAAATTACTTAGGTGAGCTTCCAATTAGTACGCTTAAGATTGATCGTTCATTTGTACAAGGTATCGATGATTTAGGGCAAGAGGCAATTGTACGAACAATTATATCAATGGCAAATAGTTTAGAAAAAGGAATCATCGCAGAAGGTGTTGAAAAAGAGTGCCAGTTGTTATATTTGCTAAATAATGGTTGTCACAATATACAAGGTTATTTATTTAGTAAGCCTGTCCCTTATAAGGATCTTATCGACTTGATAAATAAGGGGATTCCAGGAAGAAC
>JAPSLL010000054.1 GCA_031180805.1 Bacillus sp. (in: firmicutes)
ATGAGCTAAGCGTATGGGGATGAATGAGGTAGTTCATGGATGATAAGACAGAATCAACATTTGACCAAAGTACATGTACTGTGTAACCAAAAAAGCATATTTCAAATATTCTGTTACGGTCGATTTTCTTATAAAGAATGAATAACGGAATAATGACACAAATAATATTATACCAAAAATACCATGTGCCCATCCCAGAATAATCATCCCAATATTGTTTGATTAAATCATTTAGCTTGTCCTTTTGCTCCATTATCATATCTAATCGTTCTTTTTCATTCATGGTAATCCCCCTACATATCTCTAGTCTATTTTATTTTTTTCGAAAGTTAGGGGAATTATTCGAATTAGGTAATAATAATTTAAATATATTTGCTTTATCCTATAAGAAATAGTTGAAAAGTAAATACTGTACATATTTTTCTGTTGTTAGCTAATTTTAATAAATATAATGAGAAAAGGTTATAAAAAATGCCTCATTCAAAAGCTTAATGAGACACTGTTTTTTCTCTTTAAAGCTGTTAATCTTGGTTGTTTATTTCATTGCTACAGGTTTTTGTTTATTTAGAAATTAACGATAAGCTTTAACATAGCCTGTATCATTCAATCTATTTTATTGCATCATAGTCAAATAATTTTCCTTCATATACAAATTGTAATTCCTCACATTTTCTAAAGTCATCAGGTGTTACTAATGCAGGAAGCTTATCCCATAATCTGATTCCTGAACGATGAAGGACTTCAGCAACAAACTGTGAGCAAAAGTAGGAATTACTAAATTCTACAGGCTCATTTAGAGAAACTCCAAGCACCCCAATGAGATTGTAAAGGAATTTCTTTTGATTTTTAATAAAAACATTCAAAACACGCTTCATTTTGTCAACCTCGCGCTTTGTTACTTCTAATTTATAAATAACACAAGTTGTTTCAGGATATTTACTATACGTTCCGGTGAAAATGTCTTCCTTTACAAAACCGCCATTTAACGGGTTATTCGGGTTTTTTCTACCAAAGCTGTACATTTCCGTTAATTCAGCATTAAACGAAATAGAGGCATGATTATATGGGGCCTTTGTATACTTTTTAATAGACTTAGTAAAAAGTGTCCCAGTATCGGTTAGTAAAATATAAACATAGATTTTCTGTGACATGTATAATCCCTCTTTAATATTCTTCCATTATATTCTATCCTTAGTATACAATAATTTTTAAATTGAGTAGGTGTGAATTTTGGCTAGTACTCTTTGGACTTTTGCAATTATCTTTCTTGCCTTATTAATTGTCACAATTGCAGTATATGGAGTGAAAAAGAAGGAACCTAATAAAGATTTTACTGATGTGTCAATGAGGGTAAAAACATGGTGGGGGATGTTTGTCGTATTTGGGATGGCAACCCTCTTTACACAAACTGTTTCATTAATATCACTTGCGGTGCTTTGCTTCTTTGCATTAAAAGAGTATTTTTCGATGATGAAAACGAGAAAAGCAGATCGCAGACTGTTTCTTTGGTCTTATTTGGCTATTCCTATCCAATTTTACTGGATTTATATTGGCTGGTATGGCATGTTTATTGTTTTTATTCCTGTTTATGTTTTTTTGTTTTTGCCATTACCACGATTACTAGGAAAAGGTACGAGCGGATTTTTGCGTTCTGTCAGCTCAACGCAATGGGGTGTCATGCTCATGGTATTTGGTCTAAGCCATTTGGCCTTTTTCCAAATAGGTTCACCACAATATGGGGCAAATCTAGTACTCTTTCTCGTCGTACTAACGCAAGTGAATGATGTAGCTCATCATTTTATATCTCTTTATTTTGGGAAAAGAAAGGTAGTTCCCTCAGCAAATCAGAATATTACGTGGGAGGGTTTTATTGGAGCGGTAATAATTACAGTACTTGTTGCCTATTTTATCTATCCGCATTTAACACCCTTTAGTGTGAAGGCTGCATTGCTATTGGGCTTGCTTATTAGTATAACCGGCTTTTTTGGTAGCTTAACAATCTCAGTGTTAAAACGAGACCTACTATTAGGGAATGAAGAGAAGCGTCGGACAATCAAAGGAACATACTTAAATCGTGTCGACAGCCTAACCTATACATCGCCTGTCTTCTTACATGTCATAAGGTACTTTTTTGATTTTATGTGAAAATGGGGACAGTCCCCCAAAAAAATAATAGTTGGGGGACAGTCCCCCAACTATTATTCCTTGTATCTTAAGTATTGATAGTTGTCTGTCGGAATACTTTCAATTGTGTTTCCTTCCTCATCTTTGTAAACCTCATATTCTCGGTAGACCTCAACTGTGTAGCCTTCATCTTCAACTATGTCAACGAGTTTCGTTTCAAGCGAAAAGATTTGATTATCCTGTTCACTTGATTGTTCATTTGAAGCATTTGTCGATACTTCTTCATCAGATAGTTCTGGAAAACTAGCAACTACATTTTGCTTTTCAAAAAAATTTGTCGAGTCAAAATAGCCAATAAATCCGATTGTTGCAACAATGATTAGAATAGGAGTAATTTTCTTCAAAATGGTGTAGCGCCTCCTGTAAACTTTAAACTTATAATCATTGTATGTTTGTCTACTAGAAAAATATGCTTAGTTGAAAGACTCAATAACAATTTTTCCGATTGTACTTCCTGTTTCTACCTTTTGATGTGCAAGCTTTACATTCTCAGCATTAATTGGTGTTAACACTTCTGTTAAAGTTGAGACGATTTCTCCTTTGTCGATTAAGTGAGCAAGTTGTGTAAGCAGCTTATGCTGGCATTCGATATCATTCGTTTCAAACATCGAGCGTGTAAACATAAATTCCCATACGAATGTTACACTTTTGTTTTTAAGTAAATTCATATCATGTTTTTCAGAGGTTTCTACAATTGAACAAATTTTCCCCCTGTGGATTAATTGCATTTGCCATATTTACCCAATGTTGATCCGTGTTGTTTAAGCAAAATATATAATCTACTCCGTTGATTCCAATTCCTTTTAGTTGCTCTAAAAAGTCCTGATAATGGTTAATACAATATTAGAACGTGATAGGAGTGAGATTGTGAGAAATCGGGAAAGTGGCTATGGTTGTCCTGAAGGGTGTCCAGTTGAGTCAACCCTTGATGTAATAGGTGGTAAATGGAAAGGTGTCATTTTATATCATCTGTTCGACTCACCAAAACGATTTGGTGAATTGAAAAAGCTAATGCCTGGTATTACTCAAAGAATCTTATCCCTTCAATTAAAAGAATTGGAGCAGGATGCTGTTATACAAAGGAAGGTATTTCCTGAGGTTCCTCCGAAAGTCGAATACTCACTAACTGAGTTTGGAAAAACATTAAAAACAATAATTAGCGAAATGTATTTATGGGGAGAGGCATATAAAACAAAAGTAAATGAACCAGCTTCTCCTAACATCTAACATTGACCTATAACGAATAACTTTTGTAAACTAAAAGTAGTTTTGATAAAAGTAAAGGTGAGAACAGATGAGAATATATATTAAAGGAATAGATGATGAACGTTTCCATAGGCCGTTACGCTTAATTGGAAATTTATTTTTTGAAGAAACTGAACTCTGCTTTTCAGAAGGAGATGCCTCACTAGAAGCAGAGTTTTTCATTGAGGATAATGTAGAAAATGTTAAGATTAAAGGAATTTTACGGGTAGATGGGAAGGAGTATGCAGCGAGTAAAGACCAACAAATTGCAGCAGATCTAGAAGGGAAGGACCGCTTGCGTGTTGTGAAAAATACCCTTTCCTATGTATATTTAACCATTTTGCAAGAATATACAGGAATCATTCAAAAATGGGGAATATTAACGGGAATTCGCCCTACAAAGCTATATCATAAAAAACGGCGTGAAGGAATGTCTGAACAAGACATTCATAAAATGTTTAAAGAAGAATATTTACTTTCTGATGAAAAAATTGACCTTATGAAGCAAATAGTCAATAGACAGCTGCAAACTGTTCCAGACCTTGATACATTATCGAATGAAGTCAGTATTTATATTGGAATTCCTTTCTGTCCAACAAAATGTGCCTACTGTACTTTTCCAGCTTATGCTATCAATGGACGTCAAGGATCAGTGACATCCTTTTTGGGTGGCCTACACTATGAAATGCGCGAAATAGGCAACTGGCTAAAAAGCAAAGGAATCAAAATAACAACAGTATACTATGGTGGCGGAACACCAACGAGTATTACGGCTGAAGAAATGGATATGCTCTATGAAGAAATGGTGACATCCTTCCCAGATGTTGAAAAGATAAGAGAAATTACCGTTGAAGCTGGGCGTCCAGATACGATTACAAAGGAAAAACTCGATATTTTAAACAAATGGAAGATTGACAGAATCAGCATTAACCCACAGTCCTATATTCAAGGGACGCTAAAAGCAATTGGTCGCCATCATACCGTTGAAGAAACGATTGAAAAATTTAAGCTAGCAAGAGAAATGGGTATGAATAATATTAATATGGATTTAATTATTGGCTTACCAGGTGAAGGGATTGAGGAATTCGATTATTCATTGGCGGAGTCTGCGAAATTAATGCCTGAATCATTAACTGTTCACACCTTATCCTTTAAACGTGCCTCTGAAATGACGAAAAACAAACATAAATACAAGGTAGCAAGCCGCGAAGAAATCAGTGTTATGATGGACCATGCTGTAAAATGGACAAAAGACCATGGCTATGCTCCTTACTATTTATACCGTCAAAAAAATATATTAGGGAATCTAGAAAATGTCGGCTATGCTTTGGAAGGACAAGACAGCATTTATAATATAATGATAATGGAAGAACAGCAAACGATTATTGGCATCGGCTGTGGTGCTGCGAGCAAATTTGTCCATCCAGAAACAATGAAGATTACCCATTTTGCAAACCCAAAAGATCCTAAATCCTATAATGATGGATTTAAACATTATACAGAAGAAAAAATAAAAATTTTAGAAGAATTATTTGTGTGAAGACTAGCTTATGCTAGTCTTTTTTTACGCTGTTTTTCTGTTCCTACTAACTTTTGAACAACATTTGCTTTCCAAATAGAAAAACCTATCAAAGCACCAACCATATTAAGAATGAAATCATCAATATCTAAACTTCCTAATCTTGTAACTACTTGTATTACTTCAATAACAAGCAACAATATCATCATCGAAAAAGTAAAAGTCCTTACTTTGTTTATCCTTTTTGCGAAATAAGGCAAATAAATACCCATTGGCAAAAATAAAATGAAGTTACCAAAGAGGTTTTTTATAGGTATATCCCGATTCATACTTCCATCAAACATTGCCGTAATATATGTGCTTATAGTTTTAAATGGTAAAAAATTAGAAGAGCTCTTTACATACTCCATCAATGATAAATCTGACCATAAAAGGCTTCTTGAGCCTAAGAACAATAAAATTACCAATGCTACTAAATAAAACACAAAACTTACACTAAAAACTACTTTAATTAGTCTTTCCATTTTTTTACCCCCATTATATGTATCGTACGCAATGGTCTAAATCCAATTATTAGACGATTCTAAAACAAAGGAGGTTTTATTTTTTAGGTAAAATATCCCCTGAACTTTATGAGCATTTTCGTAGACAACACTGTCTTTATTAATTAAAGAAGAATTTTTTATTTAAATAAAAAATAAATAATTTCCTTTTATATAACGTTAGCAATAATTCTATCGAACTCGCTTTTTTGAAGAATCAGAATATCAAAAAGCGAGAAATGAAAAACAAATCACTCCAAAAAGAAGGAATCCTATTTCGTTGTTACGAAAGGTAAAGAGAAAACAATAAAGGGGTGGATAAGTTTGAAGTTTGAAACGATTGAGCTTGTTAAAGATGGGGATGTAGCAACATTATTACTAAGTCGTGTGAATTCATTAAACGCAATGGATGTACAAATGCTTCAGGAATTAGAGAGTGCCTTAAAGGAGGTAGCTTCTTCTAACATAAACATATTATGTATTGCTGGGAAGGGTCGCTCGTTTTCTGCTGGAGGTGATATAAAGACAATGCTATCAAGCTCCGATAATACAAATTACCACTCAATTATGGACACGATTAAATCAATCATTACGTCACTTTATATGATGCCAGCAATTACAGTTAGCTTTATACATGGTGTTGCTGCTGGACTTGGATTTAGTTTTGCCCTAGCCTGCGATTATGTAAAGCTTGAAAAAAATGCGAGAGTAGCGATGAACTTTATTAACATTGGACTTATTCCTGATGGAGGAGGTCATTTCTTTTTAAAAAATAGAATTGGCGAGCATCGTGCGAAACAGCTTATTTGGAGCGGGGAGGTAGTGAACTCTGAAAAAGCGTACAAGCTAGGTTTAGTTGATGGTTTGTATGAAGGAGATCCGTTAGAACAAATTAAACTTGTGAAAACACAGCTTCGTACACGTCCAATTCAAGCAATGATTGCCTCAAAAATGATTTATTGTAAGCAGGAGGAGCAAGCATTAAGGGAAATCCTTGAAGTCGAAACTAGCAAACAATTTGCGATGAGACAAACAGAGGATCATAAAGAAGGAGTTGCCGCCTTTATTGAAAAGCGCAACCCGAAATTTATTGGTCGTTAAGTTATTGGATGCTATGACGTGTTCTAAATTTCTTAGGTGTCATCCCGTTATATTATTTGGAAATTTTTGTGAAGGAGCTTAGGTCGGAAAATAAAAGCTGTGTACAAATCGTTGAAATTGTCATCAATCTATTGCAGAACATTATCAGTAGTTTAGCGATCAAAAAAGGAGGGTGGCTCAAAACAAAAGGTTCAGACCCCTTTAAACACTATATTATAGACTAATGATTAGTGTTAGTTTACTATATACCGGTGTTTGTTGGAGTGTTCAGGCCCTTTTGAGTCACCCTCTTTAAAAATTTGGTTTATATTAGGAATTATAATCTTTCCATTCGCTTGCTAAAATGCCATAAACGATATGATCAACAAAATGGTCATACAGCCATTCGGCTTGTCTAATCGATCCTTCGTTTACAAACCCTAATCTTTCGGGAACACTTCTACTTTTTTTATTTCCCACAGCTGCACGTATCTCTACTTTATTTAGATGGAGGTGATTTATTGCATAGTCTGTTAATGCTTTCGCAACTTTCGTCATAATTCCATTTCCTTGATATTCTTCGCCTAGCCAATAACCGATATAAGCCGTTTTGTTAGACCAGTTTATGCTATTGAAGCCTGCTACCCCAACAATTTCTCCTTTGTATAAAATAACGGTATTTAAGCTTTTATTCTCAGCATAACCCTTTAAACAGCCATGAATATAGTCTTTTGTATCCTCGACCTTTTTTGTGATGTCAAGCCAAGGCAGCCATTCTCTTAAATATTCTCTTGATTTGTCTGTTAGTTCAAAAACTCTTTCAGCATCATTTAATTCAATTAATTTTAATGAAACGTCGTCATCAACCTTATGTATGAACATAACTCTATCCCCTAATTTGTTGTTTGCTTTATTTTACTATAAATACTAAAAATTAGTATCAAAAAAATTCTCCACTGTTTTTTTGTAGGAGTAATAATGTGTGATATCAGGAGGCTCACTACACAAACCGTGGAAAACGAGCACTGCACTGGGAAATCAACCAAAACGCCAACTATAAATGACGTTGAATTTATGAAAACAGCTAATACTACATTACTTGTAAATGAAACTTTTTGGAAACTCATTCGTATTCAAATAGTGGAAAGGAGAGATGAAATGAGCCTTATAATTAATGGGGTAACAAAAAGATTTGGGACACATACTGCAGTTGACAAACTTTCGATTACGATTCCTGAAAGTGAAATTTTTGGATTTCTAGGGGCAAATGGGGCTGGTAAAACAACAACTTTTCGAATGATTTTAGGATTGTTAAACCCAACAGATGGAGAAATCAAGTGGAAAGGCAATAAAATTACATACAATGAAAGTGATGAAATTGGCTACCTACCTGAGGAAAGGGGATTATATCCAAAGCTTAAGGTGAAGGAACAGCTTATCTATTTAGGCAGATTGAAGGGCATGTCGAAACAAGAGGTACTTACTCAAATGAATCATTGGTTTGAAAGATTAAAGGTACCTGATTATACAAACAAGAAAATTGAAGAACTTTCTAAAGGAAATCAGCAAAAAATTCAATTTGTCGCAGCTGTTATTCACAAGCCGAAACTGCTCATTTTAGATGAGCCATTCAGTGGGTTAGATCCGGTAAATGTAGAGTTACTTAAGAGAGCTGTAGTCGAATTAAAAGAATCAGGGACGTCTATCGTGTTTGCCAGTCACCGAATGGAGCATGTTGAAGAGTTATGCCAGCATTTGTGCATCATGCATCATGGTAAACCGGTCGTTCATGGTTCTCTTCGGGAAATTAAACGGGCATTTGGGAAGAAAAATGTCTTCATTCAAGGTGATTTTGAAATGGATTTTCTTGAAAACATACCAGGCGTGACAAAATTCAAAAAGACGTATGATGGAGTTGCGCTGCAAATTATGAATGAGGAAGTGGCAAGTACGATTTTCCATGAACTACAAAATAAAGGTTTTGTTCGTAAATTTGCTCTTGAAGAACCTTCATTAAATGATATTTTTATTGAGAAGGTAGGTGCTTCCTATGAATAAGTTTTGGATCATGGTTGCACATACGTATTTAAGTAAAGTAAAAACGAAATCATTTATCTTTACTACGTTAATTATGTTATTGCTCATTTACGGATTATCAAACATCGGGACTATTATCAATTTCTTTGATGATGAGCAAGACAAACAAACATTTGCTGTAATTGATGAGACAAATGAACTTTATCAAATGTTCGAGGCAAATCTTAAAGTAAGCGGGAATCCCTTTGATATCGAAAAGGCTAGCAAAACCGAGGCAGAACTTGATAAACAAGTGTTAGAGGAAGAATTAGATGGCATCATAATTTTAGAAAATGATGCTAGTAATTTGCCAACTGCAACAGTTAAAACACTGTCTATGACTGATAGCTCTATTTTTATGCAGGTTGAGCAAGTGCTTCAGCAAACAAAGCAGGAAATTGGGAGACAGAAGTTAGGGCTAGAGGCTGAGGAATTAAACCAATTGTTTACACCAGTAGAAATAAGCAAAGTTGCGCTTGAAGATAATGCAAAAACCGAGGATGAGTTAAATCAAGCAAGGGTGCTTGTTTATGTCCTATTATTCTTTATCTATTTTTCAGTGATTCTCTATGCAAGTATGATTGCAACAGAGGTCGCAACAGAAAAATCTTCACGTGTAATGGAAATTTTAATTTCTAGTGTATCTCCTGTTAAACAAATGTTTGCTAAATTAATAGGTATTGGCTTACTAAGTTTAACGCAAATGTTGATCATCTTTGTCTCTGGCTTTGTGACCATTCGTTCTAAAATCGATGACCTAAGTGCGCTGACAGGTGGAGAGCTAGGATTTACCGATATCCCAGTTTCAACATTTGTCTATGCAGGAATTTACTTTATATTAGGTTATTTCCTATTTGCAACATTAGCTGCATTCCTTGGCTCGCTAGTAAGTAGAATTGAGGATGTCCAACAATTGATTTCACCGATGATTTTCCTAATTGTTGGGGCATTTATGATCGCTATGTTTGGGTTATCAAATCCTGACACACCATTTATTACAATCAGTTCGTATATACCGTTCTTTACACCAATGATCATGTTTTTACGGGTAGGAATGCTAAATATCCCTCCATGGGAAATCGCGCTCTCGATCATTATCCTTGTAGCATCGATTACAGCATTAGCTATATTTGGAGCACGGGTTTACAAAGGTGGAGTCCTCATTTACGGAAAATCATCTTCGTTTAAAGATTTAAAACGAGCATTAACAATGTCTAAAGATAAATAATAGGAAGAGGTGTACACATGATTATTTTGTGTACACCTGTTTGTATTTCATGATTATTTGCCTAAATTTAAAGCCCCTCAATACTAAATATCCATTTCTAAATCTTTTCTCGAGTCGTATTTCTTCCGCATTTTATCCTTCCCGCTTATCCTCATAAACGGCCTGATACAAAAGATGGATTACGAGGGAAAAGGGCTCTCATGCCAAGGCCATGATAATAAAATATTCAAAATATGTTAATAGACGAAAAAGAACGATCTATCCTATTATTTGATAGAGAACGTGCATTCGTATTTTATCAATGGTAAAATAAATGGAGGAAATTGTGGACATAATAAAAGTTTATAAATGAAATGATCTAGCATCAGTAGATTTTTAAGGATGGGAAGAAAATGAGAGATTCGATAAAATTTATCCATGCGGCTGATTTGCATTTAGATAGTCCATTTGTTGGCTTAAAGCATTTGCCCCCAGAGTTGCTAGAAAAAATGAGAGAGAGTACCTTTTTGGCATTTTCCCGGCTTGTTACATTTGCAATTAATAAGCGAGTAGATTTTATTTTACTGTCGGGTGATTTATATGATGAAGAGGATAGAAGCTTAAAAGCACAATTAAAATTAAAAAAGGAATTTGAAAGATTGGCTAATGCAAATATCCAAGTGTATGTTATCCATGGAAATCATGATCATATGGGAGGGAATTGGATCGAGCTATCCTGGCCGGAAAATATCCATATTTTTTCCTCAGAACAAGTGGAAATGAAAATCTATGAAAAAAATGAACAACCTCTTGCTTATATATACGGCTACAGCTACCCTTCACGTTCAGTACGGGAAAATATAACGGCAAATTATCAAAAAGTGGATAATCCATCTGTTTATCATATCGGTATGCTCCATGGCTCTATTGAAGGAAACGCTGAACATGATGTTTATTGTCCCTTTAAGCTAACAGAGCTTATAGAGAAAAAATTTGATTATTGGGCATTAGGCCATATTCATAAGCGGCAACTATTACATGAGGAACCTGTGATTGCCTATCCAGGAAATATTCAAGGGAGACATCGAAAAGAAGCAGGGGAAAAGGGTTTTTATTTTGTTGAAATGAAAGAAGATACCCCTATTTTGACATTTGTATCAGTTGAGGAAGTTATATGGGATAAAATACAAATTTCAATTGACACACTTACGACGATGACAGATTTACTTCATGAATGCAGATTGTCTATAGAGCAACTACGCCAACGTGAAAAACCAACGTTGCTAACGATTGAATTTATAGGTACAGGAAATCTAGCGGCAAATTTACATAATCATGAAACATTACAGGATATGATGGATGATTTAAATGAAGAGGAGCATAGCAATCAACCCATTATTTGGATTTATAAAATGACAAACCAAACATATCTTTATGAGGAAAATACAAAGCTTGAATCCTTTTTTAATGACCTGCATGAGTCTGTTGAACAATATGACGCTTTTTCTGATGTTCTTCAACCACTTATGAGCCATCCATTATACAGACGCTATATTGATGAGTTTACTAGTGAGGAGCAGCAGCAGCTTTTGAAGGAAGCGGAAAAGCTTTTACGCCAAGAGATTTTGCTGCAAAGTGAGGTGAAATAAGGATGCTTATCGAAAAGCTGATGATTTACGGTTATGGGAAATTTGAAAATCAGTCAATTGATTTTAAAAAACAAAGCTTTCAAATGATTTACGGACAAAATGAAGCGGGAAAATCGACAATTATGTCTTTTATCCATAGTATTTTTTTTGGTTTTCCTACGAAACAACAAATGGAAAATAGATATGAACCAAAAAAGAGTAATGCATATGGAGGATATATTGTTGTACGAACAGATGACAATAAATTACTCAAAATTGAGAGGATTTCAGGAAAGGCTAGTGGAGACTTAACAATAGAGAATGAGGATGGCACTAGGCTAGATGAGGCAGACCTCCAAGCTATATTAGGTGGAATTGATCGAGAAACATACCGTTCCATTTTTTCCTTTGATATCCATGGTCTGCAAAGGATACAAAAAATGAATTCTGATCAAATAGGAAAATATCTATTCCTCTCAAGTATTTATGGAGCGGATGCTTTATTTACGATTGAAAATACATTAACTAGACAACAGGATACTCTTTATAAGCCAACTGGAAAGAGGCCAATCCTTAATGAGGCTCTTACGACATTAAAGGATAGTCACAGCAGACTTCTTGAGGCAAAACGTAACAATCATGATTACCAAATGCTTCTTGATAAAAGAAATGATCTTGAACAGAAGCTCAGGGCAATTGCACATGAAAAAAAACAAGCGTTAGCTAGTCAAAGGGAGCTTGAAAGAATTCAAGCGGTTCTTCCGTTACTTCGTGAACTTAACTGGTGTGAAGAACAGCTTTTACGTCTTCCAGATACAAAGGAGTTCCCTGAGGATGGTATAAAGCAATTAGATTATTACAATGTTACTCTACAACCATTAGAGGCAGAGCTACATGTTTTACATAATAAGCGAGAGCAATTAATGAATGAGGAAAATGGAATCATTGTGAATCAAGCTGTACTAGACCTTTATCCTAGCATTACTAGCTTACGTGAACAATTGCCAGTTTATATAGAAAAAAAGAAAAAACGTGATCAGCTTATCAAACAAATCGATCAAACTAAGCATGAGATTCAAATGTATAAGCAGAGAATATACCCAAATGTTTCGGATGAGGATTTACTAAATATTAAAGCGACAGTTCTTATGAAGGAGTCAATAAAAAATGCAATTATTGCTGAGCAACAATTAAAACAACGGAAAAAAGCATTAGATGAGCAATTTGAGCAAACGAAGAATTTACTAGAGGAAACAGAATGGAAAATATCAGAGTTAAAAAAGAGCATACTTTCGGATTATGAACGGCAGAAGTTAGAACAGGAAATATCGAAAAGGCAATCGACTAACCGTGACTATTTAAAAGAAGAGCAAAAGCAGCTCACGAATCAGCTAAATATTCGTAAAAAAGAGCAGCAAAAGGAAAAAAAACAACGGCTCTCTATCATTAGCTTATTTGCTTGTTTAATAGCAGCGGGTACTGGATGGGCGATGTTTTCCCAATATTGGATAGTCTCGTTCGTTTTAATTATAGGGTTTTTCATCTCTTTGTTTACCATTAAACAGATGACGATGAAAAAGGACGCGTTTGCCGAACATTTAAAAAGACAGATAAAGTCAATTGAAGAAGAATTGGCAAAATTCACAGAGGCTGATTCCGGGCAAACCTCGATGTCAAAGTTATTACTGGAAATGGAAAAGGATAATCAAACGAAGCAAGCTCTACATCATGAGCAACTCCTTTTTAAGCAGTATGAAAGAAACTATGACAGGGTAATAAGTCTTTTTGAAGAATGGGAAAAAGAACAATACCATCATGAGGAAACATATAAACAGCTTGCGAAAGAGCTGCTAATTGGTAGAACAGCAGCACCTGAAATTATTTTAGAAGCATTTGAACTACTTCAGCAGCTTCAAGAGCTATTGTTAAAACGAAGTAAAGATATGTCTGAAGTACAAATTCTTAATGAAGAAATTGACCAGTATGAACGAAAAATAATAGAAATGATGGAGATTTGCCAACTATCATATTTATCAATAGAAGAGGCAGCTATTGAAATCCACAAGCTGTCAAAACAAGAAAATGAAAAGGTCAAAATACTAACAAATCTTCATGAACGGAAACATGAAATCGAAGAATCGATTCGTTCTTTAGAGGATAAGATTTCTTATCTAAAGACAGAAAAGGAGAGGCTTCTAAAAAAGGCTGGGCTTGAGGACGAAGAACAATTTCGGAGATATGCTCACCATCATAGTGAGAGAGAAGAATTAATTAAGCAGAAGATTTGGATTGAAAAACAGCTTGCAACAGAAAGAAATGTGAATCTCGAACAAATATCTATTCAGGATTACGATGATATTGATGAACAGCTTTTAGTGATTGAGCAAGAAGTAGAGAAGCTAACTAAATTTGAGAAAGACTTGCATCAGCAATATTCAACAGTTGATGTTAAAATCCACAATATTGAACAAAATGGGGTGTATTCAAATTTATTGCATTCCTTTGAAATGGAAAAAACGGAAGTAAGAGAATTAGCTGAGCAATGGGTTGTTCGCGCACTAGCAAAAGACTTATTGCATCAAACTGTTGAACGGTATCGGCAAACAAAGCTTCCTGCATTAATCAGTCATATTGAACAGTATTTTCGTACTTTAACGATGGAGCAATATCACCGAGTATTTTTACCTAACCAAAAGCAATCGTTTATTGTCGAGAGAAATGATGGTATGAGATTTTATGCTGAGGAGCTAAGCCAAGCAACTGCCGAACAATTATATTTATCGATTCGTTTAGCACTCGTTAAAACGATAAACGAGCAGGTGACATTACCGATTATGATTGATGATAGCTTTGTTCATTTTGATCATGAAAGAACTGCCGAAAGCATAAAGCTACTACAGGAATTAAAACAGGAAAACCAAGTGATATTTTTTACATGTCACAAGCATATCGCAGACAATTATCAATCGGGTACGGTGATTTATCTAAATGAATTGGCAGGAACCTCCAAGCTATATCACCCGTAGTACTTAGAACTATGCTATACTATCCATACACTGGGGAAATGGGTATTAAAAATTTATGAATTAATAACAAATAGAATATACAAAAATGTGAGAGGAGCTTAGTTTATGGCGAAAGGAATACTCCATTATGATGTTGGGGAACAGGTAGATGTTCATCTTCTCATAAAATCTTCTACTAAGGGAATTGCAAGCAACGGAAAGGCATTTTTAACATTAATTCTTCAAGATACGTCAGGTGAAATTGAAGCAAAGCTTTGGGATGCATCTCAGGAGGATGAAGTGATCTATTCACCACAAAAAATTGTAAAAGTATATGGAGATATTCATCATTATCGTGGTCGAAATCAATTGAAAATTCGCAACATCAGACCTAAACATGATGATGAAACAGTTGATATAGCTGATTTTCTAGAAACAGCTCCCGTTGCAAAAGATGTGATGAATGAGAAAATTACGCAATATATTTTTGAGATGAAAAATTCTAAGCTACAACGGATTACAAGATATTTATTGAAAAAGCATGGTGAAGCTTTTATCGAATATCCGGCAGCTACAAAAAATCACCATGAATTTGTATCGGGTTTAGCCTATCATGTTGTCTCAATGTTGGATTTAGCAAAATCAATTGCAACACTTTATCCCAGCCTTGACACCGATTTACTTTATTCGGGAATTATCCTTCATGATCTTGGAAAGGTCATTGAATTATCTGGCCCAATCAGTACGACTTATACTGTTGAAGGAAACCTAATTGGGCATATTTCAATTATGGTAAATGAAATTGCGAAAGCAGCCGAGCATTTACAAATCGAAGGAGAAGAGGTTGTTATTCTCCAGCATTTAGTATTGAGCCATCATGGTAAAGCAGAGTGGGGAAGCCCGAAGCCGCCGATGATAAAAGAGGCAGAAATTATTCACTATATCGATAACCTTGATGCAAAAATGAATATGCTAGACAGAGCACTAGAACGAGTGAAGCCAGGGGAATTCACGGAAAGAATATTTGCCCTAGATAATCGTTCCTTTTACAAACCAACCTTTATAAAAGAGTAAAATGAAAAAGCGTAGAATAAGGAATTAATTCCTGTTTTGCGCTTTTTATACTATAAAAGCATAAACTCCATCACTTCTCTTAAGGAATATGTAATAAATACTAGATTAATTCCATTTCCTTGGAATAATTCAATACAATCATTCATAATTTCTAGTAATAGAATAATCTAGGCGAATCGGTAGAATGAAATAATTCTTCTAGCAAAGAAGATGCAAGTCTGCTTAGATGCTTCTTAAAAATTGTACGAGTTATAAAAGGGGGATGGACTTATGCTTTTATTACCGTGGTGGATATATGTTTGCATTATTGGGATTCTCGTCAGTGGGTATATGGCCTTTAAAACGGCACGTGAAGATAAAAAGGTTGATCAGGAGTTCATTGAAAAAGAGGGACAAGTTTTTTTAGAACGTATTGAGCAAGAGCGACAACGGAGAAAAGCGATGCAGCTTCAAGAAGAACCAATTGAAAAAGACCAATCAGCTAGTTAGCATTGTTCCATCATATGAAAGAAGGCTGTCTTAATAGGAGTCAGATTCCTTAAAGACAGCCTTTTTATCATCATAAGCTGTGGGATTTATTTTTCAGATGGTGTATCTGTAGTCTTTTCATTTGTTTCAGTTTCTTCCTTATTAAAAATATTTTTTAAATCCTCGTCCTTTACTTTGACATTTGCGTTCTCTAGCTCTTTATCGAGAGCTGATTGGATTGTATCTGGCTGTTGAAGCTTTTGTGTGCTGACTTCTTCCTTTAAATAATCCTTCATTTTTTCAAATGTTGTAACTGTTTTCGTCACTTTAATGATGTGGTAGCCATAATCAGATTTTACAGGGGCACTTACTTCCCCCTCTTTCAGTTTAAAGGCAGTATCCTCAAATTCCTTGACCATGGACCCTTTAGCAAACCAACCTAAATCTCCGCCATTTTGAGCAGAACCAGGATCAGTAGAATATTGCTTTGCAAGGTCTTCAAATTTATCTCCCGACTTAAGCTTGTCCTCTATTTCTTTAGCAGTTTTTTCATCGGCAACTAAAATATGACTAGCTTTGATTTTTCCGTTAAGTGAATCATAATATTCCTTAACTTCCTTATCGGTTACTTTCACTTCTGCCTCAGCTGCCTTTTTTCGCAATAAATCAACCTTTAAAATGTCTTTAATGACATCCTCACCTTGCATTTCGACCATGCTTGTAAATTGTGTACCTAATTGGGCTTGATATTTATCAAATTCAGCTTGGATTTCCTTATCCGAAACTTTATATTTTTCACTTAATACTTTTTCATGGACAAGCTCTGTAAGCACGTCTTTACCAAAGCGGTCTTTAAGAGCTTGATAAAATTCATCCTTTGTTATGTCACCAGCTTTTGTTACAACAATCGTTTCTGAATCGTTATTGTTGCAAGCACTAAGTGAGAATAAACCTGCTGCTGCTACTAATGCTATTGACAATTTTTTCATCCTTACAACTCCTAGTTAAGAATTTTAATGAATTTTACATAGAAGATACTATACCATAATTTAACATGGATACAAAATTTCCATTTCTGTTTTATTGTATTTCTAAAGGAATAGGCGATCGTCCAATCATGATGGAGCATTTAACCATAGAATACATTGAAAAGATAAAGGAGGTAATTAACATGGGGAAAGAATTTGGGTTTTCAAATAACTTTGCATTGCTAGTTGTATTGTTTATCTTATTAATTATTATTGGTGCTGCCTATATTTATTAATTGTAACTATAGAAATTTAGCTACTATGCAGCAATAGCCTATTCGTTTGTAGGCTGATTTGCATAGGATATCGTAATAAAAGCTAAAGGGGGTGTCAAAATGGGTGGAGCATATGCAGGTGGATTCGCATTGATCGTTGTATTGTTCATCTTGTTAATCATTGTTGGTGCAGCTTGGTTATAATAAATTAAAAGGAAAGAGGGTGACTCATAAGGGTCTGACCCCTCCAACAAACAGCAGTATATAGTAAACTAACCTAATCATTAGTCTATATATTGGTGTTTGAGGGGTCTGAACCTTTGGTATTGAGTCGCCCTCTTTCCTTTTTAGAAAATCGCCAACCTGAAATTATGTCAGCATACTACTATGTAGTTTATATCGTTCTTATATTTGTCAAGATCTAAGCAAACAAAATTTCTACGTATGAAGAGATTAACAAAATCGTAATAAGAACATTGATTGTTCGAAAAACCTTTGTTTGTCGGTCTTCAGGAATCTCACGAACTAAGCATAACGTATTCGTTAGCTTATTTATGTAAAACAAGATAAAGACTGCAAACAAAATGAAGAGAACTAACATTGGAGATCCCCCTTCCCTCATTATACATATTAGATTACCAAACTATTTATGAAAAAGATAGGTTTGAAGATTGACAAAAAGTGAAAAATGTTAAATTGTGACAGAGGGGCTTGCGTTACATAGGATGATTGGAATTGAAAGAAGTCTCTCTGGAAATCAGTGGGTACTCGGGTCCCACTGATCGCATTATCAATGTACACTAGTATTTTTTTTTATCAATACTTCATAACCATCTTCATATTCTTCTATTAAACTCATTTTTGGAGCAAACAATAACTGCTTTAAAAATATGAAATCTGGAACACATAAACCGATATGAAAGGCCATTGCAATACAGATATAATGAACATATGGAGTAAAATAGATACTTACCAAGCATAAAATTGCGGTCATTAAAATAAATGGGAATAGGAGAGACAAAATCATATTTCCCTTTTTTATACTATTACAGGCTTTTACTTCTAGAACCGGAATCATATAATACTGCTTAAATTTTACTGAGACACGATTTCCGCTAAAAAGTAATGGTAAAGCATGAAACAATTTATGAATTGGCATCAAGCTTAAAAATAATACCACAAATAAAAAGAAATGTTCGTCTTTTAGATGAATGTTTGGCAATAGTAAATTAATAGGTAAATAGGTTAAAATAAAAACAAAGATCATGGTTATAATTGAAAGAAACAAGATTCTGTTTTGGCCAACATCTTTTTGAAGGTTTATTGTTTTCCAACAATTCATCTTTTCACCGTCCAAACTCTCATCTTTAACTAAAGTACTATCATACTTTACGACGGTGTGATAAAAAATGCAATATGAAAAAGTAAATTGGAAACGCTTAATTTAAAAAAGTAAGAAAAGACTAATAAAAACATCCAATTTTCTCATCATTCGCTTAAAAAGTTCGATTTTTCGACTGACTCATTTAAGAATCGGTTTATCATCCTAGTCTTACAATATGCTCTATGTTAGACTAGAATGATGTGACATCCATAGCATTATTTGCTTTTCTTAATAAGATAAATACTATAAAATAAAGAACAATAATGTTCATTGTGAAGGGTGTTTAAAATGGAATCTATAGAGACTCGTTTGGAAACATTGGAGTACTATCAAAAATTATTGTTACAAATGATTGATCCACAGCGATTTCCATTTTACAAATTAGTAATGGAGAGAGGATTAACGAAAAGAGAGGTTGATGAGCTTTTTTCATTATGTGATAAGTTAAATCTCCAGTACGAGGAACAAAAAGCGCAAGGATTAGTCATATATACAGACCTCCTTACGCAATTTGCAGATCAATTAATTGACAAGCTTGATGCAAATGAAACGATTCAAGCAATGTCAAAACAGGGAATGTATCCTTTATTAATGAAGGAATTTATATCCTTAATGAAATAATTCTTTGCATTCTAGATTAGCTTGATGGTAACAATTGTTCTGTCGCTTCTTTCGTTGGAGCCTTCTTTGTTAGACTTCCATTTTCCTCATAAAACGAATCCTCTAAATTATCAAAGGAACGCTCGAAGATTTCCATGAAATCATCGCCATAAATATTTCGAATGATGCACATCATATCGAGCATTTCTGGGAATTTTCCATATAAGTTTTGTAATGGAAGTGCTCCTTTAAAGACAGAATTTCGATCGGGACTAAAATCTTCTAATAATTGTTCAAGAACTTCTTCGCCTTGCTTTGTCAATTTGATATACGTATTCCGCTTATCGTTAGCTTTTTTAGAAAACTCAAGATAACCTCGTTCTTCTAACTTTTTAGAAAAGTTAAACGCAGTTGAGACATGCATAACTCCGAATTTAGCAATCTCTGAAATTGAAGCCCCATTTAAATGATCTGCAATCCAAAGTATATGATGCTCATTAATATTTAGGTCATATGGCTTAATCCATTGTTGCCAATCTTTTTCAATTGTTTTCCATAATGCCTTACTAAGCTGCGCAACTCGTTGACTAAATAATAAGGCTTCTTTTATAGTATAATCCTTTTCATTATGTTTCATCACCGGTCACCCCCGTACCTCCAAATTGTATTATTCTCTATTATGCCAATAAAATAAAGATTAATAAAGATATAAATTTACGAAATTTTAAAATATTTACATAATTCCTTATTTATCAGCTTTTAGGGATGAAAAAAAGTGTGTTGATCTCATATATCCAGCACACTTTTTTATTTTGAATCAAAAACATTAACGTAAAGTTTGTTCAAGTTGTTTAATTTTCTTTTCAACCTCGTCAATTTCCTTTTGTAATTCAATTTTATGAGGCTCTATTTCTTGTTTAAACTGAATGATTGCATTTTTTATGTCGGTTGAAACTTCCTTCACGACTTGAGTGCCCTCAATTGCAGCTTCCTTCATTTGATTTTTTAGAATAATACTTTCATTCTTTAATTGCTGAAGAGTTGTATCTAATCTTTTTCGGTTTGCTTGCAGACTAGCTCGCAATTCTTTACCAGAAGAAGGGGTTGTTAATAATGTAGCGATCCCGCCGACAATTCCTCCTACTATTAACCCAGTAAAAAAGGATGTATTTTTTGCCATCATTCATCACTCCAAGCATTTCAATATATTCATTGTATTCTTTCCATAATCTATCTTACTTAACATTATACATAGATAATTAAAACTTCGCATACCTTTTATAAAGACATTTTTGAATAAACTAAAAATTAAAATGTCATTCAAAATAGGACATGTTTAACTGTATCACCCTTGAAAAAAAGCTTGCAATAGTATGAATAATATTCGGAGAATAATATCCTTCCGAAAGATTAAGGGGGTTCGTATGGCAGGGGTAATCTTTTTATTCTTTGTTTTAAGTTTTCTTTCATTTATTGGAGTATTTCATTATTTTCAGCTTTTTCAACGATCGGCATCTTATCCACCTAAAAGAGTGATAAAGCAAAAAATAGTGGTCTTAGCAGCAGCAGGTTTTCTCTCTTTGTTAATCGGAATTATTTTACTTAGTGTTAAATAGATAAAGAGATGTATAAAAAACCCGATCTTTATAGAAGATCGGGTTGATGTCTAAGCTGTAATAAAGTTGGAACGTTTAAATATTGCTTGAACAATTGGTAGAACAATAATCGTTGCGGCTCCATTGAACAATGTCGCCGGAAGGACAACGGATAAAAATAATGCTATAAATGCAGCACCGCCTGGCAATCCAACGATTATTAATGCAGCTGTTAAAAATATAGTTCCAGAAACAATTGTTCCAATAACAACTAACACGGTTGCTACTACAATATTTTGCGCAAATTTCTTTACAAGCAGAAATAGACCGTAAAATATGAAGGCTGTTATAAGCTTATCAATGATATTCGGAATTTGTCCCCCGGGAAAATTCGTTGTTAATGCCGATAAAATACCAGTAACAATACTAAGCAATGTAACGTTTTTTAAACTAGGGAAAAGCATAATTCCAATAAACATCATAATTAACATCATATCCGGCTTCATTCCGTCATAAAATGGCGGCATAACCATATGAAGCACTGCCCCAATTGCAGCAAAAAGTGATAATGTAACTAAAACTCGTGTTTTCATTTCTCATCTCTCCTAATCTCATCTCTTTTCTCTCCAATAGTGAACTATTTCCTATTGCGAGAGATTATCAATATTATAACAAGATATACGATTAACGTATAGAATTTTTTAAAGGCAATTAGCTATTTTGGTTTTTAAATTCTGTCATAAAGTTGGCTAGTGCAAGACAAGCTTCCTTAGGTACTGCATTGTAAGCAGAAGCTCTACAACCGCCAACAGAACGATGTCCAGCAAGACCAATAAATTGGCGTTCTTTTGCTTCCTGAAGGAATTTTTTCGTTAATTCTTCATTAGGCAATGTAAAAGTAATATTCATTAAAGAACGGCTATCTTCTGTTGCGTGAGCTTTGTAAAAGCCTTCACTTTCATCGATTGCACTATAGATATAGCCTGCCTTTTCTTCATTTACCTTTTCGATCGCCTTTACGCCACCTTGTTCTTTTACCCATTCTAATACAAGTGATAGCATATAAATCGCAAATGTTGGTGGTGTATTGTATAAGGAATTATTATCTGCATGTGTTGAGTATTTTAAAATAGTCGGAACGTTTGGACGTGCTGTTTCTAAAAATTCCTTTTTCACAATCACAACAGTAACACCAGATGGGCCGAGATTTTTTTGAGCTCCTGCATAAATAAGGGAGAATTTCTCTACATCAATTTCCTTGCAAAGGATATCACTAGACATATCAGCAATTAAAGGAATTGGACTCGTTGGATACTCATTCCATTGTGTACCAAAAATTGTATTATTAGATGTAATGTGTAAATAAGCTCCATCTTTTATATCCTCTAAAGAATATTCAGTTGGAATTCGAGAATAATTTTCTTCTTTGCTTGATGCTAAAATACGTGTTTCTCCGAAGGCTTTTGCTTCTTTAAGTGCCTTCTCAGACCAAGAACCAGTTAAAATGTAGTGAGCAGTTTTATTTTCTTGCAAAAAATTCATAGGAATCATGGAAAATTGTAAACTTGCTCCACCTTGTAAAAATAATACTTCATACGTATCAGGAATACCTAATAGTTCTCTTAATAGAGCATTCGCACGATTATGAACTTCCTCATAATCTTTACTTCTGTGGCTTAACTCCATAACGGACATTCCCGTATTGTTGAAGTTAACTAATTCCTTTTGCGCGCGTTCAAGCACTTCTAATGGTATAGCTGCTGGCCCTGCGTTAAAATTATAAGCTCGCAATTTCATTGCCTCCTCGAAATGTGTGAAGGATAAAAAGAGTATGCAAATCTCATGTTTCCTTCATCTTTTGATGATGTGTTAGTGAATCTGTCTATTAAAATAGTTAAATAATAATCATATCCTATCATGAATAGATAAGGAAATATAGACTGAATATTTTCATTCTTTATGAAAGTTTTCAGGAAAACGTTAACAAGATTTATTTAGCTTTAATAACTAGGCTATATTTAATTCTATTGTGAGTTTTTAGCACTTTGTTTAATTAGAGAGAATACGAAAGCCTGCTGCTTGAGAAGCGTGTTAAAGGGAGACGCCACAGGTAAATAACACCGAGAAGGCTCCCGGATCTCCCGTGGAAGGAAAGCGCTGCTAGAGGAAAGAAACAACCAAATGAACAGCGCCAATAACTAAAAAACCAAAACTGCTTGCCGCAATTTTGGTTAATTAGAGAGTCCTTTTTGAATTGAAGCTGCAATTTCCTGTAATTGTTCAGAAGAATATTGGCCAGAGTGATCTTTCCAAACTGCGCCAAAACCATCACCTTTTCCGTATCTTGGAATGATGTGCATGTGATAGTGGAACACAGATTGTCCAGCCTTTTCACCATTATTGTTAAGTAAATTCAAGCCTACAGGTTGAAATTGCTCTTTAATTGAATTGGCGATTTGTGGTACTACCTCAAAAAGCTTACTGGCAATGGCTGGTGTTAGCTCATAAATATTTTCCTTATGTACTTTTGGTACAACGAGAGTATGCCCTTTTGTTACTTGACTAATATCAAGGAATGCGTAGACATGTTCATTTTCAAATACTTTTGCACTTGGTATCTCACCATTAATAATTTTGCAAAAAATACAATCGCTCATTATTTCACCACTTTCAAATTATTGAGTAGTAAACAAAATTCAACAGCTTTTGTAAAATCCATATGCTATGATCATTCGTAAATGAAAAGTCATGCTGAATATTGTCTAATACAGATTTGTTAACCGTATTTTACCATAATTCTTCTTGGAAATCATACGGTATGGACATATATAAAAAGAACAGGGTGATGTGGATGTCACCCTGTTCTAAAGAAGGGAAGGAAACTCAGGTTTTGAAAGGAAGTTATTTTGATAAACATCTCATTTAACATTTTTATGCTAATTGATGTGTAAATCACCATTGTTCAAAGCAATCATCCCCCAGTTAAGTGATCCTATCTGCTTAACTTTATGATCGATTATCTTTGACAAACACCTCATTATGAAATGACGTTAAATGCGAGCGTTTTATTAAAGAAAAGTACGGCCCGTAAACACCTCATTTTCTAAAGGGTTGTATACCAATGGTTTTGTTAACAATTACTTTCATTTAAAGAAAGAAAATTGTCTTTGACAAACACCTCATTTACTTTTTTGTAAATGCTAATTAGTTTGTTTTTTCACCATGGTCCAAAGCTACCAACTCCCTGTTAAGTCGTTATACACTTCTTAACGCTGTTGGATATGTCTTTGACAAACACCTCATTTACAAGGATGTTAACTTATGAGCGTCTATTTCTCGAAATAACGGCCCGTAAACACCTCATTTATAATTCGTGTATACAATGGTTTTTAAACTTCCTTACTTGAGGAAGTCTTGGACAAAGCCTTTAAAGACTTGTCTTCGACAAATTGTCCCTTCCTCATACATTATGATGTCCTTTAAGGGTTCGATTATGCAAAAAATTAGGCCAAGCTAAAAGGAAGGATTTACGTACTGAATCGTTCTGTTACAGCTTGTAATGGATTTAAGTAACGATTACCTTTTTTAATGATGAGGTCGAACTTTTCCAAGTTATATCTTGGAAAGCAATTTACCTCGTAGCAAGAAGTAAGAAAGAAAACTTTCACTGAATGAAGTCTCGCTTGCTTTATGATAAGATAAAAAGAAAAAGGAGTTCCCATAAAATATGACGTTGTTAAAAGTTAATCAATTAACAGGTGGATATACAAGATACCCTGTTTTAAAGGATGTTTCCTTTGAAATAAACGAAGGGGAAATTGTCGGATTGATTGGATTAAATGGAGCTGGAAAAAGCACAACGATTAAACATATTATTGGTCTTATGGAAGCACATAAAGGGCAAATTACAATTAATAACAAAACATTTGCTGAAGATCCAGCTGCATATCGCTCACAATTTAGTTTTATTCCTGAGACGCCTATATTATATGAAGAATTAACACTTTACGAGCATTTGGAATTAACTGCAATGGCCTACGGTCTTGATAAGAAAATCTTTGAAGAACGTCTTCAACCACTTCTAAAAGAGTTTAGAATGGAAAAACGGCTTAAATGGTTCCCAGCTCATTTCTCAAAGGGAATGAAGCAAAAAGTAATGATTATGTGCTCATTTTTAATTGAGCCAGCATTGTACATTATTGATGAGCCATTTGTCGGTCTTGATCCATTAGCAATCAATTCATTGCTAGAGATGATGGAAAAGGCTAAGAAGCAAGGCTCAGGCATTTTAATGTCAACACATATTCTTGCAACAGCTGAAAGATATTGTGATTCATTTATTATCTTACATAATGGTGAAATTCGCGCCAAAGGTACTTTAGAGCAATTAAGAGAACAATTTGGAATGAGAGACGCAACACTTGACGATCTTTATATTCAGTTAACAAAGGAAGAGCAAGATGAAGAGCATTGATGAGATTTGGAAGACGAGGGTTAATCATCATATAAATGAAACAAGGTCATATTTGAAATATATGCTAAATGACCATTTACTGTTTGTGTTTATTTTTTTAGCAGCTGGGGGAGCAGTTGCCTATCAAGGCTGGCTTCAGACAATTCCTGAAAATTTCCCTGCCGTTATCATCATGTCGATAACCTTTGCATTTATTGTTCTTACATCAAGTGTAAGAACGCTTGTGAAGGAAGCGGATGTTGTTTTCTTACTTCCGATGGAGCATCAATTAAAGGGGTATTTTCAAAAGGCTTTTACATATAGTTTTGTAACTCAGAGCTTTATCATCGTCGTTACGTTCATCCTTTTTGCACCATTGTATTTGAAAATAACCTCGGCAAGCGGTTTAGTATTTCTAGCAAGCTTAATCCTTATCCTAATCGTTAAGTTTTGGAATTTGCGAATGGGCTGGAAAATGGAGTTTTTTACAGAAGCTTCTACAAAATGGAGTGACATGATAGTACGATTCATTATGAATCTTTGTACAATATTTTTTATCCTGTCAGAAAACTATCCATTTGTTCTTGTTATTTTTCTCATTATGGTGCTATATGATGTATATTTTTCAAAACTAATTAAACCGAAAGCTCTCAAATGGGATCAGCTTATTAAAAGGGAAGAAGAGAAGAAGCAATCGTTTTATAAAATAGCGAATTTGTTTACAGATGTTCCTAAATTAAAAAAGCGTGCAAAGCGTCGGAAATATTTAGATTGGCTATTAAAGCAGGTTAAATATGATAGACATCATGTTTTTAGCTATTTATTTTTAAGAGCATTTCTCCGCTCTGGTGATTATAGCGGTATTGTTGTACGCCTAACGATTATTGGAAGCATCATTATCTTCTTTACGAGTGAGCAAGTTTTAGGCAATAGTATTGTTGTTGTTCTCTTTTCGTTTCTTACTGGTATTCAAATCATGAGCTTATATAAACATTTTGATTTACTTGAGCTACCGAATCTTTACCCATATGCAGAGGGGGAAAAGTTAGCAAGCTTTTTACAAATTATGTTTAAGGTTCTCATTAGTCAATCAATTATTTATTCGATCGTGACGCTATTAACGGCTGATTTTGCCCAGTTTGCCATTACATTATGTGTAAATGTGCTATTTGTATGTATATTCGTATTTGTCTATATGAAAAACCGAATAAAAAAAGGTGAAAAAGGTGTTTAATTATGGGCTATGAAAGTCAAAAGGCAGAAGAGGCAAAGCTATGGAAGCATAAATTGCTAAGGAAGCCTTCACTTCTCGAACGCACTTCAAAAAAAGCACAAACGAAAGTGAACCAATTCATACCAGAAAAGGTGCATCATACAATAACAGAAAGTATAAAAATGATGGTTCAAGCAACTATAGTCGGGTCTGATATAACCACTTTTTCAAAAGGGGCGGAAAACCTTACATTTGAGGAGCGAGAGCAATTAGTTCAAAAAGCAATTGAAAATTATAAAAAAACGGCAGCAATCGAAGGGGCAACAACAGGTGCTGGTGGAATCCTTCTTGGATTAGCAGATTTTCCGCTTTTCCTTAGCATTAAGATGAAGTTTTTATTTGAAGTTGCAAGTAT
>JAPSLL010000055.1 GCA_031180805.1 Bacillus sp. (in: firmicutes)
CCAAAATTATCTGTATGCTTCCAATCGATTAAATTTGTGGAGGTAAAGAAACGAATATGATCTCCTCCAGAAACAACCATCACCCAGCGATTGTTCGCTTCATCACGAACGACCTTTGGATCACGGAAGTCCCAGCTCCCTAAGTCCTCCCCATTTTTGCCTGGATTCTCAATGACAATTGGATGTTCAGTAGAATACTTCCATGTACGTCCTTGATCCGTGCTGTAGGCAAGACCTATACGCTGATTCCCGTTTCGTTTATCTGGATGAAAGGAGGTATAATATGCAATGAGCCCTTTACCACCTGAAGTTGTAAATAAACCTGAAGCATTATCTAAATCCGCTACAGCAGAGCCTGACCAAACATGGCCATGTTCATTCCATGGCAGCGCAATAGGTAAACGCTTCCAATTCACTAAATCTTTACTTACTGCATGTGCCCACGTCCCTCCATCCTGATGGAACAAATGATATTCCCCTTCAAAGTAGACGAGCCCATTTGGATCACTGACAGAGCCGCGAGCTGGAGTATAATGATAATCTGGTCGATATTTTTCATTGTAATACTTCGATAATGGGACAAGATAAACATTCTGGAAATAAGCAGAACCCTTTGCTACTGTTACCCCAGCAAACCCAGTAAGATTGCTTTTATCATTCACTTTAATGGCAGCCTCAGAAAAGCCATCAACATAAAGTTCTATTTGCTCGCCGTTTGCAATAATTTCAAGATGATGCTTCGTCCCTTCCTCCGTTTTATACGTCTTGTCAGATGTTTTCAGAACGGTTCCACCAGCCTTTTGCAATTGGGCTTTAACAGTATTTCCTTCCTTTATAAGCGTGGCCAAGTAACCTGTCGTCCCTTGTTCATTCGTTCGAAAGGCAAGCGCTGCTTCTGATTGATTTTGATCAAACGTGATGTTTCCTTCGAGAACAAAGTCACTTTCGCTATTGCGATAAATTTGCTTTGCTCCTCCATCCCCATCAGAAAGTCCCTTCAGCCCTTTAAGCGCTGGCTCCCAGCTTCCTTCCTTATATTGAGCTGTAGAAAGGTTTGTGGAAAATTCGCTTACCTTTACGTGCTGAAATAAAGCGGAACCATCTGATACGTGAAGACCAAGAAGCCCCTTCTCATAAGTAGAATCCGTCACACTCATAATCGGTGAATATTGATTATCCCAATAAACGAAAATAGTATTTTCTACGACCTTCACCTTTAAATGATAGATCTCTCCCTCATGAACGGTAACATTGTGTTCATCATTTAATCTCGTTTCATCACGAGAATCACGAAGACGAATTTTCCCTTCAATCGGATCAATTTGCAGCATGTATGCGTCTTTACCATCCTCACTCGAACGGAATACTAGGCTTAATTCAGCATTCTTGTCGAGTATTTTTACATCTGCTTCATAAATAAAATCCTCAGATATAACGTTTGAGATCGCCATCACATTCCCGTTAGGCTCAGAAGCTAGCAATATTCCCTGTTCTGTATCTCCTAACTCCCCCTTACCTATAACCTTCCATTCTGTAAGATTAGTAGCTGCGTTTTTTATAGCCAATCCCTCCTCCGTTTCCTGTGAATCTGCTGCAACTCCTTTTTGTGGATGTACAGTTATTGTCGCCAATGCTGAAGTCATAAGTAGAATCGTCAATATTACAGAAATCCAACTAGTTGATTTCACGCTATGCCCTCTCTTCTACATTAGAATTAAAAATCCTCATTTCCTTCCTCCATCACTTCTAGAAAACAAAACCGAGCATCTCTTTCTACTTTGAATGAGCGATATATTCTTCTATTTGCGATAACGTCGGCATAGCTGGAATGCCTCCTTTATGTTTCGCGACATAAGCTCCCATTGCGTTTCCAAACCGTAAAATTTGTTCTAGCTTCTCCTTTGGTAAATCTTCATTTAATAAATCGTTTTTTAATAGCTCATATAAAACCCCTGCAAAAAACGCATCACCACACCCCGTTGTATCAACTGCCTTCACAGCAATTCCCGGAACAAATACTAGTCCGTTTTCGTTATATGCATAGCTGCCTTTATCCCCTAAAGTAACAAAAAGCAGTGATAGCTTATGCTGTTCAAATAGTTGCCTTGCACCATCGGAAATATCGTCCGTATTTGTTAAAAAAGCTAATTCCTCCTCAGAAACCTTTACGATATCTGCATATTGCATAACGATTTCGATTTGCCTTTTGGCATGATCAAGATTGTCCCATAATAACGGACGGAGGTTTGGATCAAAGGAAATCACTCTATTCCTCTCTTTTGCATGGTTTAAGGCTGTTAACGTTGCCTCCCTTGCTGGTTCATCTGTCATCGAGATCGAGCCAACATGAAAAATACGAGAATGAGAGATTAGCTCTAAATTTAAATCCTCCTTTGCAAGCATCATATCTGCCCCAGGCTGACGATAAAAATCAAATGAGCGTTCACCTTGCTCATCGATATGAACAAATGCCAGCGTTGTCTTTACGTTGGAATAGACAATTCCATTTGTATGCACTCCTTTTGAACGTAAAGCAGCTACTAATAATTGCCCAAAATTATCCCTACCAACACAGCCAATGAATTCCGTTTCTAGCCCTAAACAAGCTAAAGCTACGACCACATTGCTAGGAGCCCCACCTGGATTTGCTTCAAATCTAGGATTGTCCTGTTCTCCTCTACCACTTGGAGTAAAATCGATTAAAAGCTCTCCCAATGCTGTTACATCTTTCATTTCAATCCACCTACTTTATGATTATTTATATACATTCCGTTAAAATCAGCCAGAGGGATATCACATCTTTCCTCTGGCTGGCATCGAACAATCTTTAATTTTTTGCGGGAATCGACACCTTTCCGTGCACGACCTTCATTTTCCCTTCAAATGTGAACAGAGAAACACCTTCACATGCTTTATCTGGATAAACTAAGCTAGTTACTACTTGTTCCCCACCGTTAAGAAATAATTCTAATGATGACGAATCAACTATTAACCGAAGCTGAAGCTGCTCTGTTCCGTTAAGCTTCACCATTTGTGGCTTAGGAAAATTATCGGAGAAATCTACATTCCCTGAATGTTTTCGTTCTAACAACAATTTATTTTCTATTGTATCAATTGTAATCGTTGTATATTGTGTGTCCGTATGATGGATGATTAAGCCATACTGTGTTGCATTGATATTTTCTAATGCCAGCTCGATCTCTGTGTAATCCGCATCAACGGTATAATGATTTGTAGCCTTTGAATGAACGATGACTTGATATAGCTCTTCTTTTTTCACGAAATATGGCTCTAGCTCTCTAACAGCCTTTTGAACAATTTGGATCTCTCCGTCAATCTCGATGAGCGAAAGTTCTCTTGGCAATGTCATCTGGCTTCTCCATCCTTTAGTAGGAACATGGTTTGCATAGCGCCAATTGCTCATCCAGCCAAGGTAAATTCTTCGTCCATCCTCTTTCGGAATATCAGAAAAACTAACGCCAGCATAGTTGTCTTTTCCAAAGTCTAACCATTTAATATGATCATGCTCCTCGACAAATGTATGCCCATCAAAGGAGCCGATAAAGTATTGAGTGCGCGATCCAGAATCAAATTGCGGATTGTCTCCAATACTGACAAGCAGTACCCATTTCTTCTCACGGGATTGCTCGACAGGTAGTTCAAATAAATCCGGACATTCCCATACACCATCATGTGAGCCGATCTTTTCGCCGAACTCACTTTCAAAAGTCCAATCCTTTAGATTAGGAGAAGAATAGATTGATATCGTTTGCCCTGTAGCTAAAACCATGATCCATTTATGACTTGCCTCATGCCAAAATACCTTCGGATCTCTAAAATCGATTTTCGTAGGATGTGTTAGCACAGGATTATTTTCATATTTCAGCCAAGTTCTCCCTTTGTCATAGCTATATGCTAAGCTTTGCATCTGTTTTGTTTGGGTATGATTCTTCCCCTCTAAATGGTGCGTAAAAATCGCGACAAGTCCTGGCTCCTCTTGGAAAAATCCTGATGTATTGTGCCAATCAACGACGACACTGCCGGAAAAAATCGTCCCATGCTCATCTGGAAATAACGCGATATCCAATTGCTCCCATTCGATCATATTTTTACTGACTGCATGGCCCCAGTGCATCGGCCCCCAAACGCTATCATTTGGATTATGCTGAAAAAATAAATGATATTCACCTTTAAAAAATACTAAGCCATTCGGATCGTTCATCCAATTTTGTTGTGGTGAAAAATGCAATGCTGGTCTGTATTTATCTAATTTTGTAATCTTCAATTTGTGACCTCCTATTGTTTAACCGTTCTGTCATATCCATCTTGTTTAATTTTCAGCCAAGTACTCAAGCCAAGTCTTTCAAGCTCCTTTAAATATTCATCCCACTCGGCATCAATATTTCCATTCGTGATCCATTCCGCACGCTTTCTATTCACATAATCAAAAAGATCTGTCTCAATTTTTGCTTTTTCATCTGATTCCTCTAATGAGAAGAATACAGGTGGATAAAAGTTTTTTGATTTGATATGAGGAACAACATGCTTTTCTAACAGATCTAGCCTCCAAGCAGCATCATCAGGCTTTGTCGTATATTTACCGTAATATTCATCAAGAACTGCTAGTGGACCCGCTACATTTGTTTTCTCTCTCAATTCGACAGGTGCCGTACCTTCTAACGGAAGATGCTTTAACATACCTGCCTCCTCATCTAGCTCAAAAATATTTGCTTGCTCTGAATCACCATATGTTCCCCAGTTGTTTTGCACAGATTGAAGTGGCTCGTAAAGCTTGTCAATCCATTTCGCTGTTAACTCTAGGTTTTTATTCGCGCTAGTAATCACCATTCTGCCACGATCAAGACCAAAGCCATTTGTTTGCGCGACATTCACTTCTCCAGAAGGACCTGCTAATGGTGGCATTAAATCATATTTATCATTCATTCCAGAAATATTCCCTTTATCCCAAGTGAAATAAAGACCATATTTCTCCTCTTTTCCTTTTGCAACATATTTATTCCAATCCTGCTCAAAAGCTTCTACGTCAATTAACCCTAATTCATGTAGCTCATTATAATACTTCAATGCCTCTTTATATCCCTCTTGTGCAGCTGTAAAAATAACCTCTCCGTCATCTGACACTACTGTATGATCATAGTTATCACCTAACCCAAATGCTGCAAATAAGAATGAGGGATCCTCTCCACCATGATTAATCATGAAGGAAACAGGGATTTCATCCGCCTCACCGTTTCCGTTCGGATCCTGTGTTTTAAAAGCAAGTAACACTTCCTTCAACTCATCCGTCGTTTTTGGCATTTCTAAGCCTAAATTATTGAGCCATTCAACATTAATCCAAGGAAGTCCATCAACGACCTGGATCCGACTTTTCCCACTCCCAAGCTCCTCAATCCACGGGAAGCTATAAATATGTCCGTCTGGTGCAGTAATCATCGATTTGTATTCAGGTGCTTGTTCTAAAACATTCTTCAAATTCGGCATATGCTTATCGATTAAATCCTCTACGGGAATAATCGTTCCATCCTTCGCATATTTTAATAAGTCATAATCACTAAATGCTGCATCCATAATCGCATCTGGTAATTCTCCACTCGCTAAAGCTAAGTTTCGTTTTTCAACAAATTGATCCTTAGTATAGTTTTTCCATTCAATATGGACCCCTGTTTCCTCTTCTAATCTCTTAAAAATTAATTTTTCATTCGGATCTGTTGGAGCGAGCGGTGAGCTTTGTGTCATAAAGCGAAGGGTCGCCTTTTCTTTTAACGGAAACGTAACATCAGTTAGCTCCAAATCCTCCGTTGAAGCACTCTTACTGCTTTTCCCTCCGCTGCAGCCAGCAAGCACTAAACCTATGACTAGTAAAAACGAGATTAGCTTGTAGAACCTTTTCATAAACAATCCCCCATTTATTTTTTATTTTAAAGACCCTACCATGACACCTTTTTCAAAGTATTTCTGGAAGAAAGGGTACATAATAAGCAGTGGTAAGCTTGAAACTACAATTGAGGCGAATTTAATCTGCTCCGCTATTTTACTTAGCTCTGCCATTGCAAGCTGATCACTAATCATCCCTGGCTGAACCTCATTTTGAATAAGGATTGAGCGCAGTACTAATTGCAATGGATGCAGCTCTTGATCCTCTAAATAAATCATTGCATCGAAATAGGAATTCCACTGTCCGACAAAGGCATATAACGCTAAAACGAAAATAATCGGTTTTGATAATGGCAGAACGATTTTCAAAAAGATTTTCAACTCCGAAGCTCCATCAATTTTGGCTGCTTCAAAAAGCTCCTTCGGCAAGCCTTTAAAAAATGTTCTAGCTAAAATAATATTCCATACACTAATTGCCCCTGGTAAAATAATCGACCATATCGTATTAAGCATTCCTAAGTCTTTTACTACTAAATAAGTTGGAATTAATCCGCCATTAAAAAACATTGTGATGAGGAAAAACACCATGATGACATTTTTTCCTTTAAAGCCATTCAGTGATAATGGGTATGCCGCAAAAATCGTAACGATAATCGTGACTAGCGTAAACCCAACTGAATAGATAATCGAATTAATAAATCCTTTCACCATCAAGTCATCCTGAAAGATTCTTGTATATCCCTCAATACTCCAATCTTTTGGATTGAATGAAATTCCTTTACTTAGCAACACATTCGGATCCAAAAACGAGGCTAATAGGATGTAAAGCAAAGGCACTAACACGATTAATATGAGTAAAATTAAGACAATTTTGTTCGTAAAAAGCAGCCATTTATCAGAGTTGCTATGCTTTCTCATGAGATGTTCACCCCCATCAATATAATCCTTCACCTTCATTTAATTTCTTTACAACAAAATTAACAAAAACAAGTAATATGACATTAATCACAGAGTTAAACAAGCCGACAGCTGTTGAGTATGCATAATCACCAGCCTGCAGACCGACTTTGTATACATACGTTGGAATAATTTCTGAGGTTGGTATATTCATAGATGTTTGCATCAAGTAAGCCTTTTCAAAACCAATTGCCATAATTCCACCTGCACCTAAAATAAAGAGCACAGCCATAATTGGTTTTAATGTTGGTAAATCAATATGTCTAATCCTTTGCCAAAGTGATGCCCCATCAATCGTTGCAGCATCATGCAGCTGTGGATCAACATTTGCTAGTGCCGCGACATAAATAATTGAGGACCATCCAGCCGCCTGCCAAATTCCTGAAAGAATATAAATAGACCGAAAATAATCCGGATCTGTCATAAATGGTACAGGCCCACTTAAAAATGAAGACAATAATGAATTAACTGGCCCTGTCGGTGAAAAAAAGATAAACAACATACCCGTAATAACAACAACTGAAATGAAGTTAGGCGCATACAAGATTAGTTGAATATTTTTCTTTATTGCAGCTCTCCTTACTTGATTAAGACTAAGAGCTAAAATAATCGGAACAGGAAATCCTAATATTAGTCCATAAACACTTAATTTAAGGGTGTTCATAAAAATATCAGCGAAATTTGGAGAGGTTAAAAAATCCTTAAAATGTTCAAACCCTACCCACTCACTTCCTAAAATCCCTTTCATAGGACTAAAATCTTTAAACGCAATGATTGCTCCATACATCGGTACGTATTTAAAAATAATGGTTAGGATAATTGCTGGAGCTAAAAACATATACAGCGCATAGTTTCGTCGAAAATATTGAAAAAAACTTTGCTTTTTTGTCCTCGGATTTAATTCAAGCTCTAGAGAATCAGTCATTTCTCGGCCCGCTTTCTCTTTAGATGCTAGTAATCCCATAACTTCATATTCCCCCCTTAAAATCAAAATTCCCTTACTTCTCTCTTTTTATGTCAAGCGGTTGACATTATGTGTTAACCGCTTTCACATTTTTATATTAAACGGTTACATTTTATATGTCAAGCGGTTGACCGAAATGTTTTTTTAAGAGTATGTTTCTCTATCACGCAAATAAATAGGTCTTTTGACTTTTCATGTCCACACTTTAGAGGGCATTTTCTGTTGGCTAAATATCAAAGGACAAATTTAACGAGGAAAAGCCAAAGTTTTAGCAATCATATAATCAATCAAGGAGGTAATATACTGTTTTATTCAATTTCTTTTTCCCAGGTTTCAAGTGTTATAGTATTAAAAAAAAATAAATAAAAGAGGCCGGCACAAAAGGTTTATCCAAAGAAAAATCCGAACTATCATTTGAAATTCAAATTTGAATTTCGTATTAGTTCGGATTTTTCTCATTTAATGGTTTTCACAAGGCTCAATGTTCGGCCTTCATTCGGGAGATTTACATTACTTCATGCACAGTCTCTTTCAGCTTAATCATCACTGCTTAAAATGCCAAGAATACGCAGTAAGTTGATAAACAAATTAATAAAATCTAAGTATAAGGATAAAGCCAATAAAGGTACATCCTCTTCTGTTATCGACATTCTTTTCATTTGGTTGAAATCATACACGATATAAAGAGAAAAGACAATTGCTCCAATAACAGAATAAGCTACCATACCTGACGAATTTAATGGAACAAAGATACTGTAAATCCCTACAAAGATTATCGCTAATAACGCAACTAACAGGAATGTAGATAGGAAAGATAAATCTTTCTTTGTTTTCGCTCCTATTGTTGCCATAACAGCAAATATACCAAATGTTGCTCCAAAAGCCATTAATACAACTTGAGCTCCAGCCATTGAAGCATAATGACTAACAATTGGAAATGTTGTAATACCAGATATCACTGAAAATAAATAAATGAATGTGTATCCAACGCTTTTTCTACGTCTTAGCCAAAATGCCGCGATAATCATAATTAATTCAGCGATTGCCAAAGGAATCATAAGAGCTGTTGGCACGAACTGGCCAAAGTATAATCCTGCAGTAGCGAATAATAACGAGATTACAAATGTAATCAAGACCTTCTGAAACATGGATCTGTTTTCTGTAGTTAATGCTCCTAACATAAACATCCCTCCTCTATTTCATAACATATATTAGTTTTTGAACTTAATAATTTTCCTACGTTTTTAAAAAGATATTATTTTTTTCCAGTTTATTTTTACTAAAAGATCCCTTTTGTTAGTAAAAACAAACCAAAATAAGTAGGCACTTTTTTCTTCCTTATGCGGGAAATTTTGGCATTTAGTACACAATCACTATTATTTAAAATACCATTAATTATAGTCATAGGTATAGCATTTTTTTGTTTTGACATTAAATTTCCATATTCATATATTGTGAATTTTACCTTTCTTACTAGTAATTTTCACTTTATTCATATTTATTTTGCTACAAAAATTTATTTCACCAGTGTTAAAAAAGCATCCTCCCCATAATACCAAGGGCAAGATGCTTCATTATTGCTCTGTTCTATTTCTTCAATTACTATGCCGTACGATTTTTCACCAACTGCACAGGCAAAATAATCTCCATCATTTTATCGTTTTGAGTTTCCTCAATAATTTCGTTTAATTTAATCACCGCGGTTTTCGCAATATCTTCAATTGGCTGTCTGATCGTTGTTAATTGAGGTAGTAGGCTTGATACCGTTTGCGTTCCATCATAGCCAACCACTTTTAGCTGTTTCGGTACATCGATATTTAATTCTTGGGCAACCTTCAGGCATGTGGCTGCGATAAGATCGTCACTTGCAAAGATCCCATCTGTTTCTGGATAATCGTTAAATATTTGTCTAATTGTAGCTGCTGTTGCTTCCTCATTAAATAGATTATTAAGCTCATATGTGATTGGCTTTTCAACTAGATCTTCATATGCTTTTCGTCTATTTTGAGTAGGAGTTTCTAAATCAAATGGTCCGTTAATATGAATGATCGATTTACAGCCGACGTCAATTAAATGTTGTACTGCAAGCCTTCCTCCCTCATAGTTATCAGATCCTATCACTGGAATCGTTGGGGATAAATAATGATCAATTGCTACAATTGGAAGCTTTGGATTTTTATAGGCTTCGATTCCACGATTATACGAGCAAACGATCATCCCATCTACCTGGTGTCTAATTAACATCTCTGCATATGATTTTTCCTTTTCAAGCTGCCCGAGACTGTTGCAAAGAATAACCTTAAAACCATAATTTGAGCATATATTCTCAATATATAAGGCTAATTCACTAAAAAAAGGATTATTTATTGTTGGCAGGATGAGTCCAATAAAATTTGTTCTTTTTTTAAACAATGAACGTGCAATATCATTTGGATAGTAATTTAATTCTTTAATTGCATCTTCTACTTTTTTTCTTGTTTTTTCGCTTATATAGCCTCGATTGTTTAATACACGTGAAACCGTTGTCGGTGAAACTCCGGCTAGTTTCGCTACATCTTCTAATTTTACTTGCATCATTTATCACCTAATAAATCAATTGATTATTTCCTTTATTTTTTGAATCTATCATTTATGTCAACCGCTTTCATTTAGATTAACATAAATGGATATATTTTGCACCTTTATTAAGTATCATGAAGGTCCCGCAAAATATAACAAAAAAAGAAACATGCTCAGAAACGTTGAAATCACCATTTCTGAGCATGTTTCTTCGCATCGTTTTAGCTGCTATAAGAACTAAAAAAGCTGCTAGATTTCCGTCTTCTTTTATAATGATCATGACCATATTTTGAAGGATGATAGTTACTACTTGAGTACTTTCTTCTTTTAAAATCACTTGAGCTATGCTTCCTATGTGAATGTGATTTACTATTTAACAATGATTTTAAGATTTTATCGAGCATTTCCATTCCTCTTTTCTTTTCATATTTTTGAGTGTTTATTTCCAAAAGAATTTTAATTTCAGGATATCCTTCATAAATTCTTCGATCGTTGTAAAGTTTTTTTGGTAATACCATCTTTGAACAGATTCCATTAACCAATGTGGAATCGCCTTTCCATCAATTAAGTCGTAATACATATCATACGCCTTTTTTAAATGCTCCCAACGATGATCATTACCTTCGAGACAATATTCTGATACATCAATTACCTTTGCTCTTCCATCCTGAAGCAATATGTTTTTCAAATGAATATCTCGTGGATTTAAGTTACATTTCATTGCATATTTCCTTGCCTCTTCTACATCCAAAATCACTTGATGAGGAATATGTATCCCTTGAAGAAGACAATCATATAAGGTTATACCTGGTTCAAAGCTTAATACTAAATACCGATCATAAGCAGCATAGCATGTAGAAAAATATGGTGAACCCTTTAAACGTTCATAAACATCTGCTTCTAGTTGAATTTTATCCTTTTTATCATCAGCATAAAGCTTAAAGGCATAATTCTTTTTATGAATATATTGAAAAACTGCAGCATCGGTTCCAATCCCAATACATCTTAAATCCTTTGAATCTCCGTGAATCGTTACTGGTTTATTTTGGGGATTTGACGTGATGTTTATTTTAGATAATAAATCATCAGCTACTAACCAATCCTTTTCCATCAACATCACCTAATTTCTTAAATTCCCTGTGCAGCATGAAATGAGTTGATTCATTTCTTCCATTTGTATGCTGCTTCAAGAACGATAATACAGATACTAAGCCAAATGAACCCTGCAATAAACCCTGCTAAAACATCAGAAGGATAATGTACACCTAAATAAATTCGACTAATACCAATAAGCAAAATAATTATACATATTAAAATCCCTAATCCGATTTTTCGTTGCATACTTTGTTGGCTTCTAAAAAGTAAGTAGACGAGAAATCCATAAAAAAGCATGCTTCCCATTGAATGACCACTAGGAAAACTAAATCCATCAATCTCAATTAATCGATTCACATTCGGGCGTTCTCGCTCAAAAAGGTTCTTTAATAATGAATTAACTAGCCCTCCTCCAGCAACTACGAGAAAGAAAAATAGAGACGCTAACTTATCTTTTCTTTTTAAAAATAATAGAATCATTCCTACAAGAAGCAATGTTCCAAGTGTAAAGCTAGACCCTAGCTCAGTAATAAACACCATCACAGCATCCATTGTCTCTGAAGAAAATGATCGAACAGTACTAATGACTGCTTTGTCAAAGGAAAAGAAATCTTCCCTGATTAAAGTGGCTGATAGCTTAACAATCATCACAGCATTCACAAAAAGTGCTACTAAGCCGATAATCAGGCCGATTCTAGGTAAATATGAATCCCCTCTTTCCCTCACTTTGTTTTCTTCATAGTTCACTTGAATGACTCCTTATCCCTTTTTGCTGAAAAATCAAACAAAGATCCTCCTTTCACTAAATGAACGAATTCACCCTCCTCTAATAAAAAAGGCCCTTACTATTTAAAGTAAAGGCCTAAAAAAGACCTTTACCAATAAATAATATTGGCAAAGGTCTCGCTAGCAAATGATATTGCCAACAAAGCCGGGGCTCTTTCACCCGAAATGACGACTTTGTTTTACAGCTACTCCCCTTTGAGGAATCACGTTCATTTTAGTTAACTCTATCTTACCAAAGAGTGAGAAGTTGGTCAATTTTTAAATACATCTCATGGTAGATATTCTAACTTGTGTAGAGGTCACCAAGCCCTAATTTTTTAAGTGCCTTTCGGTAAGCGACAGATGTTTTATCTGCCATAATGTGTGCTTCCATTTGTAAATCAAGTGGAAGATCTTCCGGCTTTTGATTTTCCACCATCTCTCTATCCTCGATGAAAACCTGTAAATTAAATGCATGGACATCCTCAACAGGTGAAGCTTTATCAAAGTTTCGAGCAATAGGAGCAAATAGCCTCGTCTCTCTTGCAGATCTTGGTGATGCTGCATTCATAATCCATAGCTCCCCACCGTTTGGAAAGTAAACCTTAAGAGTAGCTGAAAATGGAGGATACACATCAAAGACGCGAAGCCATTCAAACCCCTCCGGATTAAGATGCTGTAATTCCTTTGAATAATTACTTACAGAGCTAAGGTATTCAACATGTAATCCATATTCAGTATTGTCTACTTGATACCGCGGAACCATCGCATTATTTCGATCCCCAAATGTTTCAGTGTGTACCCATGCAAAATGGGCGACATCTAAAAATCCCTCCATTTGTCTTCCCGAAGATCCTTTAATATCAAACGGTGGACAATTAATTTGTTGAAAATCTGGATTATCCCAAGCCGAAAATGAAGGAATATTATCATACATCCCCGTCAATGAAGTCCATACTAAGCCAAATCGCTCCACGACAGGCAAAACCGTCATACATAGACGAGGGGATATCTTTGCATCCGGATGTGCCGGGATAGAGGTACATACTCCATCTGGGCGGTATCTAAATCCGTGATATGGACAAATAATTTCTTCATCCTCTACCCACCCCATACTAAGTGGAGTGCCACGGTGAACACATAAATCCCTCGCAACAACAAGCTTTGTTTTCGTTCGGTATGCAACAAGATGAACATCTAGTAATTTAACAGCTAAAGGCTTTTCTGTTACCTCCTTACTTTCAGCAATCGGATACCAATAGTTGCTAAGCACAGTCCAATCCTGTAAGGAAAACGTACAATCTCTTGGATATTGAATTTCATTTTTATTTTTTTGTGAAAGATTAGCCACCAGCTATCATCCTTTCAAAAATAGTTTTTATCAAAATAAAAAAGCCGTGAAGACAGAAAATTACTTCTATCTTCACGGCTCTTTCCATCCGTAAACAGAGGGATAGCACCCGCGATTGATAACATAAGATGAAGAAAAAACGATTTTACGAGTTTTCGACAGTCTATGTTATTCAGCTATGTCGTTGTCAAAACAGATAACTGTGCAAGCGATCCCTTTTTCAGTATCATAATCTCGAAACAGCGACGTTATTTTTACATCAAATAAAATCTCCAATTTTTCCTTTAACAGCCTTTTATATGTGGATGATAGTGCTGCATCAAGTGACGAAACTAATTCACTGTATTCATCACTTAAAGCATCAAGTGCTGGGAGACGCTTTGTTCTTGCGATAATCATAATCTTATTATCTATCATATCAATCTTTTGATCATGAACTCCAATACCGAAAATTTCTTTGCTAACTTGATTATACAGGGTGGCTATGCTTTTCTTCGTGACTTGCCCCATCCTATCCCCCCTCGTCTTACAAGTTTCATTGTATAATTTCGGGAATATGTTCATCTACATATTTGTTATATTTTGTAACACAGTGATTTGCATTTTCAGTCTTCTCAATGCTATTTGCAAAAAACATAAAAAAACTCCCTAAATTGTGTCAGGGAGATTACCTAAAAATTGTTTAAAACAAAAATGTAGTTTATCACTTACTTCGCCTTCGTTAGCATATAGCTTTGTCTAATCATCTCGTGTATTTCATCCACTGGAACCGCCCCATCAAGGATGATCGAATTCCAATGATCTTTATTAAGATGAAATGCCGGCACAACTGAAGCGTGAATCTGACGCCAGTGTTCGAGAAAACCAGGTTCACACTTCACATTAATCCAAATATGATAATCCTTTTCAAATATCCACGCAAATACTTTCTTGTTTGCCATATGCCTAATTAAGGTCCAATTTTTATCACGAAATGGATAATCCTCATACGTGTTTGCTAAACTTAAGCAGTAATCAATGGCTTCTCTTCTCGTTTTCATTTTTCCTACCTCTCACATCTATCTTCTGATTCATGTTCATCTAGCAGCTTATACTTGCCAAAAATTACAATATCTCCTTTTATTATAACAAAATAAAAACTCTTTATTTTAATAAGATTTAAGCAAAACAAGTGAATTTTACTATCTATTTGATTTTCAATTTCCTGTTATTAAAATATCTAATATGGAAAATTCTTGACATAATTAATAGATAAACATAATATATTGTTAACCAGTTAACAAAAAGGAGCTCGATGACATGATTAGCGATAATAAAGAACAAGTTTTGAATGCGTTGCAAGAATTTATTACCACTAGGGAGTCGCTGCAAAAATTAGAATCAACTAATATGAAAAATTATTTATTCGGTGTTTCGTGGACGTTGACTCAATTGCATATTGTTGCACTCCTTCAACGAGAAGGGATGTTGAACAATACATCTTTAGCAGAAAAATTAAATGTATCAAAGCCAGCCATCACGAAAGCGATGAAAAATCTGTTGGAGCATCATATCGTTGACATAAAACAAATGGAAGGAAACAAGAAGGAAATTCATTATATGTTAACGGATAAAGGAAACGAGCTAGCCTTACTACATGAACAACTACACGAAGAAGCTAAAGGTCAGTATCTCAAACTATTAGAATCGTTTTCTGACGAACAGCTTGAAACAATCAACAACTTTTTATACTCGCTTACAGAACATTTAAAAATGCAAATGATGAAGTAGAAAGGAGAGGGAAAAATGCAAGGAAAGAGTCAACAAAACAGCACCTTTATTCTTTATTTATTAAGTATTACTGCTTTCTTTTCTTCCTTGAATCAAAACATCTATTCTCCAATGATTCCACTTATAAGAGATTCTTTTGAAGTCTCTATTAATTCCGTCAATCTAACAGTGAGCAGCTTTATTTTCATAACAGCTGTCATGCAAATTGTGCTAGGGGCATTTATTGATTCTAAAAGTCAAAAACGATTACTACTTATAAGTTTTATAATGACGGGCGTGTCTACGATTATCTGTGCATTTGCACCTAGCTTTGCTCTATTTTTTATTGCTCGAATGTTTCAAGCGATTGGAACAGCAATGATTCCTTTGATAGCGGTAAATGTCATAACAATGATGTTTGAGGGCGAAAAACGTGGCGATGCAATGGGAACATATCAAATTGCTTTAACCTTAGCTCCAGCTATTGCACCGATATTAGGTGGCATTCTTGGACAATATTTTGGTTATTCAGGTGTTTTCCTATTCTTATTTGCCGTTTCAATGATTTTACTCGTATTTTTCAACTACCAATTTCCGATGGACAAAAAAACACTATCTACTGAGTCAAGCAAGATTTCTGGAAAATATAGAGCATTACTCTCTAATGTAAGAGGGGTAAACATGATGATAGTAGGCTTTGGCATTTTCTTCCTTTACTTTGCCATCCTAACATATTTACCAGTCCTTTTACACGATCACTATCATGTTTCCTTACAAATGATCGGACTTTTATATCTTCCTTTAACAGTAAGCATGATAATAGGAAGCATCTTGTTTAAAAGGGTACAAAGGAAATTTGCCTTAAAAAGGTTATATATCGTAACGATTTTTTTGCTGCCTCTACTTATCGTTCTATTTGCAATTCTTCATGAGCGAACTCTTATAGGTTTATCCGTTTCCTTGTTTCTATTTGGAGTACTGTTAGGGTTTTCACCTCCGTTATTATCAACAATGATCAGTAAAGAATACGAAGAGCAAAAAGGAATAGCTTTAGGTGCATTTAATTTTATTCGATATATTGGGATGGCTCTCGGTGCAATGGTTGCTGGTATACATTCCATTTTTTCATTCCCAGCCCTTCTCACAATATCAGGTATTTTCTTATTAGCTGTTTTTTACTTATATCGATCATTCGATTGATATCATATGATATGAATTTAGGGTAGCTTGAAGTTTTGTTTGCGAAAAATAAATTATAGTAAATGGTAGCGCGATTGCATAGTTGGTGATAAAAAACAAACAAAAAAACCACTCTTAATAGAATGGTCAACGTTATTTATTACACTTCTCTTTAGACAAATGATCGAGGAATTAACTGTCGAATTTGGATTGATAAATATAGGCAACAATCAATCCCTTTTTTATTTCCTCCAAAAAGTTGTACAATCTGCCTTATCTAAAATATTATACTCAATCATTTTCTCAAGTAATGAAAAATCAAACGGCATATCCCACGGAAAACGGATCAGCTCCTTGGTGTGACTATAGCCAGCCTGGACTATTTCATCAGTAAAATGTTCAATGACCACACTTTCAGGAGCAACAGCCATATGATGCTTGGCTACGCTAAAACCGATAATATATGTACCATGATCCGTAAACATAGGCTGATTCCATTTAATGACTGGCATTAAATTTGGAAATTTTTCAGCTACCCTTCCTAATACTTCCTCTGTTCGAAACCGATGGTCAGGGTTATCAATACGTGCTAAAAATTCTTCAAAAACTTCCATCTTGTTCCCTCCTAAATAAACGATTCAATCGTTCGGACACATTCGTAAACAACAGTATTTCCAACTATAATAATATTCTATCTAGTTATAAAAGAAAAAGAAAACATGTAGATTTTCTCCCTAATTGTAACCAAACCAAAAGCATATTAAAGCCATAAAAAATAAAAGCAAGTAAAGCTCTCTTTTGAACAGCCATCTCTTTTAAAATTATTTTTAAATACTTTTTTATTGTTAATATTTTTATTTTTATTTATTCCTTTAATTATTGGATGACCTTATAAAAGGCCCCGAATAAATTAGTATAATCACACTAATTATCCTCACCATCCCCTCCAGTTTTTTCATTATTTTATAGATTATTTTTAATGCTCATAACTATCAAAGAAATTATTTCAATAAAATTAAATTTGTACTTTTTAAAATCAAAATTGCATTTAAGATTTCAGTAAAATTTAGAATAATTTTTTAATTGATAACGTTGACAATCTATGAAAACGTGTTATAGTTATTCCATGAAATCGGATTAATCCAATTAAACTTCATACTTTTCTTAAATTCTTAAGTTCATTTAGGATTGTTACTGAATTAAGCAGGCAAAACCTAAATCGCTTGTACGAAAAAGACAATTGCGTCTTTTATCGTACGGTGATTTAGGTTTTTTTATTTTTCTAGGAGGTGTCATGGCATGAGCCATAAAGAAACAGCAGAACAAATTTTGAATTTAATAGGCGGAGAGAAAAATATTCAAAATGTAATCCATTGTATGACTAGACTACGTTTCAATCTTCATGACCAAAAAGAGGCAGTCCAAAACAAAGCAAAGATTGAAGCGGTTAAAGGAGTTATGGGTGTAAATGTAAGCGGAGACCAATTCCAAGTAATTATCGGGAATGATGTTCCGAAAGTATTTACCGAATTAAAAAATATCGCTCATATCCCAGAAAATAATAGTGGTTCTTCAGTAGGTAAGAAAAAAGGAAATGTCATTAGTCGAATCTTTGATGTTATTTCTGGGTCATTCACACCACTACTACCAGCAATCGCTGGAGCAGGTATGATTAAAGGGATTTTAGCTATTCTATTAGCATTAAAGCTAGTTTCAGATACTGACCAAATGTATATTATCCTGAATGCAATTGGTGATGGGGCATTCTACTTCCTCCCTATCTTGTTAGCGCTTAGTGTAGCGAAGAAATTCGGCAGTAACATTTACGTAGCAGGTGCTATTGCAACGGCATTACTACATCCAACAATGACAACGTTATTAACTTCAGGAGAGCCAATTTCATTTCTTGGACTTCCTGTAACAGCTGTAACGTATTCATCCTCTGTTATTCCGATTCTATTAGCCATATGGTTAACAACGTATGTTGAAAGAGCAGTAGATAAAATCATCCCAAGCATGTTTAAGCTCGTTTTTGTTCCAACAATTACGTTGCTAATCATGGTTCCAGTCACATTGGTGGCAGTAGGTCCTTTAGGCTCTATTATTGGTAACTGGTTATCATTGGGAATTGGTGCATTATTTGACCACACTGGTATTTTTGCAGGATTAATTTTAGGTGGTACATTCTCATTAATCATTATGACTGGAATGCATTATGCTTTCACACCAGTTGTCATGAACAACTTAACGACAAATGGTTATGACATCATTCTTCCAGCTATGCTTTCAGCTAACATGGCTCAAGCAGGTGCAACACTTGCTGTTGGTTTACGTTCTAAAAATAAAACATTCAAATCTTTAGCATACAGTACAAGTATGACAGCGTTAATGGGTGTTACAGAGCCAGCTATGTATGGTGTAAATATGCGTTTAAAGAGACCGTTCATCGGAGCATTAATCGGTGGCGCTGTCGGTGGCGCTTTCTATACAGCTGTAGGAGTGAAATACTATATCTTAGGCGGAAACGTTGGTTTACCAGGTCTTACATCATTTATTGGTGAAACATTCCTATTAGCCGTTCTAGGTGTTCCTATTTCGTTTGTAGCCGGTACCATTGCAACGTTAATTCTCGGATTCGAAGATGTAGAGAATTCAAGTTCAAATTCAGAAGCTGTTTCACAGGAAGAGTCTAAAATTGAAACTGTTTCACACGAAGAGTCTAATGCAGAAGTAAAAAGTGAAGAATTAGCTAGCCCTATTAAAGGTCAAGTTGTTCCATTAAATGAAGTTCCAGATGCCGTTTTTTCTTCAGAAACAATGGGTAAAGGCGTTGCAATTCTTCCAAGCGAAGGTAAAGTTGTAGCTCCGGCAAATGGTGTCGTCACTACATTATTCGCAACAAAACATGCAATTGGGATCAAGACAGAGCATGGTGCGGAGGTTTTAATTCATGTAGGGATTGATACAGTCCAACTAAATGGAAAACATTTCACTACACATATCGAACAAGGTACAACAGTAAAAGCTGGTGATTTATTAGTAGAATTCGATATTGAAGCTATTAAGGAAGCTGGATACCCAGTTGTAACCCCAGTGATTGTGACAAATTCTGCTGACTATACAGAAGTGATTACAACTGCATCAGGAAATGTAGAAAGAAACGACAAAATCTTAAACTTAAAATAAATAATTCTATCATTTAATGTCATATAAATTTGGGTTTCGATGTTAGTTCGAAGCCCAGATGATCAAATATATGGAGGGTATATCATGACAAAAAAGACATATAAATTTCCAGAGAATTTTTTATGGGGTGGAGCAACAGCTGCTAACCAATTAGAAGGTGCATATCTTGAAGGTGGAAAAGGTTTAAACCTAGCAGACGTCATGCCAGGTGGAAAAGTGAGACTTAAGGTTATTGGAGAGCCAGGTTTTGACTTTAAAATTGATAAAGAAAAATATGTGTATCCAAATCATGACGGTATTGATTTCTACCATCGCTACAAAGAGGATATTGCCCTATTTGCAGAAATGGGATTTAAAACATATCGTATGAGTATTGCATGGAGCCGTATTTTCCCTAAAGGCGATGAGGTAGAACCAAATGAAGAAGGTTTAGCATTCTATGACCGTATTTTTGATGAATTGAAGAAGTACAACATTGAACCAGTTGTAACCATTTCTCACTATGAAATTCCATTACATCTTATTACTGAATATGGTGGCTGGCGTAACCGTCAAGTAATTGAATTTTTCGAGCGTTATGCCATTACTTTATTTAAACGTTATAAAAACAAGGTAAAATACTGGTTAACATTTAACGAAATCAATGGTGCAACACATATGCCAATCTTAGGTCTTGGCTTCTCACCAGAAAGCGAAGAAACAAAATTACAAGATAGTTTCCAAGGTCTACATCACCAATTCGTGGCAAGTGCACTTGCTGTTAAGGCAGGACACGAAATCATTCCAGGAAGTCAAATTGGTTGTATGCTAGTGTACGTACCAACCTATTCATTTGATTCAAATCCAGCAAATGTTATGCATGCTTTACAAGAACAACGACTATTTAACAACTACTGTGGAGATGTTCAAGTAAGAGGTGCCTACCCTGCATTTGCAAGCCGCTTCTTCAAGGAAAATGGAATTAACCTTGATGTACGAGAAGGAGATTTAGACATCCTTAAAGAGGGGACAGTAGACTTCATTTCATTAAGTTATTATATGTCTCGAACAGAGAAAAAAGATAAGACACCTGAGGAAATTGGTCAAGGGAACTTAATCGGTGGTGTAAGAAATCCATTCTTAAGCACATCAGATTGGGGATGGGAAATTGACCCTATTGGATTAAGAATTGGTCTAAACCAGCTATATGACCGTTATCAAAAGCCTTTATTCATTGTAGAGAATGGTCTTGGAGCTTATGACAAAGTTGAAGAGGATGGCTCGATTAACGATGATTACCGTATTGATTATCTAAGAAGCCACATCCAAGCAATGGGAGAAGCAATAGAGGATGGAGTAGAATTAATGGGCTTCACTCCTTGGGGCTGTATTGACTTAGTTAGTGCATCTACTGGAGAAATGTCTAAGAGATATGGGTTTATTTATGTTGATAAACATGATGATGGTAGTGGAACATTAGAGCGTAAAAAGAAAAAATCGTTCTTCTGGTTTAAAGATGTTATCTCTAGTCAAGGAGAAAAGCTTTAATCCTCGTATCATTTTAACGAATAAAATAAACTGTGTAGGTAAGGAAAGCGATTATTCCTTACTTTACACAGTTTTTTTGTTAAAAGAATAAAGATTATAAAGATAATCTTTTCATATCTTTATATTTACTTTAATAAACTATCTTCATTCCAAACTTCATCTAATGTGTTTTTGAACAGGAGATCAAGATCAGGTGTAAAATCTGGTAACTCGATTAGAAGTGTATTTGTATATTCTCTTAGTCGTAAGATTTCCTCATTTAAAAAGTTATTAATGACCTCAATTTTCGGTTCAAAATCAAGCTCTTCACCGCTTATTTTTCTTTTTAATAACGTTTGAATCTCTTTCTTTATTTCCCCTTCAGGTAATATGTCATTTAATAATTTCGGAAATTCTAATGGAGGAAACTCATCGTATTTTTCAATCCATCTAGCTGCTAATACCGGTCTAAGAACATAAAAATACTTTTTAATCCTTACTTTATCTCCCTGTAAGTATTCACGAAAATTATTGCTTGCCATATTCAAATAATGATGTAAACAGGAATGAGGAGCAAAAATCGTTTTACTTAGCTCCTTCATCTGGTCAATCGTCGAATAAGCCTTGTAATACACAATCCCCGAGCGAAGCCATTCCATTAATGGTGGATTCGATTTTCTAAATAATCTTAATGCCTTTGTAAGCTCCCAACCAGATATATCTAACAGGTCGTTTATCGGTAATTCAATCACATCTCGTTTTTTTCCAATTCCCATTTGGTCAATCGTCAGATACTCTTCCTTTTTATGCACATAAATAAAGCGAACATCATAATCACTATCTTTTGATGGAAATTCCCACGCCCTGCTTCCTGATTCAACAGCATAAAGAATCTTTACATGATAATCTTCTTCTATTTTTAATAAAGATTTTAAAATGGTTTCTTTCAAAGCTATTACCTCAGTTCTCATATCCTATTTATTGGATACGTTAATTTGTATAAAATGGTATTAGATATTAGTGAATTATTCAACAAATTTTTTTGTAGGGGGTATATCACTATATATGTTTAACTACTAAAAATGAAGGGAGGTATTGAAAGAAATGAATGACAAGTCAAATGTAACAGCGAGAAGTGATAAAGATCTTCAAAAGGTCACTGTTGGAGAAATGAAACCTCACAATGCACCAATTACACTAAAGGAATACGATCCACATTGGCCAGAGCTATATGAACGAGAGGCTAAGCGAATTCGCTCTATTCTTGGAAAGAAAGCATTGCAGGTGGAACATGTCGGCTCAACCTCAGTACCAGGACTATGTGCCAAGCCAATCATCGATATGCTGCTTGTCATGACAGATTCTGGAGATGAGGCGAGCTATGTACCTGATCTAGAGGAAGCTGGATACACGCTACGTATTCGGGAGCCAGAATGGTTTGAGCACCGACTTTTCAAGGGGCCAGATACAGATATCAATTTACATGTATTTAGTAGAAATGTCTCAGAGGTAGATACAATGCTACGCTTTCGTAATTGGCTGCGGACTAACAAAGCTGATCGAGATAATTATGCAAACGCCAAGCGTAACCTGGCACAGCAAGAATGGAGACATGTACAGCATTACGCAGATGCAAAAAGCACAATAGTCCAGGAAATTATGGAGCGGGCGAATGCTGGTGAATAAGCGATTTGAAGGACTCACCTTAAATGTTTTTCTCAACAAAAGGGACGGTAGTTTACCGTCTTGCTTTTATTTATGTTTGAGTTTATCTATTATTCCCTATCCTGATTTTTTATTTATCTTATATTCTATAAATAATACAAAAATGATATTTAATCCAATATTATACATTTGTTCAATTGGGAAAAATGATTTTCCTAACATGAATGAAATTGCAAGAATATAAATTGGTTTGGCGTACTTAGCGATAAACACCATATAAGAGTCGTCCCATATTCACTCTTCAAACGACAACGATATTTAAACTTTCATTTATATATTTTTCTCTAAAAGCCCTTGAAACTGATTACTAGAAATCGGTAATTTATTTTCCTCTACAAAGTCGAAATATTCCTTAAATCCCATTCGAATAGATAGCTCAAATTCCACCTTTTCAACTTCCATACTTTCTACAGTAAAGGGTACACGATGTAGTAATTCATCTTTGTCATTAAAAGTATGTTGTATATCTTGATATTCAAGTCGGTAACCCAATGGTGTCTCTTTAATAAAAAGGCTACGCATGCTGTCTAGAAAGCAAATCTCCACTATACCTTTGCTATTCATAACCTTCCTAAAAGAAATGAGATCAATCCATAAGTCTGACAAACTAGTTGTTTCCTCCTCAAAAAATAGCTCTCCGTTTATATAGAAGGATACTAGTCCATCAAAATACGTATTATCTGCCTGACTTGCGATATTTTGCTTTGCAGAGTCTACTACTGTATCGTCATTCAAAGAAATGTAGTTACCCAAAAACGCCATACCTGTTTTCCCATCAAATTCAGTATTCAAAATTTTCGTTTCAATTCGCATATTTTCTCCTTAAAACAAGCAAATTAGTTGGAATCTGTATTTGATAGCTGCAATTTTATCTATGACCTTTCTTACGACTATCCTTTCTTTCAGATGTAAATTACCAGCCCTTACAATTACATAAAGAAGTAATATGTGCCAGATGATGTCGACCGTGCCAAGCATAGATGCCAATATTCCTACCAACAGTAACTTCGCCTGAATCTGGATGAATAAATGTCTTTTCTAAATCAGCAGGGCTTAGGCTATGCAGTAGTTTAGTCCAACGAATATGTAATGCTTCAAGCAAGTTTAAGGAAATCGTAATTGGCAGCTCATTATCAGAAAATTCCGCCCATTTCCCCTCATCATATGGCTTGATAACAGGTGTTTCTTCGGTAAGAGCCAATTTAAACCGCACATAGGCATTCATATGGCTATCCGCAAGGTGATGCACCACTTGTCGGACTGTCCATCCTTCTGTCCGATAAGGTGTATCAAGCTGCTCCTCGCTCAAATCCTTTACAGCTTCTCGTAATAATCTAGGCAACATTTCAATTTCATTTATCCAATCATTCGTAACATCGACTGTTATTTCATCATTAAATTCAAATTTTCCGATCGGGTATTTATTTTCCAACTGCTGTTCCTCCTTTAAATAATCACCAACATATTCGTATTCAACCATCTAGCTCTGATAGTTAATATTAAAAAGCAATGCTTCGTTGTTAGATCACCTGTTAACTCATTAAGCCTATTTTATAAAATTGTTTATTAGTTGATCTGTTGTAAGTACTGTTGCAAATTCATCGTGCAATGTAGCTAGAGATATATTATGAATTGTATTTGGATCATAATATGTATCATTTTGATCCTTTAAACCGAAGGCTGCTGTTGCATCTGAAATCAAATAAGTATCAAAACCTAAATTACCACTCATTCTAGTAGTTGTTGATACACAATGAGGTGTGGTCAAACCAGTTATGACAACTGTTGTAATGTCATTTACTTTTAAAAACTCTTCTAAATTTGTATGAATAAAGCTACTATTTACCTTCTTAGTTATAATTACTTCTTTATCAATTGGTTGGACTATTTCTTTTATAGCAAACCCCTTATTCTTCGGATAGAATAAAGAATTCGGATTATCGGAAGTGTGTTGTATGTGTATGACTGTCCATCCCTTTTCTCTCCATAATTGCAGGATCCTCCTAATGTTTTCCTCCGCATTTGGGTTATTTCGCTCTCCCCATTTCTTGTCATCAAAAGCTTTTTGTACATCGACTATTATTAGAGCTCTATTCTTATCCATTTGTTCCTCCCTTAGTTGAATTATCTATATTTTACTATATTTTCATATTCAGACTTTATTATTTGTGTTGTAGCATCATATCCAATCAATTTCTTCCAAACAATTAAGCCCGCTAGCTCAGCAGATTAACAAAAAATTTTCAGAACCTCATCCTAAAACGCATGGTATAATTAACCAAAAGAAAAGGAGATTTTTTATGTGGATTGATCTTTTTACTATTGCCCCATTGATAGCAATACTCTTTAACATCGCTGTTATTGTGTTTGTTATTTGGTATCTAATACGATTTTTAAAATTACAGCAGGAAAGGAATACTATTCTTAAATCTATTTCTGAAAAGCTTGATTCGCTAAAAAAGTAGATCGTGAAGCTCACCTCCTGCTTCGACAGGTAAAAAAAAATGCTTTGCTCCTATTATGATGCCAAGCACTGAAATAGTAGTATATTATTCTTTGATTAATATATGTCTCTTAATCATTCAAATGATAGATAAGCTGCACAACACCAGAGGAAAACGTTCTTGTTTTAACCAAATGTAAATCAAGCTTCTGCTTTAAATCGACAAACAATGGTTTTCCTTTGCCTAAAACAACTGGGTGAACAGATAATCTAAATTCATCAACAAGTCCTAAATTGATAAATGTTGTAATAAGGCTTGAACCTCCATATAGCCAGATGTCTTTACCAGGGCTATTTTTTAATTTAGTTACCGCTTCAAGAATATAATCGTTTACAAAAATTGCTTTATTGTCAGTCCCTTTTTGCGTTCTCGAAAAAACATATTTTTGTTTACGATGAACGATTTCCCACATTTCTTTTTCAGCAGCTGTAGCTTTTTTTTCTGGTGTATATTGTCCCCATAAATCGTAGCTTTTTCTCCCATAAAGGATCGTATCAATTTGATTTAAGATATGAATAAACTCCATCTCATCGTCCATAATACACCAATCAACTTCACCATTTTCCCCTTCAATCAAACCATCTAATGTTACTGCTAAATCCAAAATGATTCTTCTTAGGTTACCGTTATTAGACATCATTTTCCCTCCATTTCATTTACAGTAATTGTTTCTCAAAGCAATCAACAACCTTCCCTCGCCAATTACTAGTACCATAAAATTTAAACCCTAATGACTTCCAAAACGTTAAAGCAATTAAATTTTCTTGTAAGACTCCGATCCGAACGTTTTTAAACTGTCGTTGTTTTAATTTCTCCTCAAATGCTGCATAAACCCTTTTCCCATATCCTAATGAATGATACGACCCATTAATCATAAGCAAGCCTAGCCACGGTTTGTTGTCTTTCGGATTATTTTCTAAAAAATCTACAATTCCAATGTACCGATTATCTTCAACTACTAGGAAACTTTCACTAACTGAATTTAGAAGATTATTACTTACTTCTGATAAGGATCTTATAGGATTGCCATTTTCTAAAACATTATAGTCTGGATTTGAAATCACTATTTCTAAAGCTATTTGTATTGAGTTTTCTGTTATAGGTTCAAATATCATTGTGTTTATTCACTCCACTATTTTTATAGAGTCACTGAAGGCTTTTTGTTTATGTAACTTCGTACTACAGCTTAAAAAGAAAATTTGATAATATCTCCATATTAGAAATTTACGTTACCTTCCCTTCCTGCAACATATTTTTGTAGTAGTTCAATACATATCTTTCGTAAACTTCC
>JAPSLL010000056.1 GCA_031180805.1 Bacillus sp. (in: firmicutes)
GGAAACGAAGAAGAAGAAAATGAGCTAGTTTTAAGCATATTGGAAAAAAGTACTCAGGATTATTTGGACTTTATTAACAATTTGTAATAATTAGTATTATAAAAACTATAAAAAGGAAGTAATTCCTTGTTCAGGTAATACTTCCTTTCATTGAATCTTTACTGCTGTACAGACTTCAGAGCATGCAAATTATTTTTCTCTCCCCACTCGCACATCATATTTAACAATGGAACGAGAGAAAGACCACGTTCAGATAATGAATACTCAACTTTTGGAGGTATTTGGGGAAATTCCTTGCGTATAATAAGATCTTCTGCCTCAAGCTCTTTTAACATGATACTTAGCGTTTTGAAAGAAATGGTACCAATGCTACGTTTCAGCTCATTATACCGCATAACCTTATTTTCAGACAGCCAATATATAATGATCATTTTATATTTACCTCCTATCAATGACAACGTATATCCAAAGCCAGTGTCTTTTAGTTCTATGCCAGTAGGAACACATGTTTTACGCACAAAATTACACTCTCCTTTAGGTATGTATATGATGTAATGTGTATACTTCATAATTGTTCTTAATACAAATTTTATTGAAAAGTCGTAAAGTAAGATATATGTAAAATTTTACTATGATATAAAAGAAATTAAACAAATAATGCTTAAATTAAATTAGCAGCTAAAAGGATTTTTTATATCGAGGTTCCTTTTTTGTCGATAACATCAGAATATGTTGGATATGAAGAACTGCTTTAGATTAATAAAAAATGTAGTTGCAGAATATTTGAATCGTCGTTTTGTGAAAAGAAAGGTTTCATTCCTCATAGCTATTGACTATCATTCCCTGCTCAGTTAATTCATTCAGGGTAGTCCAGGCTTGACCCTCATGACAAATTGACGTTCATCCTCACATATGGGGCAACATTCTGGATTTTTAGCTGTTTCTGTATACTGAGTTCTACATTGAATGCAAATATAGTTTGGCAATATCTCTCTCCTTTAAGATAAAAAAATTATGAAAGTATATGAACTACAAAAAATAACTTTCTAGTTACATTTTATTTTATGTGATAAATACTTCTAAAATGAAACTTTATGAAGTCGTTATGGAATTAACAATTGGAATAGGGGTAAATCCAGCTATTGATTCTGTTGGAGGTCTAGCTGGTAATGAATTAGCTTTTTGCTTACATCCTCATAGTGATTTTTTAACGATTGGGCTTTTATCTGGTGTACAAGTAAATTGGTGATAGTATGAATTCATTTGCGAAATTGGAACAAAACTGTCACTATCAATGGCTAGAAACGTTTAACAGTTTAATAATGTTAGTAGAAAATAAAACGTTACATTTAACGATGCCCGATTGTGAATACGACTTATCAAACATAAAAAAAGCTGTAGAATATGTCGAATCTTCTATAGTGAGGAAAGGATGAATGGTAGTTGTAAGAGCTGTTATTTGATTTGTAGTATAGAATAATCAAAAGAGGCTGGGACATAACAAAAATATAAATAATAAAAAACCGAACATTACTTATTGAAAAACCATTAAAAGAAATACTCTTTACGAAGAGGAATGGTTTTTCTGCAAACTTTATAAGGGTTGATTGGAGCTGATTGCGAGACTCCTACGGGATGCGTGGGAGAGGTAAGACCTAAGCAGGTGTTAAAACCAATGAGGCTTCCCCCCACCCCGCGGAAAGCGAGTACTGCACGAGGAAATCAACCAAAACGACTACTCCGTAAAAATAACATTATTTTCGAATATAGCCAAAAGTCCCGAAAGAAGAATTTTAAGTCTTGTGTTAAATAATAGTTCGGATTTTTCTTTAACTGAAAACCTTTTGCCCCAGCCTCTTAGGAAAATTATTTCTTTACAGCATGGATATAATGAATTGTCTCGAATGCAGTTAAATAATCAGTCCTATTTTGAAAGTAAAGGTCATTTATTGCAGATGGTGACAAATGCTCATAAATTAATAGACCAGATTTTTCTAGTATTTTTTCAATTTCACTATAAGTGAAGCTCGACTTCATTGGTTCACCACTTGCTGCAGCCATATTCACCATATTTTCAACTCTATTTGACAGTCCTTTTTCTTCAAAGAGTTTCTCGTCTGCATAATCAAAAACAATAGAGCTACCTGAAGGGACGGTAGCAAATATTTCACTAATCAAACGCTCATTTTCCTCTTTCGTTAAATAATAGGAAACACCTAATAGACTAAAGAAGGTTTTTTTGTTAGCAAACCCCTGATGGATTAAATCTTGATGAGAAAACGTAGTAGTAAAATCCATTGAAACAAAATGTAGATTTTTTGGGAGGTTAAATTCAGCATTATTTAACCTATTCTTTTTAAATTGTTGTGTAGCTGGATAATCAATTTCATATATATCTAGGCTGTTTTCCAATTCTGGATGTCGAAAAGCGAATGTATCTAACCCAGCTCCAAGTATGACATACTGCTTTAGTCCTAAGTTAACTTCATTAAGTAATACGTTTTCGCAAAATGCCGCACGTGCTAACGGTGTTGGGGATAGCTGAATTTGAGTAACCCATTTTAAAATTTCTTCTGGATTATCCTTAAACCGTTGCCCGATTTCTCTGTTAAAAAACTGAATTCCTTCAATCATGTTTTTACTAATAGCTGAAAACTCTTCTTGAGAAATTAAATCCTTTGCGATGTAATCATCAAAAATTTTTGGTGTGTCATATTTACTGTGATATGTTCGCCCGAATGCCGATACTAAGGAAGTTAAACTGGATTCATTTTGCTTCATTCCATTTCCTCCTATAAAAAAATAAGATTCCCCTGGCCAGGAGAATCTTATTATAAACACAAAAAGTATATTTGTAAATTATAGAATAAATAGATTTTTTTGTCAATGATTCTGCTCATTAATCCCTGCTTTAAAAGAGGTTATGAAAAAATAAAAAGGTAATTTTAAACTCATAGATAAATCAATCTTCATACTATATACATATATTATTATAGACAAATGAGAGGAGATTGTTATGTCTGTTACATTGTTATTACCAATTATCGTACCTTATGGTTGTTCCGGAACTTTTTTTGATCCAGTTGCAGGTGTTAGAAGAAAAACAAATTTCTTTACGTGGATTGAATCAATAAATGAAAAAACTAGGCAATATCAGCAAGTACACTTATTAAAAAGTGAAGATATTGAAAAACACAAAAATACTTATATAGAAGGCGAACAAAAACTTCAAACCAAGTTTGTACCAAGCAGTGTGACTTTGTAAGAATGTTTTGATGAAATTTTCTTGTCTTGACCTTTCCAGCATCAATTGAGATGCTGTTATTTTTTGGTTAACTAGCTGACATTAATAAAAGGATAATTAAAGCGACTTTACACAATAATAATGAAGATATAAATTTGGTAGGGAAATACATATTTGCATCTTACTGGACAGTTGTTTGACATAATGATATGAAGCTTAAGATAAAAAGGAATGGATAAATGATTTTTTTACATTTAGTGCTAGTGTTTTTACTCCCATGGATTGTTGGTATTTGTCATCTTTACAAAAAGGATAAACAGGTAATCCCTTTAATTGGGCCGGCTTTTAGTATTCTTGCTTTTACGATAAACGAATTCGGTTTTTATTTTGGCTTTTGGGAGGTATTCCCCTTTCCTGAACAAAAAACTTTATCAGCATTACCTTTTAATTTTGGGGTTTATCCTGTTTTAGCTAGTTACTTGATTTATTTTATTAAAAATTATAAGCGTCCTTTTTTATTTATTTTTTTAATAACTTTAGTAACAACTCTACTCGAATCAATTTATGTTTACTATGGAATGGTGAATTATGGTAATGGGTGGAATTCCTTTTATACTTTCTTTTCCTATTTAGTACCATACGTTTTGATTTATCTTTACCATATCCATTTAAAAAGAATTGTACTTTAGGATAGGACGGTCACCTTTCACGGTGACCATCACAATATGAATTAATCGTTTTTCACGTTAATGTTGCTGTAAAATCTCGGCAATAATTTCGGAAGGCTCTTTTTCGTGGATGTGTGTGTGGTAATTGTCTATCCGATTTTGATACTGATGCAAGCTATCCTCATTCTGAAGTGTTGAAAGGATTTGCTCGTATATATTTTCTTTGTTTAGGTGAAAGACTAGACCAGCCTCTTTTAGTTGAGAAAGATTGATTTGCTCCTGTCCTGGTAGAGCATCGTAAATAAAGATAGGTCTTCTTTTGAAAAGGCTCTCACTAATTGTCATGCCTCCGGGTTTTGTTAAAATGGCATCGATTTGATTATAAAGCTCATTCATTTTCTCTCTGCAGCTGATATATGGATATGGGATGATATATTTATTTCCCAGACTCTTTATTTTTTCATATAATGCTCTATTTTTCCCACATAACACAAAAAATTGGATTCGTGGTTGAGAATGAATCTTCGGTAGATGATGTAACAATTTTTCTAAACCGCCAACTCCAAGATTTCCACCCGAAATGAGAACCGTTGATAGCGAATTCTTTTTATATTTAGGTGGCTCTATCTGTTTTTTTATTTTTGGATGTGATGGTATACCGGTAATGAAAATATTGTCTTCATTGATTTTTCTTCGCATTAAATATTCCTTCATTTGATGCGTTGGAACGAAATGAAAGTCGATTTGCTCGATTCCCCAAAAGCTGTGGATAAAATAATCTGTGTACACATTAATGACAGGAATTTCTAAGTCATGTCTTTGTTTTATATAATTGAGCATATAGGAAGGCAATGCATGTGTACATATGATTAAATCTGGCTGCTTTTCTGCCAACAGCCTTTTCATAAACGTAAGAAAGAGTAGTTCATACAAACGATATCGTTTATTTACTTCAATATTTTTGTAGACAGCAGTCTTATAGATGGAATTGTATATTTGGGGAAATGAATGGATCCACTTTAAGTATATGGTAGAAATGATTTTTTCCATCTTTCCGTAACTATAGCTGAGGATATCAACTTTATCACACTGAATAGCTGGATCGATTTGATTAATCCCATCAATTAATGAATTTGCCGCCTGATGGTGACCAGATGGAATTTGTAAAAAAGGGAGAAATAAAACTTTTTTCATCATACACCTCCATAAGCCTAGTAGAGAAGGGATAAAGTATTTACCATCTATTTCTTGTAAATTTAGTAGTCTTTTTCCTATATAATGAATAGGAAGGAGGCATTATCTTGAGTATATTTTTCATAACTGTTGTAGTAATTTTTCTTTATGCCCTTATTAAAAAAGCGAATAATAATACGAAAGATGTTGTCGTTAATAGAATTGAAATCAATAACAAAGGGTCGAACGAACATGATTCAACGTTATCGATTTTGCAGCTTTCGGATTTACATTTAGAAAATATATCGATTTCTCCGGATGGAATTTATGAGAAGCTAAAAGATGAACAACTTGATTTAATCGTCCTTACAGGAGATTTTTTAGATCGGAAACGTACGATTCCGAAGCTTATCCCTTATTTAGAGAAACTCAATCAATTAAAGTCAACCTATGGTATCTATGCCGTATTAGGTAACCATGATTATGTTTTAAAGCAGCCAGACCTGCAAACATTAATTGATACGCTTGTGAAATATAATTGTAAAGTATTAAAAAATCAACATGACATCATCTCAGTTCAAGGTACATTGGTCAATATTATTGGGATAGATGACTTTAGTACAAAACGTAGCAATCTTGAAGCTTCCTATAAAGGGGTTCAGTCAGGTATTAACCTAGTCATTACTCATGACCCTAATATAGTGTTGAAGATGAAGAACTACCATTTTGATTATTTGCTTGCTGGCCATTTTCATGGTGGACAAATTTGCTATCCAAAGGCATATCATCTAGCGAAAATGGGAAAGCTTGCCCGCATGAATATCATTAAAGGACTTCATAACCATGACGGAAAACCTTTTTATATCAATGAAGGACTTGGTCAGACAGGTGTAAACATCCGCGTAGGAAGCCGACCTGAAATCACTCTTCATAAGTTATCATTAGGAAGAGTTTCAAGTGAAGCAGTAAAAGCAATTTAGGGAAAAAGCGATACGGATCGCTTTTTCTTTTTTATTGTCTATTCGCTGTTATTCATCCTGTACATCGTTGATAATTTGTCTATAGACATGATTAAATAACTTGGTTTATGGTTCTTTAACACATGCCACAATGAATTGTTACTAGATATTAGCTCAATCGGTAAAAATGCAAGCCGTTTGAACCACTGATAAAAAGGATGTGATATGTAAAAGACTTCAAAGCCAAGCCGTTTACAGCCTTTGTTTAATGTAGTAATTCCGATAATTCCTTTAATTTGACTCGATTGTGGATGATTTTGAATATAAAGGTTAATTTCAGGTAATGACTTTTGGACATACCTATAAATGATTTTGGCTTTTTTAAGTTCACTCTTCGTCGTTTTAAATTCCTTTAATAATCTGACGTTATGAAGGTGAATCTTAACTAACGTATCATTTTTGTTTATTTCTGTTCCATCTGCTAGAACAATATTCCTGCCTTTATATTTCGTTAATCGAATCCGAAAGATATTACCTTCTTTAGATGGAAGGTATGTTAGCCGTGTAAAATGATAATATAGAGGGTCTATTAGATTCCAAATAGAGATGATATAATCTCTCATCTTCTTACTTCTCCTTTACCTTTCCTACTATTATTTTTTTGTATGAACGTACTATTTGATGTGTGGTAATTTGTGTAATTATAAAACTGTGTGGCAAAGTGATTTAACATAGCCTATTATTGAGGTAAAGGCGTAGGATTATGTTACACTTAATCTTCAAGAGGTGGTTTTCGTCATGCAGCAATTACAATTTGAAGCGTCTTGGGAAAAAGCAATAGCTAAACAGGACCGAAAACAAATAGAAACTATTTTTAAGGAAACAAAACATTTTTCCGATTCCGACATTCTTTGCTCTCCGATACGAGTAGCGATTAACCATAAAGAGGCACTGCTCGTAACGGTATTAGTTCATAATTTTACTGATGATCCGCTTACCTTTCATAACGTAAGATTGCTTTACGGTGTGCAAGATGAGGTCATTGCAGATAAGATCTTCACTATCCCTGCGCTTGTAATCCCAGCAAAGGTAAGTATGCCCTGGACATTTATTTTTCCAAAGGACAGTTATAAAAAACAGACTGCTTTTGAGAATGGACGATTAGAAATTCTTTATTAGGGTGAATGGTCTATAGGTGCGGACGAATAATTGATGTTTAAATCAAAATTTTTTGATTAAATATGTTGACATCAGAAAAGTTTGGATATATAGTTAAAATATCAAAAAAAATTGATTTATGAGAAATTTTGTACGTGGAATTGATTGATGAAGTGAACCAATTGTTGTTTGTAAAACTCTATTTGTAGAAGAAATTTTTTTAAGTGAAACATCAATTTTTTTTGATTAATATATCAAAATAATTTGTTTTAAGGGGTGACATGATGTTTAATGAGTATGAATTTCATTTGCTATCAAAATTAAAAAGGGAAGAAATGGGGAAGCTTTCGACCATTCGTAATTCAAAAATTGCTACATATCTAAATTCTAAAACAATTGTTTCTGCTAAAGAAAAAACAAAACCTTTAGATTCGACTTTATGTTGTAAAACAGTTTGCTGTTAATAGGGGGATAAACGATGTGGATTGAGACTTTAAAAAATTTCATATTTATTGCGTTAGAATTAACGGTTTTATTTATCGTTATTTCCTTTCTCATTAGTCTTTTGCAAGGATACATCCCTTATGAAAAAATCGAGAAAAAATTGTCGGGTAAAAATAAAGTTTTAGCTGCATTAGTAGCTATCGTATTTGCTTTTATAACACCATTTTGCTCATGCTCTACAATCCCAGTAGTAGTAAATATGTTGAAAAAGAAAATGCCTTTTGGAATCGTCATGATTTTTCTTTTTGCTTCACCAGTACTAGATCCAACAATTATCACGATTATGGGAGTTGTTCTTGGGTGGAAGGTAACGATTGTTTATACGGTAGTTACAAGTATTTTCTCAATTGTTATTGGTTTTGTTCTTGAAGCATTAGGATTTGAAAAGTATGTAAAAAATGTTGTGATGTCTGGTTATGTGGAAGGCAATAAAAAATTCAATATGAAACTAGCATTCGAAGAAACATTAGCTCTAATGAAAAGTGTTTATCCGTATCTCATTATTGGTGCAGCGATAGGAGCGATCATACATGGATTAGTACCAACTGAATGGATTTCAGCAGCTTTTGGTGAAGATCATTGGTGGCTGATTCCAATTGCCGCAATCATAGGGATTCCATTATATATACGATTATCAAGTATGATCCCTATCTCACAGATTCTCATTATGAAAGGGATGGCTTTAGGTCCTGTTATGGCTATGATGATTAGCTCTGCAGGTGCTAGCTTACCTGAAGTCATTTTATTAAAGTCAATCTTTAAACGGGAATTAGTTTTCACTTTTGTATTATCGGTTGTAACAATGTCAACATTATCAGGTTTTATCTTTTATTTCATTTAAAGAAATGGGGAGAATATATATGTTCAATTTATTCAAAAAAGGTTCTAAGAAAGATTCAAATTGCTGTAACGTAGTAATTGAAGAAGTAGAAGAAAACAATGAAAACAAGGAAGAAAGCAAAAATTGCTGTTCATCTGAAACTGAAAAGAAAAATTGTAGATAAAATTGGAAAATTAAAAACTAAAGGTCTCCTTGATTTAGGAGACCCTAACTTGTTGTTATTCACCAGTTTTAGCAAAACGCTCGATTCTTTCTCCAATTTCGTCACGAACACGTTGGAAGAAAGCCCATTTTTCTTCATCTGTTCCTTCTGCTTTAGCAGGATCATCAAATCCCCAATGCTCGCGTTTTACATGTGGTGGTGTCATTGGGCATTTGTCTGCAGCATCTCCACATAAGGTAACAACTAAATCAGCATTATTTAATATTTCTGGATCAATGATATCAGAGGTTTGATTTGAGATATCAATTCCCACTTCTTTCATTGCTTTAACAGCATTTGGATTTAAGCCATGAGCCTCTATTCCAGCACTATAAACATTCCATTCTTCAGCTAAATATTTTTTTGCCCAGCCTTCTGCCATTTGGCTTCTGCAAGAGTTTCCAGTACATAAGAAGTAAATTGTTTTTTTCGACATGTTGTTTGCTCCTTTTTAAGTAAAATTAATGAATGATAAGTAACCAAATATATAAACCAACTAGGGTAATGAACAAGGTTGGAATCGTTAAAATAATTCCAGTTTTAAAGTATGTTCCCCAAGAGATTTTTACATTTTTTAAAGATAAGACATGAAGCCATAATAAAGTAGCTAGTGAACCTATCGGTGTAATCTTTGGTCCTAAATCTGAACCAATCACATTTGCATAAATAAGCGCCTCTCTTATAACACCAGTCGAACTTGTATCAGAAATAGCAAGCGCATCGATCATAACGGTAGGCATGTTATTCATAATTGAAGATAAAATAGCTGCAATAAAGCCCATTCCAACTGTTGCTGTAAATAATCCTTGGTCTGCAACAGCCTGGATCATATCAGCTAAAACGTTTGTTAAACCGACATTTCTTAAGCTATAAACAACAACGTACATTCCAATGGAAAAAAATACGATAGCCCAAGGAGCTCCTTTAATAACCGTTTTCGTGTTAACTGCTGAGCTTCTTTGTGCCATGATAAGAAAGAAAATCGCGACAATTCCAGCAATGAAAGAAACTGGAATTCCGAATGACTCACTTACAAAATAACCAATAAGTAAGATTCCCAAAACAACCCAAGATAATTTAAACATCTTTTTGTCACGAATCGCTTCTACTGGTTTCTTTAATTGTGTTAAGTCGTAATTTTTTGGGATACTTTTACGGAAAAATAGATATAAAACCAAGATACTAGCACCCAAAGAGAAAAAGTTCGGAATGATCATTCTTGATGCAAATTCAACAAAACCAATATTGAAAAAGTCAGCTGATACAATGTTTACAAGGTTACTTACCACTAATGGAAGTGAAGTAGTATCAGCAATAAAGCCACTTGCAATAATAAATGGGAACACCATTTTTTCACTAAAGTTTAAATTTCTTACCATCGCTAACACAATGGGTGTAAGAATTAATGCAGCCCCATCGTTTGCGAAAAAGGCAGCAACAATAGCCCCAAGAATACTAACATAAACGAACATTTTAATGCCGTTACCTTTGGCAGCTCTTGCCATGTGTAAGGCTGACCATTCAAAAAATCCAATCTCATCTAAGATTAGCGAAATAATAATAATTGCAACGAAAGCTAGCGTTGCATTCCATACAATTGATGTCACATCAATTACATCTTTAAAATCTACAACACCTACAAGTAGAGCAAGAATCGCTCCGCCACATGCAGACCAACCGATGGATAAACCTTTTGGCTGCCAGATGACTAGTGTAAGTGTGATTAAAAAAATCACTGATGCTAAAATAACTGATGTCATGAATTTAATCCTCCATTACTCACATGAAATTCGTAATCCTTGTTCCTCTAGTTCTTTGATGCGATAATCTTGATTCGGAAGGTATTGAAGGATATTTTCGACTAAAGAATAATGAACACTATCTTTATTTAATGAATAGATAATCCATTGCCCTCTTCTCGTTTCTTTGACAATTCCAGCATCCTTTAATTTGCGAAGATGCTGACTAATGGCAGGCTGACTTGCCTTAAAAACCTCAACAAATTCACATACACAGCAATCGTTTGAATCCAGCATTTTAACCATTGTTAATCTTGTTTTATCACCTAAAAGCTTTAAAATGGTTGCTGTTTTTTCTATTTCAATTGTCGCTTCTTTCATCATTACACCTCCCGAATACATCCGTATATTACTATATAATAATTTGCTTATGTATTCAATGACGTAGACCATTTCTTTTTCATAGAATTTATCCAGTTTGGATTTTTGGGGAACTATGTTAGGTGCGTTAGTTAAAAAGCATCATTATACTAGAATTAACAAGAAGATTTTAACAACTATTACATTAGCTGATAAATTTTGAACGATAGAAAATAGAAGGAAGATAAGTAGGGGGAGTCTATCAATGTTAGAAACCCTCTAATAGGATAATCAAGAGGGCTTCTTTATCCATTATATAAAATTGGGAGGTTTAGATTACCTCTTTATAAAACAGCTTACAATCTTCACCCAATTCGGTTGGTAAGTGTTTTAAAATCGGATCCTTTGCATATGAGTAAGCAATCGGAATCCCTTTGCAATCTAGCGGACTGTGGTAATTTAATCGTACGTTCATTTTCTGTGAGCGAGAATTTGGAGCTGTTGAGACAATATATTGATAACCTCGATTTTTACAAATTTCCTCTAAGAGATGCTTCATTTCGGCTGCTATGTACTTCTTGTTTTTTTCGAGCAACACTCCGGTTAGAAAAATACGGATATGCTTATCCTTTACAATTTTTCTTCCTGTCTTTTTATAAATAAATTGCTCATACCTTTTTACTAAATAACGGGTAATTTGATTTATTTTATTAAAAGGAGCAAAATCACCTTTTAGTAGGGGAGGATCTTCTTCTATTGTATGAAAGGACTCGGCGGCAACGGCTCCAATCACTTTCCCAGTACATTTCTCTCTAGCGATGATTGTTAAACCTTGATTAACTGTTTGTTTAAGGAAATCAAAAACAAACTCTTTCATCGTTTCATATGATATTTTCAATAATAAAACGACTGGTTCTACAATGAAGGCATTTCCGGATTTAACACCTGAGAATGTTTTGGCTAAGCATTCGGCTACTTCAATTAATAGCTTTTCGTCTGATACAGGTAAAACCTCATACACGTAATGCTTTTTAGCTATCATTGCACCTTCAATATCGATGTTTGTGTTTTTCTGATCTTCTGAGATACCTTTCGCTGGCATAGTCAAGATTCGATTTCCCCCTTCAAAATTTTTAAGCAACAAAAAAACTCCATCTTGAATAAGACGGAGTTTCCGTCGTATTCGGCAACTGGCTGGCATGGTGTATAATGAAAAATCTACACTTTAGCCCCTCTAGCTTTGCGTCCTCATTTTTCAATGAGTTTGCCATTATCGTACGTTAAAATACTATGAAAAAAGCGTTCCTACTATTATCACAGATTCAAGAATTTTAGAACTATGATAATACAAATGTAGTATACATAATAGTTGAACGTCAACAAATTTTGCCAATTTTCGCTAAAAATAGGAATATGTTATCATAGACTCTAGTGTGTTTATCATATATTTATTGTGCAAAAAACAAATGATTTTATATAAATGTTTGCAATTAAGAATAACGTATTTCGTAAATAGCTCCAATGCTTTTTATTTATCAGAAATATGATAGATTTATAACAGTTTATTTGTACTTTAGAACTATTAAAAAAGGATTTTTGAATGTATTTAGAAAGGGAAAAGCTACTGATAACAAAGTCCGTAGTAATTTAGTCTACAAATCAAAGGGATGCTGCAGCTATAAGGAAGTGTATATATTTTGGAAGTACTCCTTAATAGTTTTGGCAATATGCCTTCATCTGTTCTTCAAAATCGATATCTACCATTTCTATTACCTTAATGAAGCAAATGACTGGAAAGAACATGAAACTTTTTATCTAAATGACTTTAAAGTTTAATAAGGGATTTAAAAAGACAGCCTAATCAAAAAGACTGTTAAATCATTGATAACAGCCATGAAGATGAGAAAAATATAGAGAAGCAATAATCCTTTGTTCTATTCATTAGAATGGATTAATAAAAAGTTTTTATACAAAAGTGCAAAAGCTGTGGGGAGTTTAAATAGAAAAAAATCTACTGTAAATGGTAAAGAGGATGGGACATAACGAAAATATTTCTAATGAAAACCGAACATTGCTTATTGCAAAAAGCTATAAAGAAAAGACTCTTTACGAAGAGGTCGGTTTTTTGTGCAAACTTTATTAAGGTTGATTGGAGCGTAAGTGCGAGACTCCTGCGGGATGCGTGGGAGAGGTGAGACCCCGCAGGTTTACACCGAGGAGGCTCACCACCCACCCCGCGGAAAGCGAGTACTGTAGCGGAAATCAACCAGAACGACTACTAGTAAAAAAGTAACAATGTATACAAGTATTACCACTTACAAAAAGACACGAAGTTTAAAGCAGAATTCCAAATTATAGTTCGGATTTTTCTTATGTTGAAAATCTTTTGTCCCAACCTCTTCTCAGTGTCGAATATAAATCACTAACTTGATCCTCTAATGATAACTTCTCCATTGTATACTTTTTTGATTGGAGTTCGTTTACTACCAGTCATTTTCCTAATGACGTGATCGACTAAGTCATTAGACATATCCTTAATACGATTGCTGATCGTGGAAATTTGCGGGCTCGTTACAAGAGATATCGGATGATTATCAAATCCAATAATTGAAAAATGCTGTGGTACTTGAATGTTATTTTTAATTGCCGATTTAATTAATCCAGCGGCAACGAAGTCACTGCCAGCGATTATCCCTTCAATTTCTAGATGCTCGTTAAAGATTCTTTCACCTAGTATGATTCCGTCCTCTATCGTTGATATGTGATTGAAAAGAAAGTCTTTGTTGGAATTCAATCCCTTTTTGTCGTGAGCTAAATTAAACCCTTTTAACCTCGCTTGCTGTAAAGGAGAATCAATATTGTCTGAACAAAAGCCAAGCTTTGAAATGCCTTTATCGAGAAGGCATGCTGTTGCCTTCATTGTTAAATCTTCCTCATTTAAACAAAACACATCAAAATATTTTCCACTATAATCTTCATTACAGGCAATGATAATCTTATTTTCAGTATACGCTGCGACTTCCTCCTCAGATAATGTAGAGGCGGCTAAAATGATCGCATCAAACTCATTTCTTTGAAATTGTGTGTAAACATCTATCTCTATTTGTTTGTTTGAAAAGGTTTGATGTACGACAGTTTTAAATCCTCTCTCATAACATGCAGCAGATAGATAACTAACGAGTTGACTAAAATAAGGGTGATTTAAATTAGGGACTAAGATAGCTATACAGTTTGTTTGCTTCTGCCGAAATTGTTTGGCAAGCGAATTTGGAACATAATGATACTGTTGCATAATTTTTAATACTTTGTTTCTTGTTTCAGCTGATACATGTGGATGATTAGAAATCACCCGTGAAACCGTAGATTTAGAAACGCCACTTAGTCGGGCAATATCATAAATAGTAATCATTTTTCACCTCGAAAAAAATTATATTGACCTGGGACCGATACCAGCAATTATAGTTTAGGAAAGTAAAAATTGGGGTGTTAAATAATGAATTTTAAGTTAAAAAAACCTTTTTCAAGTTCGCATAAAGTAAACTATCTACTCTTTTTTGATTTTGATGAAACGTATTTTCCTCATTCTTGTACAGATGAATTGTTAAAGCATTTCTATGAATTAGAAGAATATCTAGATATTCTTGCACGTGAACATCATGTGAAAATCGGTTGGGTAACCGGAAGTGACCTTAATCAAATTATGCAAAAGATGGAACGGGCAAATATGTCCTATAGTCCCCATTTTATCGCAAGTAACTTAGGTACTGAAGTATATAACGTTAAAGAAAATGGAGAATTGGTGACTAACGGAGAATGGGAAAAGAAATTAAAGAAATCTGCTTTCTCAAACGACATCGTAAATGAATTAGTAAGAGAATTGTATAACCTATATAAAATAGAGCTTGTCGAGCAAACGCAATTTGGACAAAAACGTACGAAATGCAATTATTACTATTTTGAAAAGTCTGGGACGAAAAGCGAATATGATATAAAGATTATTAGACATTTAGCGAAAATGTATGGGATAGGATTAAATATTAACCGATGCAATCCAAAAGCAGGTGATCCTGAAGGGGCATATGATGTTGATTTTATCCCTCTTCATACAGGAAAAAAAGCAATCGTAGAGTTTATGATGAAATACGAGCAAGTTCCTTACGCTAACACAATTGCTTTTGGAGATAGTGGTAATGATGTAGAAATGTTAAAAACAGTCCAACATGGCTATTTATTAGGAAACGCCACTGAGGAAGCTAAAGGCCTATATGATAAAGTAACGATATCTCATTATTCTGCTGGTATACTAGAGGTTCTTAAAAAAATTTTTAGTTTACAGTTTCGGATAAAGATATAGATTTAAAGCTGTTAACGAACGAGCAAGCTGTACCGACTAACGAATTCAATTCAGTTGATCAAGACTTTACTGGAGAGTAATTATAATATTGAAGCAAGCGGTGGCTCTTAAGGTATTGAGGTCACCGCTATTTGCGGGTGCGTGCCAAAAGACATTCAGAAAAAGGACCATGATAAAGGTAAGGTCAACGTTTGAGATTGCAAATTACGTGGAAACTGCGTGAAAAATAGTACTCTAGAAGTTATTGGATGACAACGGAAGGTTTTTTGTTAGCACATATGTTCGAATTCGTATATAGTGAGGTTATAAATGGAAAGGAGTGTATAAACTTGAGAAGATTAGACTATTACAATGTTGCACCAGATGGTATGGAATGCATGATGCAAATGGAAAAATACACGAAGAAATCAACGATTGATAGAAAGCTAAGAGAGCTTATCAAAATAAGGGTTTCTCAAATAAATGGGTGTGCATACTGCTTGAATATGCATACATCAGATGCCCGGAAAATGGGGGAAACCGAACAGCGTATTTATTGTTTAAGTGCCTGGAAGGAATGTGATTTTTATTCTCCTGAAGAAAGGGTTGCGCTTGAGATGGCTGAACATATTACTTTAATCCCTACTAAAGGAGTACCTGACGACCTTTATCAACGAGTACGTGAACACTTTAATGAAATACAATTTGTTGATCTTGTCCTTATTATAAATCAAATCAATAGCTGGAATCGAATTTCTATTGCGATGGGGAATACAGCAACTATGGAAAGCTAAACATTTTAACGAAAACATACATCAAAAAAGACGCCTCTTTGTAGAAGCGTCTTTTTTATATAGAAACATACGTTCGTTTTGTAGGACAATTAAATAAAAAGGGTATATATTCTATTTTCATATTATTAGTATAAACAATTCATAATTATAAGTCTATATTTTTTAAGTAAATTGCTTTAACATTTTTTGTACTCGGCCGAGAACTTAGTGTGGTGCACCACTGGATATGTAAGATATGCGTTATGAGGGGGATTTTTGTGCAAATACGATTATGGGACAATAATTTGAAGGTTCGCTTAATCGGAGAGGGAATGTTCAATATGCTTTTTTGGATGTACTTTCCATTTATTACGGTGTATTTTAGTCATGAATTAGGCAATGGTATTGCAGGCATCTTGATGACAGTCCCACCGATTTTTAGTGCGATTGGAAGTCTGCTCGGAGGAGGGTTAACTGACCAATTTGGTCGGCGGCCTGTCATGCTTTTAGGGGCATTGCTACAGGCGGTGATGTTTATCTTGTTTGCAGTGTCACCATCCCCTTGGATTGATTACATCGCATTCATTGGCATCGGATTTGGGGGAGCAATCTATCGGCCCGCAAGTTCCGCGATGGTAGCTGATTTGATTCCTGCCGAAAATCTTCGGGAGGTATTCGCTACATTTGCAACAGCTAATAACATTGGTGCTGTACTCGGTCCAGCCCTTGGAGCAATTTTTTTCTTTCAATATCGTCAAGAACTGTTATGGACCTGTGCAGTCGTGTTAATTCTTTATTTTATCACCATTTATTTTATGGTTCATGAAACTTTGGTACAAACCAGAGAGAAGGATGAAAGCGCGAAAATAAGGAATGTCATTAAAGAGCAATGGAAAGGGTATGGAATTATTTTCCGTGATAGAGTATTCTTGATTTATATTTTGGCGGGGATTTTTGCCCTTATTCCGATTATGCAGCTGGATCTTTATTTACCAATCTACATCATCAACCATGTCCCAGCCCAACAAATTTTTGCTTGGAAGGACGGTTCTTTTTTGCTATCAAGTACAGATATTTTTGGCTGGCTAGTCGGGTTTAACGGCTTATTGTTCGTATTGTTTATTCTGCCGGTAACGAAATGGTTTAGACGCTGGAAGGAACGGGATGTATTCATCCTTTCATCGCTTTTGGCCGGTTTCGGTACATTTTTTGTTGGATTAAACTCGAATATATGGTACTTATTTTTCGTAACGATTATCTTTACTTTCGGTGAAATTGTACGCTCTCCAGTGACACAGAGCTTTATTAGCCGCTATGCTCCTGAGCACGCAAGAGGCCAGTACATGGGCGCTGACAGTCTGCAAAATACGATCGGGAAGTTTCTTGCACCATTAATGGTGTTTCTATCAAGCTGGATACCGCCTATTGGAGTTTTCAGTATCATTTTGCTGTTCTCCTTCGTCAGTATCATCCTATACATCTATTTATTTAAAAAATATGAAGAAAAGCCGGTGCAACGTGAGATGTAAATTTATAAAAATGGAGGAAGAAAAATGGACGGAAGTGGAATGTTTGAGGATTTTAATTTTAAATTGATCGTCATTGATGCTTTATTAGATAAGGAGCCGATTTTTCATGAGGAGCTAACAGCCTTAATAAATAAGTACAAAGATGATTTTGAATGGTATTCTGGGGCTGGCCCAATTGCTGAAATAAAGGAATATTTAGAAAAGCTTCATTTGGATTCAACTGATTTGGATAAGGTAGACTACCTTTGCTTTGATGGAGGGAATGAAATCTATCATATTCTTAAGCCAGATTGGGATGGGGAGGATGAGCTATTTGATGTCGTATCTGTTGAAGGATTTCAAAATCTAAAAAATTTAAAAACAGTTGACTATATTTCAATGTGTTACCCAAAAGTATTAGAGCCGTTTGAAAAGGCGGGAATTGAAGTTCAGTATTAATGATTGTTAAGTTGTTAAACTAGTTAATAGTTTACAAGATTTTATGTATAGTAGAAAATTCTGCTGTAAAAACATGAGCTATTTCTTAAATCTCTTCGTATTTTATCAGTGCAAGAAAAATCAAATTTTTTGGAGGGCATCTATTAATGGATAGAACAGTGATAGATGCTCTTTGTGCGTAAAAATTTTAAAATATGCTCTGATATACTATCCTTTCCTTCGCTTGCCCGTTCAACTGTCCTTTAAAATAAAGTTAATAGGAACATAGTATTCTAGATAATTCTTTTGTGAATATCCCCAATTAATAGGAATAAGCAAAGTCTCTTTTTTTGCAATAATTTATTGTTCAACTAATTTTCCTTTGGTAAAATGAGGTAAAAAATTGGTGGGATTCAAATGATTAACTATCCGTTTTTGGAAAAAGGAGCAACGATAGGAATTACAGCACCATCTTCTGGGGTACCAACTGAGCTGCATGATATGTTTAAACAATCATGTCATCGTATGAAATCAAAAGGATTTCAAGTCGTTTGTGGTGAAACGGTTTGGACGCAAGTAAAGGCGAAATCCGCTCCTGCTCAAATACGTGCAGCTGAGTTTAATGAAATGATGCGTGATGATGCGATTCATCTTATTTTTCCTCCATGGGGCGGAGAATTGCTTATTGAAACCCTTGAATATATTGACTTTAAACATATAAAAAATAAGTGGGTATTAGGTTATTCAGATACAAGTGCGTTGTTATTAGCGATTACCTTAAAAACTGGAACTGCTACTGCTCACGGAACAAATTTGGTCGATTTAAGAGGGGAATATTCAGATGATACGACTGCAATGTGGCAGACAGTATTATCGACGAAGGCTGGTGAATCTGTCCTACAGCATTCCTCGACTAACTATCAAAAGGAATGGAATCATCAAAATCCTTCTCCATGTGTGTTTCATTTAACAGAACAAACTTATTGGAAAACTGTTTCTAACAATAAGGTGATGATACAAGGCCGTTTACTTGGAGGATGCATCGATATAATAAGACATTTAATCGGCACGCCATTCGGTAATGTAAAAAAATTTAGAAACGAATATATAAATGAAGAGCCGATCGTATGGTTTTTTGAGAATTGTGGACTGTCCACTACAGACTTACGGAGGTCACTCGTGCAAATGAAGCTAGCAGGCTGGTTTGAGCAATGCTCAGGTATTATGTTTGGTCGAAGCAGTGCGAATATCCCAGTAAATGATTATACGATTGAAGATGTTTATCATGAACTTTCTGCTGAACTTAACATACCGATTATTTATGATATCGATTGTGGTCATGTTCCTCCACAAATGACTTTTATAAATGGTGCCTATGCCGAGATTGAAGTCGAAGAAGGGAAAGGCTCTGTTCTGCAATACTTTAAATAATATAAAGAATAGTTAGTATTGATAGGGGATTAAAATGAGTGTATCGAAAATAGTTGAAGTATATACAATACCAAAGGAAATTGAAGTGAAAATTGATTTTACCTTCGATTATATTGAGTTTGATGATAGTGGAGAGGATATTTTACCATTTGAGGCTAACAAAAAGTATAAAAAGGGAGATATGTTGACTGCTGTTGCAAAGGTTAAAAGCGATAGCTGTGAATCAGGGTATGGCTTTATCATCTTTGACGAGGAGTTAGAGGAAAGCGGTGTCGTTGATGCGAGTCTTTTTAAAGACGAGAACGCCAAAGGTGCTTAGCAATTTTTGCTAGGTTGAGAGTTTTATAAGAAGAAAAAGAATATTTAATTAAGAAGGAAGATTCGTGATGTCCTATACGTTAACATTAGAAATTAATCTTGCAGAATTGGCCAATCAACAGAAAGGATCATTCTTTTCTGAAGTAAGTAAATTCATTCCGAAAGAAGATTTCCAACCGTTTAGAAAGGCAGTAAGTAAAAGTACAGAGGTATATGCTGCATTAGATTACGAATACGACAAAATGCTAAACATGAGAAAAATAATTAAACTTTTGGATGATATGACAACGAAATTTACGATTTATCAGGAAATAGAAAAGGGAAAATTATCAATAAGCCTTCTTGACCTTGAAACGATTATAGAGGAGTTTAAGCATATTCATAAGCTGCCTTATTTTAAATATCATCCTAACGTATATGAAAGTGGGAGTATCTCGTACTATAAAGATATATGTGAGGTGTGTAACCGAGAGAGTTCTTTCTTTCATGAGGGCTTTTATGGAGAAAGTGACTTAGAAGAAGTTTGTGTTCATTGCATTGCATCTGGAAAAGCGGGGGAGGAGCATGATGTTTTCTTTAATAATCAATACCCAACCTCCTTTGAGGATGCTCATAAAGTTGAGGAACTTCATTTAAGAACTCCTTCCATTTTATCTTGGCAGGAAATATCATGGCTAGAACATTGTGAAGATTTTTGTGCCTATGTTGGATCTGTTAATTGGGAAGAAATTAGCCATCTTGAAAAAGAACTACATGATGATTTAATGACAGAAGCATCAGAATATAATCTCGAGCAGGAAGAGTTTAAAAAAGCTTTGAATACATATATAGTTGGTCATTTATTTACATGCCTACATTGTGGCAAGCACCGATTAACGACAGATCTACCATAATATCAAAATTTGAGGGGCTGTCTTGAGACAGCCCCTTCTATTCATATTGAGTTACAATTAGATTCATCCTTTTTCGTTCATTCACTTCGATACTTCTCCTCAATTAGCTTTAGTTTTTCGCAAATATCCAGAGATAAATACTGTTTTGCCTCTTTATATAAATTATCAATGTTAAGCTTTTCATCCTCTGGTGGTAAATAACCATCCCATAAATCTTGAGGGAAATACCTTTCATTAGCCTCACAAGCACATTGATAAGTAAAATAATACAAAGTCCATATTAGTAAATTAGCGGGAACTTCATACTTTTCTTCAAGGCTGTATATTGCAATAAAATTAAAGCATCCATATTCTACTTCATCATCATTACACATTTCATAAATATCTTCCCAATTTATTTTTTTTCCAGCTAGCCATTCCTTCCCCATTTCGATCATCTTTTTGAATTTTTGAAACGCCTCTTTGTACTCGCTATCGCTAAATTCTGTCTCTAAATATTTTCTTGTTTCATCTGCATACGCTAAGCATATTGCTACTCTATTATTAATGCTTGTTTCCATAATATCTCTCATATTTGCTAACCTCCTTTGATTGTCTCTATTTATTGATGAAAAATATTTTCTCTATTTCTTTTAATTTTTGTAGGCTCATAGATTTGATTTATATAAACTATCAATTTAACTCTACTATTCTTTCTACTAACCCCTCAAGCTATATTCATAACTTTTAGCATTTTTTGTATAAAATGTCATTCAATAACGTGAGAATTAGAATTTCTGCTTAACAAAAATATAGCGTGATTTAAATAAGTCGAAAGTTGTAGTCGGGAAATTCCACTTTTTGTGACAAAAATTTATCCGCATTTGAAATTTTCAACAGAAAAATTATGTAAAAAAGTTGAAGTTTTTGTAATATTAGTTCGAATTTCCCTTGTTTTGCTCGATAAATACAATATATTATGGAAGTGTCAACGTATAAATATTTCCAATTACTTATATTGATTGTATTTTCAGAATACAAAATGTTATTTACAGCAGTGATATTCCCTTGTTTTAAAAGGGATATGGTACAAAAGCACCACAATCGAATTAGGATTATTTATATGTCTTAAGTCTTTATTGATGTCGATTCCCCCCTCAAAACTTGTTTTTTTGAAAAATATTATCTAGGAACTGATAGATGTCAGTTAGTAGACAGTTGAGTGCATTTAAAGGAGGTGAGGATTTTTTGTATAGGAAGTCGTGTTTTTTTGTTGCATGATGGATTATCAGGCTTACTGCTTGCAAGGTAGATGAACCAGTCTACTAGTAAAAGTGAGGAAGGTAATTTTATCAAGTGATACATATTCTAGAAAAAAGGTGCAGCAAAAGGCAAATTCTCCAACTGTCAAAGTAGATAAGTAACAACAGGTAAGTGCTAGTGAAAATCTTTAATTTTAATATTTTTATAAGTTTAGAGAATAAATAAAGTTTCCCTACCTGAGTAGAAACTTAGTTATTTTCAAGCTTTGTTACTGGCCTTATAAGATTCTATTCATAGTTGACAGAGAGAAAATTCATTATTGAGGGAGGGGGAAATATATTGAAATCAAAGTCGGCAGTCAGTAAAATCTTTAAAATATTTTTAGTTTTTTTAATTGTTATCTCATATAGCTTAAATCAACCTCTTGGTCTTGGTCTCATAAAGACAGAGGCGGCTACTACAGATAATAATTGGCTGACGTATAAACTGGATGGATTTTCCGGGGATACTGTAGATCAATTGTTTAAGGTATTGGGTTCTGCTGAAGTTCCGGAAGGACAAAATTTTATACGGTTAACACCTGCATCCCAATTACAAAGTGGAACAGTCATTACGAAAAATAATTTCTGTCCGAAAGACAATTATTCTTTCAGTACAGCATTTTCATTTAAAATTGCTAATACAAGCCCTAATGGAGCGAGTGACGGATTCACCTTTACTCTTCAGGCTAACCAAACCAATCCATTAACTAATGGGGGAGGGTTAGGTGTTTATGGTACCGCACCGAGTTTTAGTATAAAATATGATACTTTTAAAAACGATGTTTATAAAGACCCGTCAGATAATAATATTGCGCTTACTGTAAATGGAGAACCGGTCAATCAATCCGGTTGGTATACAGATTTAGATCAGTACAATACGACGAACGGTACTAATTATGACTTATCTAACGGAACTCAATATTATACATGGATTGACTATGATGGATTAAATCAAAACGTTCAAGTCCGATTAGGTACTTCTCCAGATAGAGCGAGTTCTCAAGTAGTGCTAGATGTAAACAGCATCAATCTTGACTCGATATTTAATGGAGCAAAACCTTATGCGAGCTTTACTGCCTCAACAGGGTCTCCTAACTATGAGACACACGATATTTATAACTGGTATTTCGTAAACCAATACGCACCTATTGATACGCTTAATCCGCAAAACGATTATAAACAAGCACCTAGCAGCTTGGAGTTAGCGGCATCAACGGATAATGGATATAATGCTGCCGTAACTTTATTAGATCCATTAGGTAAACCAGTTCAGGGGGCATCTCTGGATAGTTTTACCTCAAACGTAGGGGAGCTAACAGGGCCTAACGGAGAGGCTGTGACTGATTTAGTTTCAGATGCAGATGGAAAGATTCAAGCAGAATTGAATAATGCTGGTCATAATCAGGAGGTTACACTTGCAGCTGCTTATGATTGCTTAACTGACTCTACATCTTTCACTTCTACAAACCAACCGCCAACTGCACCGGATGATACAAAAACGACTGCAGTAAATGAGCCGGTTTCAGGTCAAGTAGAAGGACAAGATCCAGATGGAGACAGCTTAACGTATCGTGCAGGTAATCAACAACCTAGTAATGGTACGGTAATTGTAAACGAAGATGGTACATGGACATATACTCCGAATAAGGACTATGTTGGTGATGATACATTTACAGTCATTGTAGATGACGGATATGGTGGGACAGCAGAAGCAACAATCACGATTCACGTTACACCTACACCAATATTAGAATCTAAAAAATCTTCAAGCATCGAAAAGAAAGCAGATGGAAATACAGATGCGAGTAATCCGGAAGTTGGAGATACATTACTGTATACGATTGAAACTCGAAACACACTTGAAAATAGTTCGGTCACAAACTTAACAATCACAGATGATATTCCAGAAGGGGTAGAATATGTACCTGGAACATTGACTGTAGATGGTACAGCAGTGACTGATGCACAAAGTGATGATAAAGGTCATTTTGCAGATGGACAAGTTGTTGGTCAATTTGGTGATGTAACGGATACGGAATGGCATACGATTACCTTCCAAGCTACTGTAAACGCAGATCAAGCTGGTCAAACTATTGCCAATACAGCAGTAGTAACAGGTGATAATATTACCGATCCAGATGAACCAAATACACAAGTTACAATCAATCCAGAAGGTGCTACAAACGCATGTCCAGCACCAGTAGCATTAATCAATGGTAGTTTTGAAGAACCACCTGGACCGGGCTCATTGAATGGTACGTTTGGGTACTATGAAAACGAGGTTCCAGGGTGGAAGACAACGGATGATACTGGTGGAGTTAAATGGATTGAAATTTGGGACTACAAAGAAGGTTATCCAAGTCCTACTGTAAGTCAACAACCTGCTCCAGTAGATGGAAATCGTTATGCAGAGTTAAATGCTAGTGGTAATGGGATGTTATATCAAGATGTTGAAACTACCCCAGGACAAACTATTTATTGGAGATTATCCCATAAAGGATTGTACGGGGACGATACGATGCAACTTCGTATTGGACCAGCAACTGACGATCCTTATGACACTTCAATCATTGAACAAATGACTGATGGCAATACAGCTTGGGGAACGTATACAGGAACTTATACTGTTCCAGCCGGCCAAACTATGACAAGATTTGGCTTTGAAGCTGTTTCTACGTCCAATGGCTCCATCGGACATGGAAATCATCTAGATGCCATTTTCCTAGGAACAGGGCCTTGCGTAGTTGCAGAAAAAACAGTCTCACCAGAGGGAGATGTTTTCGCCGGTGATGAGTTAACGTATGAAGTAAATATGAAAAACAATGGTGGAGACATCGCAGGAAATGCAGTATTTGAAGATATTATTCCTGAAGGTACTGAGTATGTTCCAGGCTCGTTAAAAATTACAAACGGCCCAGGAGCAGGAGACCTTACCGATGAAAATGATGATGATGCCGGTCAATTCGACGGAGAAAAAGTCATTGTCAAATTAGGTAACCTACCAAACACAACTAATTTACCAGACGGAATCACTGTTCAGTTTAAAGTAAAGACACTTTCTACTGAAACAAATAAAGTCGTTGCCAACAAGGCTCTCATTAATTATGAGAATCTATTAGTAAATGAAACGAAAACAACAGAAACAAATGAAGTAACTAGTACTGTTCTACCAAGTAAAGAAACCAATTCTTGTCCAGCACCAGTAGCGTTAATTAATGGTAGCTTTGAGGAATTGGCATATTCGCCTGATGATCCAAGAACTCCTACTGGACCAGGGTGGACTGGTATCCAGGATGAATATATACCAGGATGGACTACAACCGATTCAACAGGTCGATTTGACATTTTTGTTAAAAGTTTAATGGATAAACTTCCAGATGGTGCTCGTGATAAACACGAGGTTATTCATGGTCAGCAGTTTGCTGAGTTGAATAGTTTTGAGAATGCAACCTTATATCAAGATGTTCAAACTACTCCTGGACAAACCATTTATTGGCGCTTAGCTCATAAGGGTAGATATGGCTTAGACACGATGGCGGTGAAGATTGGTTCTAACACAACTACACCAGAAAATCTTTCAATAGTTCGGACAATGTCAACAGATAAAGACGCTTGGAAATATTATACGGGAACTTATACAGTTCCGGCTGGTCAAACAGTAACACGTTTTGGTTTTGAAGCCATTTCTTCAGCCACCGGAGACATAAGAGCTGGTAATTTCATAGACGATATTTTCCTTGGCACCGAACCATGTGTTGTTGCGGAGAAAACAGTCTCACCAGAGGGAGATGTTTTCGCTGGTGATGAGTTAACGTACGAAGTAAATGTGAAAAACAATGGCGGAGACGTTGCAGCTAATACTGTCTTTGAAGATGCGATTCCTGAAGGTACTGAATATGTTCCAGGCTCGTTAAAAATTACAAACGGATCAGGAACAGTTGAATTAACAGACGAAAATGACGATGATGCTGGTCTTTTCGATGGAGAAAAAGTCATTGTTAAATTAGGTGAGTTACCAAATACAACCAATTTACCTGACGGAATGACCGTTCAGTTTAAAGTTAAGACACTTGCAACTGATGTAAATAAAGTTGTTACCAACAAGGCGCTCATTAATTATGACAATCTATTAATAAATGAAAGCCAATCAACAGAAACAAATGAAGTAACAACTACGGTTTTACCAAAACCAGTAATTGATGCATGTGCTAAACCAGTGTCATTGATTAATGGTAGCTTTGAAGAAGGTGCAGCAAGAGGTTCATATACATCTGCGGGAATCTTTTTCTATGAATCTGAGGTTCCTGGATGGAAGACAACAGATGATGCCCAAGGCGTAAAACTTATTGAGATATGGAATCATAAGGAAGATCTTCCTGCAACTGCAAAAAACTTTGCAGCACCAGTTGATGGTGATAGATGGGCAGAGCTAAACGCTTATGAAAATGGAATGCTTTATCAAGATGTAGAGACGACTCCTGGCCAAACACTTTATTGGCGATTGTCTCATATGGGACGCCAAGGAGTTGACACGATGCAGGTTCGTATCGGACAGGCGACAAATAATCCGTATGATACTGTGCCACAAACTCAAATGTCTACTGGAAATACAGCATGGAAAACTTATACAGGAACTTATACTGTTCCAGCAGGACAAACAACAACTCGATTTGGCTTTGAAGCTTTGAAAACAGCTAGTGGAAATATAGGTGCTGGTAACTTCCTAGACGATATTTTCCTAGGAACAGAACCATGTGTTGTAGCTGAAAAAACAGTATCACCAGAGGGAGAAGTAAACGCTGGTGACGAGCTAACGTATGAAGTAAATGTGAAAAACAATGGTGGAGACATTGCTGC
>JAPSLL010000111.1 GCA_031180805.1 Bacillus sp. (in: firmicutes)
AATCCTCTTTATAATAAAGCTCACACAAATGATAAGCATCAATTGCGTCTGTCTTTACCTTTCTCATAGTTGACTTTTTTGCCCCATGAGAAACGATAGGATTCACCATGATATAAATAACTTTTTCCCTCTCTAAGAACTGTACTACTGATTCATGATAGTGTCCTGTAGACTCAAAAATAACGATTGGAGAATTTCCTGCTTTAGCTTATACTTCTTTATAAAACCAGGCATAAGTGCCAGCTAGTTAATTGGTTATTGGATTGACCAAAATTAATAAGGAGTTGTTGGAAAATGGGGAAACCTTTAAACTACGAGAAAACTTTTAAAATCGAATTATTAAATGAATTTGCTAATGGTGTTTATAGTCGTTTGTTAAACTTTATTTTGAATAATGGGATGGATCGTCAGGATAAAAATAATCCTTATAACGTCTTATTAGACCAGTTTGTTGAAATGCTAGATATAAATTTATTTGAAATGTCATTTGAAGAATTGGAAGTAATAGATGGCTATTGGACTAATATGAATAGCTATATTAAAGAAATAACAAAGATAAATCAGCATGAATAAATTAGACTTAGCTTTTTTATCTTAATATAATTTCAAGAACGTTTACAAATCATTTAAAATTGTAGCACTATTTATACATCTTATTTTCTAAAATAATCACATTTTCATTAAAAGAGTTACTACCAACATATTTCGTATTTTCAACTAATCGAAAAATATTGTCACAGCATTGTTTAGCACCTTTCACTAATAACGGCACACCTATAAAGTCAATTTTTAATCCTCTTGAGAAAAATCTACCAATTGACATAGCCATTGGGACAGTTGGTGATGTATTGGAGAAAATGATTTTATCATCAAAATGATATTGTTCATGTAACAGTAGAGCCAGTTCTTTTAGTGCTGGGACAACAAGTTTGTTCCTTTTCCGTCCTAATGTATAAACTGAGTTGCCTTCTTCATCTTTTCCGTGAAATATGATCCTTCCAAAATCGCTCTTAGTCATTTGATTAAAATATTTTACGTTTAATATTTCTTCTGTGGTAAGTTTTCGTTCTGATTGAGGTAGTTGTTTTAAATGGTATGCAGCAGCCAAGGAAGTAGTATGTGTCCCTCCATAATCATTATAAATATATATCAATATAACCATCCTTATCATCATTGTATCTAGTTGTGTTATGGACATTTAACCTAATTTAGATTCGAGCTGAGGCAGAATCTATGTAAATTTAGAACAAGGCAATTTTCCAAAAGAAAATCAGCTTGTTCTTTCTTTTTAGATAATGTCCTACGGGCCTTTTGCTGAAGTGAAAAATAACATGTTCCAAAACGAAACTTTAGTAGCGATAGGTGAAAAACAATAATAAATCCGTTGCTCAGGTGATATTGTGTTGATTGACACAAGGAGGAATCGTTGTCATTCCAAAGTCTGTTCATAAAGAAAGAATCATCAAAAACTTTAATATCTTTGACTTTGAATTAATTCAAAAGGATATGGAGCTGATTGCAGCTTTAATTACAAAACAGTGTGTTCTTTTCCCAAAGAAATCCCGAATTTGTAGAATGGCTCGGTAAAGTTAAATTTGATATTTAATATTCTTTATCATCCTAAAAACCGATTTTCAATAAAAAAATCGGTTTTTTCAATTTGAAGATATTTTCGGAGTGAATATGTTAAGTCTGTTTCATATGGCATGACTGGTTATGTAAGAGAATTTTATTATCAAATCTGGATACCTTAAAAAATAGAGTTATTCAAGATGAGGTGAATTACTTATGACATCAAGGCAGCACATATTATTTAATCTAGCTATGACTACTATTTCATGGTTATCGTTAATATTTCTAGGTAAGCGTAATATCAAACGATATTTTATAGCTAGTACTCTAATAGGTATTTTTGAAATGATAAATCATATATATGGACACCGACGTAAGTGGTGGAAGTTTTACGATAAGCCAAAATCATTAATGAGAAATGAATTTTCTTTTGATTTTGGTCCCTACATACCTATGTCTATGTGGATACTTAAATTTTCTTATGGGAACTTTAAAAAGTTTGTGTTACTTAATGCTATTTTAGATGGACTCTTTGTGTTTCTTTTCGTCCCTTTTCTAAAAAAAATTAAAATTGTTCGTTTACATAGGTTAAACTATTTTCAATTCTTTATATATATACACTACAAAGCGTATATATTGTATGGAGTACAGTATTTGTTTGAAAAGGTAAGGTATTCTTTATTAAAACTTACTCAACTACGGGCGCTTTAGTTGAATAGGGTTCGGAGTTAAATTCTACAATACTATGGCGTATTTTGCTTTTGTATATATTAATTACAATGCTGAAAAACACTGTCAATTCAGTATTATTTTTAAGAAAACCAACTCAAATGTAAAAGCTCCAAGGAGTGATACCTTGGAGCTTTATTAATACTTATGTTTAGCTTGGGACATCGATCGCTTTGATCATCTGTCGTATCGATCCGAGATGGTATGCGGAGTGAGCGAGCGCCCCTAATAAACCATTCGATGTCTGTTCATCTAAGGAGTCAAGTGAATCAATCTTTTTAAGTAGTGTTGTGTATTCTTGTTGAAGTTCGTCTTTAAATTGAGCCCATGTAATTTTATCAACGTTTGTGATTTTCCATGATGCTCCCCAGTCCTTTCTAGGTTCTTCGCCATTTAAGTAGGAATTCGCAACCCATAAGTAATAGCGGGTATGATCTGTTTGTGCGGCGATTGTCGTACCATTGACAGGTATTGAAGCAGCTTCTGCCGATATTTTTTCAAGTGTTCCGAATAAACCACTACCAGGTTTTGCTTCTGTGTACCAGCTTGCGTTTTCTTCAGGTCCATCATATGTTTCCTTCAACAATGTTCTAACAGCTACCAACATCGGATTGTCCATCACAGTACCTCCTGAATTTGTGTTTAACCACCAAAATTACTTTTGATGGTTAAATTGTATCTGAGTTGTTTCTAACTGTCAATATGTATTATGATAGTTATAGAAAAGGAGTTTTGATTATGTCGGAAACGAACCCTTATATGATGGTCGGAGAACGTTTGTGTATGGATTTTATCAATACTGTCAGTTGGCGGGAAAGTGCTGAGAAAAGAAGGGATTGGTTTACGAGTTATGATAAATTGGTTGACTGGTGCATCCATGCTGAAGTCTTGACCGAACAACAAGCAAAAGCCCTTCTTCTAAAAGCGAAGGAGAAACCTTCTGGAGCGGGAGAAGTTCTTAAGCAGGCAATCGAAATGCGGGAGGTCATGTATCGAATCTTCAAGTCCATTTCAAAGGGAACATCGCCACATCCGCTGGACCTGGAACGTTTCAATTATTCTGTAAGCCACTTCTATCAAACATTGCGTGTAATCCATGAAAAGGATCATTACACGTTGAAGTTCATGCATACCGAGGAAAACTTGGACATCATGCTTCCGCCGATTTTTCAATCCGCTGTTGATTTACTCGTTTCTAAAAACGACCTGGAACGAGTCAAACAATGTGAGGGAGAGTCTTGTGGATGGTTATTCTTCGATACGAGCCGGAACCGGAGCCGTCGCTGGTGTTCAATGGCCGATTGCGGCAACCGTGCCAAAGCACGTCGGTTTTACAAAAAAGAAAAGTGATTAGATTTTATTTTTGATAATAATTGAAATTGGACTGGAAGATTTTTTTAATGAAAAGGAAATATGTACACATCTTCAAAATATCATATGGATATATAAAAAAAGGTGCTCGCTAATAAGTGCACCTATTGTTTTTATGAATTGTATATATCCCTGTTTAGATTCACAATGTCCTTATATGAAAATTCAACCTCTTTTTATCTGTAAGCTCAGCAAAACTTTCCATCACCATGTCC
>JAPSLL010000057.1 GCA_031180805.1 Bacillus sp. (in: firmicutes)
TTATGTAACTTCGTACTACAGCTTAAAAAGAAAATTTGATAATATCTCCATATTAGAAATTTACGTTACCTTCCCTTCCTGCAACATATTTTTGTAGTAGTTCAATACATATCTTTCGTAAACTTCCCTCAACTTATCTGCAAGCTGTGAACCATACGGAAGTATTTCCCATGCAACATCCAGTTCTTCATCTAATGCCTGTTTCATTAATAATAGTACTTCCTTTTCAAATGGCATATGTTCTATCGCCGGATATGTTAATGAAGTTGTAATGAAATGATAAATCCTGTCACTTCTACCTTCTTCATCAAGAAGATTAACGACTTCACATCCAAGTGCTACTAAAGAACCTTGTTTTACAATCTCTACTTGTCTTTGATAGGAAGCCATCTCTACGTCAGCACTAGCGAAGAGAAACCTTTCATATTCAATATGTTCAAAATCAATATTATGACCAAATCCACCATAACTTGTAATCATATCGTCATACATCCAAAAAACTTTTCCAAATGCCACCTGGAATTCACTATAATTATCAGCTTTTAATTTAAAGAACGTTTGCTTCATCATTCCCATCTCCTGAACTACATCAAAGATTTCATTACGCAAATTTAGTAGAACAAAAAATCCCTTTGATTATTGATGCAAATCACTTAATTTCTAATCCTCTCACCATAGACAATATGCCAATGTAAATGTTTTGTATCTTGGTAGGAGCCTAGGTTAGTGATGATTTTACACGCCCCATATTCATTTGTTATTTGGGCTGCAACCTCCCTTATAACGCTCATTAACTCATTCATTACGAAACTATCTTCCTCGTTTACATCAACAAAAGATGAAATATGCTTTTTAGGTATTGCAACGATATGCACTTCATAAAATGGACGTGTATGATAATAGGCAAGTACATTTTCCGTTTCCTTCACTTTTTTTACGTTCGTTTTCCCGCTTAATATTTCATCACAATAAAAATCATTATTCATTGAAAACCTCTCCTTAAAATACATGCTTCTCTACTGATCTTTTAATTCCTGCTTCTAATAACCATTTCCAATAGTGAAACAACAAAAAAAGCTCTACTCTTAATTGGAGTAAAGCAATTTAAATTTATGGGTTACCCCTCTACAATCGTTAATTCTAAAAATTCATCCGTTTCTACAAAACCAAACTTCTTATACACTGGTCTGCCCATCGCTGAAGCTTCGAGCCATATTTTTGAAACACCTGTAATCTTAGCTTCATCAACTAATTTAGATAAGATTTTTGTTGCGATCCCTTGCCCACGATAATTCTCATTCGTGTACATATTTGATATATAAGCCTTTTTCCCAGACTTATTCGTATAACTCGGTGGAAATTCATAAAATATGACTGCACCACAGGCAATTATTTCATCATTATCCTCCACTAACCATTGAATTAATGATCCATCACTTAGTTTATTTTCAAAGAATAGAGATAGCTCCTTATCAATATTTATGCTTGATTCTATCCCTTCAGCAGCGAGTTGCTTTTTTCTTAACTCAACTAATTTATCAATGTCATCCATATTTTCCTTACGATAGTTCAACGCCTACTCACTCCTATTAATTTATTGCATTATTTTCCATCATTGTACACCAAAGTTTGGTATTTCACTAAAGTTAAATAAAAAAGGCGTCACCACTTATCGCAGTAACGCTCCTTCCTTCTCAAACTAGCTTTCTAAAATATTCTCTATTTAACTTCTCTTCAATATTTCACAATCATCCTTTTTGTTAATTGACGAATGATCCAACAAACAATACCAAGTGCCACCAAAACGCCAATAACCGAAAGAATAACTGGAACGTCAAGTGATTCCGCAAAGCTTGGGACAGGGAGCCCTAAGCTAATCGATAATATCAAGTCCTCTACATAAACTAGAATAAATGCTATTAAAATTGAAACAATCCCTAAAAGCCCCAATCTGCTAAAGGCAGCACCAATTAACCATCCTGCAACATAGTAAGTGAAAATATTTAACGCAAAGACAAGGATTGATAATAACCAATTCGATCCAAGGTCTACATAAGGGGTAAATATGACAGAATAAACTAGTTCAGCTACCAAATTATCAAAATCTGCACTGTTATTACCGTTAAAAGGCGCTATACTCGGTTGTAGATTCACAAGCTTTAAGATTAACTCCAGTAAGCTTGAGACAATGGCACTAACTACTGAAATTGCAAGTGCCACTCCGACTGTCCCAATAAGCGTCCCTTTGAAATAGTCTTTTCTCGTTACACCATTGCTAACAAAATGAGCCAAAAAAGCAATGGCTGAAATAATCCCTATTACAAGCATAAAGATATTCGACGCAACAAATGTAACGTCAAAATAAGAGCTTTGCTCAGAACCATTTAAAAGAGCAATTACCGTTTTTATAATTTGAATGATGAACACAACACTCAAAAATTTAAATGCCCATACCCACTGAGTAACAAACATATCTGTTGCTACTTTTAAGTAGATTCGTGGCTGATTCATCTTATTCCTCCCCTTCTGTTAAATGAATAAATAGATCTTGAAGTGAAATAGGTCCAAATTCCAGTCCGTTAGCTTGAGCGGCTTTACGCTCAGCCTCACTAATTTCACCATAAATCATAACTGACTTTGTATTACCTAATTGCTTTGTATTCAATTGTTTCTTTGCTTGAACTATTGAATCAACAGTTTCAGCTGCCCCCGTAATTGAAGTTCCTTTCGTGACAACTGTTTCATATTCCTCGTGCAGAATAAGCTCTCCTTTATTTAAGAACAACACCTCATCAAACAAATGCTCCATTTCTGATACAAGATGTGTAGAGAGAATCATCATTCGTGGATGCTCTAATTGATCCTCTAACAATTGCTGATAAAAAATCTCTCTAGTTGGAGCGTCCATCCCATTGTATGCTTCATCAAAAATGGTAATCGGTGTACGACTTGCTAAACCTATCGTGACATTAACAGCAGATTGCATTCCTTTTGAGAATTCTTTAATAGGCTTATTCATTGATAATTTGAATTTTTCAACAAGATGATTGGCATAATCCATATCGAAATTTGGGCGATACCTGCTAATACTTTCCAAATATTCTTTCAAGCTATCGGATTCATCATTAAAGTCTTTATTAAAGATAAAATTCACATGTTGCATAATTCGTGCATTTTCAAATGGGTTTTCCCCAGCAATTTTAACTGTCCCGCTTGTTGGTTCTCGGAATGAAGCGAACAAAGAGAGCAACGATGTTTTTCCGGCACCATTTCTTCCGATTAATCCATATATTTTATTTTCATTTAACTGAAAGCTAATATCTTTAAGCGCATAGCTGTTTCCAATTTGTAAAGATAGATTTCTCACCTCTAACGGCATTGACATTCTATTCACTTCCCTTGCACTTTTTTATTAAATCAAATAATTCCTGAGTACTAATTCCTAGCTTCTCAGCTTCTTGAACAAGGCCAACGACATAATTATCTAAAAAAGCATCTTTTCTTTTTTGTATCAGCATCTCTCTTGCTCCTTCTGCAACAAACATCCCAATTCCTCGCTTCTTGAATAAAATACCTTCCTCCACTAATTGATTGACCCCCTTTGATACGGTGGCATGGTTAATCTTATAAAAGCTAACTAACTGATTAGTTGAAGGAGCTTGTTCTCCTTCCTTTAGTTGTTGGTTTACAATTTGATCCTCAATTTTTTCGCGGATTTGTAAATAAATTGGTTTATCTTGATCAAATAACCTGCTCAATGTTATCACCACTTTTCATCTTCAGTTAACAGCCTTAACAACTCACAATAATTGTGTTTGTTATACGGTTATATACTTATGTGTATAACCATATAACGAAATAACATATATTGTCAATAAAAAAAGCTAAGGAAATGAAAAACTGTTCCTTAGCTTACAATCTATTTTTATAATTTCTAAATCTAAACGTTCCGAGCATTTAGTTAAAAATGATCTGTTCCATGTGTTCCATTAGAGTTGATGCCATTTTGCGAGATAACTTCCCCTAGCTTTTCATCTTGAATATTTTCATCAGCTGGCGTCATGCCAGATTTTTTTTCAAGATAAACAGCAATACCACCGATAATAACGACAGGGATAAAGATATATAACCAAATCATACAAACACCTCCATATGATAGCTTATGATTAATTATAGCATTTATTTTTACTTTTTTTACAATTGTTTTAATTTTTTGGAAGCGATTTTTTACTCATTCTTCGTTTTGGACTTTCAAGCCTATAGAAGAAGATTTTTAATCCAATTACGGTCAGACACATGTAATAAGCCCATGACTTTTGATGCAACCAATTCAAAGTCTTCATCACCTTTTGCGTTCTCATAGTTAAACCAAGTCTCATTGCAATCCTTTCTATGTTCTCTCAGTCTATATCTTTCGTCTACATCATGTGCAGTTACTTTATTTGCTGGAACTTCCTCTCCCCAGGTCATCGTTACTCCATCCTTTGGACAAATCGCTAATTCTACAACAAAGGAGCCACCATAACGATTAAATTGAAACGTAATTAAGTCAATATTTTCTTCATTTTGTCTCCTAAAGTGTGGAAATGAACCTTTAAAACCTTGTTCTCTTAAATGTGGAACGACAATCTTTTTTAATGCTTTTATCATAACTAAACGTTCTTTTGCCGCCATTTTACCTACCTCTTTTTTATGATCATTAAGAAATATTGAAATACAACTCTTCTATCATGTAACAAGGATTCAACTAACATAAAAGATTTAAAGAAGAATGCAAGAAATGGAAAGACTCTTGTACTTGAAGCGGTGAATGTCATCGCAGAACTTCCACTTAAATAATTTTGGCTATTACTTTTTGTCAGTAATAGCCTCTTTTTTCACCATAATTTAAGCCTTCTCCAATAGTAAAATTCTATTTCACATAATGCTTTTTAAAATCAGGATAGATTGAAAATTTGCGTCGTAAATGAACGAGATTCTTACCAAAGCTTTCCTCAAGAAGTTCTCTATGCTTCTCCATGATTTCCATGAGATATAAATCATGAATCATCACTTCTGTAATTGGCATGACTAACCCTACGTGCATCGTCCATGCGGCACGGCTATCTTCGCCAAGTGAGACGATGCCTGCCACTACCTCTGAATCATCTCCGCTAACCACAATCCATCTTCCGCCATACTCTTCCGTAATTTCATTGCCCATATAATGAAGGTAAACATTTGCAAAATCAGAGACAATTTCTCCATAGGCAATAATTGTTACATTGACGCCTCTTTTTGCTGCTTGTCTAAGTTCAGACTCCAATTCTTCAAATTCCTCTTCCCAAACCTCTAAAAGAATTCTTTTTGTTGCTGATGATATACAAGCCTTAACCTTATCGAGTATCTCATCACGTCCCATGATATTCCAAATGTTTTCTCTGTCATTTACAGAGCTCTCAAAATCCGCTAATGATTTTTCTGCTAGTTCAAAATTCTTTTCTGCCTTTATTCGGCGGTTTTTAATGAGCTCCTTCGCTGGAACTGGGGTGTACTGTGGTGTATTTCCAGGACTAACAAGAATATCACCACGCATGGCGAGACTATCCAAAACTTCATATATTTTTGAACGCGGAACACCAGAATTTTTTGCTACTGCATATCCAGTTAATGGTGCTTCTTCTAATAAAGTAAGATACGCTTTTGCTTCATATTCGGTAAAATTTAAATTCTTTAATATATCGAAAATATTATCTTTCATAGTCCCTCCAACATTTAGTCGCTACCTTAGTAACTAATATTTTATCAAATCTGTTGATTATTTCCAAAAGCTTCTGATATACTCATTAAGTAGTTACTAAGGTAGTCACTATTTTAAATTGAAAGGGAGAAGCAACATGGATAGCTTACTAACATACATTTCAATTGCTGCAATGATGGTCGTAATCCCAGGTGCAGATACGATGCTCCTTGTCAAAAATACGCTAAGCTATGGACGAAAAGCCGGACGATATACGGTTCTCGGAATGGCAACAGGCCTTACCTTTTGGACGCTTATTGCGATTCTCGGATTATCTGTTGTTATTGCAAAGTCTGTCATCCTTTTCAGCACAATTAAATATTTGGGTGCTGCATACTTAATTTATTTAGGGATAAAAAGCTTTTTTGCCAAAAGCATGTTTACTTTAGAAGAAATCCAAGCACAAGCAAATACACCTTCTAATTCTTCAAATCGGCATCATAAAGAATCCTTTATGCAAGCGTTACTTAGCAATGTTCTTAATCCAAAAACAGTTTTGGTTTATATAACGATCATGCCTCAATTTATTGATTTGAACAGAAATGTCGATCAGCAATTAATAATGTTAGCAGCAATCCTAACTTTACTCGCAGTAGCGTGGTTTCTCACCCTTGTTTATGTAATTGATTACGCAAAAAGATGGCTAAATAACTCTAAATTCCAGAAGGTATTCCAAAAATCAACAGGCTTAATTTTAGTTGGTTTTGGCGTTAAAACAGGAATTTAAATAAACACACACCAAGTTTACTTTTCTCTGTTCAGGCAACTGAACAGTTTTTTTCATCCTCAATTTGTTTAACTGTGCAATCAAATCATTTATGCAACACATTCTTTTATTAAAATTTAAATTCAGGGTTATTGAATGGTTCACTTGCAAATAATAAGATGGTTAAACAAGAATTTGAGGAGGATCGTATGGAGCAGGATCAAAAGGCTAAACAGAATTTAGATTCAATCATGAATCCAGACTTTGCTGGAACAGATATGCAAAAAGTAAAACAAGAAATTCAAAAGGATGTTAGCGAAGGACAAGGGGCAATGACTTCCCGAGAGGCTGGAGCAATGCGCGATTAAAAGACCACTTTGAGTGGTTTTTTATTTTGTGGTTCAAAATTAATATTTGTGACATTTTAATTTGTTGGAGAATGCTTTTTAAATAACATTAAGTACGAGGACATTTTTTTATTGGATAGTAAATTAGGTGCCATTAGAACGTAAAAAATACATTCCAATAAGGATGACCATTATCACCAATATACCTATGAGAAGACGTTTCAATATAACTCCCCCCTTAAATATTAATTGCTTCAAATTACTTAGATCTTTAAATCCTCATTCCCATTCGTACCCATCACGTATCTATTAATTAAAAATGGCACTCTTTTGCTAGAATTTTTCAATCGAGGCTTTTTGGAATTAAAGAAAAAAGTGGGTATTCGGACTTTATGATGAGCGCTTATAAGTCACCCTTCTCCAACTTCTTAATAAGTGCGAAAAAATCCTAACCAAGTTGTCTAGTTATATAGTGTCTGTTACTTCTCGCCAGTTGTCTATGGCTCTCAATAAGGTCTTAATAGTTTCTGGGTATAAGAATTCTCCATTATTGTAACAGTAACTGTGTTTGTACAACTTGTTAAATCACATTCAGAAAACGTTCAGGTTGCTCGGTTGCTTGAACTTTAATCCATCTTAACGGATTCGTTTTCTTTTGCGCTTCAATTACTATTTAATCGGCAAAAAATCATAGAATGTCAGTTATAAAAGTATACATATCTATCAGATTACATTAACTTGTTTTCTTCTCTACTTTCATTAAGATTACAGAAAATAGCTCATTCGCTTTATTATTCATTAGTAATTCGCTAATGACTTTATTTGATTTTTCAACTACAAATCCACCAATTCCAACTAATCTCATATAAGACTTGCCGAATTTAAACTGTATATTAAGTAGATTGTATATGGAGTTACTAAAAAAACTGCTGTATATAGACCAGGTGTATATGTTTTCAATATTAATGTCTGTAACACATGTGCTATATTATGTAGTAACACAAATATTAGAAAAGATAAAAACAACATAGAACTCCAAGAGCTTTCTAAATATTGTACTTTGACAAATGTGATAATAGACATTGTTAAAAAGATAAACACATCTCTCTTTGCAAAGGAATAAGAATTTACATTCCAAAAATCCCAAATTCTATTATTTATCCACTTATTGTCGTTTCGAATCATACTCTCTGTTCTTTTTGCCCATTTTTCTACAGCTATTATTTCCTCAAAATCATGTAACATAAAAACAATAACAAATAACCAAATTGCATTATAAAGTTCAAGATGTATCATTGATAACCTCTTTTCTTCATTTATGGGATTTTCAAAGAAATTGTCACTGGATTAATATACTGCAATTTGTCTATTAAATCCGGAGATTCAAAAATATCTATAGCTAAATAAAATAATCATAATAGTAAAAAATAGTCAAACATAAGCTCATCACAATAAACAAGATCATTCCTAAAGTAATTGGAGATAAACGAAATTGGAAAAGTTTTATCCGTTCACTGTCCTGTCCCGTTCCTCCTTTTACCCCTGCATTATATTGGTTATTGCTTTGAGTAGAGGAATATAAAAATAACCATAATATAGCAAAAATCACTACTCCACCTAAGAACAAAATCTCCATCAGGTTCCATTTAAAAATGATAGAAATAATCCATAACAATCCTGTTTCAATTAACATTGTCAAAATTACAGTTAATGTCTTTTTCAATTTCATCCCCCTTTATACCATATTTGATATACGAATTACTTATAAATAAGTTCCATTCATTCCATAAAAACCCAAATAATAATACAAGAAAATAGGACTCCTTCTTCCATAAATCACATCTTCGGCAAAAAAACATTTCTTGATTAAGATGCATAACACTACATTGGTAGATAACCTTTTGTTAAGTAAATATAGCCTATGACAGGAATACTACTAAAAACCATTATTAAATTACATAAGGCTAGTAATCTATTATTTGATAAATACCCTAAGTACATGCCAATTGAATTAATAATCGTCGTTAACATCCCAAACGGTACTTGGATGTTAAAAATTAAATAGGGAAACCAAGAAAAAATGCCCATGATTAAAAGGGTAAAGGACAGCCAAAAGTATATTCTTCTTTTTAGAGGGACAAAGTTCATCGTTCCAACACCCTTTATTTATTACGTAATAAACTTGCACACACTAATATCAACAATAGTAAAAAACAAAAATGTTAAACTTTAAATTCTCATCCTAAACTCTTAGCCTATAAAGAGACAGTTTCAAGCCGAAGTAACCGTCTTTTTGTTATCAAAAGGGGGTGAAATTAGCTTTTTATAAATCTTAAATACGAGAATTCCAAGTACTCCACCTGCTGTATTTAATAGCACATCATCTATATCAATTGCTCTGAGTCCTCCTTCAGAATACATATATCCAGACGTGCTAAAATTTATTAAGAACTGAAATGTCTCGATGAACAATGTTGTTAAGAGTATGGTCAAAGCAACTTTAACTTTGTTAGTTAAAATTTTTAACGACAGTAAGGCAAATGCTAATGGTGATAACAAAAATAAATTTCCTACAGTTTGAATTACAGTCACAGGGGCGACTAAAGAACCAAACAGGTTATTATATATTGTTTTAAATGGGCTTAAATTAATTTGTTGCATACTTACATAATGATTACCTACATACTCTTGAGTAAAATAGTATGGGATATTAACATAGGTAACATAGGGATGTAACACGAACAAATAAAGAACAAAGGCAAACAAAATAACAAAGTGCAAATTATTTTCCACTACTGATTTTCTCATCAACCATATAGATACTACTAAAATCACTCCATAGTTTACGATTACATTTAAATAATCTAAAAACCCTGCCCCCTCATAAATCTGAGTCGTAAAAGCATAAATTAAATAAAACAAAGGCGCTAACAAACAATACCACTTACTCAATTTTATCCTTAACATTTATGTACTCCTTCAATTAAACTCACTTTCAATAGAATATTATCCTGTTTTTTATAAGATTACCACTAATTGGAACAACATTTTTGAAGAACAAAAAATGCGTTACCACTTATTTGCAGGTAACGCTAGTCATTAGTCAAAAAGCGTACTTCACAGCAAAAACACTAACTGTACGCTTTTATATACAGTATTTTCTTATCTTAGCTTGTAATGCTTAAGCCTGTTACACGGTAGTTTATCTAAATTCTAATAATTATTTTTTCCGTTTTATATGATTTGGTTTGAGTATATTACCTATGAAAGAAGAGGTAATCCATTATTTTGTTATTGAATGTACTTATGCGATCCATCACAGTTTGGCATCTTTTTTGATAGTCCACAAATACAATCATTTAATCCCTTTCCTGCTAGAATTCTGTCTACACATTTTTCTATCCTTGATGTTCGCGTTTTAGATTGCTTAGGTTGAGAAAAATGGTGAATGTAAGCTCTTTGCCGTCCTGGGGTTAGCGCTTCAAAAGCAGTTTTTAAGGCAGGGATTTCAGCAAATTTAGCTTGAAGCTCTTCTGTAATCGTGACTTCTGTATTCCTTTTATATTCGACTTCCAAGCCGGCCTTTTCAACTTCAATGGCTTCCTTAATATAGACTTTTATAATAGGCTCCATTTCAATAATTTCTTGAACATTAGTAAAGCGAATCTGGCGCGCTGCCTGTACATTCTCCGTTTGTTGAATTAAAATCCCATTGGCATCCTTTAATAAGGCACCTTTGTGAAGGAGAAGGGCACAATATTCTTTAAAACCATGGATTAAAACGATGTTTTTATTCTCAAACGTATAACAAGGATGCATCCATTTAAAATCCTCCGTCAGCTCACAGTCAAGAACAATCTTTCTCAACTTCTCAAACTCTTCCTTCCACTTATTAGCCTTACTTAAAAATTCATCTACTTTAGGATTCATTGTATTATTAGTCATCAAAAAACACCCCTTATCAATTTTTCAATTAGCTGACAGTCGAGTGTGATTATGCTCAATTTTTCTAACCACTCATATTAGAACATTGGTTGGTTTCGTGTTAAGGAGAATTGAGGGACTTAAAGTAACAGCTCTATTTGTCAAATTACTTTATGTGGCAGGTGTTTTAGTATCTTGTTTGTTCCACAAGCTTATTTGTATACAAAACGAAAACTTTTTTCATCCTCTTCTATAACTTCTCCTACCTTGGTTCAGGAATTAAACATTGCTAATAATCTTTTAATTTGAATTGGTAATATAGCCACTCTATTGCATCCTTAATATTTTCAGCAATATATTCTATCTTTATATCTTTTATTTTGTTAAAATGTTCATTTAATGCAGATTGACACCACCTGTTTTTACGAGTATTTTTAAACAATTTGCTTTAGAAGCAGCTAACATATCACTCCATCTATCCCCTATGACTACACAATTTTCTAAATTTAATTGATATTTTTTTGCGCTGTTCATAAGCATTCCAGTATTGGGTTTTCTGCATATACACCCTTCACTATGACTATGTGGACAAAGAAATATATCATCGAAACCAAATTTAGTGAGTTCATCAATAAAATCTTTCGAAGTTGCTTTTCCTTCAGAAATTCCTGGTTGATTTGTAAAGGCGAATACTTTTATTCCATCTTCCTTCAAATGATTGATTAGTTCTTGAGAATGGGGAAATAACTGAAATGCTCCTGGATCATGTACAGTGTCATCCCCTCCAATTGTTCCGTCTCTGTCTAAAAATATAGCTTCTATTTTATGCTGATTCTCCATAAAACAATCTCCTTACAAATAACATCCATAAATAACCCTAATGTCTATTATTTTTCAATAATGCTAACAGCACCTATAATAAAATTAGAAATTGGTGAAGCAGCGATTTTTTAATTTCACAATTACTTGAAGAAACTTTCACTCTTTTTCCTCCAAGTATTTTTTATACGCTTCTTGAACTCTATCTCCTTTCGGTGATAGCTTTGAAATTCTACTATGAATATCATTAAGTAAATACAACCCTCTAAAAATACAGCCCAGAACTATTCCAAAAGCAATAAGCCCACCATACAGTGGTCCAAGCATCAATAAAACAAATCCTAAAACAGTGCTTAATATTATTGACAAAAGCAAATACATATTACCCCTCCTACTATTAAGCTGCCACTCTTGTAATTTTTCTATTGAGTCGAATAAATTCTATGTAAAAACGAAAGGATAAAAGAGCTTATTCTCTCTTATCCTTTTCAAGTAACTCAATGATTCTATCGAGCTTTTGTTCGATATTTTTAGAACTGTCTGTTTCCTTTGTAACAAGTGATCGAACGAGGAAGAACACAGCAAAAAAAATGCCGAATATAATCATAAACATTAAAAGTTGAAATATTAAATCACCGATATTCATATTAACCCCCAATTTACAAGTTCTGGGATTATTGTACCATAATCTCTAGAAAGGAAGTTCAAAAAAATGTGTTATCACTATTGCAGTAACGCCATGATACAACTTATTTATTATCATTTACACTCCGCTTAATTCTATAATTTCTTCATTGTTACCTCGTTTTCCGTACAAGCTACCTGTTAGTCTATTAAGAAGTCAACAATTATCCCAATACTCAAGGCTCACATAAGAATATTCATCTTCACTAAACACAAACCCAAAATTAAACTCTTTTGATGTGACTATCAAATCATCGTGCATTTCTAGCATTAACTTCATTACAATCTGTTTGCATTCTGCTAATGGTATCGAAATTGCAATTGGATTCTCAAGATATAGTTGATTACTATTTTTAAAATAAAACCCAAATGCAGAGGGATAGAACATGACTGTTTTATCCTCATATTTCTTATAATAATCAAATATAAAGTTAATCTTTGCTTTCACCTTTTCTTCGTCATAAGGAAAGGTGAAAGATTTAATATTATCTGTTCGAATTCGCTCATAAACTTTTTTATGCTCTTCCTTTGATAGCTCAAAGTCCACAAACTCTTTTTCGGAAATATCAATCTCATGGTATTTCATTAAATCATCAATAAGCTGTTTTTTCGCTAACCTAATTTTATTTTCTCTTAGTAACTTCTCTAGTCTATTTCCCAAGTTCATCACCAAGCTATTCTATTTTTATTAATAAACTGACATAAAAAAAGCGTCACCACTTATTGCAGCAACGCTATCCAATCATTCATTAAGGCATTATTTTGCTGAAAGCTCGTCCTCTGTAACCCATTTATGATTTGTTACTTTTTCTCCACCTGTTGTTGGCGTGTAATCTACCATATAAACAGTTGTTTGTTGTGCTGTATCAATAGTAGCCTTTGCCCCCTTCATCCCTTCCATGTGATCTGCTTCAAGAGTGACTTCATCTCCTAGTTGAAAAGGGGTGTCACCAGCTTCTTTTACTTCCTCATGAATAACCCATTTATGGTTTGTTACCTTTTCTCCACCTGTTGTTGGAGTATAAGAAACAGCATAGACAGTCGTATCATAAGCACCAACAATTTCAGCTTCAGCACCCTTCATCCCTTCCATATGGTCTGTTTCTAAAATGGCTGTACTGCCAACTGAAAATGTTGGATTTTCAGCTTCTTTCAACCCCTCAGGAACCTCACCAGAGCTAGAATGATTCATCTCTGAATGATTGGAATGGTCTGAATGATTTGTCTGTTCTTGATTAGTTTGATTAGAGTTACTTTCTTGGCTTGCATCATCATTTCCACAACCACTTAAACCGATAATTGTAGAAAGACCAATTACGATAAGCTGCTTTTTCATTTCAGTTTTCACCTCTATAAAATTGCTTGGACTCTATCACAACTATAACATACCCAACTGGGGTATATGAATAAACTAAATTGCCCAAATTAGTAGAATAAATTTAACAAAGAAAGGCTAATTTTTGATGAATTTACTTCTAATATAGTAGTCCAGCTCATTAAACTACAAATCTTTCTCCATTATTACGTAGGATTTACCCTCTTTTATAAAGCTGGACTTTGTTTCTCTCAAACCAAATTTTTTATAAAAATTCACCTTATTCTCTCTCGCATTACACCAAATTCTCTTGATGCCGTAATGCTTAGCTTCCTTTAAAACATAGTTTAACAACGCACTTCCATATCCCTTTCCTTGCTCATGTTGGACAGTAGCAAATTTTCGAAATTGCCCTTCTTCACGATCAATAAAAAGTGAGATGACAGAAATAAGTGTGTCTTGTTTGAAAAGACCAAAATGAATAGCTACATCATCGTCCTCTAGCTTAATGTAGTCAAAGTCCTTATGAGGCCACATCACTTTATGTCTTAATTCCCAAGCTTCTTCCTTAGCTACTTTTCTAATCGTCGTTTCCATCGTTTCTCCTTTGTCCTCTTAAAAGTATGTATCGTGATCTAACAGTATATTTCTGTTCCTTTTATCGATGGAAGTGTACAGCGATCAGATCATATAAATTTTTCGTTAAGAGTAAAAATGTTACACCGATAAACAATGCACGAACATAACCACTTCCTCTTTTAATGGCAAATTTCGAACCTAAAATCGCTCCAGCAACCCCAGCAATTGCCATCGGTAATCCATACACATAATTTACTTCTCCTAAATATATAAACATTAATAATGCAGCAATATTACTGCCAAAGTTTAAAAATTTCGCATTGCCTGCTGCCTTTATAAAATCAAATCCTATCATTAAAAAAGCAAAAATTAAAAATGAGCCTGTTCCCGGACCAAGAAATCCATCATAAAAACCGATAGCAAAGATTACTACTATAAAAATAATGAAGCCACGATTGGTTAATTTTTTGTAGGTCGAAACACTACCCCAATCCTTCTTAAAGACAGTATAAACTGCAACTGCAGCGAGCATTAGAAGCATCAACGGCTTAAGAATCTCAGGATTCATCAAATGTACAGCCCAAGCTCCTAGTATTGAGCCAATAAAAACAAGTGGAAAAAGCTTATATATCGATTTTAAATCTAATTTCCCAGAACGATAAAACATATATGTACTCGTTAAAGAGCCCATTGTCCCTACCAATTTATTTGTTGCAACTGCAGATGCCGGGCTTAAGCCTGTAAATAATAAAGCAGGTAATGAAATCAACCCACCTCCCCCGACAACCGAATCAATAAATGAAGCTAAAAATCCAAAAACGATTAAAATAACTAAAAGAGATGGGTCTAATTCAACAAACATCTTATCTTCCTTTCATCTAGCTGCATAATATAAATGTGTCTTAACTGTAAAAATAATACCACAATTGTGCATGTTCCAAAGGAATTAATTGATTCTATGATTTTTTATTAACCTTTATAAAAAATTTTTATAGATTTTACTACTCCATGTTCAATCCCAACAAAAAACGCTAATCCTTCTTCTTGGATTAACGCACCTTACAAAAAAGCAGTTTATTTCATTTTATGATTGTTCGGATTATTCTGCTTTCCTTGTGGAAGATAGACATTTTTACTAATTTTCGGTTTTCCCAAGGTTCTCTTTATAAAGGCTTCGGTACTTAGAGAAGATTTCTTATATAAACTAAACACCAAAAACCACTATACCACCAATCATATAAATAAACGGAAATAAAAATAAGACTATATTTGCAATAATCGCACTAAGAGTTAAATGAGTTTTTTTGATTTGGTACGCTTTTACTGCAAAAAATAAACCTAAAGTACAAAAAATGAATGGTGAAAATACAGGTAACCCTTGTATTCTTTCTAAAGTAACAATATCAAAGAGAAAATTTACAATGAATATTAAAGGAACTAGGAATAATATATAGCAATGAAAAGAAACCTCTCTTCCACAACAATAGACATTCATCTTTAATGACTAACATATCTTCTTTAAATTTGCCCACAAACTCCCCAATATTCAATTATAAAAATGAGATACTTTCTATATCAAAGTATCTCACCACCCGTTAGCTAAATATCTATTATTTCTATATTAACAAATTCCTATTCAGGTAGCCCCAAAATGTCTGTATTTTTAGGAGTAACACCAAGCAGGCGTAGCATTGCAACAATTTGCCCCTTATGATGATATTCATGTGTAATCGAATGGATTAATAATTGATGTGGCGTTTTTCTTATCTTGCCGCTTCCAGCTCTCCATCTGGGCTCTTTTTCAATCATATCATCAAATGTATTGCTAAATCGTTCTATAACAGCAGCTACATAGTTATCAGCTTGTTGAAAATAACGTTCAATATCTTCCACGTGCATCTTATCAATTTCTTCCTTTGTTAATAGCGGTGAAGTCGTTTCTGAAAGTACAAAGGAACCAAGCCATGCATGATAACAACCAGCAACATGAACTAAAGAGTCTTTTATACTTTGAAAACCAAAGCCAAATTCTTTCGTAAAATCATTTTCATTCAATTCTTTACATTGGTCTAATAAAATCTTTCTTGTTTGTTTTACCCATTCATATTCGTGCTTTACCATACACTATCACACCTCGTAAAATATAATAACTATCAGAATATTCCTTCTATTATACATGAATGGGTATTAATAATAAATGCATAGACGTATAACCTTTCCATTAAAAGCTAAATCTACTAGTTTGGCACCGAAAGTATGATAACTTCAAAAAGCACTAATCCTTTTTGAATTAACGGCTCATAGTCAGTTATTAAAACAAAATCTCCTAATTTAAAAGCGAAAACTATTTTCAACTAGAGAGAAGAACAATTTCCAAGCTAAAACTCGAAGAAATTTGCTACAATTGTTTAATAAAAAGGAGAATATATTCGATCTGTATCAGTATCAATAACAAAATCAACTTCAATATCGCTATCATATTGAATCTGTTCAAAATGATAAGCCCTACAAAAAACATTAGGAAGGTCTTGTATTTCATAGGTTAATTTTTTTGCTTTCAAATATTTTTGCCACAATTGTTTTTTAGAACATTTTTCTCCTGAAAGTAGTACTTGGTGATAATAGCCATCGATTTCAATGATCATTTTTCTCATGTCTCACGACTGGTTGCTAAACAGTCAATATAGCTTAGAATTTATATACCTTTATTTGTTTTAAATCGTGAATTCAAAACCCGTCGGCCTTTGGAACGGTATTTTATATTCTTTAAAAACTAATTTATATTTAGAAATATCGTCTGGTAAAGCTGGTGTTACAATGAATGTATAAGATTCATGGCCACCAGAGCCTCCTCCACCTTCATTTCTGCAATCATAATCAGTTCCTTCACCTTCTACGGAAAGCTCAAAATAGGTATGATCCTCTCGAAAGCTTCTTGGAAAAGGATCATCACCATCCTCTCCATCAATGGTCAAATGAACAACACTCGCATTTTCATATTGCCGGACAAAAGTTACCGAAAAAAACCGATCATCCTTTTCAAATGACTTTAGGATAGGGATATTTTTAAGATATCCTTTTGGCTCTACAACTGGTTTAAACAGCTCTTCGCTTAAGAAACTTGCAAAAACACTGTTTAGAAAATCCTCATAAAAATTATATTTTCTAGACCAACTCGCAATAAGCTGTTTCGTTGGAAAACCAGGATTATTATTTGAAAGTTCCTTCCGTTGATTCATTAAATGACAAATTTGTTCATCTATTTCTTCAATATGCTTATCATAATGGTCTGTTGGTGGTTCAAATGGCATTTGCTTCATACTTTTTCGCCTCCAAGATTATAATAAATTTGGTAAGAGGGGATTCTTGTAGAACTTATCATAATCACTATGTATTTTAGGTGAAATTCTACACATATTCTAATTCACCCCAAAGTTTTACAATATCCATCTTTTTAACAAGTTCAAAAAAACAACTAAACGTTAATTTTTCCAGTTATCCATCCTTTAATAAAATCATTTAACGAAGCTGCTATCCATGTTCGACTATCATCCTCGTGATTCCAAACATATATATCATTTTTTTCAATGGTCCCATTTTTTGATATAGCAAAGAAAAATAAATCACCATTACCTGCATCTGAAAAAAAGAAAAGGTGGTCAAATGGCATATAAATATCTTTATAATCTTCAAAATTTCTATAAAATAAGTTATCCTTAACAACTTGAGAAATTGGCCAAATTAATGGACAATTCCAATTATCAAAAACACCATTTGATTCTTTTAATAAGCTAGCTAATTCATCAGGTAATTCAACCTTTAATTCGTTTTGAATATGGTCAAGTTCAAGCTTTGTTGCAGGATTTGTAAAATGATATTCCTTTGAAATAGAGTTGATAAAATTTTTCCACATATGTTTAGTACTCCTTATACCTATTGAAATCCTTCTTCCATTAAAACTGTACAATGTAGGATAAGCTCTATGTAAAATAGCGTTAATTCAATCCAAGAATGAATAACGCTATTTTTTGTTTTAGATTTTTTCTGATTAATAGACCTCGTAATTTTGTCCAGTTTGAGCTCCTTCTACGCTTTTTTTGAAAGCAAGAGCTACACGACTAACAGGAACTGCTTCAAACCCAGGAAAAAACTCACCGTATTTTTCTAATGATTCCTGTAAGACATTAGGGCTAACACTATTTATCCGGATTCCCCTTGGCATTTCTATAGATGCTGATTTTACGAAGGCCCTAACGCCGCCATTTGCCATTGCCCCCGATGCACCTTGCAGAATAGGATCATCCATCATGATTCCAGTTGTTAAAGTAAAGCTTCCCCTGTCATTAACATAGTCCATTCCCAAAAGCACTAAATTTATTTGACCTTTAAGCTTACTATTAATCCCTATTTCATTTAACTCAGGAGTTAATTCTAAGAGAGGACCAAAATGTGCGCCACCTGTTGCACTAATAACTGCATCCACTTTCCCTACTTGCTCATACATGTTTTTGATGCTACTAGTCGAGGTAATATCGACCTTCACATCTACTCCGTTTCTTCCCGCACGGATAATTTCATGTTTTTTTCCAAGTTCTTTAGAGACTGCATCCCCAATCACTCCACTTGCCCCAACAATGATTATTTTCATTTTTCTATTATCCTTTCTAAATTGCTATATTTTGTTAATTATATGCTCAATGTTATCTTAAACTGCACCACTAGTTCAAATATAAAAACAACTATGCTACCTTATAGCCATCCATGAAGCACAAAATTAGCTTACACAATAAAGTATGTAAATTTAGCTAGCCATAAATAAACTGCACCTCCATTGTAAGCATTGTGTCCAACGATTTTGGGCAGTTCAGTATTGGCGAGTTTTCTACACTCTACTAATACTCACTCAATAAAGAAAGCGAAATAGCGCTACCACAATTGTAGTAACGCTAAGCACGAGCATATTTAATAAATCTATTTCATAAAAAATGACAGCTTAGTTAGACTATTTTATTGAAGCAGAAATTGATTGATTTCTTCTACTACATTATTAATATCATCGACTAAAGGAGAATGCCCTGTATTTAAAACTTTATAGATGAAATGAATATCATTCTCTTTCATGTCATTAACAATTTCTAATGTCATAGTTTCTGAAACCATCAAATCATGTTTCCCCCATAAGACAAGTACTGGAGCATTTATTTTCTTTAAATCTCCGGTACCTTCAATAATCCCATTTGAAACTGAGCTTATATTAAATCTATTGGCTGCATCTGCTACATCAATTATATTTTGTTGCTGTAGCGCCCCTGCTATATACTTCTCAAATCTTGCTTTCTCTGGTTTATTGGTTGGATACACTAAGTGGTTCATAGCTAATTCAAAAAAGGTTTTTTCTCCTTTAATTTGCGCATCTAACATTCTATTAATCATAGGATCAGAAGCAATTTCCTCTTTGGTGTGAAGTCTTACTCCATCCGGACTAAGGGCTGGATATCCACGAGTTGAAAGAGAAGCAAGTAGTATTAATTTATCTACTCGGATAGGATAATTAGCTGCAAATTGCATTGCCACTCCTCCACCATTTGACCACCCCATTAAATGGACACTATTAAGATTTAATTCATCACAGAACAACTTGATATCTGCTGCAAAATCATTAAATGTTTTTATAGGATTGTTGTAGGTGGATTTCCCATAACCACGTAAATCAGGTGCATATATTGTATAATTTAATGGTAATTGTTCAATTAACAAATCCCATTGTTCTGAAGATGCTAAATTACCATGAAGCAGCAAAAGAGTTTCTTTACCACCATCCTTTTTCTGATAAAAAATCGTCTCGCCATTACTTAATGTAACCTCCACACTGTTTCCCCCTTATCAAATATTAGTCTAGTACTCTATCTTCCCTATAATATATTCCAAATACCCTTGAATTTTCCTGCACCTTTACTTTAAGAACTATATGTTATTCATATAATAATAATAATTTCTGTTTTAATTTGGTAAGAGAAAATTATTCTAGCTAGCATTACAGGAATAATCCTGATTCTTGTTGGGGGTGTAAAAATAAAATTATTTGGAACAGGAGACATGGGGATTCTGGTTAAGAAGCAGGTGAAACTAATCTAAATAACGAAAAAATGGATTAACATAAAAAAGTCCTTTCTATCAATAAAAGGACTTTTTTTACTTATTTAAATTTTTATCGTTGTCTTAATTCTATGAACCTGTACCTAATAGCTTCAACGAAAACAATTAGTTGTTTCCCCTTTGATATTTCTTTATACAATTTCAGCAAAGGCACGAACAGGAAAAGTTCCAACACCTTTAAATTTTGGAGAAACAGCGTAGAAAAGGAATTGCTTATTGACAAGCTCTTGTAAATTGCATAAGTGCTCAACGATGAGTATTTCCTCTCCTAATAAAGTAGTATGGACAGGCCGAGCTTTACCAGAAGTATCATCTATATTATATGAGTCAATTCCTACTAGTGCTGCTTTTTGGCTTGATAAATATTTCGCTGCCCTTTCGGTTAAATACGGGTGATGTTCAAAATATTGATCCGTATTCCAGTGGCGATCCCAGCCTGTATGTATTAACACAGCTTTTCCTTCAATATTAAGCCCGTAAAATAGTTCTTCATCAATTTCCTCTATATGCTGGTCAACAGAGATGAGCACGCCTTCTAGTCCAGCCATTTTATGAACAGCTATTTCCGATAAATCTTTGCCATCTGCATACCTGTGAAACGGAACATCTACATAAGTTCCTGTATTTGAAACCATTTCGATTTTCCCAATCTGAAATTCTGTACCAGGCTCGTAAAGTTTTCTGGATTCTTCTCGGCTAAGATAATCGCAAATAATTGGAGCAGGAAGACCTTTATACGTAATCAAACCATCTTCAATTGTATGACTTAAATCAATATAAACTTTTTTGTTCATCCTATGTTCCCCTTTCCTATAATCCGTTAAATGACGATACAAGAAAAGTGTACCATACCAACCGCCGTTTTTGAGTAACTGTTTCAAATAAATTCCATTTGTAATTCTCTTATTAAAAGGGGTAGCATATTTACCTTACTTTTAATGAAATTCCATCTGTTTAATTAAAAAAAGGCTACTTCGCTGCTATTGAAGTATCACACCTATTGAAACAAATTATTTTATGATAAACATGTTAAAACAACCTATAAAAATACGTAATTAACAAAGATAATTAAGAAAATCTTTTTTTCTTTTATCCTCCAACAACATACATTCATAGATATCATTTATATCCTCGGAAAACAATGCAAAATAATAATTTACTTTTTTATTTTTTGCTGTAACAACATTATGACCGACACCTGTTGTCTCAACGAATTTTTTACGTATGATGATTTTATAATTTTTGAGCAATGTCGCTCTAGAATAGGTTAGAAAATGATTATCAAAGCTTAATCCTGTGTATTTCCATTTGCGATATCCGATAAACAACGGAATTGGTAATAAAACTAGTCCATATATTGTAATAGGGACAATGATCGAAAGAATGATCACACCTAAAACAAACTTGTACGAGAATAAAAATAAATAAATGGGCAAGGCTGTGCGACTTGGCCTCATTTCAATATCTCTATTTTCAAACATATTTAAATAATGACTTAGAGCATGATTCACTTTATTTTTTTTGATTATTGGTGTGATATACAACGACTTGCTCGCAGTATTATTTAAACCGATATTGTCGATTTTAATCTGAGCGTAACCAAATATTTTTAACACAAATGGTTCTACTATTTGGACAGATCTTATTTGTTTAAGAGGGATAATAAAATGCTTTTTCGTGAATTTACCGTAGCTGATCTCTATCTCCTTACTATTTGTATCAATGTGGAAGCTTGAATACGTTAAATATGCAATAATACTTGAGAGAATGATGGCTATTACTAAAAAGATGAGGAAAGCTATCAATGCATAAACCATCGTATGAAAAATAGACTCTAATGGTAGCTCAAAAAAGCTTTTCACATCTGTAACTATCCCGATAATTCCATTATCCTCCTCTATAGTCTCTTCAAAGCCAAAAATCCAAGGATAATGATGAAATATGTAGGAAGCTAATGAGAAGGTAATAGAGGTTGAAGCTAATATGAACGAAACATTCGTCGTTCCAATTAACATATACTCTAACGGTTTAAATACCTGCTGTTTCTTCATTCGCTCCTCCGCGCGAATTCGTGAAAAAATCGTCTCTCTTAACCTCTTTATCTGCTTATTGCTTAATACAAAAGATACCTCTCCCCCTCCTATTAGCTCAATATGTAAATTTGATATCTTTAGCAACCTTTTGATAACGGTATCTGACGTATTAATCGATTTAATTCGCTGTATCGGTATATCATTCCTTGTTCTATTTATGACACCGTGTGAATATTCAATTACTCCATCTTTAAATTCATATACTTTGTAATACCAAAGGAGAAATGAGTAAATAACAGCGATGCAGCATGCGATAATAAATCCAATTTTAATCCAATTTTCGTATTTGTCTGCTGTGCCAACTATCGCAATGATAAATGTAAGCAGTGCTAGTATTTGGTCTTTAATTGTTCTGTAGTTATAATAGAGGATTTCTATTACATGATCTCTCTGTTTATTCATCTAGTTTCATTCCTTTATTCGCAATGACAGAGATTAATTTATCCTTTAACGTATCAGCAACTTCTTTTTTTATATACGAAATGCTGTGATTATCACCTGCCGTATAAATGTTTAGACTATAAAGATTGAATAGGCGAGAATGAAACGATTGCTCTATATCAACGTGTTGAATTCTAATCAGTGGTATCGTCGTTTCCTCGACCGTTAATCCACCGATCCTAATGATTAACGTATCTTCATTAAGTTGATATTTCGTATTTCTATATATAATTGGATCCATTACTAATTCATATAGTAATTTCAAAATGATAAAGACAAAAAGTATATGTCCTGATGTTTTAACAAATGAATAGCTGTTAAAAAAGTAATAAATCACTCCTACAATTAATAGCTGAATAATTGAAGTTTGGATCGAACTAATACTCCAAACGGCGATGGATCGCTTCTCTATTCGTTCCATAACAAAAACTCCTTACTTACAAAAAGCTTATAAAGATTAGTAGCATGATAGATCCATATTTTATGAAAAAAATATAGAATATCAATACTAAAGAACTATTTTAACCCTTTTTTACCAAATTTGTCGTCATTTTACGCTACAAAAATGAAATATCTCCGAAAATTTGATCGTTTCTTAGCCCCAATTTTCCAAAGTGACAATAATGTCACGCAAAAAGGCTATTTGTTCGCTGATTCGATGTTGCAAAATAATGTGCCTTGCTAAACTAAAGACAACAATTACCAGAAAGGAATTTATGAATGGAACAAATTCTATTTATCATGTCAATGGCAGCATTAGGTTTAAGCTTCTGTATTTTTCTTTTAGGAGTCCTCAATAACGGAATAAATAATCTTTTTAAAACGAAATACGCAAAGGCTTCAGGCATTTTATTTTTAGCTTATATCGTTACGTTTGCACCTTATATCATCATCTCCAATTAAAAACATAAAAAGCCCCACAAAGTAAAATGAAAGATAAAACTCATCATCTTTGTGGGGCTCGGGAAACATAGCTTTTTCTGATTTAAAGAACAGGCTTTACTTCCTTACAAATACTCCTTCTCAATCTTCAATGTGCTTCGTACTGTATCAATTGGGCGAACTAGCTTTTCAATTTGTTCGCGTTTTGCTTCAAAGAATGGTGGGAGAGATAGTTTTTCGCCAAGTGTTTCATATGGTTCATCACCCGTAAATCCAGGGCCATCAGTTGCTAGTTCAAAAAGAATCGATGGAGCAACATTTGTATATAGAGAACCAAAAAAGTAACGATCTACAAACCCAGAGTTAGGCAATTGAAAGCTTTGTAAATGCTGTTGCCAAGCATCTAAGTCTGCTCGTTCATCAACGCGGAATGCTGTATGATGAACTGTACCATAACCTTGTCGGGCTTGCGGAAGCACCGTGTTGTATTCAACGATAACTTGAGCGCCATTTCCACCTTCTCCCATCTCAAAGAGGGTGAATGAACCTTCCTGTGCAACCTCAGTCATATTGAAAACCTTCACAAGTATCTCCTTAAAATAATCAAAATAGGAAGTACGAACAAATATTGGTCCCAATCCTGTAATCGCAAATTCTAAAGGAACCGGTCCTTTTTGCCACGGAGTACCAGCTGCAACACCTTTATTATTTTCATCTGAAATAAGCTGATATTGCTGTTCATCAAAATCCACGAAGGATAAAGTCTTTGTACCAAATTGCTTCTTTATCCCCGTATGTTTTACATCATATTTATCAAACCGTTTCACCCAATACTCTAATGCACGATCATTCGGCACTCGGAAAGACGTTTTTGAAATTTCATTTGTTCCGTGGACACCCTTTGGTATTCCTGGAAAATCAAAAAATGTCATATCTGTACCTGGGCTTCCAACATCGTCAGTAAAGAATAAGTGGTATGTTTGAATATCATCCTGGTTTACTGTTTTTTTGACAAGTCGTAAACCTAATACATATGTGAAAAATTCATAAATCTTTTCCGCACTGCTTGTTATCGCTGTTACGTGATGTAGTCCTTTTAATTGGTTCATTTTTTATACCTCCAAATTCCATATATCTCGATTTCGAGACATATCAATAAAAAGAATTATAATCTTTTTGCTCTTAGTCCAATTCGTTTTATTAAGGAGATTGTATCCTTAATTTCATCTGTATGCAAATCTTGAAAAATTTCACTAATTTTCATTTCATGCTGTGGGAAGATTCTTTCCATTAAAGCTTTCCCCTCATCAGTTAATACTGCATATGTGACACGTCGATCCTCTGGACAACCCTTACGTCTTACGTATTTTTTCTGCTCAAGCTTATCTACTACATAGGTGATACTGCTGCTTGAAATGAGAATCTTCTTTCCGATCATTTGAATCGGCTGATCACCTTTATGGTACAACAATTCTAAAACGGAGAATTCTGTCGGATTTAATCCATAATTTGCTACGTCCTTTCGGATAGCATCCTCAATAACCTGGGAGGCACGAAGTATGACGGTCACAGCCTTTAAAGCTTCATTTGCTAGTTCCATTCGTATCACTCCTTAAAAACCTATGCTGAATATTACCCATTTAAATAACCATTCAACATAGGTCCTAAAGCGTTTGAAGCTACATTATGCCGCTGGATTTACTTCTAATTCAACTTTAATTTTGATATCCTTTCCTACTAGTACACCACCAGTTTCAAGAGCTGCATTCCATGTAAGACCAAATTCTTCACGGTTAATTTTTGCTTCTGCTTCAAATCCGTAAACCTCTACTCCCCATGGATTTGTTCCTTTGCCACCAAATTCAACGTCAAACGTAACTGATTTTGTTACCCCTTTAATTGTTAAATCTCCAGTTACTTTAAAGTCATCTCCATCCTTAGTAATGCTTGTTGATTTAAAATCAATTGCTGGGTAGTTTTCTACATCAAAGAAGTCCGCTGATTTTAAGTGATTATCACGATCCTCACTACGTGTATTAATGCTTGAAACGTCAAACTTAAATGCAATTGATGCGGTTGTTAAATCTGTTAAATCCGCTGCTTCAACCTCTGCTGTATAAGAATCAAATTGACCTTTTACTTTTGATACCATCATATGCTTTACTTCAAATCCTACGCTTGAGTGTGATTGATCTACTGTCCATTTTGCCATTTTAAATTCCTCCAATTTGTTTTTTATAAATTTAATCTCGAATTCGAGATATACTACCAAAAAAAATATTCATCATTTCTTAACCATTTACCTCGAGATTATTTATTTCGAATTGAGTTATCTTTAACTCGAGATAAATTTATCATATATTCATATTGATTGTCAACAGTTTATAAGAATTTATTTTTAACAAGTTATTTACATGTCGTGAGTAATGCAGTTTGTTCATACAGGGACTTATCGAAACTTTATTCTCCTTTTTATAAATTATAATTATATGTAACTATCATTATGTAGGAAAATGTAATCATTGGTATTTCATGTTAAAATTTAAATAATTATTAATTGTCAAAGGAGGACAAATGAAACCCATTAAATCTTCAAATATGAATAGAGGTTCTTCAATTTTATCTTTATTATTTCTTGGATTATTCATCATTGTATTGGCCAGATTTATTTTCATTATGAC
>JAPSLL010000112.1 GCA_031180805.1 Bacillus sp. (in: firmicutes)
AATCAAAAAAGCTTGAGAAATTCTCAAGCTTTTACTCTTTATTTTGTTCCCTTTTTTCTAATTTTTCCTTTTCTCCACGGTATTTTCTCCACCCGGAATAAGATAATGATAATAAAATGATGCTACCTGTTGTTATCATCACCCACACTAAAGATGGGTCAGCTTCATCTTCTTTGACTCTTTCAAAGATCGCTTTTAATTCCTCTTCCATCAATAATAATTGTTTCACACGACTTGTTTCAGGTACATCTTGAAAGAACTTGTCACCTATTACTGATATATGTTCATCCATTTGCTTTACACGCCTATCATCGATATCAACTTGAATACTCGGATAAATAATTTCGTATAAACTTAAAAATTCATTCCAGTCGTGTTGGAATGACTGAATATCGCCGGCTTGCACATCAGTCTTAATTTGAGAAAATGTCTCCATAATCGTCGATTCCATTGAACCCCAAAGAGGTTGATGTTCCGAAACCATTGCGTCTACAACAAGCCTGAATTTTGTTAAAGTTCGAACCTTTTCCTCTTTTGTCTTCTTTTCATCTTGAATAATTGATTTTGCATCCTTATGAGTACTTGAGATCATTCGAAAATGGTCAAGTGAAATTGAATCCCGGTTTATCGGTATATCTTCAAATTTCATAGAAAAATAATCAAGTAGTTGGGCAGACTCACTATAACGCTCTTGTTTTGCAAGTTGAAGTGCAGTGTTAGAAATCTTATTAAGAAAGTCCCAATCATATGTTTCCTCGGCATTTATTGGTTTCGTTTGGACTAACACTATGCCGATTATAAGTGCAATTAGCCATTTTCTCATCCTTGTCCCCCCTAGAACTTCTCTTAAAATCGTATGAGGAATTGGACAAGGATAGACCAACAACTTTTTAAAAAAGAATATAACAATGCAGAATACCTAATCGAATCCTTTATTTAGGTATTGATAGCTTTGTCGATTTTTTATGAATAACAAATATATATGCAATAAATAAAGAGATCATACTTAGCCAAAAAGTAAAGTAACCTATTTGACTCATATAATCGTTTAATGTTCCATAACGTGGCATCATTCCAAAAACATAGTCAATAACATCATTATGTAATGTCCATACTGCTGCAATTAATAAATGCTTAAGCTTAAATCGATAGTATGGTGCATAAAGTATTCCCTGTACTGCCATAGCAAAATGAGAAGCAATTAACATGTAGCCCTGCCATACTAAATGACCATTTATCATTAATACGAGCAGATTCATAATTACAGCCCAAATTCCATATTTAAATAAAGTCACAATAGCTAGTGCTTCAATCGTAGGGAGATTTTTCCGAAAGAGAAAAGCGACAATTACAATCGTAAAAAATAAGCTAGCAGTTGGACTATCAGGTACAAATAAAAGGAATTGTGGAGGTGTTACAGCTAGCTGATCTTTATACCAGACATAGCCATAAAGAGTTCCAAAAAAATTAATAACAAATACAAGTAACAGCATAGGTTTAATTCCTAGCAGATAATGAATCATTTTCAAGTTTTATCACCATACTTATTTAAATTCCAAAGTAAAATAACTATTTATTAAATTTTAACATATGCACATTTTATAGACGATTTCAAAAAAAAAGCTGACAAAAGTCAGCTTTATTTTGAAGTAACACCAGAAATAAATTCTGATAATACTTTTAATTCTTCATCTGTACCTTTAAAGACATCAGCAGGCATTGCTCCCTGACCGTTTTTTGCAACATCAGCAATTTTATCTGGTTCTAATCCATTATCGACAAGTGCTTTTCCTGCTGGACCACCCTCTAGATTTTCACCATGACATTGAATACAGCCCTGTGCCTCATAAATTTTATAACCGTCAGATTCTTTATCAATCTCAGCTTCAGCTTGAATCTTCCCTTGCTCAGCAGCAGCTTCCCAGTCATGAGTTACGACAGATTCCCATGTTAGATAGAATACAGCTGCAACCCCTAAAAGCATCATCCCTACAGCAACAGGACGCTTTGCCGGACGACGATGTGGACCGCGATCGAGAAACGGCGCTAACATTAAACCACCGAATGCAAGACCAGGAATGATTATTGCTCCAATTACAGTAAAAGGTCCAGAGGCATAGGAATATTTTAATAACTGGTATAAAAATAGGAAGTACCAGTCAGGTAATGGAATATACCCAGCGTCAGTAGGATCAGCCACACGCTCAAGAGGAGATGGATGCGCTACTGTTAAACATAAAAAGCCGACTAAGAACACAGCACCAACTAACCATTCCTTTAAGAGGAAGTTCGGCCAGAACGCCTCTGTCTTCCCAGGATATTCCGAATAATCTTTCGGAATATTAGGTTTCCTCTCAGCAGAAATACGAGAGTCACCTACAAATTTCATACCTTTTCCGCGATGCATGATTTCCCCTCCTTACTAAGTCGTTGTCTTTAGATTCAATTCATTTATATTATAGAGGTCCGGATATACCTTGTTTTCGAATCATCACAAAGTGTGCTGCCATTAAACCGAATAATGCAGCTGGTAAGAAGAATACATGGATTGCAAAGAAGCGAGTAAGTGTTTGCGCACCTACAATTTCAGGATGTCCTGATAACAAGGTTTTAATAGTTGGCCCAATTAGCGGTACCGATTCAGCAATTTGCAACGTAACTTTTGTTGCGAATAACGCTTTCATATCCCAAGGCAATAAATATCCCGTTAAACCTAATCCGAGCATAACAAAGAAAATTAGTACACCAACGATCCAGTTTAATTCACGGGGTTTCTTATAAGCACCTTGGAAAAATACACGTAAAGTATGTAGGAACATCATAACAATAACGAGACTTGCACCCCAGTGATGCATACCACGTACGATTTGCCCAAATGCAACTTCATTTTGCAAATAAAATACGGATTCCCAAGCATTTTTAATATCGGGAACATAGTACATCGTTAAAAACATACCTGATAGAACTTGAATTACAGTAACAAAGAATGTTAATCCACCAAAGCAATAAACAAAGGCAGAAAAATGGTGTGCAGGGTTTACGTGTTCAGGTACTTCATGGTCAGCAATATCGCGCCACATTGGCGTAATATCCAAACGTTCGTCAACCCAATCATAGATCTTATTTAGCAATCGATTACGCCTCCCCTCGTGGTTTTGCTTTACCTAAGAATAAAAACCCGTCCTTTACTGCATGCTCGTAAACATCAAGTGGTGCTAAAGGTGGTGTACCTTTTACGTTCGTACCATCTTTTTCGTAAAGTCCATAGTGACAAGGACAGAAAAATCTGTTCTTGTTTGATGGGTCATTATTCCATCCAACCGTACAGCCTAAGTGCTTACAAACAGGTGATAACGCAGTAATCTTATCCCCTTCTTTAAAAACCCAAGCCGATTTTGTTTCTTCAGATTCATGCCAAGCATCTTTTTGTTTGATTTTAAAGTCAAAGCGTTGTGGTTCTTCAGTTATTTCGTCTACACTTACTACTTGAACTAATTCTGATTCTTCTGCTGGTCGGAGCACAGGGTCAAGTGCAAAGCGTACCATTGGCATAAGCATACCTGCAGCCATGAAACCGCCTACACCAGTAAGCGTATAATTTAAAAATTGACGTCTTGAAACCCGATGTTTTTTCTCGCTCATCATTTTCCCCCCTCTATTGTAAGCTAAAGTCCATATAGGACATACGGAAATGATATATAAAACTAGGACATACTCATGATATATCAATCTTTCCATGAGGTCAATAAAATCATGTTTTGTAATTTTGCAAATAAAAAAATTTTTTTTAATTATTCCAAGATTGTAATAAAATGTTCAAAATTTGTTCGACTTGATCTTGTAAGAGCTTTCTTTTTA
>JAPSLL010000058.1 GCA_031180805.1 Bacillus sp. (in: firmicutes)
TTCCTTGACAGGGAAGGGGTCGGGGGTTCAAGTCCCTCACAGGTCATTACTTGAATAACGTTGATATAAAAGGGTTTCTCCTCATTGGGAAACCCTTTTATTTTTCATCTTATTTTTAATAATTAAGGGAAAAAGATTTAGATTTTGATACTTGGTTACCTCGCCAAAATATAACACTTAAAAATGAAATATTTTTCAGTTTATGTTACTTATAAGACTATGTCATTTAATTATTGACTTCTTCTTTTAACTAATATAGTTTTAATTGGTGATTATTAACAAAGGGGGTATATAGTATGAGTAGTGAAGTAGTAATAAATAATGATCTGACTTCTCAAAGAAATGAGAAGTCATACTTTGATGGTGGTTTACTTCAGTACATAGGTTGGTCTATCTTAGGAGTACTCGTTACTGTATGTACGCTTGGAATTTGCTATCCTTGGTCTTTTACTATGATTTTTAGTTGGAAAGCTAGGCATACAGTAATTAATGGTAGACGTTTAAAATTTACTGGAACAGCGATTGGACTATTCGGTAACTGGATTAAATGGTGGTTCCTCTGTATTATTACTTTAGGAATCTATAGTTTTTGGTTATTTATCGCTTTAGAAAAATGGAAAACAAAACATACTGTTTTTCAAAATTAATAAGGAAGTCCTCTGCTTATGCAGAGGACTTTTTACTTGTTAAAATAAGCATCCTGCTTTACTTTATTTTCTTTGCCCTTAATAGAAGTATGGTAAGTGATGCAGATAAGGGATATTTATAGTGTTAGATATATTTCCAAGGAAAGTGATTAAACATCCAGTTTGTAATTGAGAAATAAAGAAAGGATGAAAAAATATAACTTTTCTAAAGAAGATATCAATGGATGGGTGTGAATTTATAAAAGTGGTGTAGTAGGCTGCATGATGATTCCTCGTGACAAAGAATTTGATGGATATCAAATGGTTAAAATTCATGTAGTCAATGCAGATGGTTCATAAACAGTTATTAGTCAAGGAGAAGCTCAGTCAAAATTTGATATTTTCGAGTATATTGCAAAATTTCAACAGTAACTGCCTATTTTACTCATTAGTATATGACATATGGGGATTTAAACATTGTTACAGAAAGAGTCAGAAATATAGATGAAGGTGAAGTTATTTAATACCAACACCTATATTCTCAAGTATTAGAACAATTTATGCCAAATAATATGACACAAAAGAGTTTTTGAATTGGGTAAACAAATGAGTTCTTGACTTAAAAAGAGAATTAAATAAAAGAAGTATTAGGATCAATAATTTCACTTAAAACTAATATTTCATCATGAATTTGTTTTTTTAATTTTGTATCGTTACATCTTTTGTAGTCTTGTATTAATGAATAAAGTTCTTCAATAAATATAGTCATTTCTTCACTAGAGATCATAATTAAACTCCTTTATATAAACTAATTTAATTATGGGTATTTAGTTCTATTAATTCAATTGTTTTCAATGAACTTACTTTGGATAAATTTCGACATTAGAAAAGTAGATCACCTATGAGACAAGTAATTTATGGGGAAATCAAAAGGGACAGTGGAAAAACTACCCATCTTGTGTGAAAGAAAAGGTGTAGAGAAAGCAACAGCATGTAAAAATCACGCACATATGTTAGTAAACATTCCATCTATATTAAGGGTATCTTCACTTGTAGGTTATTTAAAGAGAAAGGCAGTTTGATAATATTTAATCGTCATGCAAATTTGAAATACAAAGACGAGAATCAAAAGTTATGGGGTTCAGGAAATTATGTTGATACATTTAGGGAGAAATAGGAAAGTGATAGTAGATTATATCCGAAATAAATACAAGATGATATAGTTTTAAACTATTAAGTATGATGGAATGCATAGGTTCATTGACAGGTGATATCCCTTTAAATGCTTTAGAATCAAGAGAAGACAATTCGCACACTACTAGACTTCGGGGCATACCGTCAACGAATTTGGTAATATTGCACACATAAGTGAATATAGCTCAAGAGCTTGTGAAACAAATTATTTAAGGTTTATGAAGGGAGGCTTAAGGTAAATGGATAATACAGAAGAAATTATGCGTTTACCAAAAAACTACAGCTGTTAAGAGATACCACCAAGAAAATTCTCATACAATTGATTCCTTTTCCATTCATGAGGAAGCACAACAAAGATTAAAGAACGGTCTAGATGCTCTAACAAATAGACTATTGGTTGGGAAAGTATGAGATTTTAAGTCTCTTTACAGGTGATTAATGAATAAAGCTTCAATTCCTTTATATGAAAGGGAGTGGAGCTTTTTTTATTTTCGGTATATCGCTAATTGATCTGTTTGTTTTTTCTATAACAGAAATAGAAAAAGTAAACAAGCACTAATTAATATTTAGTCATAAAAATTGCAAATGAAAACCTGAGATGATTATAATGAAAATTGATAATGTGAACTAAAGGAGTGATTCGATGTACAGAACAGTTAATGATTTTTTATTTGATTGGTCTAACTCAGCGAGCGGCACAATTAGTGTTTTAGAGGCTTTAACTGATGAAAAATTAAATCAAGCAATCGTGGAAGGCCATAATACACTCGGCTGGTTAGGCTGGCATTTAGTGACAAGTGTTTCGTTTTTTGCCGGACAAATAGGCTTGAATGTTACCGTTCCGGGGGATGTAAGAACTGTACCTGACAAGGCAAGCGAGATTCTTGATGCTTATAAAAAGGTATCCGAGGAATTAAAAAAGGTGGTTGAAGAGGAACTAACCGATGATAGCATCGTTGAAAAGGTTGAGGCTTTTGGTCAATTAATGCCTCGTGGAATGATGCTCAGTAAATGCATCGAACATCAAACACACCATCGCGGACAAATGACAGTACTTCTACGTCAAGCCGGACTAAAAGTACCTAGTATTATGGGGCCAACAAAAGAAGATCAAATGTAAGTACATATGTAACGTTAGCGCTAGAATCAGTATCACACTGTTTCTAGCGTTTTTTGCTTTATAAAAGAGCCATGTATTAAATAACACCGTTGAGATGACGATACTTCTCAGGAGGAATTCCGACCATTTTTCTAAAAGTAGCGACAAAATGGCTTGTGGAACGGAAACCAACTTGTTCGGCGATTTCTCCAATCGTTGTATCGTTGTTTTCTAGGAGTAGCTTTTTGGATTGCTGGATTCGTAAATTCACAAAATAGGCATAAGGAGTTACATGAAAGTTTTTTTGAAATAATGAATTCAAATGCCGTTTAGATGTGTTGATAAATAGCGCCATTTCATCTAGGCCAACGTCTGGATTCGAAAGCTGGGATTTCATCCAGTCTATGAGTGAATATAGAGTATTTAAGTTATTCGTTTCTTTTAAACTGCTCTTATAGGTTTTACCGTATTTTTTTAATAGAAGGAGAAATTCATATACATGGGAAGAAGCACGAATGCTAAAGCTATCTGTTGTCTCGTCACTTTGCTTTAATATGTTCATAATGAATGTGGAAATCGGTGCCTCTTGTTCCCAGTGGAAAAAAGCATTTTGATAGAGTTCGAGTGTAATTAAAATTTCTTTTACCATGCTTCCGCCAAATGTTATATAAAGTGTTTCCCATGGTGTGGAATCACTTTGTTCATTTCTATAAGAATGTTGCATATGAGGTAAAAGGAGGAAACCGTTATTTGCAGTAAGGTTTATTTGTTGATTCTGAAATAGGATAGAGCCTTGTCCGCTGACCGTTTGAATCCAATGGTAATATGGATAACCATTTGGCCGTGTAATCGTCTCCTGTATAGGATTGAAACCAATCGTTTCAACAAAAAGCGGCAGTTTATTTTCATTTAGGGGAATGAGAACATGCTTTTTCATCGGTATGCATCCTTCCGAAAATCATTGTTAAATGAGTTCCTTTTTCTTATATCGCTTTCCATTATATTATATATATTCCGATTTTGTAATCGTATACAATGTAATTATAATGATATAAAGGGAAAAGGTGATGGGATATGATTAACGAAAAACTTCCAAAGATTTGGTATGGTGGGGATTATAATCCAGAGCAGTGGGAAAAAGAGGACTGGGATGAAGATGTTCGAATGTTTAAACTAGCTGGAATTGATGTTGCGACATTAAATGTGTTTTCTTGGGCATTAAATCAGCCTAATGAAGAGACGTATGACTTTTCTTGGCTTGATGAACAAATTGACAGGTTATATCAAAATGGAATATATACCTGTTTAGCGACGAGTACAGGTGCTCACCCTGCTTGGATGGCTAAAAAATATCCAGATGTACTAAGAGTTGATTATGAAGGAAGAAAAAGGAAATTTGGCGGCAGACATAATTCATGTCCAAACAGCCCAACTTATCGAAAGTATGCAGAAAAGATAGCAGACAGTTTAGGCGAAAGATATAAAGATCATCCAGCAGTTTTAATTTGGCATGTATCCAATGAATACGGCGGCTACTGTTATTGTGACAACTGTGCTGAAGGCTTTAGAAAATGGCTTCAGGATAAATACGGAAGCTTAGAAAGCCTAAATAAAGCATGGAATACAAGATTTTGGGGCCATACGTTTTACGAGTGGGATGAAATTGTCCCTCCTAATGCTATTAGTGAAGAGTGGAATGGGGACTCGACAAATTTCCAAGGAATATCTTTAGACTATCGAATTTTTCAATCTGATAGCTTACTAGAGTGCTATAAACTAGAGAGGGATGCCTTAAAAAAACATAATCCGAATATTCCAGTTACAACTAATTTAATGGGTACGTATAAAGAGCTTGATTATTTTAAATGGGGCAAAGAAATGGATGTTGTTTCATGGGACAATTATCCTGCATATGACACACCAGAGAGCTTTACAGCGATGAGGCATGATCTAATGCGTGGCCTAAAAAGCGGTCAGCCGTTTATGCTTATGGAGCAGACACCAAGCCAGCAAAATTGGCAGCCATATAACTCTTTAAAGCGTCCAGGTGTAATGCGCTTATGGAGTTATCAAGCAGTAGCTAGAGGCGCGGATACCGTCATGTTTTTCCAATTAAGACGATCAGTTGGTGCTTGTGAAAAATACCATGGAGCCGTTATTGAGCATGTCGGTCATGAGAATACAAGAGTTTTCCGAGAAACAGCAGCACTAGGGAAGGAGCTTACACAGCTTTCCGATGCATTGCTTGACTCACGTGTGCAAGCAAAAGTAGCAATCGTGTTTGATTGGGAAAATCGTTGGGCAACGGAATTATCAAGCGGTCCATCAAAGGCATTGGATTATGTAAATGAAGTTCATAAATATTATGCAGCACTTTATGAAGAAAATATAGCTGTTGACATGATCGGTGTTGAGGAGGATTTAAGCAAGTATGAAATCGTCTTTGCACCTGTGCTATATATGGTGAAAACAGGATATGCAGATAAGGTGAAAGAGTTTGTGAAAAATGGAGGAACGTTTGTGACGACGTTCTTTAGTGGCATTGTGAATGAACATGACCTTGTTACTCTTGGCGGTTATCCAGGAGAATTACGAGACCTTCTCGGGATTTGGGTAGAAGAAATTGATGCACTGCCACCTGGAGTAACAAATCAAATTGTCGTTAAGAAGGAAACTGGCAGTCTATCAGGTAGCTATGAATGTAGCTTATTGTTTGATATCATCCATTCAGAAGGTGCCCAAGTTCTTGCTGAATACGGATCAGATTTCTATGCAGGTACACCTGTCATTACATGTAACACATTTGAAAAAGGAAAGGCATATTACGTTGGCACATGCCCTGACCCGTCACTTTTATCCGATTTCGTCAAAACAGTGTGTGAGGAAAAGGAAATCAAACCTTTGCTTGACGCACCAAAAGGGATAGAGGTTACAGAAAGAATGAAAGACGGTCACTCATACTTATTTGTTCTCAACCACAATGCAACAAAAGTTGAAGTAGAGATTAGTGAAGGAACAGATTTATTAACAGGTGAGAAATTAAATGGGACGACATCATTGGATGGATATGGAGTTATGATTGTAAAGCGATAAAAAGAAGCGAGTGTAAATCATAGATTGTTTTTAGTGAAAAATTATCTTCTGAATGGCAGAAGAAATTGGCTTTTTTAAACTAAAACTCAATAATGCAGAAATAAAGGGGTTTCTCAATAGGAGGAATCCTTTTATTTTTATTTCTTTAATTAAAATAACTTAATTCTAACCTTGTAAAATGTATTACTAAGGCTTGAATGTATCCTCTTATATCGATTTTGTATAATTCTGATTGCATTAGTGGGTATAACAGTTGCTTATAGCCTATAAAATTATTCAAATATACAATTCTTCATTACTTTGATAGCCTTAAAGCATAAGGGAAAGGAGAAATAATGATGGAATATACTACAGGTTTATTACTTCTAGCAGTCGGTATAATAGCGGGGAGCTATGGAACAATTGTTGGAGCTGGAGGCGGCTTTATTTTCGTACCAGCACTTCTGCTTTTATTTCATATGGATCCTAAGGTAGCGGCTGGTTCCGGAATTGTTATCGTATTAATTAACTCCTTATCTGGTGTCATTGGTTATGCCAAACAAAAGCGTATCGATTATCATACAGGTTTAACACTAAGTATTGGCGCTCTTCCTGGTTCCTTATTAGGTGTATGGCTACTACAAATCTATTCATCAAGCTATTTCTACGTCATTTTTGCAACGATTTTAGTTGCATTAGGAATTTTCTTATTTGCCAATAATTCACCTTTAGCTATTTTAAAAAAGAAAAAGGTTCATTTAATGAATAAAGAAGGAAGTTATGATGAGGTTGCAGCAGCATCAGCTGTTTCAGTGCCTTTTACAGATAAGAAGGGTCACCTTCCGATAATACTTATTCTTCCAATCGGATTTCTAATGGGGGTTTTATCTAGCTATTTGGGAATCGGAGGTGGTTGGCTGCTTGTTCCTATTTTAATATATGGATTTAAGGTACCAACCCATGTAGCAACTGCGACATCTATTTTTTCTCTAACTCTTTACTCTTCGATTGGAGTCATCTCCCAAATGTTTTATAACAGTATTGACTGGATGACTGTATTTTGGGGTGGTTTAGGAGTGATTATTGGTTCACAAATTGGTGTTCTCCTCTCGAAAAAAATTCCTGGAAAAGTGATACTCCAAATGCTATCTGTTTTATTAATTGTTATTGGTTTTCGGATGTATCTAAACTAGTGATTTATGTTATCTAACAGATATAAAAATTTAAAATTATTTTTAAGATATGTAAAAAGTGTTTTAAAGCAAGCATATAATGCAATTTTACAGAGGTAACCTTCTACCTTCGCTATCTTTACTTCAAAAGTGTTGATTCAAATTTTTATAGTGCACTTGAATTGACCAACTCTCCATATTAAGTCTTTTCATGACTTTCCGGGATACTGCTGAAAAAAACTACTTTTATTAAATAAATATAAAGATTAATTAATGAAGATTTTGAGCTATAATTTAAATAATGGGGGTAAATATTCCTTTACCTCCTATTTAGTAATTTTTAAATTATGATTGTATTAATAATAGTAATAATAGAAAGAGATGCTATTTTTTATCCAATAATAATTAAGGACATTTTAGCTATTTAAGGATTCTGTACGGAGAATACATAATAAAAATATAGATAAAGGTGGTGGAGCAGAGATGAATATTGAAAGCTTAAAGATGTTTTGCCATGTTGTGGATGAAGGAAGTATTACGAAGGCAGCAAAGATAGGATTTGTTTCTCAACCGGCGGTAACAAGACAAATACATCAGCTTGAGGAATTATATGGTGCGCTCTTATTTGATCGAGTGGATGGAAAACTAAAGCTATCTGAGGCTGGGAAGGTACTCTATCCATATGCAAAGGAAATTATTGATTATACAGAAAGATCGTTTGCTGCTGTTCATGAGCTTACTGGTCGGGCTGAAACGGTTCTAAATGTTGGCACTAGCTTAACCATTGGTGAATATTTATTGCCAGATATACTAGGAAGCTTTAGCAAAATTTATCCAAATATTAAGTTCAGTATAACGGTTAGAAACACACCTACTATTCTTACTAAATTAGAGCATAACGATGTTGACGTTGCGTTAGTTGAAGGTGCAGTAGGCAATAAAGAACTAATTACTGAAAAATTTGCAGACGATGAATTGGTCTTAATCGTTCCAGCTAATCATCGGTGGACAAAGAAAGAGAGCATAAGCATAATTGAACTACCAGAGGAGAAAATGCTTTGGCGTGAGACTGACTCAGGAACACGTCAGATCGTTGAAGATGCTTTAAGTAAATTAGAAATACTTGAACAAATAAGAAATTCAATGGAATTAGGGAGTACACAGTCGATTAAAAGCGCGGTTGAAGCTGGGCTTGGAGTAAGTATTCTTCCAAAGTTAACCGTTCTTAGAGAGTTGAAATACGGGGTATTGCGAGAGGTAAAGATTGAAGGATTACAGCTTGTAAGAGATTTATGGTTGGTACAGAAGAATCATCGATTTCCTAAGACTGGTTTAAATTTTTTTATTGAATATATTCGAGAATTATAAAAAGTTAGTAGTTTGGGCTATCTACATTGTTCATATTCAGGGGAGAATTATTTTTCACTTTTTTTTTAATTACGGCCTATAATTGAAATAGATGACTATAAAGAATAAGCTCAATAGCAGAATTGCTATGAGCTTAACATAATAAATTCCTTCTTGAGCACACGTTTTAATGAACTAAATCAGTCAAATTCACTTTTTAAGTATCTTTCCACCACATGATTTTGAATATAGTAACCTTCGACTCCTCGGTATAGAAAGGCTTCACATAGGTTTTTGGTCTTTATAAGTTCCTATTTTTCTATCTAGCTTACTTCAACTGTGAAGCTACTCCATTTTACTATAAGTTAATCGCATCGTTAGGGATATTTTGAATTACATAAGAGCTACTTCCATAGTCTGTTACAGGTTAATACAGCATAAAATTAATTAGGTATAAAACTTATTTATCATATTGCACTAGTAAATAAGGTTTGGGCAGTTATTTAATCATCTTTGATATAAAATCAGCTAGGTAGTATAAAAAGATATGGGGCAAATTAAATCATTTTTTCAACATTGGCGTAACCCTTTTTTACTCCTGTGAAAATAAAAAACTATATCATTAATATGAATTTAGCAACAAGATATGCAGCCGCCTTGAAGTGTACTTAAAAATCGTGACTAATTTCTCGGAAAGATGTTATATTATTATTGCCATATTTTTGAATATTGGGAAATTTTTGAACATTTTTCCTTTTTTTAATGCATTACTATTGTAGGGGGGAGGATTATAATATGAAATTTAGTTTGCAGTTATCTGACTATTCATTAAGGACTAGGCTAATTCTAGTCATTCTTGCAATCCTTGTATGGCTTGCAGCTATTAACTGTGTCCAAATCTATCTTTTCTTAGGGTATGTTAAGCAATATAACGCAATGTTGGAAACGGTTACAATGACTAACTCAATAAATGGTGTATTAAAACAACAGTTAAATGATGAAATTAGGGATATTGCTTATGGTAAAGTTCCATTTGAAAGTGGAACTCAATATGATCATCTAAAAGATATGTACCGAAATTTAGAAAAAATTGAAATGAATGATAAAAGCGAATTATTTACAGAAGAGATTATTGCAGTTCGTGAAATATTAAATACCACAACTCAATATATTGATAAACTTGGTGAGCAAATTCAATCCGGGGTTTCTGCAGATAAACGAAATATTACATATGAATACATTACAATCCTATCAACCTTAATTGATGAAAAAGTTCAGTTACTTTTACAATCGACGCTTGTTATAATTGGACAATCCAAGAATGATATTTCATTAAATTTACAGAGAGACCTAACTATATATCTATGTTTATTTATCGTGGTCATTCTAACCTCTTTGTTATTTGCCTGGTATATATCGGGGAATTTTGTAAAACCGATTCGGAAGTTGGGGCAAAAAACGAATGAAATTGCTGAAGGAAACTTAACGATTGGCGAAATCTCGATCCCTTCCAAAAATGAAATTGGAGATTTATGTCGAGCATATAATCGAATGTTTCATAACTTAAAAGATATTATTATGAGTGTTAGAAAAACAAATGACCTTGTTGCGGTAACGTCAAAGGACATCCATCAAAGTATTCTTGAGAATAGACTTGCTGGTGAAGAAGTAGCGGAAGCAACTCAAACCATTTCGATTAATCTTCATAAACAAGATGAACTCATTCATAAATCAGTAGCAACCGTAAAAAAACTATTTCACAAATACAATGAAGTATTGATTAAATCAAACAAAATTAATTTACATTCTAGTGAAACGACAAGATTAACGGATGAAATTAATGATTCTATAGATAACTTTATAGAAAAGATTGAATCGATTTACGGCAATATTCAGATACAAAACAACGATTCCAGAAAGCTTCAAAAAAATTCTAGAGAGATTTATGACCATTTAAAATTAATGAAGCTTATCTTATTTGAATTGAATATTGTATGTCAGTCATTAGGTAATGAACTTTCGAAAAATTTCATAAACAATAAAGTTGAAGGTGCAATCAAACGTATTAAAGAACTATCAGAGGAATCTACAAAGCTTTCTCTAAATATTGAAAATGAAGTGATCCAATTACAGGATGTTTTTGTTACGATGCAATCTGGTATTTTACAAAATTTAGAAAATATTCGTACTTCAAATATAAAATCAACTCAAATAAAGAGTCGTTACCAGAAGGTTCTTTCAATTAGAAATGAGCAACAAGAGGAAATTGAAAGTATTAAACAAGATATTCAAGTAGCTTTTGAACAAATGGTTACTGTTCGCCAAATGATTGCGGAAATTGAACATAGTTCGCGAATTAGCAAAGAACAAGTTGTTGGAATTGCTGCTATGGGAGAAGAACAGCTAACGACCCTTGAAGAAGTTTCTGATGCATCATATAAACTTGTTGAGCGAATACAAGAAATGGAAAATAACATAAAACAGTTTAAACTTTAATCATTTGAATTGTATGGGTCTTCCCTTTTAAAAGCTTGCATTACTATTAAATAAAGACTGGTAGGTAATGTATGAAATTGATAAGTAGGATAAATTCAAGTTTTCGTTTAAAGCTAATGGTTATGTTTATATTATTAACAGTTATACCGTTAATTGTAGTAGGAGTTGTTTCTTATATAAAATCATACAACATTGTTTCTGAAAATTCATATGCGTTGGCACAACAAAAAGTTGACCAATTAACTAGAGAATTTGATGTCATTATTCAAGATATCAAGCTATTCAATGAGATTGGTAAAAAGGAAAGCACTGTCCAATTTTTGATTGACTCCAAAAATACAGCTAATGAAGCAAAAGATATACTTACAATGATAAAATTTTATAAAGAAAACTATCAGTATAGTGATACGATAATGAATATTAGAATTATCGATCTCGAAGGAAAAGCGATTAGTGAAGATCGTGGTGTATATCTATTAGATAAGGTATCACTTAATCAGCTAAAGAATCATAATGACCTTGAAGACAATATTAACACAGTGATTCAGCCGATTTACAAAAACAGCACCCCCGCACTTTCGATGACAAGTGCTATTGTTTCAGATGATTCTAAAAAAATTCTCGGATTCATAACTATCATAATAAAAGCTTCTACTTTCAAGAACATTCTTCATGAAACTGCTTCAAAAATTTCAGGAACGATTCATATTGAAGATCAGGATGGAAACACGTTATTTGTTTCACCAGAATTAGCAAGTGCCCCCAAAATAGAAAATAGAGACTTCATCGAAGAAAACCGTTATGGTTACCTTACTGAACGTTCAAAATTAATTGTTTTTCAAACTTCTGAAGTTACAGGTTGGAAGATTGTTCGAGTATCCCCTTTATCAGAAATTGTAAAGTCAACAGAAAACATTAAAAGTCTCATCATTTTCACAGTGGGGTCTAGTATTATTTTTATCATTGGCCTTTATTATTTTATTACTTCAAGATTAATTCTGCCGCTTCGAGTTTTAAAGAAGAAGATGAAACATGCCTCACTAGGAGATCTAAATGTGATGGTGAAAAATCATGGGACAGATGAAATTGCTGACTTAGGTGAAAATTTTAATAGCATGATGATGAAAATCAATACTCTAGTAAAAAAAAGCGTGGATGAACAAAAACAATTAAAAATTGCTGAGCTACGTACCCTGCAAGCTCAAATCAATCCACATTTTTTATATAACACACTCGAAACGATTATTTGGATGGCAGAAGCAAAAAAGGGCGATCAAGTAGTGGAGATCACAAAGGCCTTGTCCCATTTTTTCAGAATCTCCTTAAGCAAAGGAAAAGATTGTATCCTATTAGAGGATGAAATAGAACATATTCGGAATTATCTTTTAATACAGAAAATACGATACCAAGATATTTTAGACGTAACATTTCATCTAAATGAAGACATTTTAAAATATGAAATTATAAAATTATCACTTCAACCACTTGTTGAAAATGCTATTTATCACGGTATAAAAAATAAGCGTGGCAAGGGCTTCGTCCGAATTAAAGGTGATTTTAACCCAGAAGGACATATTTGTATTGATGTCATCGATAATGGGATTGGGATTAAAGAAGATGAACTAATGAAAATAAAAAAGCAAATGTCTCAAGGCGTTCCATTTGAAAAAGACCAAGGAGGGTTTGGTATGGTGAATGTACATCAACGGCTTGTTCTATTTTATGGTGAACCATTTGGTCTAAAAATTAATAGTTGGTATGGTTCTGGAACACGTGTAAGTATCATAATTCCAGCAAAGAGGTGATAATATGAAAAAAGTTTTCTTAGTGGATGATGAGATAGCAATTAGAGAAGGAATTGCGAAAAGTATTAATTGGGAAAATGAAGGCTTTGTTTTTTGTGGTGATGCTTCAGATGGTGAAGTTGCGCTTCCTTTAATCGAGAGGCACCAACCCGATATTGTTATCACTGATATTAAAATGCCGTTTATGGATGGTCTTGAATTAAGTCGAATGATTCGAGAAAAAATGCCTTCAACCAAAATCATTATACTAAGTGGACATGATGAATTTGAATATGCTAGAGAAGCAATGCGAATTCAAGTGACTGAATATTGTCTGAAACCAGTAAGTTCAAAAGATTTGCTTCATATACTTATGAAAGTTTCAGCTCAGATTGAGAAGGAGGAGCTTAACAAAAAACGACTTCTTGATTTAAAAAATCAAGCCATGCAAAGTAAAACCGTTGCTCGAGATAAATTTCTATATGAACTTTGTGAAGGGTTATATAGTTTTTCAGATGCTGTTAAAGAAGCATCAAGACTTAATATTCATCTTATTTCAAGCTATTATTATGTCGTCATGGTTGAAAGTAAAAGCGATTCTCATGAGTTTGACTGGATTGAAAAAGACTACTTATGTTTGCGTTTTCATAGGAAGGTAAGAGAATCTATTTTTATTATGTTAGGAGAGTCAAAGCAGCAGCTTGAAAATGAATCTGAAATGATTAGACAACGTTTGCATAAATATGAAGAACATTCACCTGATCGTTCAATTCTCTTTGGTATAGGGAAAGTTGAAAGTCGTATAAAAGGTATTTCACTATCTTTTTCAGAAGCAGATGAAGAAAAAAATTATTCGAAAATCATACGAAAATATAGTACAAAGGAAACAGAAAGAGATATTGAATCGAAAAAAGAGTTACATCATTTTAAACGAAGAGATTTGATCGAGTTTCTTAAAGTGGGAAAAGAATGTGATATTGAAAGCTTTTCCCGTTCTTATTCGTCATATCTTCAAACAGGGAATGTTCGCTCACAATTTACCATTTATTATTTTCTAATGGATTTTACTATTACGATTACACATTATTTAAAGGAATCGGAAACTAAAACTGACAACTCTGAAGTTATGAAGGAAATTAGTCAATTAGAAATGAATGCTAGCTGGATTAGATATTATGATGAGGTTATTTCCTATATGGAAAAAATGTTAAAACTGGTTTTATCGACAAGAAACGGATCTACTATTCATTATTCCCAATCAGTACAAATGGCAGTGAATTTTATTCATCAGAGGTTTGATGACTCACAATTATCATTGCAAACAGTTGCAGATGCTGTAAATGTAAGCGCATCATATCTTAGCCATCTATTCAGTCAAGAAACAGGTACAACATTAATTGAATATTTAACGAATATTCGAATTGAAAAGGCAAAAGAGCTTTTAAAGACAACACAAAATAAAACATATGAAATTGCGAATCAAGTTGGTTACAGTGATTCACATTATTTTTGTAGAACCTTTAAAAAAATAACTGGTATGACAACAAGACAATTTAAAAACCAAATGCAATTAGCGGGAAGCTAGAAAATGAAGGGATTTTTCGTTTGGCAATGATTACTGATACTATGAAGCTCATGTAAAACGGGAGTTATTTACTTAATTGATTTGTTTTGGGTTAATCAATTTTTTTGACAACATAATCATATATTGATGACATTCGGCCTTCTTGAATAATCAAGAGGGTTTTCCTTATTAAAAAATAGTGCAACTTTTCTAAAAATATTTAAACTTTAGTTGCTTTGCTCTATAGATGGCATAAATAAATACAATTAATTCAAAAGTTATTCTATTCAAACACAAATGTAAACGCTTTAAGATAAACTTATACCAATTCAGCAATGTAAAAAAACAAAGAATTGGAATGAAAGGGAGGTTCATTTTATGAAAAAAATAGGTAAAGGCAAAGCATTTATTTTAATAGTAATGGCTTTAATGCTCTTTTTAGCAGCATGTAGCTCATCAGGAACTGGAGGAAATACAGATAATAAGGACACGGGTTCAGGAGGTACTAAATCTGGGGATAAGTTAGTCATAGGCTTTTCACAAGTTGGTGCTGAGAGTGAGTGGAGAACAGCGAATACAAAGTCTATGCAGGACGCAATTAAAGATGCGGGACATGAGTTGAAATTCTCTGACGCACAGCAAAAGCAAGAAAATCAAATAAAAGCGATTCGTTCGTTTATCGCACAAAAAGTAGATGCCATCGTCTTTTCACCAGTAGTTGAAACAGGGTTTGAAACTGTGTTACAGGAAGCAAAGGATGCAGGAATACCAGTATTTCTCGCAGACCGTGCAGTTGATATTGAAGATGACTCCCTTTGGGTCACATTCTTAGGATCGGATTTCGTTGAAGAAGGGAAAAAAGCGGCGAACTGGTTGGTGGAAGAAACAAAGGATGTAAAAGGTGATGTGAATATCGTAGAGCTACAAGGTACAGTAGGTTCAGCACCAGCAATTGACCGTAAAGAAGGATTTGAAGAAGTCATCAAAGAACACCCAAATCTTAAAATTATCAAATCACAAACAGGTGACTTCACACGTGCAAAAGGAAAAGAAGTAATGGAGGCATTCCTAAAGTCAGAGGGAGACAACATTGATGTGTTATACGCACATAATGATGACATGGCGATAGGAGCAATTCAAGCGATTGAAGAATATGGCTTAAAACCAGGTGAAGACATTAAGATTATCGGTGTCGACGCAGTAAAAGGTGCATTCGAGGCAATGGCAGCAGGTAAGATGAACGTCACAGTAGAGTGTAACCCATTATTTGGCCCACAAATGGTTGACTTGATTGAAGCTCACTTAGCTGGAGAGAAAATTGAAAAGCGTGTCGCAGTAGAAGAAAGCATGTATACAATGGACCAAGCGGAAGAGCTTCTTCCAACTCGTCAGTATTAATTCAACTGGAAAGTCACTAGTAATCAATTCGGTATTGTAAACTAGTGACTTTCTAATTAATTCACAAAATATTAAGTGAGCTTGATAGGAGGGAACTCTATGAAAACAGCAACTCCAGTACTCGTCATGGATGGAATTACAAAAGAATTCCCAGGAGTTAAAGCTTTGTCAAATGTTCATCTGAAATTATATCCTGGAGAAGTTCACGCACTAATGGGGGAGAATGGTGCGGGCAAGTCAACCTTAATTAAAGTTTTGACAGGTGTGTATTCGATAGATGAAGGAAACGTTACGCTAGAAGGAAAACCAATTCATGTAACAAACCCACTAGAAGCACAAAATTTAGGGATCAGTACGGTTTATCAAGAAGTTAACTTATGTACAAATTTATCTGTAGTCGAAAATATATTTATTGGACGAGAAATTGTTAAGCGAGGACGCATTGATTGGAAAGAGATGAACAGACAAGCAAAGGACTTATTAAAGTCAAGATTAAACCTAGATATTGATGTAACAAAACTATTGTCATCTTATTCAGTTGCCATTCAGCAAATGGTTGCAATCGCACGGGCACTAAATGTTTCAGCGAAAGTATTGATTTTAGATGAACCTACATCTAGTCTTGACCAAAATGAGGTTAATCAGCTGTTTGGTGTTATAAGGAAGCTTAAAAAGGATGGGTTAGCGATCGTTTTTGTTAGTCATTTTCTCGATCAGATTTATGAAATAACAGATCGATTAACGGTCCTACGTAACGGAAAGTGGATTGGAGAATATCTGACAAAAGAAATTGGTCGACTTGATCTTGTCTCAAAAATGATTGGGAAGGATCTAAACGAGATCAATGAGAACAAAAAAAATATAGATACAAGTAATACAGAAATGGAACCTTTTATGCAAGGGAAAAATCTTTCGAAAAAAGGAAATATTGAACCCTTCAATATCGATATTCATAAGAGGGAAATTGTTGGTCTTGCAGGACTCCTAGGTTCAGGTAGAACTGAATTAGCGAGATTATTATTTGGTGCAGATAAACCGGATTCAGGAAATATTGCGTTAAATGGTAAACAGGTAAATCTTCATTCACCTAAACATGCTATAGCAAATAAAATTGCCTTTTGTTCGGAAAACAGGAAAACAGAAGGGATTATTGCAGACTTAACAATCCGTGAAAATATGATACTAGCAATCCAAGGAACACAGGGCTGGTTCAAACATATTCCTATGAAGAAGCAAATAGAAATTGCAGATGAATATATAAAACTTCTAAATATTAATCCTCCTAATCCAGAACAATTAATTAAAAATTTAAGTGGTGGAAATCAGCAAAAGGTATTGTTAGCAAGATGGTTAATTACAAACCCGGACCTCCTTATTTTAGACGAACCGACTAGAGGTATTGATATTGGAGCAAAGACAGAAATTCAGAAGCTAATGCTCTCCTTAAGCAAAGATGGAATGTCTATATTATTCGTCTCATCTGAATTAGAAGAAGTGTTAAGAACTTGTCGGAAAATAGCAATTTTACGAGACCATAAAAAGGTTGCCGAAATTGATAATAATGAACAACTATCACAACAAGACATCATGAAAGTTATGGCTGGAGGAAATATATCATGATGAAATCAAAGTTATTTTGGCCAATTGTCGTATTGTTACTGATTTTATCTATAAATCTACTCTTTGATAAAAGCTTTTTTTCCATTGAAGTCAAAAACGGTTACTTAACCGGAAGTCTCATCGATATCTTGAATAGAGGAGCACCATTGTTACTTGTATCGATTGGGATGACACTTGTTATTGCTACTAAAGGAGTAGACTTAGGAGTTGGTTCAGTCATTGCGATGGCTGGTGCTGTAGGAGCGATGGCTGTAAGCGGTGCTACTGGAGATAATTTAACCCCATTATTTATCGCAATTGGGTTAGTTATTGCGATCTCACTGTTGACTGGGGTGTGGAATGGATTGCTTGTTTCACGGATTGGTGTACAGCCAATAGTAGCTACGTTAATTTTAATGGTGGCGGGGCGTGGTATTGCACAGTTAATTACGGATGGTCAAATTATGACTGTTTATTATGATCCTTATACGTTTATTGGTGGCGGTCACCTATTGATGATTCCTTTCTCGATTTTTATCGTTGCAGCAGTTCTCGCTATTGCTGCATTCTTAACAAGAAAAACCGCATTAGGATTATTCATTGAGTCTGTAGGTACAAATCCTGAAGCAAGTCGTTTAGCAGGTTTGAATTCAAAAAACATTTTACTAATGGTCTATATCTTTTCCGGCTTATGTGCTGGAATCGGGGGACTCATTTTGAGCTCTAACGTTGCGAGTGCAGATGGTAATAATGCTGGTTTATGGTATGAACTTGATGCGATTTTAGCAGTGGTTATAGGAGGTACTTCGTTAAATGGAGGAAGATTTTCATTAGGTGGAACAGTGATCGGTGCACTTATTATTCAAAGCTTGACAACAACTATTTATTCCATTGGTATTGCGCCAGAAATAAATCTAGTTGTTAAAGCAATAGTTGTACTAATCGTATGTCTTTTACAATCTCCAGAGTTTAGAAAGAAACTATTTGGTCGAATGGCAATGAGAAAAGTAGAGAAGAAGGATGGGGGGGTGACTTTATCATGAGAAAGTTACAGATTAATGCCAAACATCTCCCACTTTTTGCAACCATTACGTTATTTGTTGTCATGTACATTTTTGGTTCAGTCAGATATACAGGATTTTTTTCGTCTCAAGTATTCTTAAATCTATTTATTGATAATGCGTTTTTAATTGTAGTTGCAGTAGGAATGACATTTGTTATTCTATCTGGAGGTATTGACCTATCTGTAGGTTCGGTAATTGCTTTAACAAGTATGGTTGCTGCAAGTCTTACGATGAACGCTCAACTATCTCCTTGGATTGTCATACCAATTAGCTTAATGGTCGGAACAATTCTTGGTTTTGGCATGGGATGTCTTATTCACTATTTTAACTTACAACCATTTATTGTTACTCTTGCTGGAATGTTTCTTGCTAGAGGATTGAGTTATTTAATTAGTGTTGAGACGATTTCAATTGATCATAAATTTTTCAATTTTATGGCTAGTACACGAATACCGATTGGTGGAGGTAATTTTATATCTATTAGTGTAATTGTAGCACTTGTTGTCGTGATTACAGCTGTTTTTATCGCACACTACACCAAATTTGGTAGAAATGTTTATGCTTTAGGTGGAAGTGAACAATCTGCATTATTGATGGGATTACCTGTTGGAAAAACAAAAATTATGATATACACATTAAGTGGATTCTGCGCTTCTCTTGCGGGTTTAATTTTTACCTTTTATATGTTATCAGGATATGGACTTCATGCAAATGGGCTAGAGTTAGATACGATTGCAGCAGTAGTTATCGGTGGAACTCTACTTACTGGAGGAGCAGGTTATGTTGCCGGTAGTGTTGTTGGAGTATTAATATTAGGTATTATTCAAACAGTCATCGTCTTTGAAGGAACATTAAGCTCGTGGTGGACGAAAATTGCAATTGGTGCATTACTATTGTTATTTATTGTCCTTCAACGAGTGATTGTTTCTCGAAGTAAGGTAAATCAAGCATCGATATCACATTAATGGTGAAGGGGAGATAGAACTCCTTCCATATATGTTTATAAGGATGTCCTAAAAAGTTAAGTTTTTAGTGACATCCTTTTTTACTAAGATTCCTATTTAAAAGGTTATTAAACCGTCAAGCTAAAAAAAATACAATTTTCTCTAAAGAAAATACATAAAGGAAAGTTAATTATTTTATAGAGCCAAAAAAATGAAAGTATGTTCAAATTTTTATCTATTAAATATAAAATGAAAGCGTTTTATAATTGAGTGGATGAAAAACATGCTAAGGAGGGGAACGTAAATGGGAATAAAGAAACCGACAACAATATTCGTTTTAACCCTATTAATCTTCAATACTATATCGGGGATAATTCCACAAAGATTATTTGCAGAAGAGCAGTTAACAAAGACACCTGAATTGATTCTTCATTATGACATGAAATCAAATGTTAAGAATGAGAATCAGATTACAATCAAGGACATTTCAGGTAATAATCAAACATTTGACGGTGTATTCAAGAATCCGGAAAATGAGCACTTAGTATACAATGATGAAGTTGGGTATGTTTCGTTTAATGGTGGAAGTTCAACATCGAGAAGCGGGTATATTGAAATACTTAAAAGTAAGGATGGGGCTGATCTATTAGATGGCAAACAGGATGTAACGGTTTCTACTCTTGTAAATTGGGAAAACGATGGGGCGAATCGTTGGATTTTTGGGTTGGGAACACCAACAGATGATGCAGAGAATGGGAATAAATACTTTTTCGTAACACCACTTCATGGCTCTGGGAATGTTGCAGCTACAGGTATTTCTAAAGCTGGTTGGAGAAATGAGTCCCTTATTAAAAGCTCATCACAAATGCAAGAGGGAAAATGGGAAGTAGCAACTGTTGTTTTCTCAGGAACTTCTAACACGATTTCTTTATATGTAAATGGGAGGAAGATAGCTACAGGATCCGCAAATGACAAAAAATTATCTGATATTATCGATCCTTCAGCAAGCTTCTCTGGTTTTATCGGAAAATCAATCTTTAAAAGTGATTCTTTCTTCAAAGGAATGATTGGAGATTTTCGGGTATACGATGGTGCAATGTCAGATGGTGAAGTTTCTGCTTTATATACAGAGACTGTAGCTAAAATAGATAACTTAAATCAACTTATTATGAAGGAAGCGTTGGATTCTTTGGATATCACTCACTATTTAAACAAAAAAGATAAAAGTAAAGATGGGATTACTAGTCACCTTTCTCTTCCTAAGAAAGGTGAGAATGGTGTAGATATCACGTGGAGTTCAAGTAATACAAAGGTTATAACAAATGACGGACAAGTCATTCGTCCTGAAATGAATGAATCAGACACAGAAGTCGAGTTAACTGCAAATTTGAGTTATGAAGGGTTAACAGGCAAAAAAACATTTACAGTCAAGGTGTTAAAGGAGTATAACGACCAAAATAAGGTTGAACTAGATGCCTCTAATGTAACTGTGGAAAATAGTCATAATGTAAGAGGGAATCTTAGTCTACCTGTGAAGGGAGAACATGGAAGTACAATTACTTGGGAATCTTCAAATCCGGAAATTATTAAAGGTTCAGCCCAAGCAACTGAAGATGCAAAGCAACTTGGTTGGGTTGCTAGGCCAAAAAAAGATACAAACGTTACATTAACAGCGACTATAACGAATGGTGAGGTAGAGGTGAAAAAGGAATTTAATGTAAAGGTAATAAAAGACCCAGGTGAATTGAAATATGATGCTTATTTCTTTTCCTATTTTACAGGGGAATACGAGGGTGGAGAAGAAATTTCCTTTGCTACAGCTGAAGACCCATTAAGATGGAGAGCATTGAATAATGGCCAATCCGTTCTTCAATCAAACTTAGGAGAAAAGGGGTTAAGAGATCCATTTATCATTAGGTCCCCTGAAGGTGACAAATTTTATATGTTGGCTACTGACTTAAAAATGGGGGAAAGCACCAACTTTGACCAGGCACAAATTACTGGCAGTCATTCACTTATGGTTTGGGAATCAGATGACCTAGTCAATTGGAGCGAACAACGAATGGTAGAAGTTGCTCCTAAAACAGGTGGCAATACGTGGGCACCTGAAGCAATTTATAACGATAAGACTGGCGAGTATGTTGTATTCTGGGCATCTTCAATGAAAAATGAAGAAACATATGGTGATTACCCAAATGGACGACCAGCAGGACAGTATAATGTGATGTATTATGCAACAACAAGGGATTTCCATACGTTTTCTGAACCAAAAGTGTTTATTGATGAAGGCTTCCCGACAATCGACACAAGCTTTGTTCAAAATAATGGCACATTTTATCGCTTTACTAAATCAGAAGTCAACTACAGAGTATATTACGAAAAAGCAACTGATATATTTCAAGATAAAGATGGAATTAAGGAGAATGGCTTTCAATATGACGTAATTCCGGGTACAAAAGATGGGAACAAAGGACTAATTGGTCATCAAGGAAACAATGAAGGTCAAACGATCTTTAAAGATATTCATGAGGATAAATGGTATATGTTCCTAGATTCATGGCCATATCATGTACGCTGGTCGACAAATTTGGAGGATGGCTTACAATTTGTGAACAATTTACTTCCCGAATCTGAATATGCTCTTCCACCAGGACCGCGACATGGAACCGTTATTCCAATAACACGTGCGGAATATAATGCTCTTCAAGAAAAATATGGCATGCCTTCACCAGAGCAATTAGAAGAACCTGTCCTACATTATACCTTTGACAAAGATGACATGGATGGGAAAACAGTAAAAGATGTTTCTAATAATGGTTTTGATGCAAAATTAATAGGTGGATCTAAGATCGATTCTAGTGATACTGTTGGTCAATCAAGCGGCTCTTTAAACCTAGATGGAAATTCAGGATACGTTGAACTACCAAAAAATGTAATGAAAGACCTCGATTTAGAAAGTATGACAATGTCTACATGGGTTAAAGTGGATGAGAATCGGGCAAATCAACGAATTTTTGATTTCTCTTCTAATACAGGAAGAGTTGCAAATCGCAATACAATGTATTTAAGTACACAAGGTGATACGGGGAATTTAGAATTTGCAATTGTAACGCCTTTTACTGAGAAATTTGCAAATCAAAACTCACTATTAGGCAGCAATTATAAATATGCCGTAAGAGCTCCTAAGCTTTTAACAGAAAACTGGCATCATGTAGCGATGACAATTGAAGGATTTGATGCTGTATTATATGTTGATGGAAAAGAAGTATCGAGAAGCTCAACTTATAATGTTGAGCCGAGAATGCTTTTAGAAACAACAATGAACTACTTAGGCAAATCTAGCAATGAGAATCACAGTCTATTTAAAGGGAAATTTGATGATTTTAGAATTTACAACCGTGCTTTAAGTAATGAAGAAATTGCTAATTTAGCAGATGAACAAGTTTCTGAACCTCCAAACGAAGAGCCGAAGGAAGCAAAATTAATTCTTGATTATGATATGAAAAATATTGATGGAACAAACGTTAAGGATAATTCTGGGAATTTCGATGGGAAGCTTGTAAATCCTGAAAATGCACAATTAATTAAAGGAGAAGAAGCAGGTGTTATCAACTTTAAAGGTGGCTCAACAAGCTCTTATATTGAAATACCAAAGGGTGTTTTAGATAACTTGGAAAGTATAACCGTTTCATCTCTGGTGAATTGGAATGGAGCAAATGAGGCTGAATGGATTTTTGCATTAGGTCAGGATAGTAACAAATATCTCTTTACAACACCAAGTCGTAATTCAGGTGATCGTTCTGCCCGTGTAGGACTTGGAATGACAAGCTGGAGTAATGAAGCAGGTGCGAATGCAACAACTGGTCCATTAAAATCGAAGGAGTGGAAGTTAGTCACAGCTGTTATGTCTGGTGAAGATCAAACATTGAAGCTTTATATTGATGGTAAAGAGGTCGGGAGTGCATCAACAAATGGTTATACATTAGACCAGATTAACAATCTAAAAGGACCAAGTGGTTTTATCGGAAAATCATTCTATTCAGCTGATCCATACTTTGGTGGAATGATTGCAGATTTTGAAATTTATGATGGGGCATTATTAGACTCAGAAGTAAGCGAATTAAAAGAAAGAGCGGATGAAAAAATAGCTGAAATGGATGGTCTATTACTGGAAAATGCAGTTAAGCAACTAGATTATGAACTGTTTATTAATGGAAATGAAAGTAAGGACGAAATCGTGACTGATTTGGTATTTCCGAAAAATGGACCGTTCGGAACAGTCATTTCTTGGGAATCACAAAACAAAGAAATCATTACAAATGAAGGACATGTAAAAAGACCTTCTTATGAAGATGGTGATCAAAAAGTAACAATAACAGCCTCAGTTTCAAATGGGATAAATAGTATGAAAAAAGATTTCACTGTTACTGTTTTAAAGAAGCCTCATGATTTAGCGGCAGTTAAAGCAGACGCAGAGGCTTTAAACGTTTATAACATAACTGATGTACGTGGAAACTTAACATTGCCGACAAATGGAGAAAATGGTTCAACGATTACGTGGAAATCCAGTGACCCTACCATTATTACAACAACTGGTGAGGTGACTCGTCCTATACATGGACAAGGAGACGTAACAGTTAAATTGACGGCAACTATTGTATTAAATAATGAAATAGTAACAAAACCGTTCCTTGCCGTTGTCAAAGAATTACCAAAGAAGGAAAGCTATGAAGGATACGTATTTAGTTATTTTACTGGTGAGGGTACTTCTAATGGTGAACAAATTTACTTTGCCTTAAGTGAAGGAAATAATCCACTAAAGTGGCAAGAATTAAACAATGGCGAACCAGCGATTACTTCTGATTTAGGTGAAAAAGGACTTAGAGATCCATTTATCATTCGTTCACCAGAGGGAGATAAATTTTATCTAATTGCAACAGACCTAAAAATTAATGGTAATGGGAATTGGGATAGAGCACAAAGACATGGCAGCAGAGCGATTATGGTTTGGGAGTCGAATGATCTCATTAATTGGTCAGAACAAAGAATGGTAGAAGTAGCTCCTCAAGAGGCAGGAAATACGTGGGCACCTGAAATCTTCTACGATGAGACCACTGGCGAGTATATTGTTTTCTGGGCTTCTAAATTATATGAGAATGAGGAACATACTGGTTCAACATATAACAGAATGATGTACAGTAAAACAAGAGATTTCTATACATTTACTGAGCCAGAAGTTTATATAGATAATGGATACTCTGTAATTGATACGACGATGATTGAGCATGATGGTAAAATTTATCGCTTTTCAAAGGATGAAAGAAATAATACTACTGAATCACCAAATGGTAAATTTATTTTCCAAGAAGTAGGAGGATCTGTTCTTGACCCTAGCTTTGAGTTAATTAAGGAAGGTATTGGAAAGGGTTCAATTGGTGCAGGTGAAGGGCCAACAATCTTTAAGTCGAATACTGAAGAAAAATGGTACCTATTTTTAGATGAGTTTGGTGGTAGAGGCTATGTTCCATTCGAAACAACAGATTTAGATTCTGGTGAGTGGAAAATGTCTGAAAACTTTGATTTACCAGCCTCTCCTCGACATGGAACTGTCATTCCTGTGACAAAAGCTGAGCATGAAGCTCTACTTTCAACTGTACCGACAGTCAAGGAGCCAAGTGTTGAAAATGAAGTAACAAGCGTATCTCTTGATAAAGAAAACTTGGAGTTAGTAGTAGGAAATGAAGAACAACTACATGCTACAGTTACACCAGATGATGCACTTAATAGGGAAGTAATCTGGTCAAGTAGTAATGAAGAGATTGCTACTGTTGATGAAGCAGGAAAAGTTAAGGCACTGAATGAAGGACATGTAACAATTAGCGTTGCTACAGTTGATGGAGGATTCATGGACTTTACAGAAGTTATTGTTAAAGCAAAACAAGATGAAGGAGAGAACCCGACAAAGCCAGGTGAGGGAGAGAACCCGACAAAGCCAGGTGAGGGAGAGAACCCGACAAA